>NZ_JBIARL010000011.1:0-318856 GCF_042889835.1 Streptomyces sp. NPDC002463
GGTCCCTTTCGCTTTCGCTCCGGGCCCTTCCGGCGGTTCCGACTCTATCAGATCCTTTCGGCGTCTGATTCCCAGTCAGGGGGTTTGTCTTTCCGGCTGTTGGGCCGTTCCGACGAGTGAGACTTTAGCGGATTCCTGCCGTCCGACGCGAATCGGGCGACGTGCGCCCAGACCTTCGAACGCGAATTCCTCATTTCGCAAAAACGCACGGAAAGCACGACGGCGCGGCAAAGCACCGTCAGGTTCAGTGGATCTTGCGGAATGGCTGTCCGGGGCCGACCGGAGTCGGTGCTCACGTCGGACAACTCGGAGAACCTTACGGACCGGGGGGTGCCGTGTCAACCCTGGTCCGTGGGGGTTCCTCTGCCCGGGTGACGGAAGGCGTTGCGGTAGTCGCGGGGGCTGGTGCCCAGGTGGGAGGCGAAGTGCTGGCGCATGGTGACCTCGCTGCCGAAGCCCGCGCGGCGGGCCACCTCGGGGAGGGGGTGGTCCGTCCGTTCGAGGAGCTTCTGGGCTGCCGCCACGCGCTGGGTGATGAGCCAGTGGAGAGGGGTCGTTCCGGTCGTGGCCTGGAAGTGGCGGGCGAAGGAGCGGGGGGACATGCCGGCGACGGCGGCCAGGCTTGCGACGGTGTGGGGGTCGGCGAGGTGGGCCAGGGCGTGGGCGCGTACGGCGGCGAGGGCGTCGGCGTCGCGGTCGGCGCGGGGTGTGGGGTGCTCGATGAACTGTGCCTGGGTCCCCGTACGGAAGGGGGCCGTGACCATCGAGCGGGCGACGGTGGCCGCCGCCTCCGCTCCGTGGGCGGTGCGGATCAGGTGGAGGCAGAGGTCGATGCCCGCTGCGGTGCCGGCCGAGGTCCAGACGCCGGTGTCCTCGACGAAGAGCGCGTCGGGTTGGACCTGGACGGCCGGGTGGAGGGCGGCCAGGGTCCCGGCGAGGTGCCAGTGGGTGACGGCGCGGCGTCCGTCGAGGAGGCCGGCGCGGGCGAGGACGAAGGCGCCGGCGCAGAGCGAGGCGACCGGGACGCCGGCGGTGTGGGCGCGGCGGAGGGCGTCGAGGACGGGGGCCGGGAGGTCGGCGTAGGGGTCTTCGATGCCGGGGACGACGACGAGGTCGGTGGGGGTGAGGTCGTCGATCCAGGTGAGTGGGCGGTCGGGGGTGAGGGTGAGGCCGCCGCGCAGGGGGATGGGGGTGTCCGGGTCTGCGGCGGTTCTGCGGAGTTCGAAGGGCGGGACGCCGCGGAGGGTGCGGTCGCTGTCCCAGACCTCGGTGATGACGGAGATGTCGAAGGCGCGGATGCCGGGGAAGGCGACGAGGGCGATGCGCTGGGGGCGTGGTGTGGGTGTCTGCGGCACGGTTGGCAGTAAAGCATCGATCGCTGGCATTCACCCCTCTGGGACGCGGGGGCTCACGGCGGGAGGATCGTTGTCATGGAGATCAACGAGAACGCGGCGCTGGTGGTCATCGACGTGCAGAAGGGCTTCGAGTCGGAGTTCTGGGGGCGGCGGGACAACCCGGACGCCGAGAGGAACATCGCGGCTCTGATCGACGTGTGGCAGGAGACGGGGCGGCCGGTCGTCTTCGTGCGGCACGACTCGCCGCGGGCCGGGTCGCCGCTGGAGCCGGGGACCGAGGGCAACGAGTTCAAGGACTTCGTCGAGGAGCGGCGGGGGAAGGGCTCGGGGCCGGAGCTGTTCGTCACGAAGTCCGTGAACTCCGCCTTCTACGGGGAGCCCGATCTGGATGCCTGGCTGAAGGGGGCCGGCGTCGAGCAGTTCGTGGTGGTGGGGATCCAGACCAACATGTGCAACGAGACCACCGCGCGGATGGGCGGGAACCTCGGGTACGACGTGCTGTTCGCCCTGGACGCGATGCACACCTTCGACCTGGCGGGCCCGTTCGACTGGACGCAGACGGCGGAGGAGCTGACCCGGGCGACGGCGGTGTCGCTGCACGGTGGGCGCTTCGCCCGGGTCGTGACCACGGAGGACGTGGTGAAGGGTGCGTCGGCGGAGTAGTCGCTCAGCTGTTGCCGGAGGCGAGCTCGCGGCTGCGGTCGCGGGCCGCTTCCAGCGCGGCGATCAGGGCGGCCCGCACGCCGTGGTTCTCCAGCTCGCGGATGGCGCTGATGGTGGTGCCGGCCGGTGAGGTGACGGCCTCGCGGAGCTTGACCGGGTGCTCGCCGCTGTCGCGGAGCATCACGGCGGCGCCGATGGCGGCCTGGACGATGAGGTCGTGGGCCTGGGCGCGGGGCAGGCCGAGGAGGATGCCGGCGTCGGTCATCGCCTCGACGAGGAAGTAGAAGTACGCGGGGCCCGAGCCCGAGAGGGCGGTGGCGGCGTCCTGCTGGGACTCGGGGACGCGGAGGGTCTTGCCGACGCCGCCGAAGATCTCCTCCGTGTGGGCGAGGTGCTCGGGCGTGGCGTGGCTGCCGGCCGAGATGACGGACATGCCCTCGTCGACGAGTACGGGCGTGTTCGGCATGACGCGGACGACGGGGGTGCCGGCGGTGAGGCGGTCCTCGATGAAGGACGTGGGGATGCCCGCCGCCGCGCTGATGATCAGGCGGTCGGCGGTGACGTGCGGGGCGAGCTCGTCGAGGAGGCGGCCCATGTCCTGCGGCTTGACGGCCAGGATGAGGGTGTCGGCGCGCTTGGCGGCCTCGGCGTTGGTGACGGTCTCGACGCCGTAGCGGGTGCGGAGTTCCTCGGCGCGTTCGGCGCGGCGGGTGGTGACCAGGAGGTTGGTGGGGCGCCAGCCGGCGCGGATCATGCCGCTGAGGAGCGCTTCACCGATCTTGCCGGTGCCGAGGACTGCGACGGTCTGGGTCATGGGTCTGTTCACCTCGCCGGAGGGGGCCTTTTCGACATCCTTTCACCGGTGGGGGCCGGGGTGCGCGGGGTGTCCGAGGGGCGGTCAGGCGGTACGGCGGCGGAGGGTGGCCGCGCCGAGGCCGAGGACGAGGACGGCGCAGCCCGCGACGACGAGGGCGTCGCGGACGAAGGCGGTGGTCATGTCGGGGTGGCGCAGGACCTCGTTCATGCCGTCGACGGCGTATGACATGGGCAGGACGTTCGAGATCGCCTCCAGGGCCGGGGCCATGCGGTCGCGCGGGGTGAACAGGCCGCAGAGCAGGATCTGCGGGAAGATCACGGCCGGCATGAACTGGACGGCCTGGAACTCGGACGCGGCGAAGGCGGAGACGAAGAGGCCGAGGGCGGTGCCGAGGAGGGCGTCGAGGAGGGCCACCAGGAGGAGGAGCCAGGGGGAGCCGATGACGTCGAGGCCGAGGAACCAGACGGCGAGGCCGGTGGCCAGGACGGACTGGAGGACGGCGACGAGCCCGAAGGCGAGGGCGTAGCCGGCGATGAGGTCGGCCTTGCCGAGGGGCATGGCGAGGAGGCGTTCCAGGGTGCCGGAGGTGCGTTCCCTGAGGGTGGCGATGGAGGTCACCAGGAACATCGTGATGAGCGGGAAGATGCCGAGGAGCGAGGCGCCGATGTTGTCGAAGGTGCCCGGGCTGCCGTCGAAGACGTAGCGGAGCAGGAAGAGCATCAGGCAGGGGACGAGGAGCATCAGGGCGATCGAGCGCGGGTCGTGGCGCAGCTGGCGCAGGACGCGGGCGGCGGTGGCGAGGGTGCGGTTCGCGTTCACGGGCGGTGCTCCTGCTGTTCGGCTGCGGCTCGGGCGGCTCGTTCGTTCGCCGCGTCCACGAGGTGCAGGAAGGCTTCTTCGACGGTGGCCGTGTCGTTGCGGCGGCGGAGGTCGTCGGGGGTGTCCTCGGCGAGGATCTCGCCCTCGCGCATGAGGAGCAGTCGGTGGCAGCGCTCGGCCTCGTCCATCACGTGGGAGGAGATGAGGAGGGTGGTGCCCCGGTCGGCGGCGATCCGGTGGAAGAGGTTCCACAGGTCGCGGCGGAGGACGGGGTCGAGGCCGACCGTGGGCTCGTCGAGGACGAGGAGCTCCGGGGTGCCGAGGAGGGCGACGGCGAGGGAGACGCGGCTGCGCTGGCCGCCGGAGAGCCGGCCGGCGAGGGCGTCCGCGTGGTCGGCGAGGTCGACGTCCTCGATGGCCCGGTCGACGGCGGTGCGACGGTCGTGTCGGTGGGCGCGGCCGGGGAGCAGGACGGCGGCGAAGTAGTCGAGGTTCTGGCGGACGGTGAGGTCGTCGTAGACGGACGGGGCCTGGGTGACGTAGCCGATGCGGGAGCGGAGGGCGGGGTCGCCGGCGGGGCGGCCCAGGACCTGGAGGGTGCCGGTGACCTTGGCCTGGGTGCCGACGATGGCGCGCATGAGGGTGGTCTTGCCGCAGCCGGAGGGGCCCAGGAGGCCGGTGACCTGGCCGGTCGGGACGGTGAAGTCGATCCCGCGGAGGACTTGGCGGTCGCCTCGGACTGTGGTGAGGCCGTCTGCGATGACCGCTGCCTGGTCGGGCTTGCCCGGCAGGTAATTCATCATGCGATGAATAGTGGGGCTGGGGGTGTCCGGGCGTCAAGGACCTGGGCCTTGGGTTCGTGCGGGTGCATGTGGTGCGGGTCAAGGCGCGGAACGCGGAGGCGCCGCTGAGCGCGCCGTCCCGTGTGCCCACCCTCCCCCACGCCCCAGCGGGACGATTGCCCACACGGGCGGGACCCCCACCGAGGTGGGCTACTTGCGCTTCGGCTTCTTGCGGGTCGACGGGTTGCCCGTGCGGGAGGCTCGGCGGTTCTCGTACTGCTTCACTGCCGCTTCGTGTTCCGTGCGGTGGAGTTTTTCGCCCGGGGCCTCGATGAGGCAGCGGGCCGCGTAGGCCAGGAGGGAGCCGATGAAGCCGATGGCCTTCAGGCTGCGCAGGGACTCCTCGCGGGCCGGGTCGGCCGGGCGGCGGACGAAGCCCTCCCAGGTCTTGGCGAAGGCGATGGCGCTGCAGACCGCGAACATGATGACGACCAGCATGTTGACGACGCCGCCGACGTCCGCGATCTGCAGGCCCTCGTAGGCGAAGCGCAGCACGAAGCAGGCCGCGACGGCGGCGGCGAGCGCGCCGACGGCGAGGCCGGCGCGGCGCAGCGCGTAGTGGCCGCTGTGGTCGACCCAGGTCGTGCCGAAGAAGCGGATCTCCTCCGGCTGCGGGCCGCTGGGCTGCTTCTCTTCGTCGCTCACAGGGTCGATTATCCCCGGGGCGGCGGTGAGGAGCTCAGGAGCAGCGCGGTGCGACCATCTCGTCGCTGCCCGTGTGGACGTACGCGTCGGAGACGTACTCCCCCGGCGCGATGCTGTCCCAGATGTTCGTCGTGCCGTACGGGCCGCTGACCCACTCGCCGTACTTCTGGCAGTAGATCGCGACGGTGGCGCCGAGCGGCAGTGCCCGGACGATCGGGTACTTGGTGCTCGGGCCCGAGCGCACGTTGACCCGGTAGCCCGGTGCGACCTCGTAACGCGTGGTCATGGTGTCCTCCCCCTGTGGCGCAAAAGCGCTCCGCCGAGTTTCACTCTCCGCGACGCGCAGGCTAGCAAGCTCCACCGACATCGCGGGCACCATGGACTAGGCTCCGTCGGGTCGCGCACGTGCGCGCGATGTGACGGGGAATCACACGGGGGTGGGCGATGCCACCGTTGCGCGGCACCGGTGCCGAACGCTATGCGGAGGAGCCCGAATACGCGGGCGACTACCGTCTCCAGGCCTGTCTGGGATCCGGCGGCATGGGCGTCGTACACCTCGCGAGCTCAGCCTCGGGGCTGCGGCTCGCGGTGAAGGTCGTACACGCTCGGTATGCGGAGGACCCCGAGTTCAGAGCGCGTTTCCGCCAGGAGGTCGCGGCCGCCCGCCGGGTCAGCGGGGCCTTCACGGCGCCGGTCGTCGACGCCGATCCCGATGCCGAACGCCCCTGGATGGCGACCCTCTACGTGCCCGGCCCGACCCTCGCCGACCAGGTGAAGCGGAACGGCCCGCTGTCCCCGGCCGAGCTGCGCCGGCTCACCGCCGGGCTCGCCGAGGCGCTGCGCGACATCCACCGGGCCGGGGTGGTCCACCGGGACCTCAAGCCCAGCAACGTGCTGCTGACCGACACCGGGCCGAAGGTCATCGACTTCGGGATCTCCCGGCCGGTCGACAGCGATCTGCACACGGAGACGGGCAAGCTCATCGGCTCGCCGCCGTTCATGGCGCCCGAGCAGTTCCAGCGGCCCCGGGAGGTCGGGCCGGCGGCGGACGTGTTCGCGCTGGGTTCCGTGCTGGTGCACGCGGCGACCGGGCACGGACCGTTCGACTCCGACAGCCCGTACATCGTGGCGTACCAGGTCGTCCACGACGAGCCGGACCTGACGGGGGTGCCCGCGGACCTGGCGCCGCTCGTCGCGCGCTGCCTCGCCAAGGAACCGATCGAGCGGCCGACGCCGGCGCAGATCATGCAGGCTCTGCTGCCTCCCTCGTACGCGGCCGAGGCCTTCATACCGGCGCAGCGGCGGCGTCCCGCGCTGCCCGAGGGCGAGGACGCCGGCCACACGCCCGCGTGGGACGCGGACACGCCGGTCCGGGCACCCGCGCCGGCCGCACCCCGGCGCGGTCCGCGGATCCGGCCGCGTCCGACGATCGCCGCCGCCGCCGCGCTGGCGCTGACCGCTGCCGGGCTGTACGCGGCGCTCAGCCGGCCCGCGGACCGGCCCGAGACCCCGACGAGCCCGGACGAGGTGGCGACCTCGTTCGCCGGCTGGACCACCGGGCTCCAGAAGTACGGTCCGTCGTCCGCGCCCGCCTGTACGCACGACACGGGCGCGCTGTACTGCACGGCAGGGGGCATCGGGATCGCTCGGCTCGACCCGGTGACCGGGCGGGTCCTCTGGTCGCGAACCGCGCCCGTCGAGGAGCTGGCACCGAAGGCCCCCGTGTCCCTCGCGGAGGGGGTGGTCGGGGCCGCCGCTCCGGCGGGTCCCCTGCGGGCGTACGCGGCCGGGGACGGCGCGCCCGGCTGGACCGCGCGCGGCAAGCTCCCCGAGGTGTACCGGCCGGCCGGCGGGGCCGTCGTCCTGTCCGACGGCATGGGCGGCATCCGGGCGGTCGACGCGCGCGGCGGCGAGGAGCTGTGGCGGCACGGCCTTTCCGGCTTCGGGGTGCCGCGCCCCGGACCGTACGACGCGCCCTCGGGGCTCCTCACGGTGTCCGAGGCGTCGGAGGACGCGACGCACACCCGGGTCGGTGCGATCCGGCCCGCCACCGGCGAGGTGGTCTGGCAGCGGAACCTGGACGGCAACCTCGATCCGCTGGGCCGCACCGGGGACGGCACGCTGGTCCTCGCGGCCTTCCGCGGCGCCGACGCCTCGCTGGTCGACGCCCTCGTCCTCCTGGGGCCCGGCGGGGGCCACGGGGCCGTGCGCAGGCTGTCCCTGCCGTACCGGATGGACCTCCGGGGCATCGCGGTGAGCGGCGCCGTCGTCCATCTGCTCGACGCGGACGGGCACCTCACCGCCTTCGACACCGCCGCCCCGAAGGGGAAGGTGCTGTGGGACCTGGAGACGGCCGCCGGGAACGTCTCCCAGCCGGTCCTCGGCCCCCGCGACCGGCTCTACTTCTCCGTCCAGGACGGCCGGCTGCTCGCCGTCGACACGGTGCGCGGCGCGCTGGTCGGCCAGACCCGGCCCCGGCTGCGCAACGGCCGCCTCGGGTACGCGCCCCTGGTGCCCGCGCCGCTGGTCGCCGGGGACCGGGTCTTCGGGACGGCGCCGGACGGCTCCGTGTTCGCGGTGGACGCGCGCGATCCGGCGTCCTGGTGACCACGTACGACGAAGGGGAGCGGGTTCGGGAACCCGCTCCCCTTCGTCGTACGTCCTTCGCCGGGGTCAGCCCAGCTTCGTCACGTCCCGGACCGCGCCCTTGTCGGCGCTCGTCGCCATCGCCGCGTACGCCCGCAGCGCCGCCGACACCTTGCGCTCCCGGTTCTTCGGCGCGTACACGCCGCCGAGGGCCTCACGGCGGGCCGCCAGGGTGGCGTCGTCGACGAGGAGCTCGATCGAGCGGTTCGGGATGTCGATGCGGATGCGGTCGCCGTCCTCGACGAGCGCGATCGTGCCGCCCGAGGCGGCCTCGGGCGAGGCGTGGCCGATGGAGAGGCCCGAGGTGCCGCCGGAGAAGCGGCCGTCGGTGACGAGGGCGCAGGTCTTGCCCAGGCCGCGGCCCTTGAGGAAGGAGGTCGGGTAGAGCATCTCCTGCATGCCGGGGCCGCCCTTGGGGCCCTCGTAGCGGATGACGACGACGTCGCCGTCCTTGACCTGCTTGTTCAGGATCTTCTCGACGGCCTCCTCCTGCGACTCGCAGACGACGGCCGGGCCCTCGAAGGTCCAGATGGACTCGTCGACGCCGGCGGTCTTCACGACGCAGCCGTCGACGGCGAGGTTGCCGTGCAGGACGGCGAGGCCGCCGTCCTTCGAGTACGCGTGGGCCGCGTCGCGGATGCAGCCGTTCGCGGCGTCCGTGTCGAGGGTGTCCCAGCGCTCCGACTGGGAGAAGGCGGTCGCGGAGCGGACGCAGCCGGGGGCCGCGTGCCACAGCTCGACGGCCTCCTCTGAGGGGGAGCCGCCGCGCACGTCCCAGGTGTCCAGCCACTGCTTGACGGAGGGCGCGTGGACGGCGTGGACGTCCTCGTTCAGCAGACCGGCGCGGTAGAGCTCGCCGAGGATGGCGGGGATGCCGCCCGCCCGGTGCACGTCCTCCATGTAGTACGTGCGGTCCTTGGCGACGTTCGGGGCGACCTTGGCCAGGCAGGGCACCCGGCGGGAGACCTCGTCCATGTCCGGCAGGCCGTAGTCGAGCTCGGCCTCCTGGGCGGCGGCGAGCAGGTGCAGGATCGTGTTGGTGGAGCCGCCCATGGCGATGTCGAGGGCCATGGCGTTCTCGAAGGCGGCGCGGGACGCGATCGAGCGGGGCAGGACGGAGTCGTCGTCCTCGTCGTAGTACCGGCGCGTGATGTCGACGACCGTGCGGGCCGCGTTCTCGTACAGCGCCCGGCGGGCGGTGTGGGTGGCGAGCACCGTGCCGTTGCCGGGGAGGGAGAGGCCGATCGCCTCGGTCAGGCAGTTCATCGAGTTGGCGGTGAACATGCCGGAACAGGAACCGCAGGTCGGGCAGGCGTTCTCCTCGATGCGGGAGATGTCCTCGTCCGAGATCTTCGGGTTCACGGCGTCGGAGATCGCGTCGACCAGGTCGAGCGTGCGGACCGAGCCGTCGACGAGCGTGGCGCGGCCGGACTCCATCGGGCCGCCGGAGACGAAGACCGTCGGGATGTTGAGGCGGAGGGCCGCCATCAGCATGCCGGGGGTGATCTTGTCGCAGTTGGAGATGCAGATCAGGGCGTCGGCGCAGTGCGCCTCGACCATGTACTCCACGCTGTCCGCGATCAGGTCGCGGGAGGGCAGGCTGTAGAGCATGCCGCCGTGGCCCATGGCGATGCCGTCGTCGACGGCGATCGTGTTGAACTCGCGGGCGATGCCGCCGGCCGCGGTGATGGCCTCGGAGACGATCCGGCCGACCGGCTGGAGGTGGGTGTGGCCGGGGACGAACTCGGTGAAGGAGTTGGCGACGGCGATGATCGGCTTCCGGCCGATGTCCGCGCCGGGTACACCGGAGGCGCGCATAAGGGCGCGTGCGCCCGCCATGTTGCGGCCGTGGGTGACAGTGCGGGACCTCAGCTCGGGCATCGTCGCTCGCTCCTCGTGATGGGTGTGCTTGCATTCGAGCGTACGCCGGTGCTCCAAGATCTGGACAGGGCGTCCGGAATGCGGGACGGGTGTTCAGGCTTCGGTCAGGTGAGGCGTCAGGCTTCCGTCAGGTAGCGCTGGAGGGTCGGGGCCACCTGTTCGACGATCCGCTCCGGGTCCGCCGAGGCCAGCGGCTCGACCTGGATCACGTACCGCATGATCACGATCCCGATCATGTGCGAGGCGGCCAGCTCCGCGCGGAAGCCCGGGTCCGGCACGTCGAGCTCGGCCGCGATCCGCTCCAGGAGCCGGCGCAGCACGAAGGTCCGCAGCACCTTGGCCGCCGCCTCGTGGGTGAGCGCGGAGCGGACGATCGCGAGGAGCGGGGCGCGGGAGGCCGGGTTCTCCCAGACGCCGATGAAGAAGCGCGCGAGCCGCTCGCCGATGGCCTCGCGTGGGCCGCCGATGATCGCCGGGAGGACTGCCGCGGGCTCGAAGGAGACCTCGATCGCGGCGGCGAAGACCTCGTCCTTCGTGCCGAAGTAGTGGTGCACGAGCGCCGGGTCCACGCCGGCGGCCTTGGCGATGCCGCGCACCGAGGCCTTGTCGTAGCCGCGCTCGGCGAACTGGGCGCGGGCCGCCTCCAGGATGCGGGTCCGGGCGTCCGGGCCGCTCTCCTCCTCGGTACGGGACGGGCGGCCGCGCCGGCGCGGGGCCGGGTCGGTCATGTGCGGGGGGCCCGTTCGGTCGTCGGGCGGGCGGGCGCCGAGGCCAGGTGGAGGCGGGTGAAGGCGAGGGCCTCCGCGAGATCGGCCTCGCGTTCGGCGGCTGACATCGCGCGGCGGGTGTTGACCTCGATGACGACGTGCCCGTCGAAGCCGGTGAGCGCGAGCCGCTCCAGGAGCTCGGCGCAGGGCTGCGTGCCGCGCCCCGGGACGAGGTGCTCGTCCTTCGCGGAGCCCTTGCCGTCGGCGAGGTGGACGTGGCCGAGCCGGTCGCCCATGCGGTCGATCATCGCGAGGGCGTCGGTGCGGGCGGTCGCGGTGTGCGAGAGGTCGACGGTGAAGTGCCGGTAGTCGTCCTTGGTGACGTCCCACTCGGGGGCGTACGCGAGCATCTCGCGGTCCTTGTACCGCCACGGGTACATGTTCTCGACGGCGAAGCGCACGTCCGTCTCGTCCGCCATCCGCCAGATGCCGGTCACGAAGTCCTTGGCGTACTGGCGCTGCCAGCGGAACGGCGGGTGCACGACGACCGTCGACGCGCCGAGCCGCTCGGCGGCGGCCTGGGCGCGCTGGAGCTTGACCCACGGGTCGGTGGACCAGACGCGCTGCGTGATGAGGAGGCAGGGGGCGTGCACGGCCAGGATCGGGACCTGGTGGTAGTCGGAGAGCCGGCGCAGCGCCTCGACGTCCTGGCTGACCGGGTCGGTCCACACCATGACCTCGACGCCGTCGTACCCGAGGCGCGCGGCGATCTCGAAGGCCGTCGCCGTCGACTCCGGATAGACCGAGGCCGTCGACAGGGCGACCTTCGCATCCGGGATGCGCACCACTGGTTCTGCCACGGGGTAAGGGTACGGGGCGGGCCGGGGGGCCGGAGGGTGGTTCCGGTCACGCCCCGGCCGGTGCGGGGTGCGGATCGTCAGTGCTCCGGCAGGTGGTCCAGGCGGCGGAGGATGACGCCCTCGCGCAGGGCCCAGGGGCAGATCTCCAGTTCCTCGACGCCCAGCAGGTCCATCGCGCCCTCCGCGACGAGCGCGCCCGCGAGGAGCTGGCCGGCGCGGCCCTCCGAGACGCCGGGGAGGGCGGCGCGCTCGGGCGCGGTCATGCCGGCGAGGCGCGGGACCCACTCCTCCAGGGACTTGCGGGACAGGATCCGCTGGACGTAGAGACCCTCCCCCGAGCCGGGCGCGCCCGCGATCCTGGCGAGCTGCTTGAAGGTCTTGGAGGTGGCCACGACGTGGTCGGGGCGGCCGAAGCGGCTGAACTCGTGGACCGTACGGGCGATCTGCGCGCGCACGTGGCGGCGCAGCGCCTTCACGTCGGCGGTGTCCGCCGGGTCGCCGGGCAGCCAGCCCGCCGTGAGGCGCCCGGCGCCCAGGGGCAGGGAGACCGCCGTGTCCGGGTCCTCGTCGATGCCGTACGCGACTTCGAGGGAGCCGCCGCCGATGTCGAGGAGGAGCAGCTTGCCGGCGGACCAGCCGAACCAGCGGCGGGCGGCGAGGAAGGTGAGCCGGGCCTCCTCCTCGCCGGTGAGGACCTGGAGGTCGACCCCGGTCTCGTCCTTCACGCGCGCGAGGACCGCGTCGGCGTTGCTGGCCTCGCGCACGGCGGAGGTCGCGAAGGGCAGCACCTCCTCGCAGCCCTTGTCCTCGGCGGCGAGGAGCGCGTCCCGCACGGTCGCGATGAGCCGCTCGACGCCGTCGGGCGCGATGGCACCCCGCTCGTCGAGCAGTTCGGCGAGCCGGAGCTCCGCCTTGTGCGAGTGGGCGGGCAGCGGCCGGGCGCCGGGGTGGGCGTCCACCACGAGGAGGTGCACTGTGTTCGAACCGACGTCGAGGACTCCGAGTCTCATGGGCGGAACGCTACTGCGCCGACCCGCATACGCTTGGTCTTGTGCCAAAGACGAAAAAGGCGAAGCCGGGCAAAGAGAGCGAAGGCGCGCGCGTGAAGGACGCCAGGACCGCGCACGCGGCGAAGGCCGTGAAGGCGGTCAAGGTCGGGAAGCAGAAGCGGGGCAAGGCCGAGGAGCCCGACGAGAAGGGGCTCGACTTCGCGCGCGCGTGGGTCGAGTTCCCCGATCCGGCCGACGAGGAACAGGTCTTCCGCTGCGACCTGACCTGGCTGACCTCGCGCTGGACGTGCATCTTCGGCAACGGCTGCCAGGGCATCCAGGAGGGGCGCGCCGACGACGGCTGCTGCACGCTGGGCGCGCACTTCTCCGACGAGGACGACGAGAAGCGGGTCGCCGGGCACGTGGCCCGGCTGACGCCCGAGCTGTGGCAGTTCCACGACGTCGGTACGGAGTCTGGCTGGGTGCAGCTCGACGAGGACGGCGACCGGCAGACCCGCCGCTGGGAGGGGTCCTGCATCTTCCAGAACCGGCCCGGTTTCGCGGGCGGCGCGGGCTGCTCGCTGCACATCCTGGCGATGAAGGAGGGCCGCGAGCCCCTGGAGACGAAGCCGGACGTGTGCTGGCAGCTGCCGGTGCGGCGGACGTACGACTGGGTCGACCGCCCCGACGACACCAAGGTGCTCCAGGTGTCGATCGGCGAGTACGACCGGCGCGGCTGGGGTCCGGGCGGCCATGACCTGCACTGGTACTGCACGACGGCGTCGTCGGCGCACGTCGGCGGGGAGCCGGTGTACGTCTCGTACCGGCCTGAGCTGGTCGAGATGATGGGCGAGGAGGCGTACGAGGTGCTTGCCGGGCTGTGCGAGGCGCGGCTCGCCTCGCAGCTGCCGCTGGTGGCCCCGCATCCGGCGGACCCCGTCTAGGGCCTGTCCGCCCCTGATCCGCCGGGCAGGCCCTAGGCGCCTCGGTCTCTAGGGCGCCTCGGTCTCTAGGGCGTCTCGGTCGACGGCGGGGTCGTGGCCGGGTCCGAGTTCGTCGGTGGGGGTTCCTCGGTCGCCGGCGGTGTGGTGCTCGGGTCCGGCGTCGGCTCGGTGGTCGGCGGCGGGGTCGTGGGCTCGGTCGTGGGCGGCGTCGTCGGTTCCGTGGTGGGCGGGCTCGTGGGCGGGTCGGTCGGTTCCGTCGTCGGCGGAGACGTCGGCGGGGTCGTCGGTTCCGTCGTCGTGGCCGGCGGGGGTGTGACGACCCGGCCGGTCGGCGGCTTGGCGGGGCCGTGGCCGTCGATCCGTACGACCGCGCCCGAGGGGTTCACCCCCACGCGCGCGCTCCACGGGCCCGCGGGTGTCCGGCCGTGGTCGACACGGACGGCGATCGTGATCGTCTCGCCGGGGCGGAGCGTGCCGGAGGCCCGGCTGACGTACAGCCAGGGGGCGTCCGTCCACAGCGACCAGTCGACGGGTGAGCCGCCGGCGGCGGTGAGGGTGAGCAGGGTGACGTCGCCGTGGCCGGCGGCGGTGACCGTGATCCAGCCGGCGGCGGGTTCGCCGGGGCGGGCCGGTTCGGTGGGGGCGCCGGGGCTGACGACCTCGACGGAGACGTCGGGGGCACGGCTGCCCTGGGTGAAGCGGGGCTCCGGGGCGGCGCTCGCGTTGCCCGCGTTCTCGTAGCGGTCGTACGGGCTGCCGTCGGGGCCCACCGGTTCGTCCGCCTCGCGCGCGCTGATCCTGCGTCCGTCGTGGCCGGTCTCGTCGGCGGCCGGGGTGCCCCGGTACGAGGTCCACAGGGCGAGGACGGGGGCGGCGACCACGGCGGCGACGACGGTGGTGGTCACCGCGCGGGCCCGCATCCGGTCCCGGCGGGCGACGTGGTCCTTCGGGTCCATGGGGAAGCCGGTCGGCGCGAAGCGCGGGGCGCCGGCACGCGCGCGCGGGACGTGCAGCATCGCCATGTACGCGGCGGCCCTGGGCGCCTCGACGAGCGGCAGCCGGTCCGCCGGGAGGGCCGAGGCCCCGGGCCAGGGCCCTGCGGCACCGACCCGCTCGGCCGCTCGGCGGCAGCGGGGGCAGTCGTCGACGTGCCGGACGAGCTCGGCGCGCAGGGCGGCCGAGAGGAGCACCCGGTGGTCGCCGGTGAGCCGGGCGACGGTGGGGCAGCTGCCGGTCTCGACGACGGCGAGGGCGGCGCGGGTGCGTTCGACCTCGCAGCCGGCGGTGGCGAGGAGTTCCCGGGCGGCGAGCGGGTCGAGGGAGAGCACGGCGGCGACCTGACGGTGGCTGAGGCCGTGCCGCACGGCGAGCTCCAGGGCCTCCCGCTGCTCGGGCGTGGTGCCGGCGGCCTCGGGCCAGGCGAGCAGGGCGAGCTCGGCGCGGCGCCGCTCGGCGGTCTCCTCGGAGACCCGGGGCGGCTCGGGGGCGGTGACGGCGGGCCGGCCGGTGTGGGCGCCCTGGCGCTTGCGGCGCTGCTCGCCGAGGCTGCGCAGGCAGGCCCAGCGGGCGAGGGCGTACAGCCAGGCCGTGCGGCCGTCCTCGTCGGAGGGGCAGCGGCCGTGGTGGCGCTCGGCGACGGCGAGGACGTCGCCGAGGACGGCGGTGGCCGTGTCGTGGTCGCAGAGCACGGAGAGGCAGTACGTGAAAAGGCCGTCGAGGGCGGCCTCGTAACGGGCGGGGGGGCGCCGGCCGAGCGTGCGCGGTCCCTGGTCCGTGGCGCGGTGCGCCCGGTGTGCGCCGGTGGTGCGTGCGGGGGATTCCAGCCTGCTGCTCGTCACTGGGCGACCGTAGGCAAGGCCGGGGCACTCTTCGTACCGGTTGCTCCATTCTCATTCTTACGGGTGAAGGTATCGCTCGAAAGGGGACAGGAGGCGGGCGTTCCGGTGCCCTGGGGCCGCCCCTGTGGACGGCCGGGGCCCGTTGTCGGTGGCGGCGGATACGGTGTGACTCATGGCTGCCCGTACGAAAACCGCCAAGGACCGGCCGTCCTACCGCTGCACCGAGTGCGGCTGGCAGACGGCCAAGTGGCTCGGCCGCTGCCCCGAGTGCCAGGCCTGGGGGACGGTCGAGGAGTACGGCGCGCCCGCCGTCCGGACGACCGCCGCCGGCCGCGTCTCCACCGCCGCGCTGCCCATCGGGCAGGTCGACGGCCGGCAGGCGACCGCCCGCTCGACCGGCGTCGACGAGCTGGACCGGGTCCTCGGCGGCGGCCTGGTGCCCGGCGCCGTCGTGCTGCTCGCGGGCGAGCCCGGGGTCGGCAAGTCCACGCTCCTGCTCGACGTGGCGGCCAAGGCGGCGAGCGACGAGCACCGCACGCTGTACGTGACGGGCGAGGAGTCCGCGAGCCAGGTCCGGCTGCGCGCCGACCGGATCAACGCGCTCAGCGACCACCTGTACCTGGCGGCCGAGACCGACCTGTCGGCCGTCCTCGGGCACCTCGACGCGGTGAAGCCCTCCCTGCTGGTCCTGGACTCGGTGCAGACCGTCGCCTCCCCCGAGATCGACGGCGCGCCCGGCGGCATGGCGCAGGTCCGCGAGGTCGCGGGGGCCCTCATCCGGGCCTCCAAGGAGCGCGGCATGTCGACGCTCCTCGTCGGCCACGTCACCAAGGAGGGGGCCATCGCCGGGCCCCGGCTCCTGGAGCACCTGGTCGACGTCGTCCTCAGCTTCGAGGGCGACCGGCACGCGCGCCTGCGGCTGGTCCGGGGCGTGAAGAACCGCTACGGGGCGACCGACGAGGTCGGCTGCTTCGAGCTGCACGACGAGGGCATCACGGGACTCGCCGACCCCTCCGGACTCTTCCTGACCCGGCGTGACGTGGCCGTGCCCGGCACCTGCCTGACGGTCACCCTGGAAGGCAAGCGTCCGCTGGTCGCCGAGGTGCAGGCGCTGACGGTCGACTCGCAGATCCCGTCGCCGCGGCGGACGACCTCGGGTCTGGAGACCTCCCGGGTCTCGATGATGCTGGCGGTCCTGGAGCAGCGCGGCCGGATCAGCGCGCTGGGCAAGCGGGACATCTACAGCGCGACCGTCGGCGGCGTGAAGCTCACCGAGCCCGCCGCCGACCTGGCGATCGCGCTCGCGCTGGCCTCCGCGGCGAGCGACACCCCGCTGCCGAAGAACCTGGTCGCGATCGGCGAGGTCGGGCTCGCCGGCGAGGTGCGGCGGGTGACGGGCGTCCAGCGGCGGCTCGCCGAGGCGCACCGGCTCGGCTTCACGCACGCGCTGGTGCCGGGGGACCCGGGGAAGGTGCCGGCCGGCATGAAGGTGACGGAGGTGGCGGACGTGGGGGATGCGTTGCGGGTGCTGCCGCGGAGCCGCAGAGCGAAGGGCGCGGAGGAGAAGACGTCCAGCTGATCGAACCCGGTCCTCGGGGGTGCCGAACAGGCGGCGGAGCCGTCTCGGCGGGGGCCCGCCCTCCCCCGGACTCCGTCCGGGGGGACCCCCACGTCCTGCGGAACGTATGCCCACACCGCTGCGGCGAACCCTGCGCCGGGGTGGTGTCGCTAGACTTTGCCCTGGTCTCGCCCATCCGTACGAGCCGGAGGAGAGCAGTGGCAGCCAAGGACGGGAACGAAGCGCTGATGCGCGCAGCCCTCAGCGCGGTCGCTCCCGGCACCGCGCTGCGTGACGGCCTGGAGCGGATCCTCCGGGGGAACACGGGCGGTCTCATCGTCCTCGGCCTGGACAAGACGGTCGATTCGATGTGCACCGGCGGGTTCGAGCTGGACGTCGAGTTCACCGCCACGCGCCTGCGTGAGCTGTGCAAGCTCGACGGCGCGCTCGTCCTCGACAAGGACATCACCAAGATCCACCGCGCGGGTGTGCAGCTGGTCCCGGACGCCTCCATCCCCACCGAGGAGACCGGCACCCGCCACCGCACCGCGGACCGGGTCTCCAAGCAGTGCAGGTTCCCGGTCGTCTCCGTCTCCCAGTCGATGCGTCTGATCGCGCTGTACGTGGACGGTGAGCGCCGGGTCCTGGAGGAGTCGGCCGCGATCCTGTCCCGCGCGAACCAGGCGCTCGCGACCCTGGAGCGGTACAAGCTGCGGCTCGACGAGGTGGCCGGCACGCTCTCGGCGCTCGAGATCGAGGACCTGGTCACGGTCCGGGACGTCACCGCGGTCGCGCAGCGCCTGGAGATGGTCCGCCGGATCGCCACCGAGATCGCCGAGTACGTCGTCGAGCTCGGCACCGACGGGCGGCTCCTCTCGCTCCAGCTCGACGAGCTGATCGCGGGCGTGGAGCCGGAGCGCGAGCTGGTGATCCGGGACTACGTGCCGGAGCCGACGGCGAAGCGCTCGCGGACGGTCGCCGAGGCGCTCACCGAGCTGGACGCGCTCACCCACACCGAGCTCCTCGAACTTCCGGTCGTGGCGCGTGCCCTCGGCTACAGCGGCTCGCCAGAGACCCTCGACTCGGCGGTCTCGCCGCGCGGCTACCGGCTCCTGGCCAAGGTGCCGCGGCTGCCGGGCGCGATCATCGAGCGTCTGGTGGAGCACTTCGGCGGGCTGCAGAAGCTGCTCGCGGCGAGCGTGGACGACCTCCAGACCGTCGACGGCGTCGGCGAGGCCCGGGCCCGCAGTGTCCGCGAGGGACTGTCGCGCCTCGCGGAGTCCTCGATCCTGGAGCGGTACGTCTAGGACGTGCCGCCCGCTCAGTCCTTGGCGAGCGTGAACGAGGCGGCGAGCACCTTCGCGCCCGGCACCTTCGCCTCCACCAGGTAGGTGCCCGGGCCGGCCTGGCCCGCCGGGGCGCTGGCGCACTGCGGGGCGCTGTGACCTCGGTCCCATTCCACGGTGTGGGTGATGGTGGTGTGCGCGGGGACGCGCAGCAGGACCGGGGTGCCGGGGCGCGGGCAGTCGGCGGTGGACCAGACCTCGTCGTCACGGTCGTCACTGACCGTGAGAACCGCGCTGCGGGGCCCGAAGTCGGCCTTGCAGGTGGTGTTCGAGGTGTTCTTCGCGACGAGGTGGAAGCGGGGCTTCTCCCCTGCCTCGTAGGTGAGTTTGATGGAGCGGAGCTCCAACTGCAGCGCTCCGGCAGGGCAGTTCGGGAGCGGGGAGTTCGCCGGGACCTGCCGGCCCGCGCCGGTGCCCGCGCCGCCGTCGGCGCCGGCGCCGTCGGTGTCGCCGTTCTTGCCGGTGCCGGTGGTGCCTCCCGTGCCCTCGGCGCCGGAGTCCGTACCGGCGTCGGCTCCCGCGTCCGTACCGGAGCCCGCCGAGCCGCCGTTGTCGCCCGCGGTCTCGCCGGAGTCGCCCGACTCGTCGCGCCCACCGGGCTGTTGACTGATCGCCGGGCCGGTGCCGGAGGGGCCGGGAGTGATCGACGGCGGGGTCGGCGACGAGCCGTTGGCGGCGTCGTTCGGCTTCTTCCCGTCGCCGTCACCGGAGGTGACGGCCCATACGGCGAGCAGCGCGAGCAGCGCCACCAGGCACGCCGCCACCGCCCTCCGTCGCCAGTAGATGGTGGAGGGAAGCGGCCCGACCGGATTGCGCAAAGATCCCACGACCCGAACCTTACGAGAGATCCGGCCCAACTCCCGCCCCACCCGCCGCCCCAGGCCTCAAGTTTTGCCGATGATCACATCCGTGGGTTCCGGGAACTTTCCCCGATCCGGCGCGGATCCGGTACGGCATCCCGCCCTAAACCCGAGGGAAACCGTAGGGAACCGGGCCGAATCGCAGCCCCCCGCTGTCGCCGGGGGTCGTTCCGGCCGGCGGCCCGGGGCGGCGGACTCCGGATTCCGGTTAGCGTCGTACCCCATGAACACCCTTCTCGACCTCTCCGACCGTCTGTATCTCGACGTCGCCGACTTCGCCCACTCCACGCCCCACTGGTTCCAGTGGATCGCCGAGGTGTGGACGGAGCTCGGGCTGCTGCTCTTCGGCGTGCTGTTCCTCGCCGGCTGGTGGCGCACCCGGGAGGGTTCGAGCCGGGCGATGGCGCTCGCGCTGCTCGCCCCGATCGCCACCGGCTTCGGTTACGTGGTGAGCGAGGCCCTGAAGTCGCTGATCGACGAGGAACGTCCGTGCCGGGCGGTCGCCGAAGCGCCCGTCTCGCTCGTCGCCTGCCCGCCGCACGGCGACTGGTCCTTCCCCAGCAACCACTCCGCCATCGCGGGCGCCGCGGCGATCGCGCTCGCCCTGTCCTGGCGCGGGATCGTCTGGCTGACCGTGCCGATGGCGCTGCTCATGGCCTTCTCCCGGGTCTTCGTCGGCGTCCACTACCCGCACGACGTGACCGTCGGCCTGCTCGTCGGCGCCCTGATCGCCTTCGTCGTGATGCGGGCGGCGGAGCGCCCCGTCCGGGCGCTGGTGGAGACGGCCAGGTCGAGCCGGAGCTCGGCCGTGGTGTGGTGCGCGGGGCGCGGGCCGAGTGCGCACGCCCCCGCGCACTCCGAGCGGCGCTCGCGCGCGCGCCACGGCGCGTACTGATCACGCCGGGGACGTGCCAGGATCGGGGGTGCCATGACTTCCATCGACACTCCCCCCACGTCCGAGGCCCCCGTCGTGCTCCCCGCCGAGCTGCACGGGCCCGTCCTCGCCTGGTTCGACCGGCACGCCCGCGACCTGCCCTGGCGCCGCCCCGAGGCCGGTGCCTGGGGCGTCATGGTCAGCGAGTTCATGCTCCAGCAGACCCCGGTGGTCCGGGTCCTCCCGGTGTACGAGCAGTGGCTGGCGCGCTGGCCGCGCCCGGCCGACCTGGCCGCCGAGGCCCCCGGCGAGGCGGTCCGCGCCTGGGGCCGGCTCGGCTACCCGCGCCGGGCGCTGCGGCTGCACGCGGCGGCCGTCGCGATAACGGAACGGCACCACGGCGACGTGCCCAGCGACCACGCGCAACTGCTCGCGCTGCCCGGCATCGGCGAGTACACGGCGGCGGCGGTGGCCTCCTTCGCGTACGGGCAGCGGCACGCGGTCCTCGACACCAATGTGCGCCGGGTCTTCGCGCGGGCGGCGACCGGCGTCCAGTACCCGCCGAACGCGACCACGGCCGCCGAGCGGCGGCTCGCCCGCGCGCTGCTGCCGGAGGACGAGACGACGGCGTCCCGCTGGGCGGCCGCCTCCATGGAGCTGGGCGCCCTGGTGTGCACGGCGAAGAACGAGGACTGCGGGCGCTGCCCGATCGCCGAGCGGTGCGCCTGGCGGCTCTCGGGCAAGCCGGCGCACGACGGTCCGCCGCGGCGCGGTCAGACGTACGCCGGGACCGACCGGCAGGTGCGCGGCCGGCTCCTCGCGGTGCTGCGGGATTCGGCGGAGCCGGTGCCGCAGGCGGCGCTCGACGCGGTCTGGGACGAGCCGGTGCAGCGGGCCCGGGCCCTGGACGGGCTCGTCGCGGACGGGCTCGTCGAGCCGCTGGAGGGCGACCGGTACCGGCTGCCGCTGTCCTGAGCCCCTGGACGTCTTGAGGCCCCGCTCTCCCGAGAGCGGGGCCTCAAACCTTTTCCGTCCCCGCTGTTACACAACCGATGGGTAGCCGTGCGTCCACCGACGGCTGCCCCGCACAGCCCCGTGACAAGCGCTCCGTAGCGTCGTCCACGACACGAGGACAAGCAGGGCACGGGGAACGGAGGCGGTTCGGATGAGGCACGGCGGCGAGGTGCTCGACTTCGAGGATTACGTACGCACGCGGCAGGACGCACTGCTGCGCAGTGCCCGCCGCCTCGTCGCCGACCCCGTCGACGCCCAGGACCTCCTCCAGACGGCTCTGGCCCGTACGTACGGCCGCTGGGACGGCATCGCCGACAAGTCCCTCGCCGACGCCTACCTGCGCCGCGTCATGATCAACACGCGGACCGAGTGGTGGCGCTCCCGCAAGCTCGAAGAGGTGCCGACCGAGCAGCTGCCCGACGCGTGCGTCGACGACCCGACCGAGCAGCACGCCGACCGCGCCCTGCTCATGGACATCCTGAAGGTGCTCGCGCCGAAGCAGCGCAGCGTCGTCGTCCTGCGTCACTGGGAGCAGATGAGCACGGAGGAGACGGCGGCGGCGCTCGGCATGTCGACCGGTACGGTGAAGTCGACGCTCCATCGTGCGCTCGCCCGGCTCCGCCAGGAGCTGGAGAGCCGTGACCTCGACGCCCGTGCCCTGGGGCGGACCGGGGAGCGGGCGACCGTACGAGGTGACGAAGGGGGTCGGGAGCGGTGCGCGGCGTAGACGGCGACCCCTGTGGCAGACCGCAGGAAGGCCACCACTGTGTGAGCGGCGGCGACGACCGGTGTCCGACCGGACGGCGCCGCCCGCGGCGTACCGTCAGGGCGGCGAGCGTCACGGCCACGGCCGGGCTCGTCGCCGTCGGGCTTTCCCTGGCCGGATGCTCCACCGGTGGCACCGGCTCCCGCGACGAGGGCGCGGCCCGCTCCGACGAGATCGCCGCCGCCGCGCCCACCCCGTCCGTCTCCGGCACGGCGGGCCTGCAGTCGGCCGAGCGGGTGGATCCGATAGCGCTCCTGAAGGCGGACCCGAAGATCGGCGCGCGGCTCAAGGACGACCTGAAGCCGTGCGTCGCCGACGCGTACCCGGTGGAGACCTCCTACGGCAATCTCACGAACACCGCCTCCCCCGACGTCGTCGTCAACGTGATGACCTGCGGGGACGCCGTCGGCATCGGCTCGTACGTGTACCGCAAGGAGAACGACCGGTACGAGAACGTGTTCATGGCCGAGGAGGCGGCGGTCTACGCGACGATCGACCGGGGCGATCTCGTCGTCAGCAAGCAGGTGTACGCGAAGGGCGACCCGGTCGCGTACCCCTCGGGCGAGGACGTGATCACCTACCGCTGGTCGGGGAACGCTTTCACCCAGCACGACTGGGTGCACAACGAGTACAGCCGGGCCGTCGGCGACGCCCCCACCGCGGAGCCCGCCCCGAGCGAACCGGCCGCCAACTGAGCCGTGAGCCGTCCTGGACCGCCGCGGACCGCCGCCGGCCGAAAGACCGTACAGACCCCGAAGGGCACATCACGATGGCCGAAACCCATGTCCTGTTCGTCGAGGACGACGACGTCATCCGTGAGGCCACCCAGCTCGCCCTCGAGCGGGACGGCTTCCGGGTGACCGCCATGCCCGACGGGCTCTCCGGTCTGGACGCCTTCCGGGCACAGCGCCCCGACATCGCGCTCCTCGACGTGATGCTGCCGGGGATGGACGGGGTCAGCCTCTGCCGTCGCATCCGCGACGAGTCGACCGTGCCCGTGATCATGCTCTCGGCGCGCGCCGACTCCATCGACGTCGTGCTCGGTCTGGAGGCGGGGGCCGACGACTACGTCACCAAGCCCTTCGACGGTTCGGTGCTCATGGCCCGCATCCGGGCCGTGCTGCGCCGCTTCGGGCACGCGGGCGGCGTCGGCAACGGCGAACAGGGGGACGCGCCGGACGGCGGCGGGCTCCTCGTCTTCGGCGACCTGGAGGTCGACACCGAGGGCATGGAGGTCCGCAGGGGCGGGGCGCCGGTGGCGCTGACCCCGACGGAGATGCGGCTGCTCCTGGAGTTCTCGTCGGCGCCGGGCACCGTACTGTCCCGGGACAAGCTCCTGGAGCGGGTCTGGGACTACGGCTGGGGCGGGGACACCCGGGTCGTGGACGTCCATGTGCAGCGGCTGCGCGCCAAGATCGGCCAGGACCGGATCGAGACGGTCCGCGGCTTCGGCTACAAGCTCAAGAACTAGGGCCCGTACTTGTGCATGTGAAGCTGCGCCCCTTGCGTACCGGGGTCCGTTGGAAGATCGCCGTCGCCATCGCGGCGGTCGGCGCGCTCATCGCGGTCACCCTGAGCATCGTCGTGCACAACGCCGCCCGCATCTCGATGCTCGACAACGCGCGCGAGGTGCAGATGGAGCGGCTGCTCTTCGCCCAGCGGATGTACGAGACGTCGAAGCCGAAGGAGCCCCGCTTCGGCACGAAGATCAACGACCCGGCGCTGCCGCCGCAGCTCCACCAGCTGATGCGGGACAAGCGGCGCGGGACGTACGTGCAGGAGCACCGGCACGGCGGGCCGCCGGACGTGTGGGCGGCCGTGCCGCTCGCCAACGGCGACGTGCTGTCGCTGCACATCCCCTTCGCCGACCGCAGCGCGACGATCATGAACGATCTGGACCGGGCCCTCGTCATCGGCTCGGTGTCCGTGGTCTTCGGCGGCTGCGCGCTCGGCGTGCTCATCGGCGGCGGGCTCTCGCGGCGGCTGCGGAAGGCCGCCGTCGCGGCCGGCCGGGTGGCCCAGGGCAATACGGAGGTCCGGGTACGGGACGCCGTCGGCGGGGTCGTACGGGACGAGACCGACGACCTGGCCTGGGCGGTGGACGCCCTGACCGACGCGCTGAACGAGCGGATCGAGGCCGAGCGGCGGGTCACCGCCGACATCGCGCACGAGCTGCGCACCCCCGTCACGGGGCTGCTCACGGCGGCCGAGCTGCTGCCGCCGGGGCGGCCGACCGAGCTCGTACGGGACCGGGCGCAGGCCATGCGGACGCTGGTCGAGGACGTTCTGGAGGTGGCCCGGCTCGACAGCGCCTCGGAGCGGGCCGAGCTCCAGGAGATCGCGCTCGGCGAGTTCGTGGAGCGGCGGGTGCGGGCCCTGGACCCGGAGGTCGAGGTCCGGGTCGTGCACGAGTCCTGGGTGAACACCGACCCGCGCCGCCTGGAGCGGGTCCTGGGCAATCTCCTCGCCAACGCGGCCAAGCACGGCAAGCCGCCGGTCGAGGTCACCGTCGAGGGCCGGGTGGTCCGGGTCCGCGACCACGGTCCCGGCTTCCCGGAGGCGCTCCTCAAGGAGGGCCCGAGCCGGTTCCGTACGGGGACGAGCGACCGCGCGGGCCAGGGCCACGGCCTGGGCCTGACGATCGCGGCGGGCCAGGCCCGGGTCCTCGGCGCCCGCCTGACCTTCCGGAACGTGGCCGCGGAGGGGTCGCCGGGCGGGGTCGGCGGGGCCATCGCCGTGCTGTGGCTGCCGGACCACGCGCCGACGAACACGGGCAGCTTCCCGGTGCTGCGGCCGGCGGACTGACGGGTACGCGATCCCGGTGCTGCGGCCGGCGGAGTGAGAGGTACGGCGAAGGGGGCCGGGTCCATGACTGGACCCGGCCCCCTTTCCCGTACGGGAGATCGCTACGCGAGATCAGACGGTCTCGGCGACCTTGGGCGCGTCGTCGCCGGACTCCGCCTTCGGGGCCGCGGCCGGTCCGGCGCCGCGCAGCGCCACCTCCTTGACGAAGAAGGCGAGGACGAAGCCGAGGACGGCGACGGCCGAGGCGACGAGGAAGGCGCCGTGCGTGCCGGTGGCGACCGCGTGCTGGTAGGCCTCGCGGAGCGCGGCCGGCAGCTTGGCGAGGCTCGCCGCGTCGAGCTGGGCGGTCCGCTCGGTGAGCCCGCCACCGCCGCGGGACGCCATCTCGTCCTGGACGCGGCTGGTGAAGAGCGCGCCCATGATCGCGACGCCGAAGGAGGAGCCGAGCGTCCGGAAGAGGGTGGTGGAGGAGGAGGCGACGCCCATGTCCTTCATCTCCACGCTGTTCTGGGCGACCAGCATGGTGATCTGCATGAGGAAGCCCATGCCGGCGCCGAGGACGGCCATCCAGATCCCGGAGACGAGGCGCGAGGTGCCGGTGTCCATGGTGGAGAGCAGGAAGAGACCGGCGACCATGAGCGCGCCGCCCACGATCGGGAAGACCTTGTACTTGCCGGTGCTGGTGGTGAAGCGGCCCACGAGCAGCGAGACGACCATCATCGACAGCAGCATCGGCAGGAGCAGCAGGCCGGAGTTGGTGGCCGAGGCGCCCTGGACGGACTGCTGGAAGATCGGCAGGTAGAGGACCGCGCCGAACATCACGAAGCCGGTGATGAAGCCGATCAGGGACATCAGGGTGAAGTTGCGGCTGCGGAAGATGTGCAGCGGCATGATCGGGTCGCTCGCCCGGGTCTCGACGAAGAGGAAGGCCGCGAGCGCGGCGACGCCGCCGGTGATGAGACCGACGATGGTGGCCGAGCCCCACGCGTACTCGGTGCCGCCCCAGGTGGTGACGAGGACGATCGCGGTGATGCCGACGGTCAGGAGCGCGGCGCCGAGGAAGTCGATCCGGGTGCCGGTGGCACGTTCCTTCTTCGGCAGGTGCAGGACCGTGGTGAGCATGGCGAGGGCGACGGCACCGAGCGGCAGGTTGATGTAGAAGGACCAGCGCCAGCCCCAGTGGTCGGTGATGGTGCCGCCGACGAGGGGGCCGCCGATCATCGCGAGGGCCATGATTCCGGCCATCATGCCCTGGTACTTGCCGCGCTCGCGGGGCGGGATCAGGTCGCCGATGATCGCCATGACGCCGACCATGAGGCCGCCGGCGCCGAGGCCCTGGACGGTGCGGAAGCCGATGAGCTGACCCATGTCCTGGGCCATGCCGCTGAGCGCCGAGCCGATCAGGAAGATCACGATCGAGGTGAGGAAGACGCCCTTGCGGCCGAACATGTCGCCGAGCTTGCCCCAGATCGGGGTGGAGGCGGCGGTGGCCAGGGTGTAGGCGGTGACGACCCAGGAGAGGTGCTCGAGGCCGCCGAGCTCGCCGACGATCGTCGGCATCGCGGTGCCGATGATCATGTTGTCCAGCATCGCGAGCAGCATCGCGATCATGAGGGCGAGGAGGACGACCCGTACGCTGCGCGGCTGCGGGTCCGCAGCCTCCCCCTGTGCTGCCTGAACGTTCTGTTTCGTCGCCATCTCGATCCCTTACTTGCCGCCCGGCTAGTTACTACACTGAGGAAGGTAGGCCGGTAACTTGCCGGTCGTCAAGTAAGTTTTGTGGAATGTGGAGTGAGCAGCCATGGCCCGAGGCAACACCCGCCAGCGCATCCAGGACGTGGCTCTCGAACTCTTCGCCGAGCAGGGCTACGAGAAGACCTCGCTCCGCGAGATCGCCGAGCACCTCGACGTCACCAAGGCGGCGCTCTACTACCACTTCAAGACCAAGGAAGACATCATCATCGGGATCTTCCAGGACCTGACGCGCCCGCTCGACGAGCTCATCGAGTGGGCGGGCGATCAGCCGCGGACCCTGGAGACGAAGCAGGAGATCCTGCGCCGGTACCAGAAGGCCCTGCTCGCCGCGGCCCCGCTGTTCCGCTTCATGCACGAGAACCAGGCGACCGTGCGCGACCTGAGCATCGGGCTCACCTTCAAGGAGCGCTTCATCGCGCTCAACAGGTTCGTCCAGGAACCCGAGGCCCCGGTGAAGGACAAGGTCCGCGCCGTGAGCGCGGTCTTCGCGCTGCACGCCGGGACCTTCTTCATGGAAAACATCGAGGGCGACCCCGAGGAGAAGCAGGAAGCCGTCCTCGAGGTCGCCCTCGATCTGATCGAGCAGGCCGAGCGGGCCTGAAGCTCTACGGGGTGCGTCAGACGCCGACGCCGTGGGCCCGCAGGAAGGACATCGGGTTCACGGCCGAGCCGTAGTTCGGGGTCGTACGGATCTCGAAGTGAAGGTGCGGGCCGGAGGAGTTGCCGGTGTTGCCCGAGAGGGCGATCTGCTGGCCGACGGCGACCTTCTGGCCGATGTTGACCTGGATCCGCGACAGGTGGGCGTACTGCGAGTACGTGCCGTTGGCGTGCTTGATCACGATGGCGTTGCCGTACGCGGGGCCGTCGCCGCCGCCGTTCGGGCCGGCCTTCACGACGGTGCCGGCGGCCGCGGCCTTGACCGGGGTGCCGACCGGGACGGCGAAGTCCTGGCCGGAGTGCTTGTGGGCCCACATGGCGCCGCCCTGGTTGAAGCTGGCGCTGAGGGCGTAGGTGGTGACCGGCTTGACCCAGGCCGGGGCGGCCTTCTTGACGGCCTTCACGGGCGTGGCCTTCACGGCGGCGGCCTTGGCGACGGCGGCCTTCACCTGGGCGGCGACGTGGGCCTGGGCGTCGGCCTGGGCGGCCACGGCGGCGGACACGGTCAGCGCGGCCGGGGCGGCCTTGCCCTCGGCGGCGAAGGCGGACCCTGCTCCGGCCACCAGCGTCGCTCCCAGACCCGCGGCGGCGAGAGCAACGGCGGTGATACGGGCGGCGGGGTTCATGACGCGCTTCGACATACGGGGGAAAACCTCCGGGACGTACGGGACCCGGCGCGGACGGTGCGCTGCGCCGGGCTTGCTCATCCTTGGTAACCCGGACCCCCAGCCATCCCAAAACACCCCATCTACGACATGGCGTCGTAGCGATCTCTCCGGAAGTTCACCCTTCGACGACCCCTGAGAGGGGTCGCGAAAACGGACATACCGGAACAAGAGAATCGGTTTACGCGCACGTCGCGGGGGTCCGGAACCGCCCGAAACGCTGCCTGACGCCCGGTTCGGTCCACATCGGGACCAAAGCCCCGACGGTTCACACCTGAACGTCCCGAATCGACACCAAACGTCGCCACTATTCCGGTTAGTACCCCTCGAAACGCCTGTGCGCGAGGTCACCAGCGCCCCACCCCGAATGGGACCTGGGTCACGCAACCGAACCGCCCCGAAGCCCGTCCCGCACTACGCTGACCGCTTCGGGAATCCAGGGAATCCACGGGGGGACCACGCATGGAACCGGCACTCATCGGCACGCGCCTCGCGTCGGCCGCGATCGGCCCGCTGCTGAAGAAACTGCTGGTCAGCGAGGGTCCGGGTGCCGGTCTCACGGGCTCGTCGCAGAAGATCCGGCTCTCCTCCCTGGTCACCTTCCGCGGTGAGAAGCGCACCCTGACCGAACAGGACGTCCGCAAGCTCGCCTCGACCCTCGTCGAGCGGTCCCAGGGCGGGGACGGCGAGCGCCCCTTCCCCGCCGACGAGTCCGAGGCCGTCACCGACACCCTCGCCCGGACCCTCCTCGCCCTCGGCGACCTCGACATGGACGACGTCCAGGCGGTCCGCCTCGGCCACCGCGACCTCGCCCGCCGCCTGCGGACGGCGGCCCCGCCCCCGGACGGCCTCTCCACGGACTCGGCCCTCTATCTGGAGTCCCTGACCGAATGGGCCTGCCTCCACATCCTGGAGTTCTTCACCCAGCGCTCCACATTCGTCGCCCGCAGCCTGGTGGAGCAGACCCGGGCCCAGGCCGAACTCATCGCGAAGGTCGACGAGGTCATCCGCCGGACACCGCGCGCGGACTCACGGGACACCGACTTCGAACGCCGCTACCTGGCCCACCTCGCCAAGAAGCACGGGCGCCTCACGATCTACGGCGTGGACCTCCGGGACGCCCCGGAGAAGTGGCCGCTGGACGTGGCGTACCTGTCGCTGGAGGCGACGGGAGGCCTCGTGCCCCCGAGCCGCCTGCACCGGGAGTACGGGGAGTACGTCGGCACGGCTGATCGCGACGCGTTCGCCGGCACCGCCGGCGCCCTCCTCCGGGGAGACCCGTCGGGCGGCCGCGCCGACCAGATCCTCACCCGGCACGACAAGGTCCTCCTGCGCGGCACGGCCGGCTCCGGCAAGACGACCCTCATCCAGTGGCTGGCCGTCTCCGCCGCACGCGAGGACCTCGCGGACGGCATGACATACCTCCGCGACCGCATCCCCTTCGTCCTTCCCCTGCGCGCCCTCACCCGCCACGGCGAGCGGCTCCCCGCCCCCGACCGTTTCCTCTCCGCCGTCGGCTGCCCGCTCTCCGCGCCCGACGGCTGGGCCGACCGCGTCCTCGCCGCCGGGCGCGGCCTGGTCCTCGTCGACGGCATCGACGAGATCCCCGAGGCCGAGCGGGACCGCGCGCGCCGCTGGCTCCGCGACCTCCTCGACTCCTACGACGGCAACCGCTGGCTCGTGACCTCCCGCCCCACCGCCGTACGCGACGACTGGCTCGCCCCCGACGGCTTCGCCGAACTCACCCTCGCCCCGATGTCCTCCGCCGAGGTCGCCACCTTCGTCCGCCGCTGGCACCGGGCCGCCGGACCGGAAGCGACAGCGTACGAACAGCCCCTCCTCGACGCCCTGCGCACGACGGCGGACGTCGCCCAGCTCGCCACCAACCCCCTCATGTGCGGCCTGATCTGCGCCCTGCACCACGGCAGGCGCGGCTTCCTGCCGCGCGGCCGGAAGGCGCTGTACGACGCGGCCCTCGCGATGCTGCTCTCGCGCCGCGACCGCGAGCGGGACATGGGGACCCCGTACGGGATCGATCTCGGCGAGACCCCGCAGATCCAGCTGATCCAGCGGATCGCGTACTGGCTGACGCTCAACGGCCGCACGACGATGGACCGCGCGCACGCGCAGGACGTCGT
Source organism: Streptomyces sp. NPDC002463 (assembly GCF_042889835.1). Lineage (NCBI taxonomy): Bacteria > Bacillati > Actinomycetota > Actinomycetes > Kitasatosporales > Streptomycetaceae > Streptomyces > Streptomyces sp. NPDC002463. The sequence goes on from NZ_JBIARL010000011.1 coordinate 29,445, forward strand.
ACGGGAGGCCGTGCCCGCGATCACGGAGGCCGCCGGCTACGACCCCGCCCTGGTCTTCACCCACCTCCTCCACCGCAGCGGCCTCCTGCGCGAGCCGACGGCGGACACGGTCGACTTCGTCCACCGCACCTTCCAGGACTACCTGGCGGCGAAGGCGCTCGTGGACCGGTGGGACATCGGCGTCCTCGTCCGGCACGCGGCGGACGACCAGTGGGAGGACGTCATCCGCATGGCCGTCGGGCACGCGCGCCCGCGCGAGTGCGCGGAGATCTTCGACGAGCTGCTGAAGACGGCGGACGCGGCACCGGACCGCCGGACCCAGCTCCGCGTCCTGGTCGTGGCGGCGACGGCGCTGAACCACGCGACGGAGGTGGCACCGGAGATCCGGGAACGGATCCTGGCCCGCACGGCCGAGGTGATCCCGCCGCGCGGCCCGGACGAGGCCCGGGAGCTGGCGAGGGTGGGACGGGCGGTCCTGGACCTGCTGCCGGGCCCGGAGGAGCTGGACGAGGACGCGGCACAGGACGTGGTGATCACAGCGACCCACATCACCGACGACGCGACGCTGCCGTACCTCGCACGCTTCACGGACCATCCGTCCCTGGGCGTCCGCTCCCAGCTGATGTGGGGCTGGGCCCGGTTCGCGACGGCCCCCTACGCGGAGGAGATCATCGCCCGGCTCGATCAGACCGACCTCGACTTCACACTCGTGTCCGACGACCAGGCAGCCCAGGTCGCCCGCCTCGGGCTTCGCCCCGAGAGCCTCGACCTGCGCATGAGTCCGAGCCTCACCCTCGACGGCATGTCCACGATCCGCGCGGCGTTGGGCGAGGCGCGGATCGTGGGACTGTCGGGAGAACTGGCCCCGTCCCTGAGCCATCTCCCCTCCGACAACAAGCTGGGCAGTCTCACCCTGACCAGCCCTCCCCCAGGAGGGCTCGCCTTCCTCCGCCGCCTGACCGGTCTCCAGATCCTCGTCATGATCGAAGACGCCGTCATGAGCGAGGAGGACTGGCACGCCGTGGCTGCTCTGGAAGGCCTCTCGCAGCTTCAGCTGCCGGCCGAGAGCGTGCAGAGCCTCCCGGAATCGCTGCGGCTGTCGCAGACGGAGAATCTACTCGTGGACTGCTCCGGCCGCGCCGCACCGCTGGATGTCATCGCCCGGTCCTTCCCCTCCCTCCGGCTGCTGACCCTCCACTGCGACCGCGAAGGAGAGGTCCACGACCTCACACCGCTGGCGCCCCTGGCCGAACTCCGGTACGTCAACGGCTTCGGCCTCCGCTTCAGCGGCACCGAAGCCCTCGCGCCCACGGTCGGAATCCACACATGAGCTGACCGCCCTCCGCCTCCCCCGATACGTTCATGGCCATGACCGACATCGAGCTCGCCGACGCCATCTCCTCCGTACGCGACCAGCTCGTCACCGCCGCCACGCGGGCGACCGGGCAACCCGTCGCCTTCGAAGTGGGTGACATCGAGATGGAGTTCACCATCGAACTCCGCAAGGAGGTGAAGAGCGGCGGCAAGGTCAAGGCCTGGGTCGTCGAGGCCGGTGCCGACGCCTCCCGCACCCGGGGCGAGACCCACCGGGTCTCCTTCACCCTGAAGCCCCTGAACGCCACGACCAACGGCCCCTGGCTCGTCGGCAACGACGAGGGAGCGGATCTGTCCGACTTCGGCGGTGGGGCCGAGGGACGGTGAGCGACGTCGCCGGCGTTTTCGCCGTCCTCGGCGAGCAGCAGGGCACCGGGGTCCTGCTGACCTCGAACCTCATCCTGACCAGCGCCCACGTCCTCGGCGACGCCCGCTTCGTCACGGCCGCGGCACCGCACCAGGCGGTGCCGGGACGGCTGCCGGTCGTCTGGTCCGACGACCGCCTCGACGCCGCCCTCCTCCAGTCCGGCGTTCTCCTCGGCGTCCCGCCCCGGTTCAGCACCCTCGCCACCGACCGGCCGATACCCGGCTGCGAGATCGTCGGCTTCCCCCGTGTCCAGCGGTACGACGGCCGGAAGCTGGACGTCGACCAGTTCACCGGCACCGTCCTGCCCATGGCCGGGCTCCTCCGCCGCACGCTGACCGTCGAGCTCGACCACCCTCCCGTCACCGGGACGGAGGACGGCCCCTCGCCCCTCGCGGGCCTGTCCGGCGCCCCCGTCCTCGCCGACGGGAGGCTCCTGGGCATCGTCCGCGCCGTACCGCGCGGACGCGGCCACCGACGCCTGGAGTGCATGCCGCTCACCGCCGTCCTCGCGGACGAGGAGGTGCGTCGGTGGCTTCCCGCCGACGTCGCCCCGCCGATACGGATCACCGGCACGCACCCCCACGACCAGCCTTACGAGGAGGAGTACGCGGAGGCCGTCGGAGCCGCCTACCGCCGCACCCGGATCTTCGGCCTCGACGAACTGGGCAAGCGCGCCTCCCAGTGGGACCTCGACACCGCCTACCTCTCCCTGGAGGCCGCTTCCAAGACCCCCGACTCGCCCGCCCCCGTCCCGCAGCGCATCGACAACCTGCTCGCCTCCCGGCCGCGCGTCCTCCTCCGGGGCGACGCCGGGGCCGGGAAGACCACCCTCGTGTGGTGGCTGGCCGCGCACGCCGCCGCCGGGACCCTCGGGCCGAACCTCGCCGAGCTGAACGGCCTCGTCCCCTTCGTCGTCCCACTGCGCACCCTGCGCGCCCGGGGCAACGGCTACCCGTCCCCCGCCGACCTGCCCGGAGTCGCCGGGCTCATGGTCGACGCGGCCCCCGACGGCTGGGCGGGCCGAGTCCTGGCCGCCGGGCGGGGACTCCTCCTGGTCGACGGCCTGGACGAGGTCCCGGCGGAGGAGCGCGAGGCCGCCCACGCCTGGCTCTCCCAGCTGCTCACCCGCTACCCCCGCACCCGTTGCGTCGCGACCGTACGGCCCTTCGCCGTCGCCCCCGACTGGCTCGGCTCCGAGGAGTTCGAGGAACTCACCCTCCTGCCGCTCCGGGACGCCGACATCCAGGCCTTCGTCGCGGCCTGGCACGCGGCCGCCCGGCTGGACGGAGACCCCGACCGGAACCTCGCCGACCTCGAACGCGACCTGGCCCAGCAGTTCGACCACAACCCCGCCCTGGCCGACCTCGCCCGGACCCCGCTGCTCTGCGCGGTCATCTGCGCCCTGCACCGGCTACGTGAGGGCTTCCTGCCCAAGACCCGCTGGGCGCTCTACTCCTCCGCGCTCCAGATGCTGCTCGGCGCCCGCGACGAACAGCGCGGGATCGGCACCCCCGACGGCATCGGCATGACGGTCGACGAGCACACCGAGCTCCTCCAACGGCTCGCGGCCTGGCTGGTCCGGGGCGGCCAGACCGAGTTCACCCGGGAAGAGGCCCTGCGGCAGATCGCACGCGCCCTGCCCGGCATGCCGGACGTCGCCGGCCAGGGCACCCCGGAGAAGATCCTCACCCACCTCCTGAACCGGAGCGGCCTGCTCCAGGAGCGCACGGACGACGTCTTCCAGTTCGCCCACCGCACGTTCCAGGACTTCCTGGCGGCGAAGGAACTGGTGGACGGCGACCACCTCAAGGAGGCCCTGGTCCACGCCCACGACCAGCAGTGGCACGACGTCCTGCTCCTGGCGGCCGGCCACTGCACCCGCCGCGACCTGCCCGTCCTGATCGAAGGTCTCCTCGCTGCCGGCTCGGCCACCGGCAAACGGGACCTGAAGACCACGCTGTACGTCCTGGCCGCCCTGGCGGCCGAGCACGCGGCCTGGCTGGACGCCAGCCTGCACGGACGGGTGCGGAAGGCGGTGAAGTCGATGATCCGGCCGAGGAACCGACACCAGATCGACCAACTGGCCCGCCTGGGCGAGTACGTGCTGCCGCTGCTGCCGGAGCCGGAAGCGATGCCCGCGGATGCCGTGGGCCCGGTCACCGAACTGATCGCCTCGATCGGAGGCCACGTCGCCCTGACGTATGCCCAAGCTTTCTCCGAGGCGGGGCACGCGCACAGATTCGGCGACAAATGGCGGTATTTCCCTGCGGAGGCCTTCGCCCGCCAGATCGCCCCGCACCTCAACGACAACGTCGGGTTGCTGCTCGTGACCGAAGCAGCGCAGCTCCGCATCCTGAGCACCTTGCGAGGCCAGCAGGCCGTCCAGATCATCGGCGACTTCGACGAGGACGACCTCGCCCTCGGACTCGACATGCACCAGCCGACGTTCCTCGCCCTCGGACGCAATACCCGGGTCGCCGACCTCGGCTTCCTGCGAGCGCTGGACTGCTCCCGGCTCGGCATGATCGTCCTGAACGGCTGCCCCCGGCTGACCGACCTGACAGCGCTGGTCGACCTGCCGTCCGTGTCGATACAGGTCACCGGAGTGCCCCGCGACGAAATCATCGGCGCCGATGCCCTCGGCGATCGGCTCAGGGCCCGATAGACGGCAAAGGGGCGGCCCCGGAACCAATCAGGTTCCGGGGCCGCCCCTCACAGCGCTACAAGCTCAGCGCAGCGTCACGCTTCCTTCGAGAGGTTCGGGCCCGAGCCGCCCGCGGCCTCGATCGGCGGGGCGTCCGGCAGGGCCGACTTCTCCTCGCCGCGGAAGGTGAACTTGCGCTCCTCGCCCTCGCCCTCCGTGTCCACGACCACGATGTGACCGGGGCGCAGCTCGCCGAAGAGGATCTTCTCCGAGAGCGTGTCCTCGATCTCGCGCTGGATCGTCCGGCGCAGCGGCCGGGCGCCCATCACGGGGTCGTAGCCCTTCTTGGCGAGCAGTTCCTTCGCGGACTGGGAGAGCTCGATGCCCATGTCCCGGTCCTTGAGGCGCTCGTCGACGCGGCTGATCATCAGGTCGACGATCTGGAGGATGTCCTCCTGCGTCAGCTGCGGGAAGACGATGATGTCGTCCACACGGTTGAGGAACTCCGGGCGGAAGTGCTGCTTCAGCTCGTCGCTGACCTTCGCCTTCATCCGCTCGTAGTTGGACTTCGTGTCGCCCTGGGCGGCGAAGCCCAGGTTGAAGCCCTTCGAGATGTCCCTGGTCCCGAGGTTGGTCGTCATGATGATGACCGTGTTCTTGAAGTCCACGACCCGGCCCTGGGAGTCGGTCAGGCGACCGTCCTCCAGGATCTGGAGAAGGGAATTGAAGATATCGGGGTGGGCCTTCTCGACCTCGTCGAAGAGGACGACGGAGAACGGCTTGCGGCGCACCTTCTCGGTGAGCTGACCGCCCTCTTCGTAGCCGACGTATCCGGGCGGCGAACCGAAGAGACGGGAAACCGTGTGCTTCTCACTGAACTCCGACATGTCGAGGGAGATCATCGCGTCCTCGTCGCCGAAGAGGAATTCGGCGAGCGCCTTCGAGAGCTCGGTCTTACCGACGCCGGACGGGCCGGCGAAGATGAACGAGCCACCGGGGCGCTTCGGGTCCTTCAGACCCGCACGGGTGCGGCGGATGGCCCGCGAGAGGCCGATGACGGCGTCCTTCTGGCCGATGACGCGCTTGTGGAGCTCGTCCTCCATGCGGAGCAGACGCGAGGACTCCTCCTCGGTCAGCTTGAAGACCGGGATGCCGGTGGCGGTCGCGAGGACCTCGGCGATGAGCTCGCCGTCGACCTCGGCGACGACGTCCATGTCGCCGGCCTTCCACTCCTTCTCGCGCTTGGTCTTCGCGGCGAGGAGCTGCTTCTCCTTGTCGCGGAGGGACGCGGCCTTCTCGAAGTCCTGCGAGTCGATCGCGGACTCCTTGTCGCGGCGGACGCCGGCGATCTTCTCGTCGAACTCGCGGAGGTCCGGCGGCGCGGTCATCCGGCGGATGCGCATCCGGGAGCCGGCCTCGTCGATCAGGTCGATCGCCTTGTCCGGGAGGAAGCGGTCCGAGATGTACCGGTCGGCCAGGGTCGCGGCCTGGACGAGGGCCTCGTCGGTGATGGAGACCCGGTGGTGGGCCTCGTACCGGTCGCGCAGACCCTTGAGGATCTCGATGGTGTGCGGCAGCGACGGCTCGGCGACCTGGATGGGCTGGAAGCGGCGCTCGAGGGCGGCGTCCTTCTCCAGGTACTTGCGGTACTCGTCGAGCGTGGTGGCACCGATGGTCTGGAGCTCACCGCGGGCGAGCATCGGCTTGAGGATGCTCGCGGCGTCGATCGCGCCCTCGGCGGCGCCCGCACCCACGAGGGTGTGGAGCTCGTCGATGAACAGGATGATGTCGCCGCGGGTGCGGATCTCCTTGAGGACCTTCTTCAGGCGCTCCTCGAAGTCACCGCGGTAGCGGGAGCCGGCGACCAGCGCGCCGAGGTCCAGGGTGTAGAGGTGCTTGTCCTTGAGGGTCTCGGGCACCTCGCCCTTGACGATGGCCTGCGCCAGGCCCTCGACGACGGCGGTCTTGCCGACGCCGGGCTCGCCGATGAGGACCGGGTTGTTCTTGGTGCGGCGGGACAGCACCTGCATGACCCGCTCGATCTCCTTCTCGCGCCCGATGACCGGGTCGAGCTTGGATTCGCGGGCCGCCTGGGTGAGGTTCCGGCCGAACTGGTCGAGGACCAGGGACGTCGAGGGGGTGCCCTCGGCAGGACCGCCGGCCGTGGCGGCTTCCTTGCCCTGGTAGCCGGAGAGCAGCTGGATGACCTGCTGCCGCACCCGGTTGAGGTCGGCGCCCAGCTTCACGAGGACCTGGGCGGCGACGCCCTCGCCCTCACGGATCAGGCCGAGCAGGATGTGCTCGGTGCCGATGTAGTTGTGGCCGAGCTGGAGGGCCTCCCGGAGCGACAGCTCCAGGACCTTCTTGGCACGAGGGGTGAAGGGGATGTGCCCGGACGGGGCCTGCTGGCCCTGGCCGATGATCTCCTCCACCTGCTGGCGGACCGCCTCGAGCGAAATCCCGAGGCTCTCCAGGGCCTTAGCGGCGACACCCTCACCCTCGTGGATAAGGCCCAGAAGGATGTGCTCGGTGCCGATGTAGTTGTGGTTGAGCATCCGGGCTTCTTCCTGAGCCAGGACGACAACCCGCCGCGCGCGGTCGGTGAACCTCTCGAACATCGTTAATCGCTCCTCAGAGCGGTCAGTCAGTTAGGGGTCGATCCCCTCCCTGTCCTTCCGCAGCTTAGTCCCGCAAGCGGGGACCGCTCATTCCAACTGCCGACATCCGTCCGGATCACCCCCTTCTCAGTGGGGAGACCTGCTGCCGAACAGCCGACAAATGCTCCAACCCGATGGTGCGAGACGATGTTCCCGCAGGCCAAGTAGTTACCCGCGCCTTCACTACGCCGATGGCGAACGTGAGACGCCGAAGCCCGCGAGTCGCCCCTCTCCACTAGGAATGTCTTACCCGTAAGGACTGACACTCCATGCGGCGCACCCCGGTTCCCTCCGCTACCAGCGAACACCCTTGCGCGCCCGAATGCACTCGCACACCCCCATCCCGGACACCTTGCGCGACCTGTGGGGGACGCTGTGTCACCGTCGGGCGTAACCGACGTGCCCTCTCGGGAGTTCCCCCGGCATGACCTTCACCGTTCCGCCGCCCCGCTCGCCGATCGACGGCGGCGTCGCGCGGTGGTACGAGGACGAGCTCGGCTGGGCGACGGTGGCGGGCCCGCCGGTGGGTCTGGTCACGGGGCTGCGCTTCGACGTCCTGGAGGTGCCTGCCGAGGCCGGCCGGGGAGTGCTGCGCCGGATGGGCGCGGCGACCGGTCCCGTGGCCCTCGTGGGGCGCCGGATGGGGCTGCTCGTGGCCGCGGGGAGCGCGGAGGAGCTGCCGGGGCTGCTCGACTGGCTGGAGTGGGGCGGGATCTCACTGGATCTCGCGATCCTCGGTGCCGACGGCCGGATGACCGCACCCCTTCCCCCGGGGCGGGGCGGATCCGGCGCGCCGGGCGCCGCGGTGTGGCTGCGGGCGCCCGCGCCGGGTCGCGAGGTCGAGGCCTCGCTTCCGGTGCTGCGGTCCGCGCCGTGGGGCGTTGCGGATGCCCCCTGCCTGGTGCGCCTCGTGGCCGCCGCCGCGGCGGAGTGCCACCGGGTGCGGCTGCTGAGTGCCCGTACCCGTGGGGCGTCTCAGCAGCTGTCGCCTCAGCGGTTCGCGTCCTCGTAGGCGGCCTTGATGTCGGCGGGAACGCGACCGCGGTCGTTGACGTTCATGCCGTTCTCCTTGGCCCACGCGCGGATCTTCGCGGTGTCCTGGCTGCCCGTCGCCACGGCACGGCCCTTGCCGCGTCCGCCGGTGGTGCGGCCGCCGGTGCGACGGCCACTCGTGGTGTACGGCTCGAGCAGGCCACGGAGCTTTTCCGCGTTGGCGGTGGTGAGGTCGATCTCGTAGGTCTTGCCGTCCAGCGCGAACGTCACGGTCTCGTCCGCCTCGACGCCGTCGAGGTCGTCGACAAGAAGGACCTGAACCTTCTGTGCCACCGGATTTCCTTTCATCGAAAATGCAGTACGCGGAAAGGAAACCGCTTTTCCCGGAAAAACACAAACCCCTGGGAGAGGTTCAGATCCCTGGCAACGCGGGAAACGTGCGCGATTCGGACATAGGGTTCCACGAGAGGATCACGGGCTTCCGCGTCACAGGTGCAGAAGCATCCGGCTGTTGCCCAAGGTGTTCGGCTTCACTCGTTCGAGACCGAGGAACTCGGCGACTCCCTCGTCATAGGAACGGAGGAGCTCGCTGTAGACATCTCCGTCGACCGGGGTCTCGCCGATCTCGACGAAGCCGTGCTTCGCGAAGAAGTCGACTTCGAAGGTCAGGCAGAATACCCGCCGCACCCCGAGCCATCGGGCGGTGTGCAACAACTTGTCCAGCACCTGATGTCCGACGCCGGCGCCCTTGAAGTCGGGATCGACGGCGAGAGTACGGACTTCTGCGAGGTCTTCCCACATGACGTGGAGTGCGCCGCAGCCGACGACGACGGCGTCCTCGTCGCGTTCCGCGACCCAGAACTCCTGGATGGACTCGTAAAGGGTCACGGTCGCCTTGTCGAGCAGGATGCCGCGCTGCACGAATGGATCGACGAGACGGCGGACCGCGGCCACATCGCTGGTGCGGGCCCTGCGTACGGTGACGGCTTTGACGGAGGTCGACATGGGGGGACGCTATCGCTACGGAGCGGCCTGTCCCTCGCCACCCTCGGCCTCGCGCGGGGCGGCGGGGAGGGGGTTGTCGCGCTGGACGATGCGGATGGCGTCGTTCAGCGACTCGCGCTGTTCCGGCGACATCATCCCGAAGAAGGCGACGAGTGCGGCGGCGGGGTTGTCGCTCTGCGCCCATGCCTCGTTCATGAGGGCGGCGGAGTAGGCGGCGCGGGTGGAGACCGCCGTATATCGATAGGCGCGGCCTTCGACTTCCCTGCGGACCCAGCCCTTCTGATGGAGATTGTCCATGACGGTCATGACGGTGGTGTAGGCGATGGACCGTTCCTGCTGGAGGTCCTCCAGAACCTCCCGGACGGTCACGGGGCGGTTCCATTGCCAGACGCGCGTCATGACGGCGTCTTCGAGTTCTCCCAAGGGGCGCGGCACAGCGTCACCATAGTGTGCAAAAGGTCAATATGGGGATATCCGCTCCAGAAAACCAACAAAAAGGACGTACGACCTCGAAGGGTCGTACGTCCTCGGCGCTGTACGGAGTGGAGCTAGGAGCCGTCCGCCTGGCGGGTGGCCTCGGCGCGGGCGAGGGCGGCGTCCACGACCGCGTCCTCCTTGGCCTTGTTGGGGCCGCCCTGGCTCTTGACGATCGTGACGACGAGACCGATGAAGAAGGCGGCCATCACGACGGGGGGCAGGAGCGCGGATACGTAGTCCATGCCGTCCAGAGTAGCTATCCGGCGGCCCGCTCCTCGGGTGGGGGCGGGGGAACCGGGCGTCGGCGTGGCGGGAAGACCTCGGAGGGCTTGGGGGCCGGGCGCTTGACGGGGGCGGGCGGGGTCGGCTTGGGCTCGTCGCCCGCCGCGCGCCCGCCGGGCAGCGCGAGCAGCCGGGCCCGGGAGACGGAGGGCACGCTGGAGGCGGTGGCCTGGGAGACCCGGGCCAGGCGCGCGCGTACGGAGCGCTCGGCGAGGACCTGGCAGCGGGCGAGCAGCTCGGCGGCGGCCGGGTTGCGGCGCAGCGCGCGCAGGGCGGCGAGGTCGTCGGCACCGGGGTCGTAGCCGGCGGCCAGCGCGTCCCGGAGGAGCTCCAGGTAGCCGCTGAGGGACCCGGGCAGCGCCTCGCGGTAGCGGGCCAGGTCGTCGAGGAGGAAGGCGCGCTGCCGGCCGGCCTCGCGTACCGCCTCGTCCACGGATTCGGCCAGGCACAGGCAGTCCCGGACGTCCTCGCTCTGGAGGGGGGCAGGATGGAGGGCAGTGGCAAGGGCGCGGCGGAGCACACGCAGCTCGTCCGCGCTGAACGCCATGCCGCCGCGGGATCCGTATGGCGTGGGCATGGGCCGACACTACGCGCTAATCGGACAATTTCCTCTTAGCGATCATCGCGGCGCGCCGGACCCACCCTCACATGCGGGACACGTTCCGCTCGTACACGAGGCGCAGGCCGATCAGAGTCAGCCAGGGCTCGTGCGCGTCGATCTCCTTCGAGTCGGCGAGGACCATCGGCGCCAGGCCGCCGGTCGCGATCACCGTGACGTCGGAGGGGTCGCCCTTCGGGCCGACCAGTTCGCGCTTCATCCGGGCCACGACGCCGTCGACCTGGCCCACGTACCCGAAGACGATGCCCGACTGCATGGCCTCGACCGTGTTCTTGCCGATCACGCTGCGCGGGCGGGCCAGCTCGATCTTGCGGAGCATGGCGCCCTTGACGCCCAGGGCCTCCACCGAGATCTCGATGCCCGGGGCGATCGCGCCGCCCGCGTACTCGCCGCGGGTGGTGACCGCGTCGTACGTCGTCGCCGTGCCGAAGTCCACGACGATCGCCGGGCCGCCGTACAGCTCGACGGCCGCGACCGCGTTGACGATGCGGTCGGCGCCGACCTCCTTGGGGTTGTCCGTGAGGATCGGCACCCCCGTCTTGACGCCCGGCTCCACGAGGACCGCCGGCACGTCCCCGTAGTACCGGCGGGTCACCTCGCGCAGCTCGTGCAGCACCGAGGGGACCGTCGCGCAGATGGCGATCCCCTCGATGCCGTCGCTCAGTTCGACGCCGAGCAGCGGGTGCATGCCCATGAGGCCCTGGAGCAGGACCGCCATCTCGTCGGCGGTCCTGCGCGGGTCCGTGGAGATCCGCCAGTGCTCGACGATCTCCTCGCCGTCGAAGAGACCGAGCACCGTGTGCGTGTTGCCGACGTCGATGGTGAGCAGCATCAGGCGCGCACCTCGCGCAGGTCCAGGCCGATGTCGAGGATCGGGGAGGAGTGGGTGAGGCCGCCGACCGCCAGGTAGTCGACGCCGGTCGCCGCGTACGCCCGCGCGTTCTCCAGGGTCAGCCGGCCCGAGGACTCCAGGACGGCGCGGCCCGCGACGAGCGCGACGGCCTCCTCGGTCTCCATCGGGGTGAAGTTGTCGAGCAGGATCAGGTCGGCGCCCGCGTCCAGGACCTCGCGGACCTGGTGCATCGTGTCGACCTCGACCTCGATCGGCACCTCGGGGAACATCTCGCGGACGGCCTTGAAGGCCTCGGCGACGCCGCCGGCCGCCACCACGTGGTTGTCCTTCACCAGGGCGGCGTCGGACAGCGACATGCGGTGGTTGACGCCGCCGCCGCAGCGGACCGCGTACTTCTCCAGGGCGCGCAGGCCCGGCGTCGTCTTGCGGGTGTCGCGGACCTTCGCCTCCGTGCCCTCCAGGGCGTCCGCCCACGCGCGCGTGGCGGTGGCGATGCCGGACAGGCGGCACAGGATGTTCAGGGCGCTGCGCTCGCCGGTGAGCAGGTCGCGGGTGCGGGCGGTGACGCTCAGGAGCACCTGCCCGGCCTCGACGCGCTCGCCGTCCTCGACGTGCCGCTCGACCTCGAACTCGTCGGTGCAGACGATCGACAGGACGGCCTCGGCGACCCGCAGACCGGCCACGACACCGGCCTCCCGGGCGGTGAAGTCGGCGGTGGCGACGGCGTCCTCGGGGACGGTCGCCACGGTCGTGACGTCGACCCCGCCGTCGAGGTCCTCGGCGATCGCGAGGTGCGCGATGTCCTCGACCTGGACGGGGTCGAGACCGGCGTCGGCGAGCAGCTGCGCGAGGGCGGGGTCGAGCCCGCACTCGAACTCCTCGCCGCCGCCGCAGCCGCAGCCGTCGCCGCAGCCGCCGGTCTCGTCGGAGGAGACCGTGTTGATCTGGATGAGAGGGACGTCCACGGGCTGCGGACGGGCTTCCTCGGGCGTGCTCACTTACGGCTCCCTGGGGGCGTCGAGGGTGGGGGGGAAGTCGGAGGTGTCGGTGGTGCGGACGTCGAGGGTCCGCTCCGGGGTGAGACGGACGACGAGGTGCCGGTGCCAGCGCGCGTCGTCCCGGTCGGGGTGGTCCTCGCGCCAGTGGCAGCCGCGGGTCTCCTCGCGGCGGTCCGCCGCCGCGACCAGGAGGCGGGCGACGGTCAGCAGGTTGGTGGTCTCCCAGGACTCGACGCCCGGCTCGGCGGACTTCCGGTCGCCGGCCTCGTCGTCGGGTGCGGCGGGCGGGAGGTGGAGGGCTTCCAGCTCCCGGGAGGCCGTACGCAGGCTCTCGGCGGACCTGAGCACTCCGGCGCCCAGGGTCATGGTGCGCTGGATACGGCGCCGGGCGCCGGGTTCGAGCAGCGGCAGGACCACCGGGGCCGGGTGCTCCACCGGGACGGCGGGGCCGCGGCCGGGGGCGCTCGCCACGACGTCCTCGGCGATCCGCTCGGCGAAGACCAGGCCTTCGAGGAGCGAGTTCGAGGCGAGCCGGTTGGCGCCGTGGACGCCCGTGCAGGCGACCTCCCCGCACGCGTACAGGCCCGGCACGGTCGTCCGGCCCGACAGGTCCGTACGGACGCCGCCGGAGGCGTAGTGGGCGGCGGGGGCCACCGGGATCGGCTCCGTCACCGGGTCGATGCCGTGGGAGCGGCAGGCCGCCAGGATCGTCGGGAAGCGCTCCGCCCACATCTCGGCGCCGAAGTGGCGGGCGTCGAGGTACATGTGCTCGGCGTCCTGCTCCTGCATCCGGCGGATGATCGCCTTGGCGACGATGTCCCGGGGCGCCAGCTCGGCCAGCTCGTGCTGCCCGAGCATGAAGCGGACCCCGTCGGCGTCGACCAGGTGGGCGCCCTCGCCCCGTACCGCCTCGGAGACCAGCGGCTGCTGGCCCTCGGAGCCGGCCCCGAGGAAGAGCACCGTCGGGTGGAACTGGACGAACTCCAGGTCGGAGACCTCGGCGCCGGCCCGCAGCGCGAGCGCGACGCCGTCGGCGGTGGAGACGCCCGGGTTGGTGGTGGCGGAGAAGACCTGCCCCATGCCGCCGGTGGCGAGGACCACCGCGGGCGCGTGGACGGCGCCGACGCCGTCGTGCTGCCCCTCGCCCATGACGTGCAGGGTCACGCCCGCCGTGCGGCCCTCGGCGTCCGTGAGGAGGTCCAGGACGAGGGCGTGCTCGATGAAGCGCACGCCCCGGTCCCGTATCGCCTCGACCAGGGCGCGGGAGATCTCGGCGCCGGTCGCGTCCCCTCCCGCGTGGGCGATCCGGCGGCGGTGGTGGCCGCCCTCCCGGGTCAGCGCGATCTCGCCGTCGGCGGTCTTGTCGAAGTCGGCGCCGGTCGCGATCAGGCGGCGGACGGCACCGGGGCCGTCCGTCACCAGGGCCCGCACGGCCCGCTCGTCGCAGAGCCCGGCACCGGCGACGAGGGTGTCGTCGAGGTGCTGCTCGGGGGTGTCGCCCTCGCCGAGCGCGGCCGCGATGCCGCCCTGGGCCCAGCGGGTGGAGCCCTCGTCGAGCCGGGCCTTGGTGACGACGACCGTACGGAGCCCGGCGGCGGTGCAGCGCAGGGCGGCGGTGAGCCCGGCGACCCCGGAGCCGACCACGACGACGTCGGCGTCGATGGCCCAGCCCGGGGTGGGCGCGTGCAGCCGTATTCCGGTCACTTGGAGGCTCCGAAGGTCAGGGGGACGTTGTCGATGAGCCGCGTGCTCCCCACGCGCGCGGCGACCGCGAGGACCGCCTCCCCCTCGTGGCCGTCGGCGACCTCGGTGAAGTCGGCCGGGTCCACGAGGGCCAGGTAGTCGAGGGTGAGCGGCGGCTCGGCCTTGGCCGCCTCGTCCAGGACGGCACGGGCCGCGGCCCGCACGGCCCCGGCGGCGCCGCCCTCGGCGGCCTGCGCGACCGCGTGGGCGTCGGCGGCGGCCCGGGCCTCGCCGAGCCGCGACAGGGCCTCGGCGCGGTTCTCGGCCCGGCCCTGGGCGCCGGGCAGCGAGGCGGCACGCGCGCGCAGCGCCTCCTGCGCGGCGAGCCGCTCCCGGCCGGCGAACAGCGCGCGGGACAGCGACAGGGCCGTCCGGCGCTCCCCGGCCGAGAGGTAGCGGTTGCGGCTGGAGAGGGCGAGGCCGTCGGCCTCGCGGACGGTCTCCACGCCGACGATCTCGACGGGGAAGTTCAGATCGCGGACCATGCGGCGGATCAGGGCCAGCTGCTGGGCGTCCTTCTGCCCGAAGAAGGCCAGGTCGGGCGCCGTGAGGTGGAGCAGCTTGGCGACGACCGTCAGCATGCCGTCGAAGTGGCCGGGCCGGGAGGCGCCTTCGAGGCGCTCGCCCATGGGCCCGGCGGTGATCCGGACCTGCGGCTCCCCGCCCGGGTAGACCTCGTCGACGGAGGGCGCGAAGACGGCGCTCGCGCCCGCCCCGAAGGCCAGCGCGAGGTCGGCGTCGAGGGTACGGGGGTAGCGGTCGAGGTCCTCGCCGGCGCCGAACTGGAGCGGGTTCACGAAGACGGTGACGACGACGAAGCCCTTGGCGCCGACGCGCTCGCGTGCGGCCCGGATCAGAGTGGCGTGGCCCTCGTGGAGGGCGCCCATGGTCATGACCACGGCGGTACGGCCGGGCACGCCCCAGTGGGCCACGGCGTCGCGGAGGTCCTCGACCGCGGGCAGCAGCTCGGCCGGCTCGTGGCGGACGGGACGGCCGTCTTCGGCGCTCTTGCGGGCGGACAGGGTCATCGGTCGTCTCCTTGCGGCCCGTCGGCGGCAGTGGTGGTGCTGTCGGCGGCGAGCACGCCCAGCAGGTCCTCGGCCAGCTCGGGCTTGAGCAGGCCGTGCGCGAGCGCCCGGTCGGCGGTGGTGCGGGCCATCGCCAGATAGCCGGCGACGGTTCCGGGCGCGTGCTTGCGGAGCTCGGCGACGTGGGCGGCGACCGTGCCGGCGTCACCGCGCGCGACGGGCCCGGTGAGGGCCGCGTCCCCGGACCGCAGGGCGTTGTCCAGGGCGGCGCCCAGGAGCGGGCCCAGCATCCGGTCGGGGGCGGCGACCCCTGCCTTGTGGAGCAGCTCCATGGACTGGGCCACCAGGGTGACCAGGTGGTTCGCGCCGAGGGCCAGGGCCGCGTGGTAGAGCGGCCGGGCCTCCTCGGCGATCCACTCGGGCTCGCCGCCCATCTCGATCACCAGGGCCTCGGCGGCGAGCCGCAGCTCCTCGGGCGCGGTCACCCCGAAGGAGCAGCCGGCGAGCCGCTGCACGTCGACGGCGGTGCCGGTGAAGGTCATGGCCGGGTGCAGGGCGAGCGGCAGGGCGCCGGCCCGGCGGGCGGGGTCGAGGACCCGTGCCCCGTACCGCCCGGAGGTGTGCACGAGCAGCTGGCCCGGCCGTACGGCTCCGGTGTCGGCGAGGCCCTCGACCAGGCCCGGCAGCGCGTCGTCCGGCACGGTCAGCAGGACCAGGTCGGCGAGGGCGAGGACACGGGCCGGCTCGACGACCGGGACGTCGGGCAGGAGCTCGGCGGCGCGGCGCCGGGAGGCGTCGGAGACCGCGGAGACGGCGACGGGACGGTGCCCGGCGAGCCGGAGCGAGGCGGCGAGGGCGGGGCCCACCCGGCCGGCTCCGACGACTCCGACGGTGAGCCGGGCGGGTCGGTCCTCGGCCCGGGGCTCCGATGCTCTGGGCTCTGGCGCTGCTGGTGCGTTCACGGTGGGGACGGCCTTCCGTTCCAGTCCTCGGCGGGTACCGGACGATTTCTGGTCATGCTACGCCAGCGTTTCGACCTGCCTCCGTGGCTGTCCACAGGGTGTGGGCGGTGGTGTGATGATCGGCCCATGAATCCTGAGACTCCTGTCGAGACCTCCGTCGAGACTCCTGTGGACGAGGAAGCGGCCCGGCTCCACCGGGCGAAGGTGTGGGGCGGCGCCGAGCGCACCCTGTGGAACACCTCGGTCGACGGCACGGTCGGCTCGCGGCTGCGCGAACTGGCCGCCTGGACGGAGGCCGCCGGCCACGAGGAGGCCCCGCTCGACACGTACGGCAACGGGCTCGTGGAGGAGCTGGAACGGCGCGTCGCCGAGGAGCTCGGCTTCCCCGCCGCCGTCTTCTTCCCGACCGGCACCATGGCCCAGCAGGTGGCGCTGCGCTGCTGGGCCGGCCGCACCGGCAGCCCCGTCGTCGCCCTCCACCCGCTCGGCCACCCCGAGGTCCACGAGAACGGCGCGTTCGGAGCCGTCTCGGGGCTCCGCACGGTCCACCCGACCGACGCGCCCCGGCTCCCGACCGCCGAGGAGGTACGGGACCACCCGGAGCCCTTCGGCACGCTGATGCTGGAGCTGCCGCTGCGGGACGCCGGCTTCGTGCTGCCGTCCTGGGAGGAGCTGGCCGAGGCCGTGGAGGCGGCCCGGGAGCGGGACGCGGTGGTCCACTTCGACGGGGCCCGGCTGTGGGAGACCACGACGCACTTCGGCCGCGGGCTCGCGGAGATCGCGGGGCTCGCCGACAGCGTGTACGTCTCGTTCTACAAGTCCCTCGGCGGCATGTCCGGGGCCGCGCTCGCCGGTCCCGAGGACGTGATGGAGGAGGCGAGGATCTGGCGGCACCGGTACGGCGGGATGGTCTTCCAGCAGTACCCGGCGGCGCTCTCCGCGCTCCGGGGCCTGGACGTCGAGCTGCCCCGGCTGCCCTCGTACGTGGCACACGCGCGCGTGGTGGCCGACGCGGTCCGCGAGGCGCTCGCGGAGGCGGGCACCGGCTGGTTCCGGGTCCACCCGGAGACCCCGCACACCCACCAGTTCCAGGTCTGGCTCCCGTACGACCCGGACGTCCTGACGGCGGCGGCCCTCGCCCAGACCGAGGACACCGGCACCGCGCTCTTCCGCCGCTGGTTCACCCCGGGCGCGGCCGGCCCGCCGGGGGTTTCCTTCACGGAACTGACCGTGACCGACCCCGGCCTGGAGTGGACGGCGAAGGACGTGCAGGAGGCGGTACGGGACTTCCTGGCGCGCGTCGAGGGCTGACCCCCGCCCGGCCTCAGGCGGTGCGGCGCGGCAGGCGGCGCAGGGCCGCGCGGACGGTGCCGTGCGCCCGGCGGCCCGCCAGCACCCGCTCGAAGCGGCGGTGGTCGCGGACGGCCCGCAGCACGGCCACGTCGTGGGTACCGGGCTCCGGTGGCAGCGGTTCGCCGAGGCGGGCGGCGCGGTACGTGTCGAAGAGGTACTGGTGCAGCGCGTTCATGGCCTCACCGTGCGCCGCGCCGCCACGGCCCGGCCCCCGGATTGACGGCCCCCGTCAATCCGGGGCCCGCCGATTGACGGGGGCCGTCAAACGGGACGACAGCTCCCCCGGCGCACCCCGCACCATGGACGGGTGAGCGTGACCATCGACATCACCGGACTGCCGCACGAGCGGATCGCCTTCTGCCCCTCGCCGCTGGCCGAGCTGGGCGCCGCCCTGCACGCCCTCGCCGAGCCCACGCACCACCCCCGGCTGCACGCCTGGACCACCACGACGGCCGCCGCGCTCAAGCCGGAGCTCGCGGACCGCCTGCACGAGGCCGACTTCATGTGGCGCTCGACCCGCTCCGACATCCTGCTGCCCGCCCGGCCCCGCGAGACCCTCGCCGAGGAGCTGGACGACCTCGACCGCATGGACGACGAGAAGTACGTGGCCTCGGCCCTGGAGATCTCCTGCGCCGGCCACTACACGCACGGCGCCCCCTCCCCTCTCGTCGACGAGCGGATGCGGCGCCGCGCCCTCGACCTCGCCGCCGCGCGCGGCCCGCGCCAGGCCGCCTTCGCCGAGCGGATGCTCGCGGACCCGCCCGCCACGCGCGCGTGGGTCCGGCGGCTCCTGGAGGACTGCGACGAGGCCTTCTTCGCCGACACCTGGCACCGCGTCCGGATCCAGCTCGCCGCCGACGCCCGCCACAAGACCGAGCTGATGCGCCGCAAGGGGCTGGCCGAGGCCGTCGCCGACGCCTCCTCCGCGATGGTCCTGGAGGAGGACACGGCCGGCACCCGGATCGTCGTGGACAAGCTGATCCACGGCCGCACCAGCGCCGAGGGCTCGGGCGTGACGTTCCTGCCGACCGCCTTCGGCTGGCCGCACCTCTTCGCGCTGCACGCGCCCGGCTGGCAGCCGGTGGTCCAGTACCCCGTGCCCGCCCGCGACCTCGGCGGCGGCGCCCCCGTGGAGGCCGTGAAGCTGCGCCTGGAGGCACTCGCGCACCCGATGCGGATGCGCATGTGCCGCAGCCTCGCCCGGGGCGCGTACACGACGAGCGAGCTGGCCGACGCGTACGGCATCACCGCCCCCGAGGTCTCCCGCCACCTCACGGTCATGAAGAAGGCCGGGCTGACCACCACGCAGCGCCGCGGCCGGTACGTGCTCCACCAGCTCGACGTCTCCGTCGTCGCCCGGCTCGGCAGCGACTTCCTGGAGTCGGTGCTCCGGTAGGACCTCCGAGGCGCTCTACAGCGCGCCGCCGCCCGCCCGGACCAGGCCCGTCTCGTACGCCAGGACCACGACCTGGACCCGGTCGCGCAGGCCCAGCTTGGTCAGGATGCGGCCCACGTGCGTCTTCACCGTCGCCTCGGAGAGGACGAGCCGGGCGGCGATCTCGCCGTTCGACAGGCCCTGCGCGACCAGCATCATCACCTCGCGCTCCCGGTCCGTCAGCCGCTCCAGACCCTTGTGCTCGGGCTCCTTGCCCGAGGACGGCAGCATCGGCGAGAAGCGGTCGAGCAGCCGGCGGGTGGTCGAGGGCGCCACCACCGCGTCGCCGCTGTGCACCGAGCGGATCGCGCCCAGCAGCTCCGCCGGCGGCACGTCCTTCAGCATGAAGCCGCTCGCGCCCGCCTTCAGGCCCGAGAAGGCGTACTCGTCGAGGTCGAACGTCGTCAGGATCAGCACCTTCGGCGCCCCCGGCTCCGCGCAGATCCGCCGGGTCGTCTCCACGCCGTCCAGCTTCGGCATGCGCACGTCCATCAGGACGACGTCGACCGCCGTGGAGCGCAGCACCTCCAGGGCCTCGACGCCGTCGCCGGCCTCCGCCACGACCTCCATGTCGGGCTGGGCGGCGAGCACCATGCGGAAACCGGTCCGCAGCAGCACCTGGTCGTCGACGAGCATCACGCGGATGGACATCAGGTCAGTTCCTTAGGGGTCGTCAGTGAGCGGGCTTGAGGGGGAGCAGGGCGCTGATCCGGAAACCGCCGCCCGGACGCGGGCCCGCGTCCAGAGTGCCGCCGACCATGCCGACCCGCTCCCGCATGCCGATCAGACCGTGGCCCCGGCCGTCGGCGCCCCCGTCCTCGTACATCTCCTGCGGAGCGCCCCGGCCGTCGTCCTCGACGAGCAGGCCGAGACCGTCGTCGAAATAGACGAGGCGCACGCTGGCACCGACGTCGGGACCGCCGTGCTTGCGCGTGTTGGTGAGGGCCTCCTGCACGATCCGGTACGCGGTGAGCTCGACGCCGCTGGGCAGCGGGCGCGGGCTCCCCTCGATCGCGAAGTCGACCGTGAGGCCGGCGCCCCGGACCTGCTCCACGAGGTCCTCGATCTGCCCGACGTCGGGCTGGGGCACGTACTCCCCGGCCTCCTGGTGCTCGCCGGTGCGCAGGATCCCGAGGAGTCTGCGCATCTCGGCGAGCGCCTGCCGGCCCGTGCTGGAGATCGTCTCCAGGGCCTGCTTGGCGGTCTCCGGGGAGGAGTCCATGACGTAGGCGGCGCCGTCGGCCTGGACCACCATCACCGACACGTTGTGCGCGACGACGTCGTGCAGCTCGCGGGCGATCCGGGCCCGCTCGGCGGCGACCGCGACCTTCGCCTGGGCCTCGCGCTCCTGCTCCAGGCGGGAGGCCCGCTCCTCCAGCTGCGCGAAGTACGCCCGGCGGGTTCTGAGCGAGTCGCCGAGGACCCAGGCCAGGGCGAACGGCACGGTCATGATGATCGTGAAGAAGACCTTCGCCGCGTCCGAGCCCGGCGCCTCCATGGGCCATCTGATCTGCGAGAGCGTGGAGGCGCTCAGTCCGCCGATGAGCGCGAGCCGGGACGCCCAGCGGGGTCCGTCGTGCGCGGCGACGGTGAAGATGATCACGAGCATCGCGAAGTCGGCCAGGAACGGCACCACGCCGAGGACGAGCTGGGCCACGCCCAGGGCGACCGCGAGCAGCAGCATCTTCTCCGGGGCCCGTCTGCGCAGGGCCACGACCAGGGAGAACAGCGCGGCGATCACGCCGTACGCGACGGGGCGGTCCACCGTCGGGTAGGTCTGCCCCACCCACAGCAGGGAGATCCCGAGGAGGACGACGGCCCAGAAGCCGTCGACGCCCGTCGGGTGTCTGCGGATGAAGTCGTAGAGGCGCTGCACGTCACCCAGAGTAGGGAAAGCCGACAGGTGTCCGGATCAACCGTGGGGCCGATCCTTGGCGCGGGACCCGTACTCCCCGAGGTGGAGACTGGGGCACGTGACGGACGAGACGTGTCAGGGGCAGGAGTGGCAGGGGTGGCGCGAGGCCACGGAGCGGGCGCTGTACGGCCCCGGGGGCTTCTATCTGCGCCCCGAGGGGCCGGCGGGGCACTTCCGCACCTCGGTGCACGCCTCCCCGCTCTTCGCGGGAGCCGTGGCCCGGCTGCTCGCCGAGGTCGCCGAGGAGCTGGGGACGGACGAGGTCGACCTGGTGGACGTGGGCGCGGGCCGCGGTGAGCTGCTGACGTCGGTGCTCACGGCGGTCGGGTCCTCGCTCACGGTGCGGGCGGTCGCGGTCGAGCGCGCCGCCCGCCCGGACGGGCTCGACCCACGGGTGGAGTGGACGGACCGGGTGCCGCGCGGCGTGCGCGGGCTGCTGTTCGCGAACGAGTGGCTCGACAACGTGCCGGTGGACGTCGCCGAGGCGGACGCGGACGGCACGGTCCGGTACGTGGAGGTCGCGCCGGACGGCACCGAACGGCTCGGCGCCCCCGTCACCGGCCCGGACGCCGACTGGCTGGACCGCTGGTGGCCGCTGCGGGAGCCGGGCGCGCGGGCCGAGATCGGGCGCCCCCGCGACGAGGCCTGGGCGGCGGCGGTCGCCTCGCTGGCGGCGGGCCGCGCGGTGGCCGTGGACTACGCGCACGTGCGGGCCGCCCGCCCGCCCTTCGGGACCCTGACCGGCTTCCGAGACGGCCGCGAGGTCCCGCCGGTCCCGGACGGAAGCTGCGACGTGACGTCACATGTGGCACTGGACGCGTGCGGGGGGCTTTACGCCGAGCTGGTCACGCAGCGGGAGGTGCTGGGGCGGCTCGGGGTCTCCGGGGAGCGGCCGCCGCTCTCGCTCGCCTCGACCGACCCCGCCGGGTACGTCCGCGCGCTCGCCTCCGCCGGTGAGGCCGCCGAGCTGACCGCCCGCGGCGGTCTCGGCGACTTCCTCTGGCTGAGCTGCCGCGTCCGCCCCTAGGACGGGGGCCCGGGGGCCCGGGACGGCAGGGGATACTGGCCGCATGACGGAGACGACGGTCGGAATCGGCGGCGCGGCGGAGAGCACCGACATGGTGCTGAACATCGGACCGCAGCACCCCTCGACCCACGGCGTGCTCCGGCTCCGGCTCGTGCTCGACGGCGAGGTCGTCCGGCACGCCGAGCCGGTGATCGGCTACATGCACCGGGGGGCCGAGAAGCTCTTCGAGGCGCGGGACTACCGGCAGATCATCATGCTGGCCAACCGCCACGACTGGCTGTCCGCGTTCTCCAACGAGCTCGGCGTCGTCATGGCCGTCGAGCGGATGCTCGGCATGGAGGTCCCGGAGCGTGCCGTGTGGACGCGGACGCTGCTCGCCGAGCTGAACCGGGTCCTCAACCACCTGATGTTCCTCGGCTCGTACCCCCTCGAACTGGGCGGCATCACGCCCGTCTTCCACGCCTTCCGGGAGCGCGAGGAGCTCCAGGCCGTGATGGAGGAGGTCTCCGGCGGCCGGATGCACTACATGTTCAACCGGGTCGGCGGCCTCAAGGAGGACCTGCCCGCGGGCTGGCTGGGCCGTGCGCGGCAGGCCGTCGCGGACGTGCGGTCGCGGATGGACGTGTACGACCGGCTGGTCCTCGGCAACGAGATCTTCCGGGGCCGTACCCGCGGGGTCGGCGTCCTCGCCCCGGAGACCGTCCACGCGTACGGGGTGTCCGGGCCCATCGCCCGCGCCTCCGGCGTCGACTTCGACCTGCGCCGTGACGAGCCGTACCTCGCGTACGGGGAGCTCCAGGACACGTTGAAGGTGGCCGTGCGGCAGGAGGGCGACTGCCTCGCCCGCTTCGAGTGCCTCCTCGACCAGACGCACAACTCGCTCGACCTGGCGGACGCCTGCCTGGACCGGATGGCCGAGCTGCCGCAGGGGCCCATCAACCAGCGGCTGCCGAAGGTGCTCAAGGCGCCGGAGGGCCACACGTACGCCTGGACCGAGAACCCGCTCGGCGTCAACGGCTACTACCTGGTGTCGAAGGGCGAGAAGACCCCGTACCGGCTGAAGCTGCGCTCGGCGTCCTTCAACAACATCCAGGCGCTGGTGGAACTGCTGCCCGGGACGCTCGTCGCCGACATGGTGGCGATCCTGGGCTCGCTCTTCTTCGTCGTCGGCGACATCGACAAGTAGCCGGCCGCCGGGCCCGGGGTCACCGCGCCGGGCGTCACTGCTCCCGGCGCATCACGACGTACTCCCGCTGCTCCCTGCCGGGCCGCCGCCGGTCGACGACGGTCCAGCCCCAGCCCGTGTAGCGGTCCGTCAGTTCCGGTACGTCGAGGGTCATGAGCAGGGCGGGTCCGGGGGCCGCGGCCAGGAGCAGCGCGTCGTGGAGCCGGCGGCCGATGCCGCGGCCCTGGTGGCCGGGGGCGACGACGAGCTCGGCGAGCTCGAAGGCGGAGGCGTCCCCGGTGAGGACCGTGTCGCTCCAGCCGGCGGAGAACCCGAGGAGGGCCTCCTCGGCGTCGAGCGCGGCCACCGCCGTGAAGTCGTCCCTCCCTGCGGCCGAACCCAGCAGCCTGTCCACGGTCCGTACGGCGCCGAGCGGCGGCTCGTGCCAGGGCTCGCCGCCGAAGGCCTGCGCGCACAGGGCGAGGAGCTCGTCGCGGCGGCCGGCGAGCTCCGTGGCCCCGAGGGGGGCCAGGCGGTACGTCACGAGTTGACCGCGCCGCGCAGTTCGGCCATGTCCAGCTGTTCGGTCTCGTCGTGCGCGGTCAGGTCGATGACCTGGCCGATCGCCCGGGGCGGCGCCGTGACGTGCGGGGCGAGGGGCGCGGCGACCGGGGCGAGCAGCGGGGTCCCCGAGGCCAGGGCCTCTTCGAGGACCTCCTCGCCCACGACGTCGGCGAGGTCGCTGTTCTGCACGGCCTCGATCGCGGCCGCCGCCTTCTGCGTACCGAAGAAGTCGAAGTTGCCCTCGGGGCGCGGGACGGGCCGGCGGGCCGCGTACGGGACGACCGCGGAGGCGACCGGGACGGCGGGCAGGGCGGTGGAGGGGGTGACGGCGGCCGTGCGGGTGTGCTGCTCGGTCCCGGCGGCCGCCGCGTGCTTCCCCTGCGGCTCCTCCGTGTCCCGGGCGCGCTCGGCGAGGTCGCGGGCGCGGGCGGCCTCGGCGGTGCGGCGGGCCTGCTGGGCCGCGGCGTTGCGCGGGAGGTCGCGCAGGGCCTGGGCGGCGCGGCGGAAGGCCTCCGGGGTGGGCGTGGATCCGGCGGCGGGCAGCGCCTTGGCGTCGGAGGCGGCGGCGCCCGTCTCCAGGGCGAGGACGCGGCGGCCCTCCAGGGCGCTGGCGCGCTCGGTCTCCGCGGTGGCGTACCGGCGGAGCAGGTCGGCGTGCTCGCCGCGCAGTCCGGCGAGCTCCACGCGCTTGGCGCGGAGTTTGGCGTCGAGCCGGGAGCGCAGCGCGCGGGACTCCTCGAGGTCGGCCTCCAGCTCGGCGGTCCGCTCCTCGGCCTTCCACACCTCGGCGGCGCGCGCCCGGTCGAGTTCGGCGACCTTGAGGCCGGCGCTCCGGTCCCAACTGCGCATGAGGACGGCGCCGGTGACGGCGGCCGCGGCCGCCGCGACCGCGAGCAGCCGCGCGATCACCGGGTCGCCGGGCAGCCAGGCGGCCGCGGCGCACACGACCGCGGCGCCGGCGACCGCGGACGGCGGCATCAGCTTGTGCAGAGGCGGGGAATGGCGGTGGCGTCCACGTGGCATGGCCTGAAATTTACCGTGCGTAGGCGCCATGTGGGGCGTCGGCCCGGCAATCTCTTGGCCACTTCTCGCCACCAGAAGTGGATATCGACGGTTCCGGTTCCGTTTCGGGCCGACTCCCCTCCCCCACCGTCTACTTCTTGAGCAGCCCCTTCGTCTCCAGATACTCCTTGGCCACGTCCTCCGGCTTCGCCCGCTCGGCGTCCACCCTGCGGTTGAGTTCGGCGAGATCCGCAGTGGTGAGCACCTTGGTGATCTTGTCGAGGGCGGCGGCTATCTCCGGAGCGCCGGCGTCCTTGGCGTTGACCACGGGCAGGACGTTGTCGGCGTTCTGCAGCTTCTTGTCATCGGTGAGGAAGACGAGGCCGTAGCCGTCGACGGTGGCGTCCGTGGTGGTCGTCAGGACCAGCTGGTCCACCCCGTCCTTGACGGCCTGCTTGGCCTGCGGCGTACCGACGCCCTTGGGGTCGATCCCGGCCACGTCGATCCCGTACGTCTTCTTCAGACCGGGTGCGCAGAAGGGCCGCACCGCGCATTCGTCACCGGCCGCGATCTTCACCTTCAGCTTCGCGCGGCCGAGATCGGAAAGCGTCGTCAGCTTGTTCTTCGCGGCGAATTCCTTCGTCACCGCGAAGGCGTTCTGATCGACGGCCTCTCCGGCCGCGAGGACCTTCAGACCGCGCGGTTCGGCGAGCTTCCGCAGGGCGTCGACGGTGGCCGTCACGTCACCCGAGGCGACCGGCTTGTCCTCGGGCGCCTTCGGGCCGTTCACCTTCGCGTTGAGGAATTCCGCGACGGTCGCCGCGTATTCCGGGACGACGTCGATCTCGCCGTTCTCCAGGGAGGGTTCGTACAGCTCGCGGTTCTTCACGGTGGTGATCGACACCGAGTAACCCTCGGCCCTCAGCGACTGTGCGTACAGCTCGGCGAGGACCTTGGCCTCCGTGAAGGCGGCCGCGCCGACCACCAGCGAGCCCTTCTTCCCGGCGCCGGAGTCGCCGGAGCTCCCGGAGTCCTTCTTCTTGCCTTCCTCCAGGCTGTCGCCGCCGCACGCGGCGAGGGCGACGGTCAGCGCCGCCGTCCCCAGCAGCGCGCCCGCGATACGCGAGACCCTGTTCACGAGATCACCCATCCCAGTCAGCGTTCGGTCATTCGTCTGTCACGTGTCAAAAGGCGGTCCGCGGCCACCAGGACGCCCTCCACCAGGAGCGCCAGCAGCGCCACGAGCACGGCGCCCGCGACCACCTGCGCCGTGTCGTACGTGGCGAAGCCGGCCGTGATGATCCGGCCCAGGCCGCCCTGGCCGACCATCGCGGCGACCGTCGCGGTGGCGACGACCTGCACGGCGGCCGAGCGGACCCCGGTCATGACCACGGGCCGGGCCAGCGGGAGTTCGACCCGCAGGAAGACCTGACCACCCGTCATCCCCATGCCCCGCGCCGCCCGCACCGCCGCCGGGTCGACCTCCCGCACCCCCACGTACGCGTTGGTGAGGAGCGGGGGTATCGCGAACAGCACGAGGGCCACCACGGTCGGCACATAGCCGGCGTTCCGCAGGGGCGACACCATGAACAGCGCGAGGACCGCGAAGACGGGGATCGCCCGCCCCACGTTCGACACGTTCACGGCGAGCGCCCCGCCGCGGCCGAGGTGGCCGAGCCACAGGCCGAGCGGAAGCGCGAGCGCCGCGGCGATCAGCAGCGCCGCCCCGCTCACGTACACGTGCTCGGCGAGCCGCCGCCCGATGCCCTCCCCGCCCGTCCAGTGCGCGCCGGTGGCGAGCCAGCCCCAGGCGTCCGTCACGATGCCCATGTCACCCGCCTCCCGGCGCGGTCCGTATCCGGGTCCAGGGCGTGAGCAGCCGCTGGAGGCCCAGGAGCAGCAGGTCGGCGGTGACGGCGAGCAGCACGCACAGCACCGAGGCGGCGAGCATCTGCGCCTTGAAGAAGGTCGGCAGCGCGTCGTCGATGAGGTTGCCCAGGCCCCCGCGGCCGACGACCGAGCCGACCGTCGTCAGGGCGATCGTGGAGACCGTCGCCATCCGTATGCCCGCCATCAGCACCGGCAGCGCCAGCGGGAGTTCGACCTGCCAGAGCATGCGCAGCGTGCCGTACCCCATGCCCCGGGCCGCCTCCCGCGTCTCGGCCGGCACGGCGGCGAGCCCCGCCAGGGTGTTGCGCACGAGGATCGTCAGCGCGTACAGCACGAGGCCGGTGACGACGAGCGCCGCCGACAGGCCGAAGAACGGCAGCAGCAGCGAGAACATCGCGAGCGACGGCACCGTGTAGAGCAGGGTGGTCAGTCCGAGGACCGGCCCCGCGAAGCGGGGCCGGTCGCGGACGAGCAGCGCGAGGGGCACCGCGACCGCGAGCGCGATCAGCACGGACACGACCGTGATTCCCACATGCTGGAGCAGCGCGTCCGTCAACTCCCCGCTGCGCGTGCGCAGATACTCACCGCAGATCCAGTCGTTCGCGACCAGACAGTTCGGCGCGCTCATCGTCCCTCCCCCCGGGTCGCCCGCACTCCCGAACGCTTGTGTGACGACCCTAACCCCCGCCACCGACAATCCCCGAGATCCGCCACCATGCGGCAACACGCCCTTCACACAAGGCCGTCGCCCAGGGGACAGAATGGGGAACCATGATCCGGTTCGAGCACGTGACCAAGCGGTACGACGACGGCACCACCGCCGTCGACGACCTCTCCTTCGAGGTCGCCGAGGGCGAACTCGTCACCCTGGTCGGCCCGTCGGGCTGCGGCAAGACGACCACGATGATGATGGTGAACCGACTCGTCGAGCCGACCTCGGGCCGCGTCCTCGTCGACGGCCGGGACATATCCGGCACCGACCCGGTCGCCCTGCGCCGCAAGATCGGCTACGTCATCCAGCAGGTCGGGCTCTTCCCCCACCGCACGGTCCTCGACAACACCGCGACCGTCCCCGCCCTCCTCGGCTGGAAGAAGGCCGCCGCACGCGCACGTGCCGCCGAACTCCTCGACCTCGTCGGCCTCGACCCGGCCGTGTACGGCTCCCGCTACCCCGCCCAGCTCTCCGGCGGCCAGCGCCAGCGCGTCGGCGTCGCCCGCGCGCTCGCCGCCGACCCGCCCGTCCTCCTCATGGACGAGCCCTTCGGCGCCGTCGACCCGGTCGTCCGCGAGCGCCTCCAGAACGAGTTCCTCGCGCTCCAGGCCACCGTCCGCAAGACCGTCCTCCTCGTCACCCACGACATCGAGGAGGCCGTCCGCATGGGCGACCGCATGGCCGTCTACGGACAGGGCCGCATCGAGCAGTTCGACACGCCCGCCACCGTCCTCGGCTCCCCCGCCACCCCGTACGTCGCGGACTTCGTCGGCAGCGACCGCGGCCTCAAGCGCCTCGCGGTCACCCCCGTCACCGAGGCCGACCTCGACCTCTGGAAGGGAAGCCGCGAAGGGTACGTCGGAGGCCCCGAGGAACACGAGGACGGCACCCGTGTACCCCTCGGGACCTCCCTCAAGGACGCCCTCGCCGTGCTCCTCCAGCACGACACCGGCCGCCTCACCGTCACCGGCGACGACGGCCGGCCGCTCGGCGTCCTCACCCCGGCCGGCGTCCACCGCGCCCTGCGCAGGGCCACCCCACGCGTGGAGGGCTAGAACCTGTCCGGCGGACCACGGCCGGGCCCCGATCCGCCGGACAGGCCTTAGGGCCCGTCTTTCGGGTCAGGGCCCGCGAGCCCGGCACGATCCGAAAGGCAGGCCCTAGTTCCCGCTGAGCCTCGCGCCCATCCAGACCAGACCCGGCGGGATCTCCCGGAGCCACGTGTTGAAGTTGTGGCCGCCGCTCTCCAGGATGATCGACGAGACCTGCGCCGGGCGCTTCACCTTCTTGACGAACTGCCGCGTCCCCTTCAGGTTGCTCTCGCCCCGCTTCGACGACGTCACCAGGAACGACGTGTTCCCCGGCTTCCCGTGGTCCAGGCTCCACAGCAGGTCGCCCCGCTTGCGCAGCGCGTCGTCCCCGTGGAACAGGTCCCCGGTCGTGACGTCCTCCGCCGCCCGGTAGTACGCGGAGAAACCCGCCCCCGCCACGAACCGGTCCGGGTGGTGGAGGGCGATCTTCAGGGCGCAGTAGCCACCCGTGGAGTTCCCCATGAACCCCCAGTTCCGCGCCTTCTTGCCCACCCGGTACGCCTGCGACACCGCCTTCGGCAGGTCGTCCGCGAAGAAGGTCTCCGTCTGCGGGCCGCCCGGGACGTCCACGCACTCGGTGTCCCGCGGCGGCGCCACCGTCGGACGCAGCATCACCAGGATCATCGGCTGCATCCGCCCGGCCTTCGCCTGGAGGTACGCCGACTTCGGGTAGTCGAGCCCCTTGATCAGGTTCTCCGCCGTCCCCGGATAGCCCGTGAGCACCACCGAGGCGGGGAAGGTCCGCTTCGCGTACTGCGGCTGGAAGTACTCCGGCGGCAGGTACACATAGGCCGGCGAGACGATCCCCGACCGCTCCCCCGCCACCAGGACCTTCTGTATCTGTCCCCCGACCGACGGACGGCCGCCTCCCGGCACGTCGAGCGCCTGCGTCCCCAACACCCGGACGTCCTTCGAACCGGCCCCGTGGTCGACGACCACGCCCATGTCCTGCTCCTGACCGAGCAGATCGGCCCAGGAACCGTAGAAGAGGAACGACCGGTTCGCCGCCAGACCCACCGCCGCGAACAGCGCCACCTGGGTCATGAGCAGCAGCCCCACCCGGCCCGAGACCGGCAGCCAGCCGCGCCGCGCGAGCTTCGGCCACAGCCAGACCGTGGCCAGGAACAGCACCACGGCCAGCGCCACGGCCGACACGAGGACTTTGTTACTGGTGAGACCCATGGGACGACCGAGCCTTCTTTCCGAGATTTTCCCGTGCGTGAATGAACCCGACCCCGTACGCCCTCGTCATAGAAGGCGCACCAGCCGGGACGGCCCGCCGAACGAGCCGCAGGGCCCGACCGGAGTCAAAGACCCTGCGCAGGACCACGGGAAGTACGGGAAGCCATGTCTGTCACGGTAGATGGGGACAAATCGGGATCGGTTCCGATTCGGGTGCGGCAGATTCTCCGCGGCCCCCGCCCCGAGAAGGTCCCCACCTTCATCGGCACGGCCTGCACCGCCATCGGCCTCATCGACATCGCCGCCGGGGTCTTCCCCCGCTTCCGGGCCAGCCGCATGCACCACGCGGCCGAAGTCCTCCCCGGCACCCTCGGCCCCCTCTCCGCCGCCCTCTCCCTGAGCGCCGGCGTCCTCCTCCTGCTCCTCGCCCACGGCCTCAAGCGGCACAAACGCCGCGCCTGGCGCGCCGCCGTCGTCCTCCTCCCCCTCGGCGCCGCCGCCCAGTTCGCCTGGCGCCACTCCGTCCTCGGCGCCCTCCTCTCCCTCGCACTCCTCACCCCCCTCGTACGCCACCGGGGCGAGTTCAACGCCCTCCCCGACCCCCGCAGCCGCTGGCGGGCACTCGCCAACTTCGTCGTCATGGGCGCCGGCTCCATCGCCCTCGGCCTCGTCATCGTCAGCGCCCACCCCCGCCGCATCATCGGCAGCCCCAGCCTCGCCGACCGCCTCGAACACGTCCTCTACGGACTCCTCGGCATCGAAGGCCCCGTCGCCTACACCAGAGGCGTCGACTGGACCGTCGGCTACTCCCTCGGCGCCCTCGGCATGCTCACCGCCCTCACCACCATCTACCTCGCCTTCCGACCCGAACACCCCGCCGCCCGCCTCACCGACGAGGACGAGACCCGCCTCCGCGCCCTCCTCGACCAGCACGGCGGCCGCGACTCCCTCGGCCACTTCGCCCTCCGCCACGACAAGGGCGTCGTCTTCTCCCCCAGCGGCAAGGCCGCCGTCTGCTACCGCGTCGTCTCCGGCGTCATGCTCGCCAGCGGCGACCCCATCGGCGACGTCGAAGCCTGGCCCGGCGCCATCGAACGCTTCATGGACGAGGCCAAGGCCCACTCCTGGACCCCCGCCGTCATGGGCTGCTCCGAGACCGGCGGCCAGGTCTGGACCCGCGAGACCGGCCTCGACGCCCTCGAACTCGGCGACGAGGCGGTCGTCGACGTCGCCGACTTCTCCCTCACCGGCCGCGCCATGCGCAACGTCCGCCAGATGGTCAAACGCATCGAACGCAACGGCTACACCACCCGCGTCCGCCGCGTCCGCGACCTCGACGACGAAGAACTCGAACGCGTCCGCCGCGCCGCCGCCGACTGGCGCGGCACCGACACCGAACGCGGCTTCTCCATGGCCCTCGGCCGCATCGGCGCCCCCGGCGACGGAGACGCCGTCATAGCGACCGCCCACAAGACCGACGACGCCGAAGGGACCGACTCGCCCTACGGAGACCTCAAGGCGATCATCCACTTCGTCCCCTGGGGCCCCGACGGCATGTCCCTCGAACTCATGCGCCGCGACCGCTCCGCCGACCCCGGCATGAACGAGCTCCTCATCGTCGCCGCCCTCCAGGCCTCCCCCGACCTCGGCATCACCCGCGTGTCCCTCAACTTCGCGATGTTCCGCGCCGCCCTCGCCCGCGGCGAGAAGATCGGCGCCGGCCCCGTCCTGCGCATCTGGCGCGGACTCCTCGTCTTCCTCTCCCGCTGGTTCCAGATCGAGTCGCTCTACAAGTTCAACGCCAAGTTCCGGCCACGCTGGGAACCCCGCTTCGTCGTCTACCGCAAGAGCGGCGACCTCCCCCGCATCGGCTTCGCCGCCATGCAGGCCGAAGGCTTCGTGAACCTCTCCCTGCCCCGCCCCTTCACCCGCAGGCGCCCCGCCCCCGGCTCCCGCCCCTGCGCCCACATCGTCCCCGCCCAGACCGGAGACCACGAGATCCGCGCCGCCTGACCGAACCACCCGCCCGGCCCAGGCCCCGGCCCCACGCCGCCCGACCGGCCCAGGCACTGGCACCCACCCTCACGCGTACGGCCCCAGCACCAGGTCCACGAGGCCTGATATCGCCCCTGGGCCCTACGCTGGACACATGAGTACGACGATCGACCGGGGCACGGCGCTCGGCCTGCCGGAGTGGGACCGCTGCGCGGTCATGGGCGTGGTCAACGTGACCCCCGACTCCTTCTCCGACGGCGGCCGCTGGTTCGACACCACGGCCGCCGTCAAACACGGCCTCGACCTCGTCGCCGAAGGCGCCGACCTCATCGACGTCGGCGGCGAATCCACCCGCCCCGGCGCCACCCGCGTCGACGAGGACGAAGAACTCCGCCGCGTCATCCCCGTCGTCCGCGGCCTCGCCGCCGAAGGCGTCACCGTCTCCGTCGACACCATGCGCGCCACCGTCGCCGCCCGCGCCGTCGACGCCGGCGCCCTCCTCGTCAACGACGTCAGCGGCGGCCTCGCCGACCCCGCCATGATCCCCACCGTCGCCGCCGCCGAAGTCCCCTTCGTCGTCATGCACTGGCGCGGCTTCAGCGACAACATGAACAGCCTCGCCGTATACGACGACGTCCTCGGCGAAGTCCTCACCGAACTCCGCACCCGCATGGAAGCCGTCGTCGACGGCGGCATCGCCCCCGAGCGGATCGTCATCGACCCCGGCCTCGGCTTCGCCAAGCTCGCCCCCCACGACCTCGCCCTCGTCGCCCACCTCCCCGAGCTCCGCGCCCTCGGCCGCCCCCTCCTCGTCGCCGCCTCCCGCAAACGCTTCCTCGGCCACGTCCTCACCCGCGAAGGCGCCACCCCGCCCCCCGCCCGCGAACGCGACGCCGCCACCGCCGCCGTCTCCGCCATCGCCGCCCACACCGGCGCCTGGGCCGTCCGCGTCCACGAGGTGCGCGCCACCGCCGACGCCGTACGCGTCGCCAGGGCCGTCGAAGGAGCCGCGTGAGCCCCACGGACCGCGCCACCGACGAAGCGGCCGTCGAAGCCGCCAACACCGCCTTCTACGAGGCCATGGAGACCGGCGACTTCGAACGCCTCTCCGCCCTCTGGCTCGACGACGGAGCCACCCCCATCACCTGCGTCCACCCCGGCTGGCCCGTCCTCACCGGCCGCGGCGAAGTGCTCCGCTCGTACGCCCTGATCATGGCGAACACCGACTACATCCAGTTCTTCCTCACCGACCTGCGGATCTCCCTCACCGGCGACACCGCCCTCGTCACCTGCACCGAGAACATCCTCAGCGGCGGCCCCGCCGAGGACGGCGCCGAGCTCGGCCCCCTCGTCGGCCAGCTCGTCGTCGCCACCAACGTGTTCCGCCGCACACCCGCGGGCTGGAAGATCTGGTCCCACCACGCCTCCCCCGTCCTCGGCGAGACCACGGAGGCAAGCGGCCCGGAAGACGGCTCCGAACCTTCGGAACCACCCGCCTGACCCGCCCCCGGCCCCCCAAGAGCAAGCGCTGTCGGTCCCCGCAGGTAGATTCGAAGTGGACACCCGGCCGTCCGCACCCGGCTGCGTGGCCACCCGAACTACGACAGCAGGAGTGATTCGCGTGGATCGTGTCGCGCTGCGCGGCCTCAAGGCCCGAGGCCACCACGGCGTCTTCCCCAAGGAGCGCGAGGAGGGCCAGACCTTCATCGTGGACCTGGTCCTCGGCCTGGACACCCGCCCGGCGGCCGCCGAGGACGACCTGACGAAGACCGTCCACTACGGAATCGTCGCCGAAGAGGTCGTCGACGTCGTCCAGGGCGAGCCCGTCGACCTCATCGAAACCCTCGCCGAGCGCATCGCCCAGCAATGCCTCAGCCACGCCGGGGTACAAGAAGTGGAGGTCGTCGTCCACAAGCCGGACGCGCCCATCACCGTGCCCTTCGACGACGTGACCATCACGATCACCCGGAGCCGACGATGAAGCCGACGCAGAGCGACCCCACCGTCCAGCCCGTACCGGCCTCCGTCGTCGAGACCGTCGACGCCGCCGACACCACCCTCTCCAACCCCCGCTGGGCCGTCCTCGCCCTCGGCGCCAACCTCGGCAACCGCCTGGAGAACCTCCAGGGAGCCATCGACGCCCTCGGCGACACGCCCGGCCTCCGGGTCAAGGCCGTCTCCCCCGTCTACGAGACGGCCCCCTGGGGCGTCGAACCGGGCACCCAGCCCTCCTACCTCAACGCCGTCACCCTCGTACGGACCACCCTGCCGCCCTCCTCCCTCCTGGAGCGCGCCCACGCCGTCGAGGAGGCCTTCCACCGCGTCCGCGAGGAACGCTGGGGCGCCCGCACCATCGACGTCGACATCGTGGCCTACGCGGACCTCGTCTCCGACGACCCCGTCCTCACCCTCCCGCACCCCCGCGCCCACCAGCGCGCCTTCGTCCTCGCCCCCTGGCACGACGTCGACCCCGACGCCCAGCTCCCCGGCCACGGCCCGGTCGCCGACCTCCTCGCCTCCCTCGGCGACGAAGGCGTCACCCCCCGAGCCGACCTGGAACTCCGTCTCCCCGAGTAGTCGTTACGCTCGGGGAGACCGCCCGACGACCACACGAAGGACACCCGGTGAAACAACTGCGGCTGAAGGTACTCACCGGACTGTTCCTCGTCGCCGGCGTCCTCTCCTGGGGCGCCGCCCGGCTCTGGGACTCGGTCGGCACCCTCCCCAGCGTGCCGCTCGCCGCGCCGATCGTCCTCGCCGTCATCGCCGTCGTCCTCACCGCGACCGCCCTGTCGATCCGCGCCCGCCTCAAGGCCCAGCGCGAACGCCGCCCCGGCGCCAAGGGCGTCGAACCCCTCATGGCGGCCCGCGCGGTGGTCTTCGGCCAGGCGAGCGCCCTCGTCGCCGCCCTCGTCGCCGGCATGTACGGCGGCACGGGCGTCTTCCTCCTCGGCTCCCTCGACATCCCCGCCCGCCGCGACCAGGCCCTCTACGCGGCCTTCTCGGTCGCGGCGGGCATCGCCGTCATCGCCGCCGCCCTCTTCCTGGAACGCGTCTGCAAGCTCCCGGAGGACGACGACAACGACAAGGGCCACGCCCCCGTCTCCTGAACGCCGCCGTCGGCGACGAGAACGACGACGCATTCGCGGTCGGGCTCACCATGGCGACGATGGCCCTCTTCTCCGGCCTGTCCCCCCATCTACGCGACGGAACGACCCTCGGCTCGATCTCCTACGGCGGCTCCCTCATCGGCGCCGTCGCGGGAAACATCACCCACCGCCGAGCCCAGGGCAGCCCACCACGCCGCCACGCGCCCCGCAGGCCGCCGCCCCTCGGGCCCCGTCCCCCGCCCACCACGGCTTCGCGTGGCGCCGCAGGCTTGTGGCGGCCGCCGTGATCTACGCGCCGATGCTCGCCGTGGGGGCCCTGCCCCTGAACCGAACCCGCCTCTTACCAGACCTCGCGCGCGAGGTGCCCGTTCACCAGGAAGGTGGGGTGCGGGGCGAGGCGGTAGCTGTAGAAGGTGAAGGGTTTGGTGCCGAGGGCGGGGCGGGGGCGGACGTCGTGGACCTGGACCCAGGAGGACTCGGGTGGGTTCAGGGGGTGGTGCTCGGCGGTGAAGGTGCCTCGGGTCTGCCAGCGGTCGGCGATGTAGAGACGCGACGCCCGGCCCTGTACGGCCTAGGGAGTGAAGCGCGCTCCGATGATCGGTGCCCATTCCGTCGAGAACGGCACATTGGCGCTGGCCACCACTCGGCCCTCGTACTTCCCCCAAGTCACCCGGCAGCCGTCACCGTCGGTATAGCCGTCGAGGAACCCACGGAAGGTGTCGATGTCACGCAGCACCACTCGCGGGAAGCGCTGCCGCATGTGATGCGGGTCCCCGCCTACGTAATGGCGTATCGCGTCCGAGAGGTACGAGGAGACCACTCGGACGCGGAAGCCCGAGACATCACGCTTCAGGTACCCGGATGGGCGTGTTACCGACTCCACCTTCGCGGACAACCCCGTGCAGGCCGTCAGAGCGGCCGCATACCGCGAAGTGAAGCCCTCGTCATTGACGATCAATGACACGTAGTTCTTGTAGACCGTCCCGTCAGCGCACGTGGCGCCCACGAAGTAGCCGAACTCGTACCCCGGCCGGATCGTCAGTCGCTCCCGGCACAGCTTCTTCGCATGCGTCCAGGCAACCGTCTTCCCCGCCGCGTCCGCCGCGCGCGTCCACCCGTCCGGGGTGAGCAGCAGCAGATCCGGGCCGGCAGTGAAGGTCATGTGGTCCGTGACCACATCGACGGCCTGCCGCCCCTTCACCGCCGCCACGTCCACGACCGTGGTCCGCACCGTCCGGTCGCCGTCCAGCGTCCACATCGCGCTGCCCGGCACCACGTTCTTGGCCTGCGCGCAGCCGTCCACCAGGTTGACCAGCAGCTTGCTGGTCGGCCCGTACCCCATACCGCCCCCTTGATCAGCGATCGATTCCGCTGATCAAGGGGGCGGTATGGAGCAAGGTGGACAGTCCGCTACTAGCGGGCCAATATCAGGGACATGGCCTCAGCACGTGTAGTGGCGTCACGAAGTTGACCACGCACCGCCGAGGTCGTCGTCTTCGCGCCCGGCTTGCGGACTCCGCGCAGCGCCATGCACATGTGTTCGGCCTCGATGACCACAATCGCGCCGCGCGCGTCGAGGATCCTCATCAGCGAGTCGGCGATCTGGGTGGTGAGGCGCTCCTGCACCTGCGGACGCCGGGCGAAGACGTCTACCAGACGGGCCAGCTTCGACAGTCCCGTAATTTTGCCCGTTTCGGCAGGAATGTAACCAATGTGGGCTACGCCATGAAATGGGAGCAAATGATGCTCACACTGGGACGTCAGTTCGATATCTTTCACCAGGACCATCTCGTCGTGTCCCAGGTCGAACGTGGTCGTCAGAACGTCCTCGGGCTTCTGCCACAGCCCCGCGAAAAGCTCCTTGTACGCCCGCGCCACCCGCGCCGGCGTCTCGCGGAGGCCCTCGCGGTCCGGGTCCTCGCCGACCGCGATGAGGAGCTCCCGTACGGCGTTCTCGGCGCGCTTCTCGTCGAACTCGCCGATCTTGCCCTCACCGTCCAGCGTCACCGGGTCGGTCATCTCTGCCTCGTTCCGTCTGTACTCGGTGCGCGAAATGCCGCGCCCCCACAGGCTAGAACCTGTGGGGGCGCGGCATCCATTCCGGGGTGCCGGGACGGTCAGTCCTCGGGGGTGTCGACCGGGGCGATGTCGATGCCCTTGGTGGTGTCGACCGCCGGGGTCGCCGTGCCGTTGGCGGTGTTCGTCAGGGCCAGCTCCTTGGGGGAGAGGACCGGCGGGCGGGTGGAGGGGGTGCGGCGGGCCGAGCCGGTCCAGGCCGGGCGGGCCGGGCGCTTGACGATGGGGGCGAAGATCTCGGCGATCTCCTCCTTGCCCAGCGTCTCCTTCTCCAGGAGGGCGAGGACCAGGTTGTCGAGGACGTCGCGGTTCTCGACGAGGATCTCCCAGGCCTCGTTGTGCGCGGTCTCGATGAGCTTCTTGACCTCTTCGTCGACCAGCGCCGCGACCTCTTCCGAGTAGTCGCGCTGGTGCGCCATCTCGCGGCCGAGGAAGGGCTCGGTGTTGTCGCCGCCGAACTTGATGGCGCCGAGCCGCTCGGTCATGCCGTACTGGGTGACCATCGCGCGGGCCGTGGCGGTGGCCTTCTCGATGTCGTTCGCGGCGCCCGTGGTCGGGTCGTGGAAGACGAGCTCCTCGGCCGCACGGCCGCCCAGCATGTAGGCGAGCTGGTCGAGCATCTCGTTGCGGGTGGTCGAGTACTTGTCCTCGTCCGGCAGGACCATCGTGTAGCCCAGGGCGCGGCCGCGGGACAGGATGGTGATCTTGTGGACGGGGTCGGAGTTCGGCGAGGCCGCCGCGACGAGGGCGTGGCCGCCCTCGTGGTAGGCGGTGATCTTCTTCTCCTTGTCCGACATGATCCGGGTCCGCTTCTGCGGGCCCGCGACCACGCGGTCGATCGCCTCGTCCAGAGCCTTGTTGTCGATCAGCTTCTGGTCGCCTCGGGCGGTGAGGAGCGCCGCCTCGTTGAGGACGTTGGAGAGGTCCGCGCCGGTGAAGCCCGGGGTGCGGCGGGCGACGGCGCCGAGGTCGACGTCGGGGGCGACCGGCTTGCCCTTCTGGTGGACCTTGAGGATCTCCAGGCGGCCCTGCATGTCCGGGCGGTCGACGGCGATCTGCCGGTCGAAGCGGCCGGGGCGCAGGAGGGCCGGGTCGAGGATGTCGGGGCGGTTGGTGGCGGCGATGAGGATGACGCCGCCCTTGACGTCGAAGCCGTCCATCTCGACGAGCAGCTGGTTGAGGGTCTGCTCGCGCTCGTCGTGGCCGCCGCCGAGGCCGGCGCCGCGGTGGCGTCCGACGGCGTCGATCTCGTCGACGAAGACGATGGCCGGTGCGTTGGCCTTGGCCTGCTCGAAGAGGTCGCGGACGCGGCTGGCGCCGACGCCGACGAACATCTCGACGAAGTCGGAGCCGGAGATCGAGTAGAACGGGACTCCGGCCTCGCCGGCGACGGCGCGCGCGAGGAGCGTCTTGCCGGTTCCGGGCGGGCCGTAGAGCAGGACGCCCTTGGGGATCTTGGCGCCGACGGCCTGGAACTTCGCGGGCTCCTGGAGGAATTCCTTGATCTCGTGGAGTTCCTCGACGGCCTCGTCCGAGCCGGCGACGTCGGCGAACGTGGTCTTCGGCGTGTCCTTGGTGATGAGCTTGGCCTTGGACTTGCCGAACTGCATGACGCGGGAGCCGCCGCCCTGCATCTGGTTCATCAGGAAGAGGAAGACGACCACGATGAGGACGAAGGGGAGGAGCGAGAGCAGGATCGAGACGAAGGGCGACTGCTTCGTCGGGGAGACGGTGTAGCCCTTCTCGATCTGTCCGGCCTCGAACTTCTCCTGGAGCTTGTCCGCGAGGTCCGCGCCCTGGGTGCCGATGTAGCTGGCCTGGAGCTTGTCGGACTTGTTGATCTTCTGACCGTCGATGAGGTCGATCTTGATGAGCTGCTCATCACCGGTGGTGAGTTTTGCCTGCTTGACCTGGTTCTTGTCGATCGCCTGGACGACCTGGCCGGTGTCCACCGTCTTGTAGCCCTCGGACGAGCCGACGACCTGCATCAGCACGACCACGGCGAGGACGGCCAGCACGATCCACATGACCGGCCCACGGAAGTATCGCTTCACGTCCATCCATACGGAGCGATGACGCCCCGTCCCTCCTGCCCGTAGGTAAATGCTGCTGTGAGAGCTGCTGTGTGAAAAAGCTGTTCTTCGGACGGTACCTCAGCATCGTCGCCCGCGACCGCCTTCCCGTGGTTCAACGGAGGGAAGGCGGTGCGGGTTCCCCGTGAGGCGGGGGCATCAGCCGCCGTAGACGTGCGGGGCGAGCGTGCCGACGAACGGAAGGTTCCGGTACTTCTCGGCGTAGTCGAGGCCGTAGCCGACGACGAACTCGTTGGGGATGTCGAAGCCGATCCACTTGACGTCGATGGCGACCTTCGCGGCCTCCGGCTTGCGCAGGAGGGTCACCACCTCGAGGGAGGCGGGCTCGCGCGAGCCGAGGTTCGACAGCAGCCAGGACAGGGTCAGGCCGGAGTCGATGATGTCCTCGACGATCAGGACGTGCTTGCCCTTGATGTCGGTGTCGAGGTCCTTGAGGATCCGCACGACGCCGGAGGACTGGGTGCCCGCTCCGTAGGAGGAGACGGCCATCCAGTCCATGGTGACGGGGGTGGAAAGGGCGCGAGCCAGATCCGCCATCACCATCACGGCGCCCTTGAGGACGCCGACGATGAGCAGGTCCTTGCCCGCGTATTCCGCGTCGATCTTCGCGGCCAGCTCTGCCAGCTTGGCGTCGATCTCTTCCTTGGTGATGAGCACCGACTGGAGGTCGGTGCCCATGTCCTTCTCGTTCACCCGGGTCACTTTCGTTGCAGCGTGCGTCAGCCTTGCCGGATGACCAGTCTGCCACCCTGGCGGCGGGCTTCGACGCGGCCGGGCAGGTTGATGGCTCCCTGGCCGCGCCATCCGGTGATGAGCCGGTCGACTTCTTCGATGTGGCGGGCGAAGAGGGAGCCGGCGGGGGCGCCCTCGGCGATGACGGCGCGGCGCAGGACGCGGCGGCGTACGGCGGGGGGCAGGCCGAAGAGTTTGGCGCATTCGAGGGTGCCCGCCTCGTCGCGTACGGCGGTCTCGGCGTCGGCGGCCCAGGTGTCGAGGGCGTCGGCGTCGTCGCGGGAGAGTTGGGCCGTTCGGGCGAGGGCTTCGACGACGCCCTTGCCGAGGGCCTTCTCGAGGGCGGGGAGGCCTTCGTGGCGGAGCCGGGAGCGGGTGTAGGCGGGGTCGCTGTTGTGGGGGTCGTCCCAGACGGCGAGTTCCTGGGCGATGCAGGCCTTGCGGACGGTCTGGCGGTCGAGCTGGAGGAAGGGGCGCCGGTAGCGGCCGGAGGTGCCGGAGACGGCGGCCATGCCGGAGAGGGAGCGGATGCCGGAGCCGCGGGCGAGGCCGAGGAGGACGGTCTCGGCCTGGTCGTCGCGGGTGTGGCCGAGGAGGATCGCGGTGGCGCCGTGGCGGGCCGCGGCGGCGTCGAGGGCGGTGTACCGGGCGTCGCGTGCGGCGGCCTCGGGTCCTCCTTCGCGGCCGACGGTGACGGCGACGGCCTCGGCGGGGGTGAGGCCGAGGGCGGTCATGCGTCCGGCGACCTCGGCGGCCCGGGTGTCGGAGCCGTCCTGGAGGCCGTGGTCGACGGTGATGCCGCCGGCGCGTACGGGGAGTTTGCGGGCCTCGAAGGCGAGGGCGGAGGCGAGCGCCATGGAGTCGGCGCCTCCGGAGCAGGCGACGAGTACGAGCGGCTCGGTTCCGGTCGTGTCGTCGGTGATGACGTCGTGGAGTACGCGGCGGACCGCCAGGCGTATCGCCGCGACCGCAGGATGGGGACCCATGTCCGGTGCCCTTCGTGATGGGGGTGGGGTGCCTCGGTCGGTGTCTTAACGGTCGGAAAGGGGGGTTCGGTCACTCAGAGTGCGTCGATGGTGACAGAAACCCGGCCGTTACCCGAGCATTGCACGCCTCACCCCATGCCCAGGGTCCCTCGGATGGGTGATTGGTGGGGTGTTCCGACGTGTTCCTGTGTCGTGTGCCGCATCCGCCTCAGGAGTCTGCCTTACGGTGCACCCTCGCGATCCAGTCGGCGGGTGCGGCGATCTCGGTCTTGGTGGGGAGGGTGTTGGGGGAGGTCCAGACGCGGTTGAAGCCGTCCATGCCGACCTGGTCGACGACGGCGCGGACGAAGCGTTCGCCGTCGCGGTACTGGCGGAGTTTGGCGTCGAGGCCGAGGAGCCGGCGCAGGGCGAGGTCGAGGCGGGAGGCGCCGCGGGCGCGGCGGGCCTGGAACTTCTCGCGGATCTCGGCGACGGAGGGGACGACCTGGGGTCCGACGCCGTCCATGACGTAGTCGGCGTGGCCTTCGAGGAGGGACATGACGGCGGTGAGGCGGCCGAGGATCTCGCGTTGTTCGGGGGTCTGGACGAGTTCGACGAGGGAGGGGGAGGGTTCGCCCTCCTCTCCTTCGGGGCGGCCGCCGGCGAGGGTCTGGGCGGCGTCGCGGAGGCGTTCGACGACGGTGCCGGGGTCGACGTCGGTGGCGGCGAGGAACGACTGGATCTCGCCCTGGAGGTGGTCGCGGAGCCAGGGGACGGCGGTGAACTGGGTGCGGTGGGTCTCTTCGTGGAGGCAGACCCAGAGCCGGAAGTCGTGCGGGGTGACGTCGAGTTCGCGTTCGACGTGGACGATGTTGGGGGCGACGAGGAGGAGGCGTCCGCCGCCGTCGGCTCCGGCGGGGAGGTCGCGGGTGGCGGGGGCGAAGGTCTCGTACTGGCCGAGGATGCGGGAGGCGAGGAAGGACAGCAGCATGCCGAGTTCGACGCCGGTGACCTTGCCGCCGACGGTGCCGAGGAGGGCGTTGCCGGGGGTGGTGGTGCGGCGTTCCTGCATCTTGCCGAGGAGCGGGGTGAGGAGTTCGCGGAAGCCGGCGACGTTGGCCTTGATCCAGCCGGCGCGGTCGACGACGAGGACGGGTGTGTCGTGCGGTTCGGCGCCTTCGGGGATCATCCGGGTGTAGGCGCGGACGTGTTCCTCGGAGGCCTTGGCGTGTCTGCGGAGTTCGGCGACGACCTCGCGGGCCTCGTCGCGGCTGACTTCGGGTCCGGGCCGCACGAGGCGGGTCGCGGTCGCGACCGCGAGGTTCCAGTCGACCATCCCGGATGTGCCTGCGCCACCGATGCTCGTCATGCGTCAACCGTACGGG
Source organism: Streptomyces sp. NPDC002463 (assembly GCF_042889835.1). Lineage (NCBI taxonomy): Bacteria > Bacillati > Actinomycetota > Actinomycetes > Kitasatosporales > Streptomycetaceae > Streptomyces > Streptomyces sp. NPDC002463. The sequence goes on from NZ_JBIARL010000011.1 coordinate 71,139, forward strand.
CTCGGGGCCTGTTCGGTGAGGGTTCGATGGGGGGTGTGTGGGGTCACTTCCGGCCGGCGAGGGCGGCGGAGAGGCGGTCGAGGGCGGGCTGTGCCTCGTACGGGGAGGGGGTGCGGCCGGCGAGGAACGCGAAGGCGAGGAGGCGTCCGTCGGGGGTGACGACGGTTCCGGCGAGTGTGTTGACGCCGGTGAGGGTGCCGGTCTTGGCGCGGACGAGTCCGGCGCCTGCGGTGGCGGGGCCGGTGTCGAAGCGGCCGGCGAGGGTGCCGGTGAAGCCGCCGACGGGCAGTCCGGTGAGGAGGGGCCGCAGGTCGGGGTGGGTGGGGTCGGCGGCGTGGGTGAGGAGTCCGGTGAGGAGGGCGGCGGAGACGCGGTCGCGGCGGTCGAGTCCGCTGCCGTCGGCGAAGCGGGCTCCGGCGACGGGGAGGCCGAGTCGGGCGAGTTCGTCGCGTACGGCCTTCTGGGCGCCCTGGAAGCTCGCGGGCTGTCTGCGGGCGAGGGCGGTCTGGCGGGCGAGGGCTTCGGCGAGGTCGTTGTCGCTGTGGGTGAGGGTGTGCTCGACGAGGTCGGCGAGGGGGGCGGATTCGGTACGGGCGAGGGGGGCGGTCCTGGGGGTGGGGCCGGGGACGGGCGTTCCGGTGATCTTGATGCCGGCCCGGGTGAGGAGGTCGGCGAAGGCGGTGGCGGTGTCGCCGGCGGGGTCGGCGGTGCGGGGGGCGGGGCCGCTCGGGCTGTCGTCGAGGCGCCCTTCGCGGGTCATGAGGGCGACGACGGGGGCGAGGTTCTCGTTGGGGCCGATCGGGTGGAGTGCGGGGCCGCGGTAGAGGCTCGTGTCGTAGGCGAGGCGTACGGAGGTGTGGCCGCGGGTCCTGAGGGCGCGGGCGGTGTCGGCGGCGAGGGCCTTCAGGCGGGCCGGGTCGAGGGTGGGGTCGCCGCCGCCGGTGAGGGTGACGCTCGTGCCGTCGGGGGTGGCGGTGACGGTGGTGGGGATGCGGTGGTCGGGGCCGAGGGCGGAGAGCGCGGCGGCGGCGGTGGCGATCTTGACGGTGGAGGCCGGGGTCATGGGTGTGCCGGCGCCTTCGCCGTACAGCTGCTTGCCGGTGGCGGTGTCGACGACGGAGGCGGTGCGGAGCGGGCCGAGGCCGGGGTCGGCGAGGAGCGGCACGAGGACGGCGGCGAGGTCGGCGGCGCGCCCGGCGGCGGGGGCGTGCAGGGCGGTGAGGACGCCGGGGGCGCTGGGGGCGGGGGCGGGACGGCGGGGTGGTGCGGGCGCGGCGGAGGGGGCGTGATGCGTGCCACCTGCCGTATGGGCGGCGGCGCGGGCCCGCTCGGCCGTACGCTGGCCACCGTCCCATGGTCCTGCCGCGGTCACCGCGGCGGCGGCCAGGGCGAGACCGAGGGCGGCGGAGCCCGCCGTGAACTGCCACGTTCTCGGCTCCGGCATTGCCGACCAGCCCCTTTCGCGATCACACACGTGCGTGAGGGACACTTAATCACCGCGCGTCGTCGCGAGCATTCACTTGTGTTGATTCAGGAGGAGCCACCCGTGGAGTTCGACGTTCTCATCGAGATCCCCAAGGGATCGCGGAACAAGTACGAGGTCGACCACGAGACCGGCCGCATCCGTCTGGACCGTCGCCTCTTCACGTCGACGGCCTACCCGACCGACTACGGCTATGTCGAGAACACCCTCGGCGAGGACGGCGACCCGCTGGACGCGCTCGTCATCCTCGACGAGCCGACCTTCCCGGGTTGCCTCATCAAGTGCCGCGCCATCGGCATGTTCCGCATGACGGACGAGGCCGGCGGCGACGACAAGCTGCTGTGCGTGCCGGCGACGGACCCGCGCATGGAGCACCTGCGGGACATCCACCACGTGGCCGAGTTCGACCGCCTCGAGATCCAGCACTTCTTCGAGGTCTACAAGGACCTGGAGCCGGGCAAGTCGGTCGAGGGTGCCGACTGGGTCGGTCGCGCCGAGGCCGAGGAAGAGATCCAGAAGTCGTACGCGCGCTTCAAGGAGCAGGGCGGCCACTGAGCCCTCTGTTCTCGTGAGCGTCTGAAGGCGGTGCACCTCTTGGGGTGCACCGCCTTTCGCGCATCCGTCGGACCTTCATACTGGAATCCAGGATTCCCCGGGGATGAGGCGGAGAGCGTGGTGGCGGAGCCGGAGGACGGCGTTCCTGAGGACCGGAAGCCGCAGTCGGACGAGGCGCGGAGCGCGTTCGTGCCGCCGGCCGGGGTGGAGCAGCCCGCGCCGCCGGAGGAGGAGCATCCGACCTCCGAGTTCGCCCTTCCGTCGGGTCTGGCGCCGGAGCCGCCGCAGGAGCCGGAGGGTTCGGCGTTCGCTCCGCCGGCGACGTACTCGGCGAAGAGTTCTCCGCCGGCGTTCACGCCGGCGTACGGGGTGCCGCTGGTGCGGCTTCCGCAGGACGCGCCGTGGCAGGACCGGATGCGGACGATGCTGCGGCTGCCGGTGGGTGAGCGGCCGGTGCCGGAGGCGCCGCGCAAGGAGGACGAGTCGGGGCCTTCGGTGCCGCGTGTGCTCGACCTGACGCTGCGCATCGGTGAGCTGCTGCTCGCGGGCGGGGAGGGTGCGGAGGACGTCGAGGCGGCGATGTTCGCGATCTGCCGTTCGTACGGGCTCGACCGGGTGGAGCCGACGGTCACGTTCACCCTGCTGTCCGTCACGTATCAGCCGTCGCTGGTGGACGATCCGATCACGGCGAACCGGACGGTGCGGCGCCGGGGTACGGACTACACGCGGCTGGCGGCCGTGTACCAGCTGCTTTCGGACATCAACGCGCAGGCGCACGAGGTGACGCCGGAGGAGGCGTACCGGCGGCTCGCGGAGATCCGGCGGAACCGGCATCCGTATCCGGGCTGGGTCCTGACGGCGGCGGCGGGCGTCCTGGCCGGTGCGGCCTCGGTGCTGCTCGGCGGCGGTCCGACGGTCTTCTTCGTGGCGGCGCTCGGCGCGGTGCTCGGCGACCGGCTGGCGTGGCTGTTCGCGGGGCGGGGGATGCCGGAGTTCTACCAGTTCCTGGTGGCGGCGATGCCGCCGGCGGCGATGGGGGTGCTCCTGACGCTGCTGCACGCGGACCTGCGTCCTTCGGCGGTGATCACCGGTGGCCTGTTCGCGCTGATCCCGGGGCGGGCCCTCGTCGCGGCCGTGCAGGACGGTCTGACCGGTTTCTACATCACGGCCTCGGCGCGGCTCCTGGAGGTGGCGTACCTCTTCGTCGCGATCGTGGTGGGCGTGCTGTCGGTGCTGTACCTCGCGGTGCAGTTCGACGCGCAGCTGAACCCGGAGGGGGCGCTGCGGCCGGTGGAGCGGCCGGTGGTCCAGATCCTGGCGTCGATGGTGCTGTGCGCGACCTTCGCGATCCTGCTGCAGCAGTCGCGGTCGACGGTGCTGTTCGCGACGCTGAACGGCGGAGTGGCGTGGGTGGTCTACGCGTCGATCGCGGTGACCGCCGGGGGCTCCGCGGTGATGGCGACGGCGGTGGCGGCCGGTCTGGTGGGCCTCTTCGGGCAGCTGATCGCCCGCTATCACCACACCTCGTCGCTGCCGTACGTGACGGCGGCGATCGGGCCGCTGCTGCCCGGTTCGGCGACGTACTTCGGGGTGCTCGCGATCGCGCAGCACAACCTGGACCAGGGCTTCGCGTCGCTGGCGAAGGCGGCGGCGCTCGCTCTGGCGATCGCGATCGGCGTGAACCTGGGGAGCGAGCTGGCCCGGCTGTTCATGCAGGCCCCGGGCGCGGCGGCGGCGCGGCGCGCGGCGAAGCGCACCCGGGGTTTCTAGCCGTACGGTCTACCGCTTGGCGTGGCGGCCGCGGGAGCCGCCCGGCGGGTTCGGGGTGCCGGGGGCGTCGTGGTCGCTGTGCGACGGGTTCTTCTTCGCGTGGGAGCGTGCGCGGAGGAACTCGATCGCGACCGGGATCACGGAGATCAGGACGATCCCGACGAGGATCAGCTCGATGTGCTTGTGGACGAAGTCGACGTTGCCGAGGGAGGCGCCGAGCAGGGTCACGCCCGCGCCCCACAGCAGGCCGCCGATGAAGTTGAAGATGATGAACGAGCGGTAGTTCATCCGGCTCACGCCGGCGATGATCGGCGTGAACGTGCGGACGATGGGGACGAAGCGGGCCAGGATCAGCGACTTGGGGCCGTGCTTCTCGAAGAAGGCGTGCGCCTTCTCGACGTTCTCCTGCTTGAACAGCTTGGAGTCGGGGCGCTTGAAGAGGGACGGGCCGACCTTGCGGCCGAAGAGGTAGCCGACCTGGTCGCCGAGGACGGCGGCGGCCACGACCAGGGTGCACACCATCCACAGCGGCGTGTCCAGCTTGTTCGTGGTGACGAGCAGGCCGGTGGTGAAGAGCAGCGAGTCGCCGGGCAGGAAGAACCCGATGAGGAGTCCGGACTCGGCGAAGACGATGACGAGGACACCGATCAGACCAAAGGTCTGGATCAGATGGTCCGGGTCCAGCCAGCTCGGTCCGAGGGCAAGCGTGTTCACGGGCTTCCGGGCTCCTGCGGTCGGTGGGGGCTTGGGGACGACTGCCCCACGGCGTGGGGGACAGCGGCCCCAAGCTATCAACGTGGGCCGGAAGCACCCGGTTCCCCCGGCCCTCACGGGATGCGGACCCCGGCCGCGGGCCCGAGGCTTGGGGGTCAGGAGGTGCATGCCGATGGGCATCGACGAGTACGGGGGCGGCCAGGGGCCGCACCCCGAGGTGCTGGTCGTGACGACGAACGACGTGCCGGGCTTCGAGGTCCGGCAGGTGATCGGTGAGGTCTTCGGTCTCACGGTCCGCTCCCGCCATCTGGGCAGCCAGATCGGCGCGGGCCTGAAGTCGATGATCGGCGGTGAGCTGAAGGGCCTGACGAAGACCCTGGTGCAGACCCGCAACCAGGCGATGGAGCGCCTGGTGGAGCAGGCGAAGGCGCGCGGCGCGAACGCCGTGCTCATGTTCCGCTTCGATGTGACGGAGGCGGCTGACGTGGGCACGGAGGTGTGCGCGTACGGCACGGCGGTGGTGATCGCGCCGCGCGCCTGAGCTCAGGCCGTCTGCCGTTCGGCGTTCGCCCGGACGGACTCCCGGAGGTGTTCGGGGAGGCCGGGGTGGATCGACTCGTAGAACGCGTGGAAGTTCTCGTCGGCGACGTACATCTCCGTGAGCTCCACGTGGGTCCTCGGGTGGCATGCGAAGAACCAGGTGGTGAGGTGGCGGCGGTGGGCCTCGGCGAGGTCCATCGCCTCCTCGGACCGCGGGTCGCGGCCCTCGTCCATCAGGGCGGCGTAGGCGGCGCCCCAGGCGTCGACCTCGTCCTTCATCCGCTGCCAGTCCTCCTTGGAGTACCCGGCGGCCCGCTCCTGGGCCTGCCGGTGGGAGTGGGAGCCGCCCCAGCGGCGGGCGGACTCCTCCGCGTACCGTTCGGGGTCCTTGTCCCCGAAGACCTCGAACTTCTCCTCGGGTGTGAGGTTGATGCCCATCTTCTTCGCCTCCATGGCGTGCTCGACGGCCGCCGCCATCCTCCGGAGCTCGCCGATCCGCGCGGTCAGCAGCGTGTGCTGGCGCCGCAGGTGTTCCTGCGGGTCGGCGTGCGGGTCGTCGAGGAGGACGGCGACCTCTTCGAGGGGGAAGCCGAGCTCCCGGTAGAACAGGATCTGCTGGAGCCGGTCGAGGTCCGCGTCGTCGTAGCGGCGGTGGCCCGCCGTGCTGCGGCCGCCCGGTGAGAGCAGCCCGATCGCGTCGTAGTGGTGCAGGGTGCGCACCGTGACCCCGGCGAAGCCGGCCACCTGTCCCACGGAGTAGCCCATCGGCCGTCCGCCCTTTCTCTGTCGGTACGCCGTTCAGCCTGGGTCCTGACGCGACGTGAGGTGCAAGTCCCGGCCGGGGCGCCGCTTTGACAACCATTCAGGGTGTTGTGCGGCTTTTGGACACTTATGGTGGGCCGGTGGCCACCGATCAAGCTCCGCCTCCCGTCGAGTCGCCCGCCCGGCTCCTGATCCCGCAGATCCTGCCCGCGCTCCTGGTCGGGGTGGGCGCGAGCCTGCTGTTCCTCGGGGTCAGCGCCCTCGCGGAGAAGTTCCAGCACGTGCTCTGGAACAACCTGCCGGACGCGCTCGGCATCGGGAACTACTCCTCCCTCTGGATCATCACCATGCTCACGGCGACGGGCATCGCCGTGGGTCTGGTCGTGTGGAAGGTGCCCGGCCACGCCGGCCCCGACCCGTCCTCGGAGGGGCTCGGCGGGGCGCCGTTCGCCCCCGCGGTGCTGCCGGGGCTGCTGCTCGGGACCACCTTCATGCTGGCCGGCGGCGTCAGCCTCGGCCCCGAGAACCCGATCATCGCCACCAACATCGCGCTCGCCTACTGGCTCGGCCGCAAGGCGGCACCCGCCATGCCGGGCGCGACCTGGGTCGCGCTGGCCTCGGCCGCCACCATCGGGGCCCTCTTCGGCACCCCGGTGGCGGCCGCCCTCGTCCTCTCCGAGGCCCTGGCGGGCCGGCCGGGCCGCGGCTCCCTCTGGGACCGGCTGTTCGCCCCGCTCGTCGCCGCCGGCACCGGCGCGCTGACCACCCAGCTGCTGTCCCAGCCCAGCTTCGACATCGGACTCCCGCCGCTGGACGACCCCGGCTTCGACGACATCCTCGCCGCCGTGGTGATCGCCTGCGCCGCGGCCGTGTTCGGCCTCGTCGCCTGCTACCTCTTCCCGTACGTCCACGCCGCCTTCCGGCGCCTGCGGCACCCCCTGGTGATGCTGCCCGTCGGCGGCCTCGTCCTCGGCCTCCTGGGCGCCTTCGGCGGGCACCTGACCCTCTTCAAGGGCCTGGCGGAGACCAAGGAGCTCGCCGCCTCCGTCGGCAGCTGGTCCTCGGGCGAGCTGATCAAGCTGGCCGTGGTCAAACTCCTCGCCCTCCTCGTCGCCGCCTCCTGCGGCTTCCCGGGCGGCCGGATCTTCCCCGCCGTCTTCATCGGCGCCGCCTTCGGCCTGTGCGCCCAGGCCCTCGTCCCCGAGGTCCCCCCGGCCGTCGCCGTGTCCTCCGGCGTCCTCGGCGTCCTGCTCGCCACCACCCGGCAGGGCTGGATCAGCCTCTTCACCGGCGCCGTCCTCGCCGCCTCCCCCTCGATGCTCGCCGTGCTCGTGCTCGCCTCCCTCCCGGCCTGGCTGATCGTCACCGGCCGTCCGGCGCTGCAGCTCGACCACGAGGGCCACTCCCTGCACTGAGACCCGCCGCTACTTCCCGAGCCGCCCGAACCTCCGTACCGCCAGCGGGAAGAAGACCAGCAGGAGCGCCAGCGGCCAGGCCAGCGCCGCCGCCAGGTGTCCCGGCTCGCCGCCCGGGTTGCCGAAGAGGTCGCGCACCGCCGTCGCGGTCGCCGACATCGGGTTCCACTCCACGACCGTGCCGAGCCACCCCGGCATCGAGTCCGGCGAGGCGAAGGCGTTGGAGAGGAAGCCGACCGGCCAGACCAGGATCTGTACGGCCTGCACCGGCTCCGGACGCCCGGCGACCAGGGCGAGGAAGATCCCGATCCACAGCATCGCGAACCGGAGCAGGAGCAGCAGTCCCAGGGCCCCGAGGAACGCCGCGGGGCCGCCCGTCGCCCGCCAGCCGATCGCGTATCCCACGCCGGCCAGCACGAGCAGTCCCGCCGCCGACTGGAGCATGTCGGCGGCCGCCCGCCCCACCAGGACCGCCCCGTCGGCCATCGGCATGGACCGGAACCGGTCGATCACGCCCTTCTCCAGGTCCCGCGTCACCGCCGTCATCGTGCCTTCGAGGCCGAAGACCATCGTCAGGGTGAGCATCCCGGGCACCAGGTAGTCGACGTAGTCGCCGTCGACGGTCCGCCCGCCGCCGACCAGGTGGCCGAACATCAGCAGCAGCATCACCGGGAAGACGAGCCCGACGAGGACCTGCACCGGCTGCCGCGCCCAGTGGGCGAGTTCCCGCCGGGTCATCGTCAGGCAGTCGCTCAGCGCGTACGCCGGGCTCGTCCCCGCCCCGGCCCGCACCGTGCCCGCCTCCGTCGTCTCCACCGCGCTCATGCCGCCACCTCCTTCTCGTCCGCCGTCAGCCGCAGGAAGACCTCGTCGAGCGTCGGCCGCCGCAGGGCGATGTCCTCCGCCTCGATGCCGGCCGCGCCGAGCGCCCGTACGGTCTCGGCGAGCGCGGCCATCCGGTCCGCGACCGGGGCGCCGATGCGCCGCCGGTCGACGTCCACGGTGACCTCGGCCCGCGCCACGGGCAGCAGTCCCGCCGCCTCGTCGAGCCGGGCCGCGTCCCGGACGACCACGTCGACGCGGTCGGCGCCCACGCGCGCCTTGAGCTCGTCGGGCGTGCCGTCGGCGACGACCCTCCCCCGGTCCACGACCGAGATCCGGTCGGCCAGCCGGTCGGCCTCCTCCAGGTACTGCGTGGTGAGCAGGACGGTCACCCCTCCGCCGACCAGGGAGCGCACCGCCTCCCAGACCTCCCCGCGCGCGCGTGGGTCGAGTCCGGTCGTCGGCTCGTCGAGGAAGAGGACCTCGGGCTCGGTGATCAGCGAGGCGGCCAGGTCGAGGCGCCGCCGCATGCCGCCGCTGTAGTGCCGGACGGGCTTGCGGCCGGTGTCCGCGAGACCGAAACGCTCCAGGAGCTCGTCGGCCCGCGTGCCGGCGCGCCGGGCGCCCAGGTGGTGGAGCCTGCCGAACATCTCCAGGTTCTGCCGGCCGCCCAGCTCCTCGTCGAGGGCGGCGTGCTGCCCGAGGAGCCCGATCCGCCGCCGCACCTCCCGGGCCCCGGTCCGTACGTCGTGGCCCGCGACCCGCACCAGGCCCTCGTCGTGGCGCAGCAGGGTGGCCAGGATCCGTACGGTCGTGGTCTTGCCCGCGCCGTTGGGGCCGAGCAGGCCGTGGACGGTGCCGCGCCCGATGGCGAGGTCGAGTCCGTCCAGGGCGTTCTTGTCGCCGTACCGCTTGCGCGCACCCTCCACGAGGACCGCCTCCGATGGCATCCGTTTCCTCCCGTAGCCTCGTAGTCAAATTTGACCAGTTGCTCATGACGACGCACCGATGACGGAGGACGGTATGCCCTCCGAAGCGATTGATCAAACTTGATCAGCTCGCGTACGGGTTCTCCTGGCCCTCCGCGAGCACCCCCACGAAGGCCTCTCCCTCACCCGCGAACACGTACGCCCCGCCCTCGATCCGCTCGATCAGGCCGAGCGTCCACTCCTTGCCGGCGTCGGCCGAGTGGACCCACATGTGCATGATCTCGCCGATGTGCCCGAGCTGCTCCGGGCCGCCCTCCGGCGTGTAGTACCCGGTCACCGAAGCCCGCCACTCGTCGAGCGCCCGCACCCGCCGGCGCAGCAGCTCCGCGACCTCCTCGCGGGGCAGGTCCACCATGAAGCCGATGGCCGCCGACAGGACGTCCGTCTTCTGGTCGTACGTGGTCAGCGCCTCGCGCAGCAGCGCGAAGTACTCCTCCGTACCGGCCTCCGTCAGCTCGTACTCGACGCGCGGCGGCCCGCCGACCGCGCTCGGCGCGACCTCGTGCGCGTGCAGCAGTCCCTGCTTCGCCATCTGCTTCAGCGCGTGGTAGATCGAGCCGGGCTTGGCGTGGGACCACTCGTGCGCGCCCCAGTACTCCAGGTCGTTGCGCACCTGGTAGCCGTGGGCGCGGCCGTGCTGCTTGACCGCGCCCAGGACGAGAAGACGGATGGCTGACATGCGTCGATGTTAGTCAATATTGACTAAGCGGCGCCGTTCTCCTCCGCGATCAGGTCGAAGGAACCCTTGCCGTCCAGGGACTCGCGGATGACGTCCGCGTGGCCGGCGTGCCGGCCCGTCTCCTGGACCAGGTGGAGCAGCATCCAGCGGATCGAGACCCGCCCGTCCTTGGGGAACCAGGGCGCCTCGGGCAGCGGGAAGGTCTCGTCCAGGCTGGGCACGCTCCGGACGAACTCCTCCGTCTCCTTCGCCACCCGCTCCATGAAGGCCACCGTGCCCGCGCGGGTCTCGTCGCCCACGAGCTGGAAGCTCTCGTGCCAGGTCGACTCGTCCCGGCGCAGCTCGTTCGGCTGCTGCTGCGCCATCCGCAGCCAGTTGAGCTCGGCCTCGGCGACGTGCTTGATCAGGCCGGAGAGGCTCAGCTCGCTCGCGCTCGGGCGGCTCGCCGCCTGCTCCTCGGTGAGGCCGAGGGACGCCCGCACGACCGCCTCGCGCTGTGCCTTCAGGAAGTTCAGGAACGCGCCGCGCTCGTCGCCGGGCTGCTCCGCGGGAACAAGGGCCACCATGATGTCCGCCTTCTGTCGTCCGTACGCCGGTCGGTGTCGGTGTCGTTTCCCCGACACCGACCAACGTAGGTGTCATATAGGCCAGATGATGTCCTAGAAGGCTCCGGAAAGCTCCGGAAGACCCTGGAAGGCTCTAGAAGGGGAAGCGGCTGCGGCCGTGCTGGATCGAGATCCACTTCTGGGTGGTGAAGGAGTCCACCATCGCCTCGCCGTTGAGCCGGCCGACGCCCGAGTGCTTCTCGCCGCCGAAGGGCACGATCGGCTCGTCGTGCACGGTGCCGTCGTTGATGTGGATCATGCCGGTGTGGATGCGCTTGGCGACCCGTACACCCCGCTCCACGTCGCCCGTGTGGACGGCGCCGCTGAGCCCGTACGGGGTGTCGTTGGCGATCCGTACGGCCTCCTCCTCGCCGTCGAAGGGGACGATCAGCGCGACCGGGCCGAAGATCTCCTGGCTCAGGACCGGGGCGTCGGCGGCGATGCCGGTGAGGACGGACGGGGAGACGAGGTTGCCGTCGACCGTGCCGTGCAGCAGGGCCGTCGCGCCGGCCGCCACCGTCTGCTCGACGACCGAGGAGACGGACTCCGCCTGCTGGGAGTTGATGAGGGGACCGATGTGGGTGGCGGGGTCGGCCGGGTCGCCGACGCGCAGGGTCTTCACCTTCGCCACGAACTTCTCGGTGAACTCCTCCTCCAGGGTGCGGTCCACCAGGATGCGGTTGGCGGCCATGCAGACCTGGCCCTGGTGCACGAAGCGGCTGAAGACCGCCGCGTCGACCGCGTAGTCCACGTCGGCGTCGTCGAGGACGATCAGGGCGCTGTTGCCGCCGAGTTCGAGGACGGCGTGCTTGAAGTTCTGCGCGCAGACCGTGGCGACGTGGCGGCCGACCTTGTCGGAGCCGGTGAAGGAGATGACCTTCGGGACCGGGTGGGTGAGGAGCGCGTCGCCGATCTCGGCGATGTCGGTGACGACGACGTTCAGCAGGCCGGCCGGCAGACCGGCCTCCTCCAGCACCTTGGCGACCAGCGTGCCGCCGCAGATCGGGGTGTTCTGGTGCGGCTTGAGGACGACGGCGTTGCCGAGCGCGAGCGCGGGCGCGACCGACTTGATGGAGAGGAGGAAGGGGAAGTTGAAGGGGGAGATGACGCCGACGACGCCGACCGGGACGCGGTAGACCCGGTTCTCCTTGCCGTCGACCGGCGAGGGCAGGATGCGGCCCTCGGGGCGCAGCGCCAGCTGGATCGCCTCGCGCAGGAACTCCTTGGCGAGGTGCAGCTCGAAGGCCGCCTTGAGACGGGTGCCGCCGAGCTCGGCGACGATCGTCTCGGCTATCTCCTCCTCGCGGTCCTCGACGATCCGCAGCGCGCGCTCGAAGACCAGCCGGCGCGTGTACGGGTTGGTCTCGGCCCACGCCGCCTGGGCGCGCTCGGCGGCCCGGTAGGCGTGGTCGACCTCGTCGGCGGTGGCGACGGTGATCGACGCCAGCTTCTCCCCGGTGTACGGGTTGAAGTCGATGATGTCCCACGAACCGCTTCCGGGCTTCCACTCGCCGTCGATGTACTGGTGGGCCAGGTCGGTGAAGTGCGACATGGTTGAGACCCCTCTACCCGCTACCTGCAGTGCGACTGATGTGGCGTCATCGTACTGACGTATCAGGAGAGTTGAAGGAGACCCCGGAGAAGGTCCCGGCTTTCGGCCGGATCCGGTCCGTCCTTCTGGAGCTTCTCCATCACCCGCTGGTACTGGGCGACTTCCTCGCGCTTGTCGAGGTAGAGGGCGCTGGTGAGCTGTTCGAGGTAGACGATGTCGGAGAGGTCGGACTCGGGGAAGCTCAGCATCGTGAAGGCGCCGCTCTCGCCGGCATGACCGCCGAAGCTGAAGGGCATGACCTGGAGCGTGACGCCCGGGTGTTCGGAGATCTCGATGAGATGCCTCAACTGCCCCTGCATGACGGACCGGTCGCCGTAGGGGCGGCGCAGCGCGGCCTCGTCGAGGACGGCGTGGAACTGCGGGGCGCGCTCGGAGACGAGGACCTTCTGGCGTTCCAGGCGCAGGGCGACGCGGCGGTCGATCTCGGCGCGCGAGGCGTCGGGCATGCCGCGGGTGACGACGGCCTGGGCGTACGCCTCGGTCTGCAACAGGCCGTGGACGAACTGCACTTCGTAGACGCGGATGAGGGAGGCGGCGCCTTCCAGACCGATGTACGTCTGGAACCAGCCGGGCAGGACGTCGCCGAAGCTGTGCCACCAGCCGGCGACGTTGGCCTCCCGGGCGAGTCCGAGGAGCGCGCCGCGCTCGGCCTCGTCCCCGACCCCGTAGAGGGTGAGCAGATCCTCGACGTCCCTGGCCTTGAAGCTCACCCGTCCCAACTCCATACGGCTGATCTTGGATTCGGACGCGCGGATGGAATAGCCCGCCGCCTCACGGGTGATCCCGCGCGACTCGCGCAGTCGCCTCAGCTGGGAGCCCAGCAGGATGCGCCGCACCACGCTCCCGCTCGCTCCGCTCGATTCGCCTGCGGTCACGGCTCTTCGCCTCCCCTTTACGGTGTCGAGCCCCCGTCGAGCCCCGGATTCTGCCATCAAACGCTTCAGCGCGTACACATTCGATTACGGAAAGGCGGCGAGTTCCGGGCATCCGGGCGCACAATGCGGGCACAGTGCGTGCGGATCGAGGGAAGTTCGCCTCATCGTGTGGACGACTTATGCACAGATTCGGCACGCGGGCGGACAGGTCCGGCGCGTGCACGTGCATCTGCCCTTGCATCCAGTGGACGCATTCGGAACCATGGAGCTCGCGCAGCCGCGTACTCGTTCGTGTTGTCGTGTTGTCGCACCACAGTCGCGATTCCCGGGAGTGCCTCGCATGGGGACCAATGGATCGACCGTGCTCGAGCCGTTACGGCAGGGCCTGCCGCCGATCGATCCCGGCGCCGTCTCCACCTCCGCCTCCTGCGCCCTGCCCGCCCGGTACGAAGCCGTGCGCGGGGCCCGCAAGTTCACCAGCACCACGCTCGACCGCTGGGACCTGACGGAGCGCTTCGACGACGTGGCCCTGGTCGTCTCCGAACTCGTCACCAACGCACTGCGTCACGCGGTGCCCGCCGATGCGACCCAGGAGGAGGGCCAGAACCCGCCGGTCCGGCTGCACCTGATGCGCTGGGCCTCGCGCCTGGTGTGCGCCGTGCGCGACCCCAGCAGGGAGAGCCCGGAGGCGCGCGGCGGCGAGGAGGACTTCGCCGCCGAGTCGGGGCGCGGTCTGTTCCTGGTGGACTCGTTCAGCGACAGCTGGGGCTGGCACCCGCTCGCGGGCACGCTCCAGGGCAAGGTGGTGTGGGCGCTGTTCCGGATCGGCCCGGAGTAGCGCCACGGACATGGGAAGGGCCCCGACGGAAACCGTCGGGGCCCTTCTCGCGTCTCAGACCAGGTGGTCGAACTCCCCGTCCTTCACGCCCAGCAGGAGTGCCTCGATCTCCGCGGGCGTGTAGACGAGCGCGGGCCCGTCGGGGTGGCGCGAGTTGCGCACGGCGACGTCGCCACCGGGGAGCTTGGCGAACTCCACGCAGGACCCCTGGGAGTTGCTGTGCCGGCTCTTCTGCCACACGACTCCTCGCAGCTCCGTGGCCGCCATGCCGTTGTACGCGTGATGCGCATGATGCACTGGTAGCTCCCCGAGTTGCTTGGTGCAGGTGTCAACTTCCTCGGATCATAGCTGTGTTCATATGCGGATGCATGAGCAGATGCACGTGCACAGGGGGTGGCGTAGCGGCTACGCGACGGAGAGTTCTACCGGCGGGTACGCCGCCCGGTTCAGCGCTCCTCGCGGAAGTCGACGTGCCGGCCGGCGACCGGGTCGAACTTGCGCAGGCCGAGACGGTCGGGATCGTTGCGGCGGTTCTTGCGGGTGACGTAGGTGAATCCGGTACCGGCGGTGGACCGGAGCTTGACGACGGGGCGGAGCTCATTGCGTGCCATGCTGTGGAGAGTAAACGAAAATGAATCCCATTGCCAATAGATGCCTGGAGACGTACGTCACCCGGCCGGTCACCCCGGCAGGTCGGCCAGGCGCGTGCCCGCGCGGTCGTAGAGCGTGACGGTGGCGCGGCCGCCGCCCGGGCCGAGGTACGCGTACCAGACGCCCCAGCCCGGGTGGCCCGGCAGTTCGAGGAGGGTGGCGCGCACCGGGCGCCCCCCGGTGGCGGTGAGTTCGACCCGGCCGGGCGCCCGGGTCCCGTAGTAGAGGCCCGAGTGGAGCGCCCCCTTCGGGCCGCCCTCGGACTGGTGGGTGACGCCGGGCTCCGCACGGTCGATGTTGCCGTCGGCCACGCTCCGGAAGTTCTCGCCCTCCGGACCCGACCAGTGCTTGCCGTCCTTCGTCAGCCACACCGTGATCCCCCGGCCGACGTCCACGCGCTCCCCCGCGGCCACGACCCGGACCGGAGGCGGGGTCTGCGTCGGGCGGACGACGGTCGGCGGGGCGGCGACGGGCGCGGGGTCCGGCGGGGACGGCCGTACGGGAACCAGGGCGACGGCCGCCGCCACGGCCGTCCCGACCCCGAGCACCGAGAGGACGGACAGGCCCGCCGTACGGCGCCGCCGCCACCTCCGGCCCGCGCGCCGGACGGCGGCCAGCGGCACCGGACCCGGGGCGACGTCGAGGGCCGCCCGCACGAACTCGGCCCGGACCTCGCTCTCATCGGGGGCGGGCGGAGGCGGGCCGGGGTCCGGAAGGGGTGCTGGGTTCATCGTCGGGCTCCAGAGGAGGTGAGGGGGAGGGAGGAGAGAGCCGATGTGGTGGGGGCCGCGAGTCCGGGGTGGGCGCGCAGGGCCGCGAGACCGCGCCGGGCATGGGACTTGACCGTGCCGAGCGAGCAGCCGAGCACGCTCGCGATCTGCGGCTCGGTCAGGTCCTCCCAGTAGCGGAGCACCATCACGGCACGCTGGCGGGCGGGGAGGTCCGCCAGTGCGGCCAGGAGGGCGGTGCGCTCCTCGACCGCCTCCGCATGGTCGGCGGAGGTGTGGCGGAGCGGCTCCGGCAGCACCGGCGTCAGGAGGTGGGCGACCCGCTTGCGGCGGATCCTGCTCAGGTTGTTGTTGATCAGCGCGCGGCGCACGTAGAGGTCGATCTCGGCGCGGGGAACCCGCCGCCAGCGCCCGTAGACCTTGGCCAGCGTCGTCTGCACCAGGTCCTCGGCCTCGTGGAAGTCCCCGGTCAGGAGCTGGGCCGTGCGTACGAGGCGGGGCCAGGCGGCGACGGCGAACTCGGCGAAGCCGTCGTCCTCGGTGACGGACTCGTACGGCACGGTGTCGGACCTCGCGATCGGTCGGTGGGTGGCTCGTGGGAAAAAAGGGGGGTGGTGGGGCCCGCCCCGTGCCGGGCCCCACCACGTCTGCGTACCGCCGGTCAGTGCTCCCGGGCCGGCAGGTCGGCCAGGAGCCTGCCCGTGCGGTCGTACAGCGCGACGGCCGGGCTGCCCTTGCCCTGGGACGGTCCCGTGCGGGCGTACCAGACGCCCCAGTCGGGGTGCCCCGGCAGGGCGACCAGCGTGGTGACGGTCTTGTGGCCCTCGGCGTCGGTCAGTTCGACGCGGCCCGCCTTCCGCGTCCCGTAGTAGAGGCCCGAGTGGAACACGCCCGCCTCGTCGCCTTCGCTCTGGTGGCTGACGCCGGGCTGCGAGCGGTCGATGTTGCCGTCGACCACGCTGCGGAAGTTCTCGAAGCCGTCCGGGCCCGCCCAGTGCTTGCCGTCCTCCGTCAGCCACACCGTGTAGCCCCCTCCGGCGTCCACGCGCTCACCGGAGCGGACGGTACTGATCCGGGGCGCGGCGGCGGGGACGGCGGCGCGCGCGGTGGCCGACTCGGCGGCCGGCGCGGTGATCGGCTTGGTGATCGGCGCGGTGATCGGCTTCGCCGGGGTCTCGGCGGACGCGCCCACCGCCGACGGGGCCGCGATCACGGCGGCGGCGACGACACCTGCAGCCGCCAACAGGTACTTCCTCATCCACGTACTCCTGGGATCGTCCGGGATCTTCCGGGGCCGCGACCGTTCGCGCCCCCCTCCCTTTCAACTCCGCTCCCTCCCCCTCCGGATGACATGCCGCCAGGATCTATCCGGATCTCCTCGACCCCGTCAGGGCCGTCGTGAGCTCCTCCAGGGACTCCAGGAGCAGGGCCGCGCCCTTGTGGAGCAGGAAGTGGTCCGGCGGTTCGGCCGACCAGGCGGTGACCGTCTCGCGCAGGTCGTCCCAGTGCGGCTCCCTGCGTTCCCGTACCTCCTTCGCGCCCCGTTCCGTCGAGCGGCGCAGGGACTCGGCGAGGGTCGCCGCCGCGGGCAGCGGCGGGGCGCCGTGCTCCGGCAGGTGGGCCTCCATGAGCATCGCCACCCGGCCGAACTCGGCGAGCGCGTGCTCGGCCTGTTCCACCGCCGCGTGCGAGAGCCCCCGGTGCCGCACCGGTTCGTGGGTCGCCCGCTCCACCGCCTCCTGCCAGGCGACCCGGGCCTCGCGGGTCTTCAGGAGCGCCTCCCGTACGTCGGGGCTGGCCGGGCCGGCCGGATGGGCGTACCGCGCGGTGACGACGGCCGCGTACGCGCCGACCGCCGCCAGCCAGTCCGCGAGCCGGCCGCGCAGCCGGGGCGTCTCCCAGGCCGGGTAGACGGCGTACGACAGCATCGCGAGGAGCCCGCCGAGCAGGGTCAGCAGGACGCGGTCCCGTACGGTCTGGGTCAGGCCCGCGCCGCCCATGCCGAGCAGGAAGACGACGTACGCGGAGACGAAGGTCTGCGCGGCCGCGTACCCCGTCCGCATCAGCAGGTACATGCAGAAGGCGCACACCACCGCGAGCACGGCCGACAGGTACGTGCCCGGGTGCGCCGACTGGACCACCGCCGTCGCCAGCGCCACCCCGACCAGGGTTCCGCCGAAGCGCGCCACCGAGCGCGCGTACGTCTGCGAGAAGTCCGGGCGCATCACCATCACCGAGGCCATCGGCGCCCAGTAGCCGTGCCCGAACGGCAGCCACGTCCCCAGCAGATAGCCGGCCGCCGTGACCACCGAGACGCGGACCGCGTGCCGCAGGATCGGGGAGTCGGGGCGCAGTTCGGCGCGCATCGCGGCGAGGACGAGAGGCGCGAGACGGAGGAGGGTCGGGCGGCTGCGGGCCCCTGCCGCTTCCGTGGACGTCTCCGTACGGGGCTCCGCCGTCTCGACGACATCGCCGAGCAGCGCCACCAGACGGGAGGCCGCGCGGCGGGGCGGGCCCTTGAGGATCGCGCCGGTGTCCGGGGTGCGGAGGCCGGTGAGGGCAGCCGGCGGCAGGGTGACCGGTTCGCCGTGCCGGATCGCGTGCGCGGCGGCGTCCAGGACGTCGGCCGCCGCGCCGAGCAGCTCCCGCACCCGGTCCCGCTGCGCCCCCTCCGTCGGCACGCCGACCGCCGGGTCCGCGAGCGAGGCCAGGACCGGCCGGATCCGCTCCGCGAGCCCCCGCGCGCCGTGCAGCTCCGCCGGGCGGGTACGGGCCTGGCGCGGTGTCACAGCGGCGGCGCTCCTCGCCGTCATGAGCGGTACGGGGTCGAACGGGGCGACCGGGTCGTGGCGCAGCCGGCGGGCGTAGTCCGCCTCCGCGGCGAGCGCGTCCGCGAGGGCGTCGCGCTGGGCGCCCCAGCGGCGGACCGGGAGGAGGACGACCAGGGCGGCCTGGACCACACCGCCCGCGAAGATCATGACGGCGTGGCCGGCGGCGGTCGCGACGGAGGTCGGGAGGGTGACCGTCACCAGCATGATCGCCACGTTGGAAGAGGCGATGATCCCGGCGGTCGGGCCCGCGGCCCACGCCAGGCCCGACAGGAACGTCCAGCTGAGCAGGAGGGCGAGGAAGAGCGCCTCGTGCGCGCCCGTGACATAGCCGAGGAACGTCGAGACGGCGAGGCTGCCGCCGGAGGCCAGGGCCAGGGTGGGGCGGGGGCGCCAGGAACGCTGGAAGGTGGCGACGGCGGCCTGGAAGGCGCCGAAGGCGGACGACGCGGCGACGGCGGGGCCGAAGAGGGCGAGCGAGACGCCGACGACCAGGGCGAGGCCGAGCGCCCCTCGGGCCGCGACGGCGGGCTCGAGCCGCCGCCGCTCGACGGTGAGCCCGGAACGGGCGGTCTCCTTCAGCGCCCGAAACCAGCTCATACCGAGAGCGTATCCACGAAACCACCCGAACCAGACCCGCGCCCCTCGGCAGGCGCTACGGCAAGTGGGGCCTGTTCGGGTGGAGGCCGGCTGCGTCGGCGGCCGTGGCGCCGTGCGTCCAGCCCGCCTCGTCCCACGCCGCGCGGACCCGCGTCGTGCGCGTCTCCGGGAAGAGTTCGTCTGTGCGGGCCGTGACCGCGACCTCCCGGGACGCGAGGGCCGGGAGGAGCGTCGGGGCCTCGGCGGCGACCCGGCGGGACGTCGCCGAGAGCCGGGCGCCGAGCCGGTTCGCGTACGCGAGGAAGAAGGACTGCCGGAAGGACTTCGTGCGCTTGCGGCCGCCCGCCCGCTGCTCCGCCTCCGCCCGCGTCATCGCCGCCGTCCCCTGCACGAGGAGCGAGGTGTAGAGCAGCTCCACCGGGTCCAGGTCCGCCTCGAAGCCGACGACGGTCGAGAAGCCGTACGTCTCGTTCCACACCGCCCGGCAGTGGTTCGCCGTCGCGACCGCGTCGAGCAGGATCGCCTTCGCCTGCTCGTACGGCGGCTCGACCCCGACCCGGATCGCGCCCGGTGTCTCCGGGGACGGCGCGCCCGCCGCGAGCGTGGCCTCGTCCAGGCTGTGCCGGGCCATCAGCTCCTGGGCCTTCGCGGTGAGCGCCTCCGCCTCCTCCGGGTATCCGGTGGCCTCCGCCTTGGCGAGCAGCGCCCTGATCCGGGTGAGCATCCGGGGCTCGCCGACGGCGGCGGGCGGCAGGGCCTCCCCCGGTACCGGGCCGACCGCGTCCAGGCGCGGCAGGCGGACCAGCAGCCGGTACAGCTCCAGGACGGCCGTCGCCCGCGAGAAGCGGTCCGTCGGGCGCCCCTCCCCCGCGTCCAGTGCGTCGAGCTGCGCCTGCCAGCGGTGCGGGAGCCGTTCATAGCCGGCCGTCTCGGAACTGATCAGCCCCGCCAGGAGCCGTACGTGCTCGTCCGACAGCTCGCGGCGGGCCATGCGCGCCAGGTCCGCCGGCTGCCAGCCCCGTACCCACAGCGTCCGCACGAACTCCTCGCCCCGCCGGGACAGTTCCGCGTCCGCGCCCGGGGCGGCGGCGAGCAGGGACGCCGCCGTGTCGAGGGAGCCGTCGTCGCTCGCGTACAGCGCCTCGAAGGCCTTGTCGATCACGGTCATTCCGTCGTCCTCGCGTCCCATTCCTCGCGCGACCGGGCGATCACCGCGCGGTGGTCGAGCGACCAGTCGATCAGCTGCTTGATGAGGTGGGTCATGCTGTGGCCGGTCTCCGTCAGCGCGTACTCCACCTGCGGCGGCGTCGTCGGGTACACCGTCCGCGAGACCAGCCCGTCGCGCTCCAGGCGGCGCAGGGTGAGCGTCAGCATCCGCTGCGAGACACCCGCGACGAGCCGCTGGAGCTCCCTGAACCGCCGTGGCCCCGCAGCCAGTTCGACGACGACGTGCACCGTCCACTTGTCGCCGAGCCGGTCCTGGACGTCCCGCACCCCGCAGTCCTCGGCGCAGCTCACCAGGGGCTCGGTGGTTACCTCCGTGTGCCCTTCCGACATGAATGTGCCTCCTTCCGCGATCTTCCACGTCCGCCCACGATGGTCTCAGCCGTCACGCTCCCTGGAGGAATTCCATGCTGCTCGCCACCGGCGTCTCCGGCGCCCTCGGCTCTCTCGTCGCCGAACGGCTCGCCGGCCGCGACGGCGTCGTCCTCGGCACCCGCGCCGGGCTTCCCGGCACCCGCCGCCTCGACTTCGACGCGCCGGAGACCCTGCCGGAGGCCTTCGCCGGCGTGGACACCCTGCTCCTGGTATCCGCCGGGTACGGGGAGGACGACGTCGTCGTCGCCCGGCACGGGGCCGCGATCTCCGCCGCCGAGGCCGCCGGCGTCCGGCACGTCGTCTACACGAGCCTCTCCGGCGACGGCGACCACCTCGCGTACGCGCTCGCGCACCGCTGGACCGAGCGGCGGCTGACGGGGTCCACGGCCCTCGACTGGACGATCCTCCGCAACGGCCTCTACGCCGAGCTCCTGACGTGGATCGCGACCCCCGACGCGCAGAACCGCATCACGGGCCCGCTCGGCGAGGGCCGCCTCGCCGCCGTCGCCCGCGCGGACCTCGCCGACATCGCCGTCACCGTCGCCACGGACCCGGCCGCGCACCGCAACCGGGTGTACGAGCTCGTCGGCGAGCGCCCCCTCGGCGGCGCCGACCTGGCGGCGGCGCTCGGTGCCGCGTACGTCCCCGGCACGCTCGCGGAGGCCCGTACCGCGCTCGCCGCCTCCGGGGCCGCGCCCTTCCAGGTGCCGATGCTGGCGAGCACGTACTCGGCGATCGCCCACGGATTCATGGACGGTACGGGCGTGGAGCGCAACGACCTGCGCGCGCTGCTCGGCGGGCGCGAACCGCTCGACGCCCTCGAGGTGTTCGTGAAGTCGGTACGGGAGGGGTAGGGGCAGCACCACCCCCCGGACGCCCTCTGGTGGTCGTGATCGGAGCGGGCCGAGACGGTTCGCTCGAGCCATGACCTCGAACGCCGCTGTACGGCTCCGCCGGCTCACCCGGCACCACCGTGACGTCCACGCCCTCGACGGCGTCGACCTCGACTTCCACGCCGGGACCTTCACCGCCGTCATGGGGCCGTCCGGCTCCGGCAAGTCCACCCTCCTCCAGTGCGCCGCCGGGCTCGACCGGCCCACCGCCGGGACCGTGGAGGTCGGCGGCGTCTCCCTGGAGGGCCTGAGCGAGCGGCGCCTCACGCTGCTGCGGCGGGACCGGATCGGCTTCGTCTTCCAGTCCTTCAACCTGCTGCCCTCCCTGACCGCCGCGCAGAACGTGGCCCTGCCGCTCCGGCTCGCGGGCCGCCGCGTGTCCCGTCCCGCGATCCGGGAGGCACTCGCGCGCGTGGGGCTCGCCGGCCGGGAACGCCACCGGCCCGGCGAACTCTCCGGCGGCCAGCGGCAACGGGTCGCGATCGCCCGGGCGTTGATCACGCGTCCCGCCGTCCTCTTCGGCGACGAACCGACCGGCGCGCTCGACTCGACGACGAGCCGAGAGGTCCTCGACATGCTGCGTGACCTCGTCGACCAGGAGTCCCAGACGATCGTCATGGTCACCCACGACCCGGTGGCGGCGTCCCGCGCGGACCGCGTGGTCTTCCTGACCGACGGAAGGGTCGCGGGCGAGCTGACGGGGCCGACGGTGGAGACGGTGACGGCGCGGATGACGGGGCTGGAGACGGGAGCAGGCGCGGCGGGGCGGGGGCTCGGGCCGGGGCTGGGCGGCGTCGGTGCGACGGGCGGCCCGGGGCGGGGCCGGGGTGACGCGGCGGGCGCTCACGCGGGCGGCCCGGCCGGTGGCCGGGGACCTGGCGGTGGCGGCGCGGCCGGTGGCCGTTCGGTCGGTGGTGGCTCCGTCGACGCCTCCGCAGGAGGTGCGGCGTGCTGAGCGTCGTGCTGTCCGGGCTTCGTGACCGGTGGGCCTCGTTCCTCGGAGGGTTCGTCGCGCTCGCGCTCGGTGCGGGGGTGCTCGTCACCATGGGGCTCGGGCTCTCCGCCACCTTTCACGCGCCCGAGCGTTCTCCCCAGCGGTTCGCCTCCTCGCCCGTCGTCGTCCAGGGCCCGGACCGGCTGACGATGGACGTGCGGCGCGGACCCGGCACCGTACCCGTGGAGCAGCGGCTCGACCGTCCACAGCCTGTGGACGGCGATGTGCTCCGCGCACTCCGCGCCCGCTGGACCGTCACCACCTCCGGCGGCCCCGACGCCGTCGGCGTCGACGCGCCCGCCGCCGACGTCCGGGCGCTCGTCGGCGACCGCGCCCGGGTCCTCACCGGGAACGAACGGGCCGAGGCCGACCCCGACCCCGAGCGGGACGCCCGCGCCCTCGTCACCCTCAACGCCCTCCTCGGCACCTCCGGCGGCGTCACCGCCTTCGTCTCCGTCTTCGTCGTCGCCTCCACCTTCGCCTTCGCCGTCGCACTGCGCCGCCGCGAGTTCGGGCTCCTGAGGACCGCCGGCGCCACCCCCGGCCAGATCCGGCGGCTCCTCCTCGCCGAGGCGGCGGTGCTCGGCGTGCTCGCCTCCGCCGCCGGGTGCGCGCTCGGCGCCCTCGGCGCGCCCCTCCTCGCCCGGACCCTCGTCGACGGCGGCCTCGCGCCCGCGTGGTTCACGATCGGCGACGCCGCCTGGCCGTTCCACACGGCCTTCTGGACCGGCGTGACCGTCGCCCTCGCCGGGGCCGTCGCCGCGTCCCGGCGGGCCGGGAAGGTCGGTCCGGCGGCCGCGCTGCGCGAGGCGGACGTCGACGCCGACGCCCTGCCCCTCGGCCGGGCCGTCCTCGGCACGGGCCTGCTCCTGGCCGGTCTCGGGCTCCTCGCCTGGACCTGCGCCACGGACCCGTCCGCGCTGCTCAAGCGGAAGACGTACACGACGCTCCCGATGCTCCTGATCAGCGGCGTCGCCCTGCTGTCCCCGCTCCTCGTCCGGCCGACGGCCCGGCTGCTGCGGGCGCGCGGGGCGGTGGGCACGCTCGTACGGGAGAACAGCGCGGCCGCCGTCCGCCGCACCGCCGCCGTCGCCGCGCCCGTCCTCGTGACCGTGGCGCTCGCCGGGACGCTGTTCGGCTCGGCGGCGAGCGTCACGCGCGCGAAGGAGGTCGAGGCGCGGGAGCAGACGGCGGCCCGGTACGTGGCGAGGGGGGAGGACCTGGCTGCGGTGGCGGCGCCGGAGGGGGCCGTGGTGTCCCCCACCGGGGCGACCTCCGTCTTCGTACGGGACGGGGACGAGGCCGTCGTGAAGTACGGGGCGCGGGCGGTCGCCGACCCGGCCGCCTTCGCGGAACTCGCCCGGCTGCCGGTCGTCGCCGGGGACCTGCGGGACCTGGACGACCGGTCGATCGTCGTCAACGAGGAGTTCGAGCGGCAGCGGGTCGGGGAGACGGTGGACGTGTGGCGGGCGGACGGGAGCGGTCCGGTACGGCTCCGGATCGCGGCCGTCCTCGCGCTCGGAACCGGCGACAACGGGCCGTACGTCACCCGGGCGAACGCGCCCGGCGCCGCCCTCGACCGGATCGACGCGCGCGGCGGCGGGGCGGCGACGGTCCGGGCCCTGGAGGCGAGCGGCGGGACGGTCGGGCACGTGGTGACCGGTGCCTCTCCGAACCGCCTCGGGATGATCCTGGTCCTCGGCATCGCCCTCGTCTACACGGTGATCGGGCTCGCCAACACCCTGCTCATGGCGACGTCGGTACGGGGCGGAGAACTGGCCTCGCTACGGCTCGCCGGGGCCACCCGCGGCCAGATCCTGCGGGTCGTGACGGGCGAGGCGGCGCTCGCCGTCGCGATCGGGACGGTGCTCGGGCTGATGGTGACGGGAGTCGTCCTGGGCACCCTGGGAGCGGGCCTGGCGGCCCTCTCGGCGCCGGTGGCCCTGGTTCTCCCCTGGCCGGTGATCGGCGCGGCGGCGGGCGTGTGCGGCGTGGTCGCGGTCGCTGCGTCGGGCGTCCCCGCGTGGCGGCTCACGCGCTGAGCGTCCATGGTGGGACGACGGAGCGGTGACCGGGGTCGGAGCCGGGTCACCGCCCCGTCCGCGCGACCCGCGCCTGGCGAGGCGGTGCCCACCTGCCTCCGCGCCCCAGGCCCTCGCCGCACGGGCCCGCGCCCACCCCCGTGTGGCGCGGCGCCCGGCGGGGCGGTGCCCCGGCCCCGTGTGGGCAATCGTCCCGCAGGGCGATGGGGGTCCCCCTGCTCGAGCGAAGCCGAGAGCTCGGGGGAGGGTGGGCACACGGGACGGCGCCCCTGGCGGCGCCTCCGCGTTCCGCGCCCTGGCCCGCACCACGTGCGCGCCGTCGCTCGCGGTGCGGGTCCAGGCGCGAGAGCCTCTGGCGCCGGCGGGCGCGGGTCCGTTGTGCCCACCCGTTCCGCCCCAGCGGAACGATTGCCCGCAACGGGCGGGGGCACCGCCCGTGTGGGCGCGGGCGCACAACGGGGCGGGCGCCGTCCCGGCGCGGCGCGGGCCCGGAGTCGCTAGCCCGCAGGGGCGCCCCGCCAGTCCGGGGCCAGGACCGACCAGATCTCCTCGTCGTGTCGCGTGCCCCGGTACGCGTAGCTCGCCCGGAGGACCCCGTCGCGCGTCATCCCCAGCCGCCGCGCCACCGCGATGCTCGGTTCGTTGTCGGAGGAGACCACCCACTCCACCCGGTGGATGCCCCGTACCGAGATCGCCCAGTCGATGAGGGCCCGCGCCGCCCGGGTCACCAGGCCCTTGCCGACGGCCGCCGGCTCCAGCCAGCAGCCCGCCTCGGCGTAGCCGCCCGGGACGTCGAGCCTCCGGAGGATCACCGCGCCGACGAGCGTGCCGTCCGACCAGATGCCGTGGATCCGGCCCGTGTCGGTCGCGACCTTCTCCGCGTACAGCCTGAGGTACGCCCGGCTCGACTCCAGGTCCGTCACCACGTCGGGGAGCCCGTTGCGCGCGCCGATGAACTCCCGCCCCCGGTCCATGTGCGCGAGGAACTCCCCGGCCTGCCACGGTTCCAGCGGGCGCAGCTCCGCGCCGTCGTCTCCCAGGGACATCGCGTACATCGGCAGCATCGCCTTTCTCGTCCGGACCCGCCTTACGGGATCAGGACGATCTTGCCCCGCACATGCCCCGACTCGCTCGACTCCTGCGCCCTGGCCGCCTCCTTCAGCGGCAGGGACTCCGCCAGCCGGACCGTCAGCACGCCCTCCGCCGCCAGGCGCGCCTGGGCCGTGAGCCCGGCCCGTACGGCCTCCGGGTCGCCCGTCACGCCCGAGAAGACGATGCCGTGCTCCTCCGCGTCCGTCGCCGCGATCGTCACGATCCGCTCCTTCGCCGCCTCGCCGCCGCCGAGCAGCTCGATGGCGACCGGCAGCACGCCGTGCCCGGCCGCGTCGAAGACCGCGTCGACGCCCTGCGGGGCGGCGGCGCGCACCCGGTCGGCGAGGCCGTCCCCGTACGCGACGGGGATCGCGCCGAGTTCGCGCAGGTAGCCGTGGTTGGACTCCGAGGCGCTGCCGATCACCGTGATCCCGGCCGCGACGGCCAGCTGGACGGCCACCGAGCCGACGACGCCGGCCGCGCCGTGCAGGAACAGCGTCTCGCCCTCCCGCACCCGGAGCAGGTCCAGGACGCGCTGCGCGGTCTCGCCGGCCACCGGAAGGCTCGCGGCGGCCTCCCAGGAGAGCCCGGCGGGCTTGGGGGCGACCGTGCCGGCGATGGCGTACTCCGCGTAGGCGCCGGTCTTCGTCCAGCCCAGGACCTCGTCGCCGACGGCAAGGTCGGTGACGCCCTCGCCGAGCGCGTCGACGGTGCCGGCGAACTCCAGGCCCGGGACGGCGGGGAAGGTCGTCGGGTAGAACTGCTCGACCCAGCCGTAACGCCGCTTCCAGTCCACCGGGTTGAGCCCGACCGCCGCGACCTTGACCCGCACCTCACCCGGTCCCGGCTCCGGCTTGGCGACGCCGGCCTCGTGGCGCAGCACCTCGGGGCCGCCGAACTCCTCGTACACGATCGCTTCCATGTCAGCCTCCGTCGCTGCCCGTTGCGTCTTCGATCTCTCTTCGATGACCCAACTCTGCGCCGACGGACCCCTCTCCCCCGCCCTCCCAACGGCCAGTCCCACCTGTCCGAAAGACGGGCCGTCACCTGACTGCCCCCGATTAGGCTGCACCGTATGGACGCGCTCACGCTGACCACCGCGTACGAGATCATCCGGCAGCCGCTCGGGGAGATCCTCCCCCGGGTCTCGGCCGCCCTCGCCCCGCTCGTCCCGCACGTCGACGCGGCCGAACTCTCCACCCACTGCGCCCACTCGCCCTTCAAGGCCCTCGGCGGTACGGAGCTGATGACCGCCGCCGAACTCGCCCCGCTGCTCGCGGCCGGCGTCCCCGGCGCGCCCTGGCAGGGCCGTGCCGTGATCGGCGGCCGGGAGCGCGAGGTCGTCGCCGTCACCAGCCACGCGACCCGGCGCGGGGCGGTCCTCGTGCTCGTACGGGAGGACGGCGCCGCCCCCGCCGACACGGCCGCCCTCACCGCCGCGCAGGCGCTGTGGGACCTGGTCGCCGCGCACTTCGACCGGTTCGCCACGGAGGCCATGCCGGGCGCCCTCGCCCGCTCACGGGCCGCCGCCGACACCCGGGCCCGGGTCATCGCCGAACTCACCGCCTCCCACGCGGCGGCGCTCTCCGGGGTCCTCGGGGTGCTGCGCAGCCGGGCCCTCGACGACAGGACCGCCCGGACCACCGCCACCGACCTGGCCGCCTCCGCGCTCATCGAGATGCGGGCCGAGCAGCGGCGGGACCGGGCGCTCGCGGAGGAGCCCGCCGAGGACGCCTTCGAGCGGCTCGCCGGCGAGCTCCGGCCGATGCTCCGGCACAGCAGGGTCCGTCTCGAACTCGGCGCGCCCGACTCCACGCGCTCGCTCGCGGCGGACGTCGCCCACAGCGCGCGGGCCATCGTCCGGTCGCTGCTCCTGATCGTCCTGGAGCAGGAGTCCGTGCACCGGGTGCACGTCGGCTGGCAGCTCACCGAGCACGAACTCCGGGCCTCCGTGCGCGACGACGGCGCGGGCGCGCTCGCCCCCTGCGACCTGGGGGCGGGGACGATCCGGGACCGGCTCGACGTCCTCGGCGGGCGGCTCGACATGGACGCGGTGCCGGGCTGGGGCACGACGATCACCGCCGTCATCCCCCTCGCGACCCCGGAGGCGCCCGTCGAGGCCGCCCACCCCCTGACGGGGCTCGGGGAGCGGGAGGTGGAGGTGCTGCGGCACCTGGCGCTCGGGCACCGGAACCGGCGGATCGCGGAAGAGCTGCACATCAGCGAGTCGACGGTGAAGTTCCACGTCGCGAACATCCTCAACAAGCTGGGCGTCGACTCCCGCGGCGAGGCGGCGGCCCTCTTCCACGCGGCCGCGTAGCACCTCCCCCGGGCTTCCCCCGACCTCCCCCGGCCCGGCTTCCCGGGCCTGTCAGTGGCGGGTGCCAGACTCGCACCCATGAGCGAGAGGTGGGCGCTGGACGCCGAGACCGAGGGGGACGGAGCGCTGCTCGTGCCCCTCGGGGCGGACGGGCTGCCCGCCGGGCCCGTGCGGCGCGAGCCGGACCTCGCCGCGGCCGTGCGGGCGCGCCCCGACGTGGCCCGCTGGGTGTGGCGGTCGACGGCCGAGGTCTATCCGCGGCTCCTCGCCGCCGGCGTCCGCGTCGAGCGCTGCTACGACATCGAGGACGCCGAGCAGCTCCTCCTCGGCCACGAGGGGCGGCTCGGCGAGCCCCGGTCGGCCGCCGCCGCCTGGGCGCGCCTGCGCGCCGCCCCCGTACCGCCGGATCCGCCGCAGCGCGCCGCCGAGCCCGGCTCGCAGGACTCCCTCTTCGAGCCGCGCCCCACCGTCTCCGTGCCCTTCGACGGGCTCCTCGCGGTCTACGCGGAGCAGCTGCGCCGCCACGACCGGGCGGAGCATCCGGGCAGGATGCGGCTGCTCACGGCCGCCGAGTCGGCGGGGATGCTGGTGGCCGCCGAGATGCACCGGGCCGGGCTGCCGTGGCGGGCGGACGTGCACCGGGACCTGCTGAGCGAGCTGCTCGGCGAGCGGTACGCGGGCGGGGGCGAGCCGCGCCGCCTGGCGGAGCTCGCGGACGAGGTGTCGGCGGCGTTCGGCCGCCGGGTCCGGCCGGATCTGCCTGCGGACGTGGTGAAGGCCTTCGCGCAGGCCGGGATCCGGGTGAGATCGACGCGCCGCTGGGAGCTCGCCGAGCTCGACCACCCGGCCGTGGAGCCGCTCCTCGCGTACAAGAAGCTCTACCGGATCTGGACGGCGCACGGCTGGTCGTGGCTGGCCGACTGGGTGCGGGACGGCCGCTTCCGGCCCGAGTACCTGCCGGGCGGCACGGTCAGCGGCCGCTGGACGACGAACGGCGGCGGGGCCCTGCAGATCCCGAAGGTGATCCGGCGGGCGGTGGTCGCCGACGAGGGCTGGCGGCTCGTGGTGGCCGACGCCGACCAGATGGAGCCGCGCGTCCTCGCCGCGATCTCCCGCGACCCGGGCCTGATGGAGGTCGCGGGGCACCCCGACGACCTGTACACCCGGCTCTCCGACCGCGCCTTCTCCGGTGACCGCGACCACGCCAAGATCGCCCTGCTCGGCGCGATCTACGGGCAGACCAGCGGCGACGGCCTGAAGAACCTGGCGGCGCTGCGCCGCCGCTTCCCGCGCGCGGTGGCCTACGTCGACGACGCGGCGAAGGCGGGCGAGGAGGGCCGGCTCGTACGGACCTGGCTGGGCCGGACCAGCCCGCGGGCGGTCGGCTCGGGCGACGACGAGGAGGCGGGCCTGCCGCAGGAGGGCGGCGAACCGGAGGCGGAGAGCGGCGAGTTCGTCCCCGGGTACGCCTCGGGGAACGCGCGGGCGCGCGGCCGGTTCACCCGTAACTTCGTCGTCCAGGGCAGCGCTGCCGACTGGGCGCTGCTGATGCTGGCGGCGCTGCGGCGCTCCCTCGCGGGGATGCGGGCGGAGCTGGTGTTCTTCCAGCACGACGAGGTGATCGTGCACTGTCCGGCGGAGGAGGCGGAGGCGGTGACGGAGGCGGTCAGGGCGGCGGGGGACGAGGCCGGGCGGATCGCGTTCGGGGAGACGCCGGTCCGCTTCCCGTTCACGACGGCGACGGTCGAGCGGTACGCGGACGCGAAGTAGGGGCGGGGCGACTCGGCGCCCCGCCCCCTCCCCGTACTCCCCCGCGTACGCCTACTTCAGCGGCAGCTTCTTCCACTTCGGGCTCAGCGCGATCGCCTTCAGCTGCTCCATCGTCAGCACGGGCTCGGCACGCGTCGCGGCCGAGTACTGCGCGCCCGAGTTGAAGGCGGAGACGATGACCCGGAAGCCCTGCGGGCTCAGGGTGTCGACGTTCCACCAGACGACCCCGGCGCCGCCCTTCTCGCCGGCCCGCTGCGTGGACTTGACCTTGGTGCCGTCGGGCAGGGTGACGACGTCGTCGCCGGTGAAGAGGTCGGCGATCTTCCCGCTCCTGGGCTGGACGTCGACGCCGACCATGCTCGCGCCCTTGCCGTCGTCGACGACGACGTAGCCGTGGCCGTCCCCGCCGCCGTGGGACTGCACGGTGAGGCCCTGCGGCAGGAGGGAGCGCAGGGTGGCCTGGACGGCGGCCGCGCTCGGCACGGCGGGCAGGTGCGCCTCGCCCGTGCCGGGCTTCGTCGGGAGCTGGGGCAGCCGGGCGATCAGCGGCCGCCAGGCGTCGGCCGTGACGAGGGTCTTCAGCTGGGAGGCGCTGAAGGGCGGGTTCTCGCGGGTGATCGCGGCGCCCTTCTCGGCGGCGGCGTTGTACTCGCTCGCGTCGACGAGGAAGCCGTCCTTGGTGAGCAGGACCGCGCGCCAGTTCTTGGTCTCCTCGCGCCCGTCGGGGTACTCGTACCCCTGGAGGACCATGAACCGGTCACCGCCCGGCAGCAGCTCGCTGGCGCACCTGTCGTAGCGGACGAGGGCCCTGTCGGGGCAGGTGACCTGGTCCTTGCCGGCCTCCCCTGTCGTGCCCGCACGGAAGAGGCCGACGCTGACGCCCGCCTTGCCGTTCCCGTCGTCGTAGACGCCGGTGACCGACTGGCCCACGCCGTCCAGGTCGTCGAACTGCCACCGGCCGGCCGGGGTGTTGGACTTGAGGACGGCGGCGATGTCCTTCACCGGGATCGTCGCCTCGCCCGGCGGCACCTTGCCGGGTTCGGCCGCGCCGTTGCCCTGCCGGGGCTGCGGGGGCGCCGCCACGGACGTGGTCGTCGCCTGCCCGGCGGGGCCGAGGAGCGAGCCGCCGTACGCGCCGCCGATGCCGACGGCGGCGAGCGCGAGGACGCCGCCGGTCACCGCGAGGCGGCGGCGCACCAGGCGGCGCCGGCCCCGCTGGAGCCCGCCCGCGACCAGCTCGCGCCGGTCGTCGACGGCGAAGCCGTCGCCGGCGCTGCGCAGGACCGCGCCGAGCTCCTCCTCGAACCGCTGTGTTTCTTCGTTCTGGGGCATGCCGAGATCACCGTCTCCGGTCGGTAGGAAAGGTACGTGGTCAGCGGGTGGCGAACTCGGCGACGCTGCCGCCGAGTCGGTCCCGCAGCTTCGCGAGCGCCCGCACCGAGCGGGTGCGTACCGCGGCGGAGCTGACGTGCAGGGCATCGGCGGTCTCCTCGATGCTGCGGTCCTCCCAGTACCGCAGCACCACGACCGCGCGGTCCTTCGGCGCGAGCCCGGCGAGCGCGTCGAGCAGCGCGATCCGCAGGGCGGGGTCCTCGCCGTGCTCGGGTGCGCGGTCGGGCAGCTCGCCGAGGGGGCGCTCGGTGGCCGAGCGGCGCCGCTGGTGCGTGAGGAACGTGCGGACGAGCACGGTCTGGGCGTACGCGGCGGGGTTCCCGATCCGGGCCATGCGGCCCCAGTGGGCGTACATCCGGCCGAGCGTCTCCTGGGTGAGGTCCTCGGCGAGATGCGTGTCACCGCTGGTCAGCAGGCACGCCGAGCGGAACAGGTACCCCGTGCGTGCGGAGGCGAACTCCAGGAACTCGTCCGCGCGGGACTTTCTCATGCCCCTCCTTTCCCTCGCGGTCACGTGGTGTGGTCGCCGTACACCTCCTTGACGCGACGGGGGAGAGGAAATGTTTCAGCCCGACGTATCCGAAGAAGCGGAATCGGGTAATCCTGTTGGTATGAACACTCTCAGCGCAGCAGAGAACCTGGCCGCTGGGGTTTGGCAGTCAGGTCTGGCCCAGGTCATCGGCGGGCTCGTCGTCGTCGGCGTACTCATCGGCGCCGTCGCGCTGGGCTTCTGGCTCAGCGACCGCGAGTCCAAGAAGCCGAAGCCGGAGGAACAGCCGCACCGGCCCGACACCGGCGCGCTGCCCGGCGAGGTGGAGGAGTACCGCAAGCCGTCCGAGATGCCGCAGACCGACGGCGAGCACCGGCTCATGCCCTATCAGCTCAAGAACGCCGGAGAGGCCTCCACCGATCCACCCACCGAGGAGAAGCGCAAGTGGGGCGGCATCTCCAGCGGTGGCTTCGGCAGCGGAGGCACCGGACACGGCGACTGACCCCGGACCGACCGATCCCGGACCGGCCGACGCCCGCCCCCTCGGCCCCCTGACCCAGAAAAGCCCAGCCGTACTCGGCTGGGCTTGGTCCGGCTCCAGCTCCGGCTCGCGCTCCGGTCACACCGGGGCGGCCGCCGGCTCGCCGCCCAGGATCCGGCCCGCCCGCGAGGCGATGTGGGCCGGCGGGGCGAAGTCCGCGGGGAGGACCGGGTCGGTGACCGGCTCGCCGAAGGTGGTCACCACCGGGAGCACCCCCGCCCACAGGCCGAGCGCCGCGTCCTCCGATTC
This sequence comes from Streptomyces sp. NPDC002463, assembly GCF_042889835.1. Lineage (NCBI taxonomy): Bacteria > Bacillati > Actinomycetota > Actinomycetes > Kitasatosporales > Streptomycetaceae > Streptomyces > Streptomyces sp. NPDC002463. The sequence continues at coordinate 102,987 of NZ_JBIARL010000011.1, forward strand.
GCCGTCGTCCGGCGGTCCGGAGGCGGTCTTCACCGAGGCCTCGGTCAGGTCGAGCGCGAGCACCGCCGTCGCGGCCAGCTCCTTGCGGCTGGGCTGCCGCGCGTACTCCCACTGGCCCGGGGAGCTCTGCTCGGTCAGGGCCCGCAGGCCGCGGAGCTTCTCCTCCGGGTCGGTGACGATCTCGGGCACGCCGTAGATCATCGCGCAGCGGTAGTTGACCCCGTGCTCGAAGACGGAGCGGGCGAGGACGAGGCCGTCGACGTGCGTGACCGTGACGCAGACGGTGGTGTCAGGGGCCTGGACCAGGCTGCGGCTGGCGACCGAGCCGTGCAGGTAGAGCCGGTCGCCGTCCACGCCGTACGCGGTGGGCACCACCATCGTCGTGCCGTCGACGGTGACGCCGAGGTGGCACAGGAAGCCCGCGGCGAGCACGGCGTCCAGGTCGGCCCGCCGGTGGCTGCCCTTGTGACGCATCCGGCGCAGCCGGGTCCGCTCGGTGACGGTCATCGCGCCGTCGCCGTCGGCGTCGGTGGTGGTGCTCATGGTGAGCTCTCCTCACGGTGTGGTCGTAGGTGTCGTTGTACGGGGGATCAGCCCGACACCGCCACCGGCTTTCGCCTGTCGGAACGGCGGCGCGCCGCCAGGGAGTCGCAGATCTCGCCGGCGCGGACGGCGGCCATCGACAGCAGGTTGGCCGTGATGCCGTGCGAGTGCTCGGTGCCGCCCATCAGGTAGATCCCGGCCTCCACCCCGGACGCCGTCTCCACCTGGTAGTCGCGGAGCACCCGCAGCCGACCGTCCTCGTCGCGCGCGCAGGCGGCGTCGAGCTCGCCGAGCAGCCGGCCCGGGTCGGGCTCGGAGTAGCCGGTGGCGTAGACGACGGCGTCGGCGTCCATCGTCTCCGTCTCTCCCGTGGCGAGGTTCCGCACCTGGACGCGGACCCCGTCGGGGCCCTCCTCGACCCGGGTGAGCCGGGTGACGCCGAGGATCCGCAGCCGCTGCTCGCCGCGGACCTTCTCCTGGTACGAGCGGCGGTAGAGCTCCTCGATGAGGTCCATGTCGACGACGCCGTAGTTGGTGTTGCGGTGGTAGTCCATGAGCGTGCGGCGGACGGACGGCTCGGCCGCGTGGTACAGGTCGACGGCCTCCGGGTCGAAGATCCGGTTCGCGTACGGGCTGTCGTCGGCCGGGCTGTAGCCGTACCGCGTGTGGACGGCGACGACCTCGGCGTCCTCGTACGTGCGGTGCAGGTGGTCCGCGATCTCGGCGGCGCTCTGCCCGGCCCCGGCGACGACGAAACGGCGCGGCTCGGCGGTGGGCAGCGCGGCGAGGCGGTGCAGGAACTCGCTGCTGTGCCAGAGGCGTTCGGAGGACGTGACGCCCTCGGGGAGGCGGGGCACGAGGCCGGTGCCGATGACGAGGTTCCGCGCCCGGTACGTGACGGCCTCGGCCTCGCCCACGGCGGCGACGTCGACCTCGACGACGGGACCGGACGTCCCCGCGGGCCGGATGGCGGTGACCTCGAGGCCGTAACGGACCATGTGGTCCACGCCGTCGGCGGCCCACTGGAGGTAGTCGTGGAACTCCTCGCGGGTCGGGAACAGCACCTTGTGGTTGATGAAGTCGACGAGACGGCCCCGGTCGTGGAGGTACGGCACGAAACCGAAGCGGCTGCGCGGATTGCGCATCGTGGCCAGGTCCTTGAGGAACGAGACCTGCATGGTGGCGTCCGGGATCAGCATCCCCCGGTGCCAGCCGAACCTCGGCTGCTTCTCCAGGAACACGGCCGTGAGCCGCTCGTCGGGCGCGGCCTGCTCGTTGTACTCCTCGATCGCGATGGCGAGGGCGAGGTTGGCGGGCCCGAAGCCGACACCGACGACGTCGTAGACGGGGGTGGTCTCGTTCACGGTCTCGTTCGAGGTCTCGTTCATGGCGAAGTGCCTTTCGGTGGAGGGAGGTTCAGCGAGTGCGGGTGCGGCCGGCGAGGGCGACGCAGCCGGCGGCGAGGAGCAGGGCGAGCAGCAGCCCCGTACCGGCGAAGGAGAGGAAGGCGGCCGCGATCAGCAGGGTCACGACGGCGGTGGCGCGCAGGGCGCGGCCGGTGCCGCGGGCCCGCAGGGCGGCCGCGGCGGCGGCCACGTACAGGAGCAGGAAGGCGCTGCTGGTGACGACGAGCACCAGTTCCTCGCCGGTGCCGGTGAGGGTCAGGGTGCCGAGGACGGCGGCGTAGGCGAGGGCCAGGGCGACGGTCGCCCGCACCGGGCGGTCGGCCAGGGCGCGCGGCAGGATCCGCTCGCGGGCGGCGGCCCGGACGACGCGGGTGGCGCCGAGGACCCAGGCGTTGGTGGCGACCACCGCGAGCCCGAGGGCGAGCAGGTCGCCGGCGACCGCGCCGGCGTCGCCGAGCGAGGCGCCGAGGAGGGCCGTGATGACGACGGGCTCGTCGCCGGGGACGGCCAGGTAGGCGGCCGTCACCGCCGCGTACAGCAGCCCGACGATGGGCACCGCCCAGCGGATCGCCCGCCGGTAGCTGCGGGCCGGGTCGTCGACCTGCTCGGCGAGGGTGGAGACGTTCTCCCAGCCGAGGAAGGAGAAGAAGGCGGTGACGACGGCGATGCCGACGCCGTCCCAGCCGTGCGTGAGGAACGGGGTGTACTGCCCCGCGTCGAACCGCGGCACCGCGAGCACGACGGCGCCGCCGAGGCCGAGGAGCAGCACGAGCAGGGCGGCGGTCTGCACGCGGGCGCCGGCGGCGAGGCCGAGCAGCGTGAACGCGGCCGACAGTGCCATGAAACCGATCGCGAGCGGGTACACGGGCCCGTCGGGCTGACCGAGGAGCCCGAGCAGGCAGCGGGCGGACACGATGCCCATCACCGGATTCCCGATGACGTACGTGGCGACGAGCAGCAGCGCCGCCGCGCGGCCCGGGCGGCGGCCGAACCCGGCCTCCACCATCGCGGCGAGCCCGGAGGCGTCGGGACGCCAGGCCGACATCTCCGCGAAGAACCGGGCGAAGGGGTACGAGCTCAGGGCCAGCGCCAGCCACGCGAGCAGAGCGGCGGGCCCGGCCTGCCGCTCGGTCAGCCCCGGCACCAGAAGGATGCCGGTCCCGACGAGACTGCTGACGTAGAACACGACGAGCGCGCGGACGCCGAGGGGGGTGGGGGCCGGGGCGGCGTCGGGCCGCTGCAGCAGATCGGTCATGGTGTCACCTCCAGTTGAGTTGCGGACCTGGCCCGCCGTTGTGGGCATGCGTTCCGCCGGGGCGGGACGATGGCCCACACGGCGGTGGGCGCCGCCCCGCCAGGCGCGGGCCCCGCACCGCGGGCGCGGCCTCACCCGCCCCCCAGCACATCCAGCGCCTCCGCCGCCGCCAGCTCCCCCGCCGCCGGGGCCGTTTTGAAGCCCGCCCCCGACCACCCCGTCGCGAGGACGATCCGGCTGTCGGGGTGTTCGCGGCCGAGGTGGGGACGGGAGTGCGGGGTGTAGAGGTCGACGCCCTGGCGGCCGCCGAGGAAGCGGGTGCCGGGGTCGGCGAGCCAGGGCCACCGCGCGGCCGCGCCGGCGCGGATGTACGCCACGTGCTCGTCGGTGAGCGTGGCGAGCCCGCCCGGGGGGACGTCCCATTCGTCGACGGGCCGCCCGGCCATGTAGCCGCCCGCCGCCTCGCCGTACAGCTGGGGCCGGCCCCAGACGCCGCTGACCATGTCGACGACGGTCGGCAGGCCGGCGGCGGCGGGGTGGTGGAAGAAGCCGTACCGGATGCTCTTGGTGCGTCCGGCGTCCGCGCCGCTCAGCCGGTGTCCGGCGATCTCCCCGGTGCCGCCGCCGGCCGCGAGGACGACGGCGCGGGCCTCGACGGGTCCGCCGGGTTCGAGGAGGACGCGGACCCGGTCGGCCCCGGGCGGGGCGTCGAGTTCGCGTACGCGGGCGGGCAGCAGCCGGGCCCCGTGGGCGAGGGCACGGTCGCGGTAGACGCGCGCGGTGCGGGGCGGGTCGGCGTAACCGGCCTCGGGCTCCCAGACGGCGCCGGTGACGCCGTCGACGGAGAGCCCGGGGAAGCGGGCCCCGAGCACGCCGGGGTCCAGCAACTCCGCGGGCACGCCGGCCCCGTTGAGCTCGGCGACGCCCTTCTCGGCCTGTTCCAGGTCGGCGTCGCCGCAGAGGACGAGCGACCCGGTGGTCATGAAGCCGTACGGTCCTGGCGCGAGCGCGGCGGGCCCCCAGGCGAGCCGGTGGCTGCGGAGGGCGAGCCCGCGCAGGTACGGGTCGGCCTCGAAGCAGCGGACGAGCCCGCCGGACCAGGCGGTGGCGTGGTCCTGGCGGCCGTCCATGGGCGCGACGAGCGCGACCCGCGCGCCGTGCCGGGCGAGGGCGGAGGCGGTGGCGGAGCCGACGACCCCGGCACCGACGACGATGACGTCGTACGCCCGCCCGTGCCGCCCGCCGGTTCGGGTACGGTTCGGCGCCTCAGCCGCTGCCGGCACCGGCACGAAGTCCCATCCCGCGCTCCCCGCCTCCGGCTCCCCGCTCGCCGTGAACCCCCGGTCCGCGTGGGCCCGTACGGCGGCGAGCAGGGTGCGCCCGGTGCGGCCCGGGTCCTCGGCGAGCGCCGCCGTGGCGGCGGCGAAGGCCGCGTCCACATGGGCCTCGGGCCCGCCGCGCATCCGGGCCACGGAGGCGGCACCGGAGGGCGACCCGAGCAGCTCGGCGAACTCGTCCACCGCGCAGTCGTCGGTGAACCAGAACGCGCCCGTGAACCCGGCCGCCCGCCACTCCCGCCCCACCCGCGCGGCCCCGACATGGGTGCCGCAGACGACGAGCGCGGCGACGTCCCGGCCCCCGGGCCCCTCCACGACCTCGAGGGACGGTTCGGCCAGGGCCGCCGGCACCGGCACGGCGCCCGTCGCGGGCCCGCTCCCGTCGGAGACCACGGGCCCCGACGGGACGGCGGGCCCCGCGACCCGCGAGGCGTCCCGTACGAGCTGGGCGAGCCGCTCCCCGTACGCGCTGCCGTCGTGCGTGACGGCGACCCGGATGTGCCCCGCGTCCCGTACGGCGGCGAGCAGGTCGACGGCCTGGGCCCGGTCGTCCGGGCACCAGCGCAGGAGGGTGCCGGCGCTGTCGGCGAGGAGGCCGGGCGTGGTGGCCAGCGGGAGAAGGACGGGGAGTCCGGCCGCCCGGTAGACGGGGAGGGCGGCGGCCGCACCGGCGCTGTTGAAGTGGCCGACGACCAGGGCGTGCCGGCCCTCGGCGACGACCGCCTCGGCGATCTGCCGGGCCGTCTCGGCCTCGCCGCGGTCGTCGTACAGCTCCCAGTTCACGGCGGTGCCGTACCGCTCGGCCGCCCGCTCCAGGTGCTCGCCCCAGACGGCCCGGGGCCCGGAGAAGGGCCCGACGACGGCGCCGCGCGGCAGGACCTCAGGCACTGAAGACCGCCCCCGGCCAGGCCGCCACCGGCGTCCCCGGGGCGAGCGGCGCGAGGGCCTCCGCGTCCACCCGGCGCGGCTGGGGCGCGAGGCCGAGGAGGGCGGCGAGCCGGGCGGAGCCGTACGGGAGGGCGGGCGCGGCCCAGGCGGACAGGGCGGCGGCGACGGCGAGCTGGGCGGAGAGCGCGGAGCGGTACGCGGCGGCGCCGTCCGGACGCTCGGCCTCGAAGCCGTTCACGTAACCGAAGTCCTCGGCGAGGCGGACCACTTCGTCGAGCAGCGCGATCGCGCGCCGCGCGTCGTACCCCTCGACGCCGTACGCGTCCCGCAGCTGCCCGACGGTCTCGACGAGCCGGGCACGCAGCCGCTCCCACGCGGGGCCCTGCGGCACCTCGGAGGAAGCGGCACCACCGGACTCGGCGACGGCCGTGAGCAGTCGGCCGAGCCAGCCGTCCCAGCGCTCGGCGAGCCGCGTGCGGCTGAGTTCGAGGGCAGCCGAACTGAAGCTGGTCTGACGGCCGTTGGGACGGTCGGACAGGACGTGGTAGCGCAGGACGTCCGCGCTCGTCCGGGCGAGCTCCTCGTGCGCCCAGATGGCGTGCCGCCTGCTGGTGGAGAACTTGAGGCCTTCGAGCCGGTAGAACTCGTTGACGACGAAGGCCTTCGGCAGCGCGATCTCCGGGTCGTACGCCCGGAAGGCGGCGGGGAACAGCAGGGCGTGGAAGTAGCCGTTGTCGAAGCCGAAGAACTGGACGGGCGCGGGCGCGGGTCCGGTCTCGCCGGCGCCGGTCCACTCCAGGAGGTAGCCGGGGGCCATCTCGAACCAGACGTAGATCCGCTGCTCGGTGAAGCCCTCGACGGGCACCGGCACACCCCACTCGGAGGGGTGGCTGACGGCGATCTCGGGGAGCCCTCCGGCCCGCATCCGCTCGCAGAGGGAGCGCAGGTGCGGCGGCATGTCGACCTCGTCCCAGAAGGCGGCGAGCTGCTCCTCCCAGAGGGCGAGCGGGAAGTACAGCCGCTCGCAGTCGCGGAGTTCGGGGGTGGCGCCGCAGCCGGTGCAGACGGGGTTCGCGAGGTCGGCGCAGTCGTTCGGGCGGCCGCAGGGCTCGCAGGCGTTGCCGTTGGAACCGGAGCCGCAGTGCGGGCAGTCGCCCTTGAGGTAGGCCTCGTACAGCCAGCGCTCGCAGCCCGTGCAGTACGGCAGCGGGCGCGTACGGGCGACGATGTGCCCGGCGTCGTACAGGCGCTGGAAGAACTCCTGGACGGCCGACTGGTAGCCGACGTCCCGGCGCGGGCGGACGATGGCGTCGAAGTCGGCGCCGGCCTGCCGCCACACGGACTCGATGGAGGCGCCGTAGCCGTCGGCGACCTCCTCGCCCTTGCGTCCGCCGTCGTTGAGGCCGCGGACGGGCACGTAGCTCTGGTGGTCGTCGAGGCCCGTGGTGTAGCGGACGGGGCCGGCGCCCTCGGCGGCGAGGAAGCGGCGCAGGACGTCGCCGGCGAGGTAGGGCCCGGCGAGGTGACCGATGTGGAGGTCGCCGTTGGGGGTGGGCGGGGTGGCGGTGATCCAGTGGGCGGACACGTCGGCGCTCACGCGGCGACCTCCTCGTTGTCGTTGTCGGTACGGACGGCGGGCTCGCGCAGCGGCCAGTAGAGGGAGACCCAGCTCAGCTCGGTGTCGCCGGTGTTGTGGACGACGTGCTCCTGGTTCCGGGGCAGCACGACGAGGTCGCCGGTGCGGAACGGCGGCTCCAGGCGGCCGTCGAGGGTCACGCTCCCGGTGCCGGAGAGGATGAGCATGACCTCGTCCTGGTCGTGGCAGTCGGGGTCGGAGTCCCCGCCGGGCTTCAGGAAGCAGGCCATGGCGCCGACGGGCGGCTCGGCGTCTCCGCCGGGCCAGGGGATGAGCCGCTGGCAGGCGAGCCCGAACTCCTCGGTGGCGGCGCTGCGGTCGATGCGGAGGCGGCGGTCGGCCATGGGGGCGGCTCCGGTCTTCGGGGGGAGATCGCGGTACGGAGTGGGGGCGAGAGCCGGTTCTCCGGGCGGCAGGATGGGCGAGGTGAAGGGCATGGAGGTCTCCTGAGAAGGGCGAGGCGCGGGACGGCCTGGTCTCACGGAAGGGGCGAGGCGCGGGACGGTCGGTCTCGCGGGAAGGGGCGAGACCCGGGGCGGCCGGTCTCACGGGAAGGGCGAGACGCGGGGCGGCCGGGTCTCACGGGAAGGGCGAGACGCGGGGCGGCTACGGCGAGTCGAGGCCCTGCACCGACGCGACCGGGATGCGGGCGAGGCCGGCCATCACCTGGCGGGGGCCGGCCCCCCACCCGTACCGCTGCTTGAGCGGCGCGACGTGGGTGGCGATGAGCGCGAGGAGCGGCGCGAGGTCGGCGGGGGTCGCGCCGAGGAGGGCGAGGAGCTGCTCGGTACGGGTCAGTCCGGCGCCCGGGCCGATCCCGTGCACGGCTGCGTCCTGCCAGGTGGCGCCGGCGCTCCGGGCCACGACGGTGTTGTGCAGGGCGAAGCCCTGGTTGTCGTGGGCGTGGATGCCGACGGGGGCGGACACGGCGGCGCGGGTGGACTGGACGAGTTCGATGACGCGCTCGGGGCGGAGCGAGCCGAGGGAGTCGACGAGGAAGACGGCGTCGAGCGGGCCGAGGGCCGCGCTCTCGCCGAGGCAGCGGTCGAGCTCCGGGTAGGAGGCGAGGTCGATGTCGGTGAGGAAGAGGCAGACGCCGAGGCCGGCTTCCCGCAGGCGGTGCAGCGGGGCGGCGGCGCGGGCCACCCGGTCGTAGCGGACGGCGAGGCGGACGAGGCCGACGGGCACGGGGCCGGTGGCCAGGGTGTCGGCGATCCGCCCGGCGGAGGCCGTGGCGGCGGCGTCCGTGGCGGGCAGGGCGGCGGTGTCGAGGAGGACGGAGAAGCGGGAGCCGTACCGCTCGGGGGGCGGGACCGGCAGCAGCGCGCCGCGCGGGGCGGTGCGGTCGGCGGGGTCGTGGACGCTGCCCAGCTCGATGACGTCGATGCCGAGCCGCGCGCAGACCGCGAGGTAGTCGGCGGCCAGCGCGGGGGGTACGGCTCCTCCGGTGAGCCGTCCGCCGGTGCGCAGGGTGCAGTCGAGCAGGGTCATCCGGATCACCCCCAGCCGGTGTCGTTCGTGCCGGTGCCGGCCGCGGGGGCGCCCCAGCCGGTGTCGTAGGCACCGGTGAGGACGGCCGCGCCCCAGCCGGTGTCGTCGGTGCGGGTGCCGCCGGCGACGGCGTCGGTGGTGACGGTGGCCAGGCCCGCGAGGCCGAAGACGAGGGTGGTGAGGAGGGTGGTGCGGATCCGCCGCTTCATGTCGTGTGCTCTCTTTCCGCTTGAGTCATGGGCTTCTGTGGTGTCTTGCTGGCTTCGCGGGCTGTGCGAGCTTGATGCGCTTTGACCTCGTGGGCGGTGGTACGAACGTATCCACCACGGCATGACTATGGGGCGGAGTGCATGGCTCATTAGGCTGCATGGCAGCAAGAGGACGCTGTCACAAACGGGGGAAAAGGTGGCGATAGCAGACATCGGGCAGGCGGACAGGGACGCGGGGACGCCGGAAGGGGCACGGCCGGGCACTCCCCCGGCCCCGGAGGTCACCGCCCTGGCCGCGATCGGCGCGGTGGGACCGCCCGCACCCCCGCCGCCCTCCGACGACCCCGACGACCCCCTGACCCGGGTCTACACCTCCCTCCTGGCCCGGGACCCGGCCCGCGAGCCGGCGCACCCCGCCGACCTCGCGGCCGAACTGGACCTGCCGCTCGCCCGGGTGGAGTCGGCCGTCTCGGCCCTCCTCGACATGGGCCTGCTGCGCCGCACCCCTGAGCGGGCCGTGCTCCCGATGGCGCCGGACGAGGCCGTCCAGCGCACCCTGGGACCGCTGGAGCGCGAGATGCGGGCCCGCCGCCAGCACATGGAGCGCACCCGCGAACAGCTGATGGCCTTCATGCCGCTGTACGAGTCGCACCTGCTGCGCCTCACGCACCTGCGGCAGGCGGAGTACGTGGAACTGCTCACCGATCTGCGCGCGGTACGGGAGGCCATCACCGAACTGGGCCGTACCTGCGAGCGCGAGGTCATGACGGCTCAGCCGGGCGGCGGCCGGCGCGCCGAGGTCCTGGAGGAGGCGGTGGCCCGCGACGAGGAACTCCTGCGCCGCGGCGTCCGGATGCGCGTCCTCTACCAGCACACGGCCCGCTTCTCCTCGGGCACCTGCGCCTATGTGGAGCGGGTGGGGCGGCTGGGCGCGCAGGTCCGCACCCTGGACGACGAGTTCCCGCGGATGCTGGTCTTCGACCGTACGACGGCGGTCATCCCGGTCCCGGACGATCCGCACGCGGCGGTCCTGATCCGCGAGCCGCACGTGGTCGCGTTCATGGTGGGCGCGTACGAACGGCTGTGGCTGGAGGCCCTGCCGTTCGAGACGGAGTGGGACCGGCAGACCATCATGGACATCTCCGACGAGCTGAAGCAGACCATCGTCCGGCTGCTCACCGAGGGCCTGACGGACGCGGCGATCGCCCGGCGTCTGGGTCTGTCGGTCCGCAGCTGCCGCCGCCACGTCGCCGACGTGATGGCCGCGCTCGGTGCGGAGAGCCGCTTCCAGGCGGGCTACCTGCTCGCTCAGCAGGACCGCGAACAGCCGAGCCCCTGACGGGGACCGCCGGGTCACCCGTACGTGGTGAAGAGCGGCTCGCTGACACCGCCCGTACACCACCGAGGCATAAGGTCCGTGCAGACGGCACAGGAAACACGGACCACGACGAAGTCAGGGTGGACATGAGCGACTTGGCGACCCAGGAGCGATCCGACGGGGAGGGCGCGGAAGGCGGCGCTCCGGACGAGGCCGCCCCGGCCTCCGGCCGCGCCCCGAAACGGAAGCGCCCCTTCTGGATCGAGCTGCCGTTCCTCGCCGGGATCGCGCTCGTCCTCGCCTTCCTGATCAAGACGTTCCTGCTGCAGGCGTTCCTGATCCCCTCGGGCTCGATGCAGAACACCCTGCAGGTCGACGACCGGGTCCTCGTCGACAAGCTCACCCCGTGGTTCGGCGGGGAGCCCGACCGGGGCGAGGTCGTGGTCTTCCGTGACCCCGGCGACTGGCTCGCGGGACGACCGGTGAAGCAGCCCACGACGATCCAGAAGGCCCTGGGCTTCGTGGGCCTGATGCCGGCCGCGGGGGAACAGCACCTCATCAAGCGGGTGATCGGCGTCGCCGGCGACACGGTCGAGTGCAAGGGCACGGGCCCCCTGAAGGTCAACGGCAAGGCGCTGACGGAGCCGTACGTCTTCCAGGGCAACACGGCCTGCAGCACGGACCCGGAAGGCCAGTTCAAGGTCACGGTGCCCGCCGGCCACCTCTGGGTGATGGGCGACCACCGGCAGAGCTCGCAGGACTCCCGCTACCACCAGACCGACCCCCGCGGCGGCATGGTGCCCGTGACGGACGTCGTGGGCCGCGCCGTCGTCGTCGCCTGGCCGGTCCCCCACTGGTCGGGCCTGCCCGTCCCGGACACCTTCGACCAGCCGGGCCTGGACGACCGGAAGTAGCGGACGGGCTTGAACGACCGGAAGCGACAGCCGGGCCCGGACGGCCGGAAGTGGCGGACGGGCGCGCGATCGGCGGTAACTTGACGCCTGGTCAGTTCGACTGTCCAGGGGAGGGGATGCCGCATGGCCGTCGCCATGTACCAGGCCGTCATGCTCGCGCGGAAGAACCAGCAGCGCCACGAGAAGCTGGCGGCCCGCCGCAGGAAGCTCGACCGGCACGTCGTCCAGGAGGGCGCGGCGCAGGAGGAGCGGCGGCAGGCCACGTACGACCGGGCCCTCGTCCCCTTCCGGGACGCGTTCGAGCGGCTCAAGCGGGTCGACCTGGCCGAACTGGCCCCGGTGGAACCGGCCGGGCACGCCACGGCCGACGTCGAGCTGCGGGAGATCCAGCAGCTCGCGGTGTCCGCGATCGGGTCGATCGTCGGGGGCGGAGCCACCGGAGCGGGCGTCGGCGCGGCCACCTACATGGCCGTCGGCGCCTTCGCCACCGCGTCCACCGGCACGGCCATCTCGGGGCTCTCCGGGGCCGCCGCGAGCAGCGCCACCCTGGCCTGGCTGGGCGGCGGTTCGCTCGCGGCGGGCGGCGGCGGAGTGGCCGCGGGCACGGCGGTCCTGGCCGCGGCGGTCGCCGTCCCCGCGCTCCTCGCGACCGGCGCCCTCCTCGAGTGGCGGGGCCGCTCGGCCCGCCAGGACCAGAAGAAGCTCGCCGAGGAACTGGACGGGGCGGAGGCCGAACTGACCGCGGCCCGCGAGACCCTGTCCGAGGTGTTCCAGCGCAGCCGCGAGATCCGCCTCGTGCTCAAGGACCTCTGCGCGGCCATGGAGGAACGGCTCCCGGCCTTCGCCGAACTGGTCGCCGACCACGACGACTACGGCACGTACGACACGCGGCAGCGCGCCCTCGTGAAGGAGATCTTCGATCTCGCCTGCACGACGGTCACGGTGATGGGAGCCCCGCCGGCCGGAGAGGACGGCCGGGTCGGCGAGCTGTCCGGCCGCGTCGTCGCGGACGCCCGGGCCCGCCTCGCCGAACCGGCCTCCGCCGCATGAGCCGTACGTTCCTGCCCGGCGCCGCCGACCAGGCCGCCTGGACGGTCGCGGACGCCGCCACCCGCCGCCTCGCCGAGGCCACGGTGGAGACGCTGCGCACCCAGGAGACGGTCGAACGACTGGCACGCCGGTACGTCGACATCGGCAACGCCCAGCGCGCCGGGCACCTCTTCGAGGTCCGGCACGCGCTCTCCTTCAACCAGAACGCGATCCGGGCCGGCGCGTCGGTCCGGGCCGTGGTCACGGAGTGGGTCCAAGGCGGCTCGCAGACGGCCCCGGCCGATCTCCACCTCGTCGACCGGGGCCGTCTCGTGGGCCAGGCGCAGGCCAAGCTGATGGACCGCGTCTCCGCGACAGTGCACCAGATGGCCCGGCCGGACTACGAGGGGATGACGCGGCTGGTCGCGGGCGACCGGGTCGCCGCCGTGGACAGCCTCCTTGAGCGCCGGCTCACCATGTCTCCCGAGGGGGTGGGGTTCGCCGACTACGCCGACGCCCACGCGCATCTGACGGACCGGCTGACGTACGGGGACGTCGCCTCCGACCCGATCGACCTGGCCGACGCGCACCGCTCGGCCCGCGACCCGATGCGCTGGGCGCGCGGTGAGGCGGTACGGACGGCCGGCCGGGAGGCGGCGGCCGCGGCGGGGACGGCGGCGGCGGTCGGCGGCCTCGTCACCGGGGCCGTGTCCGCCGCCGGGCAGCTGGCCCGGGTGCGGGCGGGCGAGACCTCGGCCGCAGCGGCGGCCCTCACCGCGGCCGCGTCGGCGGCGCAGGCCGCGGCGCGGTCGGGGGCCGTCGCGGGACTCGGCTCGGTGATCCGTACGGCGTCGCGAGCCGGGCGCCTGCCCGCGGTGCTGGGCGGCGGGGACCTGTCGTTCGCGACGGCCGGCGCGGCGTACGCGGTGGCGGAGGCCGGTGTGGCGCTGGCGCGCGGGCAGATCGACGCGGGCGAGTTCGCGGCCCGCAGCGCGGAGGCCACCCTGCGCACCGGCCTGGGCTGGGCCTGCGGGGCGGTGGCGCAGACGGTGATCCCGGTGCCGGTGGTCGGGGCGCTGGTGGGCGGCCTGGTGGGCCAGGCGGCGGGCACCCTGATCACCCAGGGCCTCCAGGCGTCCCTGGTGGCGATCCGGGGCACCGGCGAACCGGGTGCGCACCTCCTGGAGCGCGAGCTCCTCACGGCGGCCCTGACCTCGGGCCTCCTCGCCTCGGCGGCGGCGTCCCTGGGCCCGACGACCCGCGCGTCGTCCGTCGTCCTGCCCGGCCTGGAGTCCGTACGGACCCGGCTCGCGAGCACCGACCCGACGACCGCCCTGTCAGCCCTGGCGACCCTGACGTCCACGGAGGCGGGCCGCCCCGTCCTCCTGACACCGGAGGAGTTCGACACCTGGATGGCGGCCGAAGACGCCCCCCTGCTCCTCGACCCCAACTGGTGACCGGGCACGGCAACAGAAAAGACCAGGTCAGAAATCATCTGACCTGGCCTTCTTCTGAGCCGCCTTCGGGATTCGAACCCGAGACCTACGCATTACGAGTGCGTTGCTCTGGCCAACTGAGCTAAGGCGGCGCGCTGTGCAGACACATCGTGGTGCAGCAGCGTCGCCAAGTCTACACAGTTTCTCGGGGTGCTCCGACCACCCCCGGATCAGGCCTACGAGCAGCGCTTTCCCTCGGCCGGAGGGGTGCCTTCCAGGAGGTAGGTGTTGATCGCCGTGTCGATGCAGTCGCTGCCCCGGCCGTACGCGGTGTGGCCGTCGCCCACGTAGGTCAGCAGGGTGCCGGAGGAGAGCTGGCCGGCCAGGGACTGGGCCCAGTGGTACGGGGTGGCCGGGTCGCGGGTGGTGCCGACGACGAGGATCGGGGCGGCGCCCTCGGCGGTGATGCGGTGCGGGCGGCCGGTGGGCGGGGTGGGCCAGTAGGTGCAGTTGAGGGCGGCCCAGGCGAGGCCCTTCCCGAAGACCGGGGAGGCCTTCTCGAAGGACGGGACGGCCTTCTCGACGTCCGCGGGGCCGGTGTAGGCGGGCGGCAGGTCCAGGCAGTTCACGGCGGCGTTGGCGAACATGAGGTTGGCGTACGTGCCGTCCGCCTCGCGCTCGTAGTAGCTGTCGGCCAGGGCCAGGAGCCCGGAACCGTCGCCGCCCATCGCCTTGGAGAGGGCCTCGCGCAGCTGCGGCCAGGCGCCCTCGTCGTACATCGCGGCGATCACGCCGGTGGTGGCGAGGGACTCGCCGAGCAGGCGGCTCTCGCCCGTCGGCAGGGGCTTGGCGTCCACGTCGCGGAAGAACTTCTTCATCGCCTCCCCGGCCGCGTCGACGGACGTGGTGCCCAGGGGGCAGTCCGACTTGCTGATGCAGTCCGCGGCGAAGGCGCGGAAGGAGGTCTCGAAGCCGCCGGTCTGGTCCCGGTTCAGGTCGAGCGCGGAGAGCGAGGGGTCCATCGCCCCGTCGAGGACGAGCCGGCCGACCCGGTCCGGGAACAGCTCGGCGTAGGTGGCGCCGAGGAACGTGCCGTACGACGCCCCCACGTAGGTGAGCTTCTCGTCGCCGAGCACCGCCCGCAGGATGTCCATGTCCCGGGCCGCCTCGACCGTGGAGACGTGGGGCAGGACCTTGCCCGACTTCTTCTCGCAGCCGACCGCGAAGTCCTTGAAGGCCGCGCTCAGCGCGTTGGCCTCCGCCGTGTCGTCGGGGGTCTGGTCGACCTGCGTGTACGTGTCCATCTGCGGGCCCGTCAGGCACTCCACGGGCTCGCTGCGGGCCACTCCGCGGGGGTCGACGGCCACCATGTCGTAGCGGGCGCGGACGGGCGCCGGGTAACCGATGCCCGCGTACCCCTGGAGGTAGCCGACGGCGGAGCCGCCGGGGCCGCCCGGGTTGACCAGGAGCGAGCCGAGCCGCTTCCCGGGGCCGGTGGCCCGGACGCGGGACACCGCGAGCCGGGCCTCCTCCCCGTCCGGCTTCGCGTAGTCGAGCGGGGCGCGCAGGGTGGCGCACTGGAAGCCCTCGACACCGCAGTCGCGCCACTTCAGCTTCTGCTCGTAGTACTTCTTCAGCTTCGGCGCCTGGGACGCGGAGGAGGGCGCCGGCGCGGACGACCTGGAGGCGGCGGCGTCGCTTCCGCCCGAGCAGCCGGAGAGGATCAGCCCGGCGGCCGCGAGGGCCGTGGCGGACGTACGGAGCAAGCGCCTGGAATCCATCCCAGGAGCGTATCCGTACCGGTACGGACCGTGTCCAATCACCCGGGGCGCAGGGGATCTAGCCTCTCAGCGCCATCGTCATCGCCTCCACGGCGAGCAGCGGCGCCACGTTCCGGTCGAGGGCCTTCCGGCAGGCGAGGACCGCCTCGATGCGGCGGAGGGTCCGCTCCGGGGTGGTGTCGCGGGCGATCCGCTCAAGCGCGTCCCGCACGTCCGTGTTCGCCAGGGCCGTGCGGGAGCGGAGCTGGAGGGCCAGGACGTCACGGTAGAAGCCGGTCAGATCGGTGAGCGCGAGGTCCAGGCTGTCGCGCTGCGTCCGCGTCCTGCGCCGCTTCTGCCGCTCCTCCAGCTCCTTCATCGCCCCGGCGGTGCCGCGCGGCATCCGCCCGCCCTGCGCCGCGCCGAGGGCCGCCTTCAGCTCCTCGGTCTCCTTGACGTCGATCTCCTCCGCGGCCTGCTTCGCGTCCTCCGCGGCCGCGTCGACCAGTTCCTGCGCGGCCTTGAGGCAGCCGCCGATGTCGTCGACCCGCAGCGGCAGCTTCAGGACGACGGAGCGGCGCGCGCGGGCCCGCTCGTCGGTGGCGAGCCGACGGGCCCGGTCGATGTGGCCCTGGGTGGCGCGGGCGGCGGCCTGCGCGAGCTCCGGCTCGATGCCGTCGCGCCGTACGAGCACGTCGGCGACGGCCTCCACCGGCGGGGTGCTCAGGGTCAGGTGCCGGCAGCGGGAGCGGATCGTGGGCAGCACGTCCTCCAGGGAGGGCGCGCAGAGCAGCCAGACCGTCCGCGGCGCGGGCTCTTCGACGGCCTTCAGGAGCACGTTCCCCGCGCCCTCGGTGAGCCGGTCGGCGTCCTCCAGGACGATCACCTGCCAGCGGCCGCCCGCCGGGGAGAGCTGGGCGCGCCGGACGAGGTCGCGGGTCTCCTTCACACCGATGGACAGGAGGTCCGTACGGACGATCTCGACGTCCGCATGCGTCCCGACGAGGGTCGTGTGGCAGCCGTCGCAGAAACCGCAGCCCGGGGCCCCGCCGAGCGCCCGGTCGGGACTGACGCACTGCAGCGCGGCGGCGAACGCACGCGCCGCGGTCGCCCGCCCGGACCCGGGAGGGCCGGTGAACAGCCAGGCGTGCGTCATCTTGGAGGCCTCGGGCGCCGGCTCGCCTGCGGCGTGCGCGGTCACGAGCGCGTCGGCATCGCGCGCGGCGGCGGCGAGCTGCTCCTCGACCCGGCTCTGCCCGACCAGGTCGTCCCATACGGCCATGTCTGCGCCCTCCTCAGGTACGTCCTCCATTGTGGGGCAGCGCTCTGACAACCCCCGCCGTCCTGTGGAAAACCGCCTCAGGCCCCGCTGCGGGGCCTGGTCAGCCACAGTCCGGCCGCGGAGCCGAGGAGGACCGCCCCGGTGCAGACGCTTCCGGCGATCTGGAGTCCGCCGCTCCAGCCGGCGAAGGTGCTGATGAAGACGTTGGCGAGAACGCTCGCGGCGAGCAGCAGCCAGAGAATCGCGCGCATGGGTGCCTCCGAGGAGTGGGTCGAGGGTGGGATTCCGGTCTCGCCGGGTCGTTCCCGGCTCCCTTCGATCCTGGTCTCCGCCGCCTCCGCGCACAGCGGTGCCCGCTCCCGGAGCTATGGTGTAGCCCGCTCCACCGCCGCCCCGCGCGGCGCCGCCTACCCTGGCTCCATGCGCGAGGCGATCAAGGAAGCGGCCAGGGCGTGGCTTCACCTCACGGTCGGGGCCGCGATCTCCCTCCTCTGCTACCTGATGGTGGGCGTCGCCCTCTTCACCGCGGTCCTCACCCTCACCGTCATCGGCGCCGGCGTGCTCCCGGAGAGCGTGCTGCTGCTGCGCCGTCTCGCCTGCTGGCAGCGGCGCCGTACGGCCGCGTGGACCGGCACGCCCGTCCCCGAGGCGTACCTCGCGCTCGAAGGCCCCCTCCCCGCGCGCGTGCGGACCGCGGTCACCGACCCGGGCACCCGGCAGGACCTGGTCTGGGCCGCCGCGCAACTGCTCTACGGCGCGGTGCTCTGGTACCTCTCGCTGATCGTCTGGGCGCCCGCGCTGCTGGTCGACGGCGTGTGGACCGGGCTCGCGGGGCGGCGGCCGGTGGCCCTGCCGCTGATCGGCCGGCTCGCCGGCCTGGCGGCGGACTGGTCGCGGGCGCTGCTCACGCCGGCCCCGTCGGCCGTCCGGGACGCCGCCCTCGCCGCCCGTGTCGAGCAGCTCACGGCGACCAGGGCGGGCGCGATCGCCGCGCACGGCGCCGAGCTGCGCCGGATCGAACGCGACCTCCACGACGGCGCGCAGGCCCGCCTGGTGGCGTTGTCCATGCGGATCGGGCTCGCCCGGCGGGCGTACGAATCCGATCCCGCGACCGCGCGCCGGCTCCTCGACGACGCGCAGACGCAGGCCGAGGAGGCGCTGGCCGAGCTGCGGCACGTGGTGCGTGGCATCCACCCGCCGATCCTCACCGACCGCGGCCTGACCGGAGCCGTGCGGGCCCTCGCGGCGAGCAGCGGCCTGGAGACGGCGGTGGCGGTGACCGGCCTCGGCGACCACGCGCAGGACGGTCCCCGCGCCCCGGCCGCCGTCGAGGCCGCCGCGTACTTCGTGGTCGCCGAGGCGCTCACCAACGCCGCCAAGCACAGCGGCGCCGCCCGCGCCTCCGTCTCCCTGACCCGTGAACCGGCCGCCCTCCGCGTGCGCGTGCGGGACGAGGGCCGCGGCGGGGCCGAGGCGGGCGAGAGCGGCGGCTCCGGCCTGACGGGCATGCGGCGCCGCGTCGCCGCGCTCGACGGCACCGTACGACTGACCAGCCCCGAAGGGGGCCCGACCGTGATCGAAGTGGAGCTTCCGTGCGTGTGGTGATCGCCGAGGACAACGCCCTCCTCAGGGAGGGCCTGGTGCTGCTGCTGACCTCGTCCGGCCACGAGGTCGCCGGGGTCGCGGCCACCGGCCCCGAGATCCTGCCGCTGCTCCTGGAGCACCGGCCGGACGTGGCCGTCCTCGACGTACGGCTGCCGCCGGACTTCCGCGACGAGGGGCTGCGGGCGGCACTCGCGGCCCGCGAGCGGCTCCCGGAGCTGCCGGTGCTCGTGCTCTCGCAGTACGTGGAGGAGACGTACGCGGCCGAGCTCCTGGGCGGCGGCGCCCGGGGCGTCGGCTACCTCCTGAAGGACCGGGTCGGCCGGGTCGACGAGTTCCTGGACGCCCTGGAACGGGTCGCGTCCGGCGGTACCGCCCTGGACCCGGAGGTCGTCACCGAACTGATGGCCCGCCGCCGCGACGACCCGCTGGACTCCCTCACGCCCCGTGAGCGCGAGGTCCTGGAGCTGATGGCGCAAGGCCACGACAACGGCACGATCGCCCGCTCGATGGTGGTCACCGAGCGGGCCGTGCACAAGCACATCGGGAACGTCTTCCTGAAGCTCGGCCTGCCGCCGACCGACAGCGGCGGCCACCGCCGCGTCCTCGCCGTCCTGGCGTACCTCAACGCCTAGCAGCCGTCCTGACGCACCTCAATGCCCCGGACGCGCCTGCTTCGACGCCCGGGGCCCGTCCGCCTCAACGCCTGGAAACCGTCCGGGCGACCGGCAGGAACACGCCCGCCGCCACCGTGACGAGGACGGCGCCCACGATCGTGGCGGCCTGTGCGGGCGGCAGGTACGGCAGACCGCCGGTGAGCGCCCAGGCGAACGCGGTCAGCGGCAGCGCGCCCACCACGAGCCCGACGAGGAGGCCCGTCACGGTCAGGAACCCCGCCTCCAGACCGAGCATCCGGCGCAACTGCCCCGCCGAGGCGCCGACCTGGCGCAGCAGCCCCAGCTCGCCGCGCCGCCCGGCGCCGATCAGGGCGAGGGTGCTCAGGACGGACAGGAGGGTGAGTCCGCCGATCGCCGCGACGATCCCGCCGGAGACGAACCCGTTCAGCTCGGCCCCGGGGGGCGTCACCGCCTCGGGGACGACGGGGGCGGTTCCACGGACGCCGGCCGCCAGTACGCGCGCGGGGTACGGATCGCTCATGTGCGGGGCCAGTTCGGCCTTCGGCAGCAGGAACTCCCCGAGGGCGAGCGAGCGTTCGTAGACCGCGACCACCCGAAGCCGCTTCGACGCCCCGTCGCCGAACCGCAGCTCCACCGTCGAACCGGGCTTCACCTCAAGGGAGTCGGCCGTACCGGCCCCGACCGCGACCGTGCCCGCCCCGGCCAGTCCGGCCAGGTCGCCCGCGACGACGCCCGGGTCGAGCGTGCCCGCGAGCCCCTCGGCGTCCACGCCGAGGACGGGGAGCCGGTCGAGGCGCGGCGAGCCCGCCTCCGTGCGGGCCAGGACCACCGAAGAACGCAGCACGTCCGTGGCCGAGTCCACCCCCGGGAGCTCCCGCACCCGCTCCGCCGTGGTGCCGGAGCGGGCGAGGCCGGCGGTGGTCGCGGCGCGCGCCTGCGCGGCGGCGGACCGCTCCATGGTGGCGCCCGCCGACAGCTGTACGACCGCGAAGGCGGTGACGAGGACGACGGGGACGAGCGCGGCCCCGAGCCGGCGCGAGTGCGCGGCGGCACCGGCGGCCGTGAGTCGCCCGGGGGCGCCGCCGAACCGCCGGAACGGCCGGTCCAGGACCGCCATCGCGGCCCCCGCGATCCACGGCCCGAGCAGCGCGCACCCGGCGACCAGCGTCACGGTGGCCGCCCCGGCAGCGGCGGCGGCCGCGTCGCCGCCCTGGAGCGTGGCCGTACCGGCCGATCCCGCGCCGAGCACGAGCAGCACGAGCCCGGCGCCACGGCGGACGCCACCCTTCCCCGGGCGCCCCGGCCGGCGCGCCGCGAAGAGGACCACGAGCCGCGCGATGCCCACCACGAGGGCGGCGGCGACGAGGACGGCGGCGAACAGCCAGGACGGGGTGGGCAGTTCCAGGCCCTCCGGTACGACTCCGGTACGGGCCCGCAGCGCCGACCACAGCACCAGGAACACCGGTACGGACGCGAGCGCGCCGAGCAGCGCCGCCGCACCCGCCACCCGGACCACCTCCCGGCCCGCCGCGCCCCGCACCTGACGGGGCGTCGCACCGACCGCGAGCAGCAGTTCCCGCTCCGCGGCGCGCTGCTGGAGGGCCTGCGCGACGAGCGAGGCGAGGACGAGGACGGCGACAAGGACGACGTTCGCGGCGACGGCCGCGAGGAGCTGGAGCAGTTCCGCGCGCGCGGGCGGCGCGCCGAGGTGCTCGGCTCCGCCCCTGCCGTCCCCGGTCAGCGCCCGCAGCGGCTGCCCGGCTGCCGTGTCCTTCAGCCCTGCGGCGTCGAGGGCGGCCCGTACGCGCGCGTGGAGGGTGTCCACGGGCACGCCGGGCTCGGCGAGGACTCCGACGGCGTCGACGGTGCCGGGATGCCCGGCGAGCCGCCGCGCCTCCCCCGCCGTGACGTACAGCGCGGCGGGTCCTTCGGCCACCCCGACGACCGTTCGCCCGGCCACGGTGTCCCCGACGGCGGCACCGAGCCCGGCTCCCACGACGGTCTCCCCCGCCCGCCGGGGCTCCCGTCCGCCGGTCAGCCGGTACGGGGCGAGCCGGGCCGCCTCCCAGGAACGCCCGGGGTACGCGCGCGTGCCGTCCGGCTCCCGTATGCGGAACGTGCGGTCGGGGACCGCCTCCCGTACCCCGGGCACGGCCCTCAGGACGTCGACCGCCGCCTCGGGGATCCGTACCCGCTCGGTCAGGCCCACGGTCTCGGTCCTCGGCTCGCTGCCCCACGGCTCGACCGTCCAGCGGACCTCCTGGTCGCCGGCGACGACGACGGGCGCGGCGGCGTACCGCTCCACGCGCGCGTGGCCGAGTCCGGCGGAGCCCAGCGCGAGGGCCAGGGCGCCGAGCAGCGCGGAGGTGACGGCGACGGCCGCGAACACGGCGGCCCACGCCGTGCGGTGGGCCCGCAGCGACCGATCGGCCAGCAGCCGCACGGCGGAGTTCCCGCCCGGGCTCACCGCGTCACCGCCAGGTGCCGCTCCGTCGCCGTACGGGCGCCGAGTGCCGCCCGTACGCGCGCCTCGTCCGGGCGGTCGAGTCGGTCGGCGATCCGGCCGTGCTCCAGGAACACGGCCTCGTCCGCCCAGGTGGCGGCGACCGGGTCGTGGGTGACGAGGACGACCGTGCGCCCCTGCTCGTCGACCGCGCGCCGCAGCAGGGCGAGGACCCCGGACGCCGTGACCGGGTCGAGGGCGGCGGTCGGCTCGTCGGCGAAGACGACCTCGGGCTCGTTGACCAGGGCGCGGGCGATCGCGACCCGCTGCCGCTGGCCGCCGGAGAGGCTCTCGGGCCGGTCCTCGGCCCGGTCGGCGAGCCCCACGGCGTCGAGACCGGCCAGGGCGAGGGCGTCGAGCGCCCGGCCTTCGCGGGCCCCGGCGAGGAGCAGCGGCAGGGTGACGTTCTCCCGCACGTTCAGGGCGGAGACGAGGTTGAGCGACTGGAAGACGAACCCGATCCGGTCGCGCCGGAGCCGGGTCAGAGCGGTCGCCCTCAGGGAGGCGAGGTCGGTGCCCCCGATCCGTACCCGCCCGGCCGTCGGCCGTTCGAGCCCGGCCGCGCAGCGCAGCAGGGTGGACTTGCCGGAGCCCGACCGGCCCATCACGGCCACGAAACGCCCGCGCGGCACGACCAGGTCGATCCCGTCGAGCGCGGGCGCCCCGCCGCCGTACACGCGGCTCACCCCGTCCAGGGCGAGGGCGGCCCCGGTCTCCGTCACTGCTGTCGTCGTCATACCGCCAACGCTAGAAAAGCGCAGGTCACAGCGGGATGGGGCAGGCTTCCGGAGTGGGGGTGGAGCTAGCTCCACCCCCACGGTGGATCAGCGGCGTCGGCGCGGGCCCTCGTCCTCGTCCTCGTGCGGGCCGAACAGCTCGTCCGCGAGGGTCGGGAGGTCGTCGAGCGGGGTCTCCTCCGCCCAGTCGGAGCGTCGGCGCGGGCGGCCGTTCTCGTCGAGCTGGGGCAGCTCGCGGGTCCGGTCGTTCGCCCCGTGAGGCTCGTCGCGGAAGATGCCCGGCGGCACCCGGTCCGCGGGGTCGGAGGCCCGGTCCCGCACGGAAGGCAGCACGGCGGTCTCGTCGACGCCCCGCGGGTCCCGGATCTGCGGCAGGACGGCGGTCTCGTCGGCCTCCGGGCGCACGATCGGGGTCTCGACGGTGACCTCGTCCGGTGAGACGGCCGGCGCGTCCGGCTTCACGATCGGGGTCGGCACGGTGACCTCGTTCGCCGAGACCTCCGTGGCCCTGGCGGCCCGCTCCGCCGCAGCCGTCCGCTCGGCGGCGGCCTTCTCCGCGGCCTCGCGTTCCCGGGCGGCCTTCTCGCGGGCTGCCTTCGCCGCCTCGGCACGCTGCGCTGCGGCGATCTCCGCCGCGGCGCGCTCGGCGGCCGCACGCTCCGCCGCGGCCTTGGCGGCGGCCTCGGCGGCGAGCTTCTCGGCGGCGGCCTTCGCCGCTGCCTCCTCCGCGGCCTTCGCGGCCGCGGCGGCCTCGGCCACCCGGCGGGCCTCCTCGGCGCGCAGCAGGGCCTCCTCGGCCTTGCGCTGCTTCTCCAGGCGGCGCTCCTCGGCCTCGGCCCGGAGCCGGGCCTCCTCCTCGGCCTCCTTGCGGAGCCGCTCCTCTTCCTCCTTGCGGGCCTTCTCCTCGGCGGCGACGCGCCGGGCCTCCTCCTCGGCCGCGAGACGCTCCTCCTCGGCCTTCCGGCGGGCCTCCTCTGCCTTCCGCTCGGCCTCCAGGCGGCGCGCCTCCTCCTCCTCGCGGCGCTTGCGCTCCTCCTCCTCGGCGCGGAGCCTGGCGAGCTGCTCCTGGCGCTCGCGCTCCAGGCGCTCCTCCTCGGCCTTGCGGGCGGCCTCTTCCTCCGCCAGGCGCCGGGCCTCCTCCTCGGCCTTCCGGCGTGCCTCCTCCGCGGCCTTCACCTCGGCCTCGGAGAGCGGCAGCATCCGGTCGAGCCGGTGGCGTACGACGGTGGTGACGGCCTCGGGCTCCTGGCCGGCGTCGACGACGAGGTAGCGGCTGGGGTCGGCGGCCGCGAGGGCGAGGAATCCGGCCCGTACGCGCGCGTGGAACTCCGGCGGCTCGGACTCGAGCCGGTCGGGAGCCTCGGTGAACCGTTCCCTCGCGGTCTCCGGGGAGACGTCGAGGACGACGGTCAGGTGCGGCACGAGACCGTCGGTCGCCCAGCGCGAGATGCGGGCGATCTCGGTCGGGGACAGGTCGCGGCCCGCGCCCTGGTAGGCCACGGACGAGTCGATGTACCGGTCGGAGATGACGATCGCGCCCCGCTCCAGGGCCGGGCGGACCAGGGAGTCCACGTGTTCGGCGCGGTCGGCCGCGTACAGCAGGGCCTCGGCGCGGTTCGAGAGCCCCGCCGACGACACGTCGAGGAGGATCGAGCGGAGCCGCTTGCCGATCGGGGTGGCACCCGGCTCGCGGGTGACGACGACCTCGTGGCCCTTGGCGCGGATCCACTCGGCGAGCGCCTGGACCTGCGTGGACTTACCGGCGCCGTCGCCGCCCTCCAGGGCGATGAAGAAGCCGGTCGGGGAGGGCGCCTGGACAGGGTCGGAGCCGCGCAGCGCGTCGCGCAGGTCGCGGCGGAGCGGGACGCCCGCCCGGTCGTCGGTCTTCGCGAGGACGAGCGCGGCGACCGGGAGCAGCAGGGCGCCGACCAGGGCGAGCGTGAAGGCGGCGCCGCCGTGCGCGAAGACGAACTCGCCGGACGCGAGCCGGTGCGGCCCGATCGCGGCGGCGAGCAGCGGGGCGGCGAGCGCGCCGAGGCCCATGGCGACGCGGGCGGTGGCCTGGAGGTGCTCGGTGGTCCTGGCCCGGCGGGGCTCCTCGGTCTCCTGGTCGATCAGGGTGTGGCCGGTGTTGGCGGCGACCCCGGCCGCGTACCCGGCGAGGACGGCGAGGAACAGCACGGTCGCCGTGTCCGGGACCAGGCCCATCGCGATCAGCGCGACGCCGGTGACGGTGATCGCGAGGGCGAGCAGCCTGCGCCGGGACAGCACGGGCAGGACGGAGCCCGCGGTGCGGATGCCGACGGCTGTGGCGCCGCTCAGCGCCAGGATCAGGAGGGCGTACGTGACGGGCCCGCCGCCCAGGTCGTACGCGTGGAGCACGGCGAGGGACGCGGCCGCGGCGATCGCCCCGGCGACGGTGGCGGAGGCGAGGACGAGCAGCGGCAGGGCGCCGGTGCGGCCCTTGCCCTCGTCCGATCCCTTGGCGGAGGGCCGGCGCAGGCCCTCCAGGGGCGAGCGGGGCCGGGGCGTCGCCCCGCCGGGCAGCGCCATCGCGTACAGGCCGGTGACGGACGCGGCGAACAGTCCGGCGGCGACGTACGAGCCGAGCGCCGCCTGGTGCAGCGTGAACCAGTCGATGCCCGCACCGAGCAGGTTCCCGACGAGGGTGGCGACGAGCAGCGCGGCGGCCGCGGCGGGGACGGCGAGGAAGGAGGTCCGCTGGGACAGCCGGCGCAGCGCGCCGAGGTGGTCGGGCAGCGGCCGTACGGCGGCGCCCTCGAGCGGCGGGGCGGGCAGCAGCGCGGGCGCGGCGCCCTCGCGGCCGATGGTCCAGAGGCGTTCGGCCGCGCCGGCGACGAAGACGGTGCCGAGCAGGTACCAGAGGGCGCTGTCCGGGACCCAGTCGATCCACAGCGGCGCGATGACGAGCAGCGCGATCCGCAGCCCGTCGGCTCCGATCATGGTCCAGCGCCGGTCGAGCGGACCGGACGGCCCGGTGAGCGCGGTCAGCGGCCCGAGGAGCACGGCCCCGAAGAGGACCGAGGCGAGGAGGCGGGCGCCGACGACGGCGGCCACGGCCAACGCGGCTCCCCGGTAGCCGCCTCCGAGCGCGCCCTCGGCGACGGCTGCCTGATAGCCGAGGAGCACGAGGACGAGGAGGGCGAGCGCGTCACCGGTGCTGCCGACCAGGTGGGCGCTCCACAGCCGGCGCAGCGGCTGATGGCGCAAGAGGGCGCGTACGGCGCGCTCCCGGGAATCCGCGACGAGTGCGGCGTCGGATTCGCCCAGGCGGTCTGGCTGCTCTGCTCGCGTCATCCGTCCACCCTATCCGGACGGCCTTGCTCCCCGCGGCCCGCGCCCGAACAAACGTAGGGGGTGGGAGCGGCGCTCCCACCCCCTACGGGTGTCACTCCGGCTTGGCCGCCGCCGTCTTCTTGGCGGCGGTCTTCTTCGCCGTGGCCGTCTTCGCCGTCGTCGTCTTCTTCGCGGCGGTCTTCTTCGCGGCCGTGGTCTTCTTGGCCGCCGTCTTCGTGGCCGTCTTCTTCGCCGCGGCCTTCTTCGCCGGGGCCTTCTTGGCGGCCTTCTTCGCCGGTCCCTTGGCGCGCTTCTCGGCGAGCAGCTCGTAGCCGCGCTCCGGGGTGATCGTCTCCACGCTGTCGCCGGTGCGCAGGGTGGCGTTGGTCTCGCCGTCCGTCACGTACGGGCCGAACCGCCCGTCCTTGACGACCACGGGCTTCTCGCTGACCGGGTCCGTGCCCAGCTCCTTCAGCGGCGGCTTGGCCGCGGCCCGGCCCCGCTGCTTCGGCTGGGCGTAGATCGCGAGGGCCTCTTCGAGGGTGATCGTGAAGAGCTGCTCCTCGTCGGTGAGCGACCGCGAGTCCGTGCCCTTCTTCAGGTACGGGCCGTAGCGGCCGTTCTGCGCGGTGATCTCGACGCCCTCGGCGTCCGCGCCGACGACCCTCGGCAGGGACATCAGCCGGAGCGCGTCCTCCAGGGTGACGGTGTCGAGGGCCATCGACTTGAAGAGGGAGGCCGTGCGCGGCTTCACCGCGTTCTTGCCGGTCTTCGGGGTGCCCTCGGGCAGGATCTCCGTCACGTACGGGCCGTAGCGGCCGTCCTTGGCGACGATCTGGTTCCCGCTGACCGGGTCGGTGCCCAGCTCGAAGTCGCCGCTCGGCTTGGCGAGCAGTTCCTCGGCGTGCTCGACGGTCAGCTCGTCGGGCGCCAGGTCGGCCGACACGTCGGCCTTCTGGTAGCCCTCCTGGTCCTTCTCGCCGCGCTCGATGTACGGGCCGTACTTGCCGACGCGGAGCATGATGCCGTTGCCGACGGGGAACGAGGAGATCTCGCGCGCGTCGATCGCGCCGAGGTCGGTGACAAGCTCCTTGAGGCCGCCGAGGTGGTCGCCGTCGCCGTTCCCGGCGTCCGCCGCGCCGCCGCCGGACTCGCCCTCACCGAAGTAGAAACGCTTCAGCCACGGCACGGACTGGGCCTCGCCGCGCGCGATGCGGTCGAGGTCGTCCTCCATCCTGGCGGTGAAGTCGTAGTCGACGAGCCGCCCGAAGTGCTTCTCCAGGAGGTTGACGACGGCGAAGCTCAGGAAGGACGGGACGAGCGCCGTGCCCTTCTTGAAGACGTAGCCGCGGTCGAGGATGGTGCCGATGATCGAGGCGTACGTCGACGGGCGGCCGATCTCGCGCTCTTCCAGCTCCTTGACCAGCGAGGCCTCGGTGTAGCGGGCCGGCGGCTTGGTCGCGTGGCCGTCCGCCGTGATCTCCTCGGCGGTCAGCGCGTCGCCCTGGGCGACCTGCGGCAGGCGCCGCTCGCGGTCGTCGAGCTCCGCGTTCGGGTCGTCGGCCCCCTCCACGTACGCCTTCATGAAGCCGTGGAAGGTGATCGTCTTGCCGGACGCGCTGAACTCGGCGTCCCGGCCGTCGGCCGCCCGGCCGCCGATCTTCACGGTGACCGAGTTGCCGGTCGCGTCCTTCATCTGGGAGGCGACGGTCCGCTTCCAGATCAGCTCGTACAGCTTGAACTGATCGCCCGTGAGGCCGGTCTCGGCCGGAGTGCGGAAACGATCACCCGAAGGCCGGATCGCCTCGTGCGCCTCCTGCGCGTTCTTGACCTTGCCCGCGTAGACGCGCGGCTTCTCCGGCAGGTAGTCCGCGCCGTACAGCTGCGTGACCTGCGCCCGGGCCGCCGCGACGGCGGTGTCGGAGAGGATCGTGGAGTCCGTACGCATGTAGGTGATGAAGCCGTTCTCGTACAGCTTCTGCGCCACCTGCATGGTCGCCTTCGCGCCGAATCCCAGCTTGCGGCTCGCCTCCTGCTGGAGGGTGGTGGTCCGGAAGGGGGCGTACGGGGAGCGGCGGTACGGCTTCGACTCGACCGAGCGGACGGAGAAGGCCGTGTCGGCGAGCGCGGCGGCCAGCGCCCGCGCCTTCTCTTCGTCCAGCTGGAGCACGTTCGCGGTCTTCAGCCGACCGTCGGCGCCGAAGTCGCGACCCTGCGCGACCCGCATGCCGTCGACCGTCGCGAGGCGCGCGACCAGCGAGGACGGGTCGGAGGCGTCACCGGTGCGGCCGGTGCCGAAGGTGCCGGTGAGGTCCCAGTACTCGGCGGAGCGGAAGGCGATGCGCTCGCGCTCCCGCTCGACGACGAGACGGGTGGCGACGGACTGCACGCGGCCGGCGGACAGCCGCGGCATGACCTTCTTCCACAGGACCGGCGAGACCTCGTAGCCGTACAGCCGGTCGAGGATGCGGCGGGTCTCCTGGGCGTCGACCATGCGCTGGTTCAGCTCGCGCGGGTTGGCGACGGCCTCGCGGATCGCGTCCTTGGTGATCTCGTGGAAGACCATCCGGTGGACGGGGACCTTGGGCTTCAGGACTTCCTGGAGGTGCCACGCGATGGCCTCGCCCTCGCGGTCCTCATCGGTGGCGAGGAAGAGTTCGTCGGACTCGGCGAGGAGCTCCTTGAGCTTCCTGACCTGCGCCTTCTTGTCGGCGTTGACGACGTAGATGGGCTGGAAGTCATGCTCGACGTCGACCCCGAGGCGGCGCACCTCGCCGGTGTACTTCTCCGGCACCTCGGCGGCACCGGAGGGGAGGTCGCGGATGTGCCCGACGCTCGCCTCGACGACGTAGCCGGGGCCGAGGTAGCCCTTGATCGTCTTCGCCTTGGCAGGCGACTCGACGATGACGAGTCGGCGGCCGCCGTGTGCGGTCTCGCTGGTCGGGGACAACTTCGCTCTTCTCTCCGGATCGACACTCTCTGGCACGTACGGCACTGGCACGCACGGCAGCGCACGGACGGTGACGCTCCCGTCGCTGCGGAGTGTGACGGTACAACCCGCCCCCGTGTCAAACGGCGAAAGCCCGCAACGGCCACTCGAACGGTAACCCGAGTCCTGGCATTCCTGCCGCCCGGACTCCCGGACCGGCGCGGTGGGGGACATGTCGGAGAGATCACAAACGATCCCGGAGCGGAACCCGGGGAGGGTCCGGGGCCGGACGGGGAGCCGGACTCAGAGGCGGCCGAAGCACCAGACGCCGAGGAGGAGGAAGGCGGCCCCCGAGAGGCTCGTCAGCGCGACGGCGGTACGCGGCGCGACCCCGTGCGCCACGGGCTGGCCGTGCAGCGCCCGCACGGTGGTCCACAGCAGCAGCGCGCCTCCGAACAGCGTGAACGCCGTCCCCGCGAAGATCGCCGGCCCGCTCTCCATGCCCGTACCCCGTTCCGTTCACGTGCGGTGTTCGCCTCTCGTCGCCGAGGCTGACACCCCCGGGCATCGAAGGCGCGAACTCCGGGTGAACGGAGCGGGCCGTGCGGGTACGGGTTCACGAGGATGGCCGGTAGTGATCTGCCCGGGGGGCCCTCCCCCGCCCCTCCTTCCTCTGTCGTCACATCGCGTCCTGCCGTCACATCACGTCGAGCGTCGTCACATCACGTCCTGCCTCACATCGCGTCGAGCTTCGTCACATCACGTCGAGCGTCGCCCGGCGTCGGCTCCCCCGCTCGAAGACCGCGAGGAGGACGACGGCGAGCAGCCCCCATCCGGCGCCGACCGCGAGTTCGGCCCCGAGCAGGTGTCCGTCCAGGCCGGCGCCGGCGGTCAGCCCGCGCGCCGCGTCCGCCGCGTGCGTGAGCGGCAGCAGTTCGCCGGCGGCCCGCATCCACTCCGGCAGCCCCTCCCGGGGCACGGCGGCGCCGGTCAGGAGCAGCAGCACCGAGCTGGCCACGTTCGACACCAGGAACACGTCCCGGAAGCGCAGCCCGAGCGCCCCGAGCGCGAGCCCGAAGGCCGAGCAGGCGCCCGCCGCGACGAGCAGCACCAGACCGAGCCCGGGCAGCGACCCGGCGGGGACGGGCAGCCCGAGGACGAGCGCGGCGGCGGTGAGCACGAAGGCGCTGACGAGCAGCCCGTTGAGGACGTACGGGAGGGCTCGTCCGAGCCACAGGGGGACGCGGCGGCGGGGCGAGAGCAGGACGGCCCCGAGGGTGCCGTACCGGCGCTCGTTGGCGACGGCCATCGTGCCGCCGTACACGCAGGAGGCGGAAGCTGCGAGAACGGCGTTGCCGACAAGGTGGAAACGATCGTCGGCGACACCCAGTTCCCTCCCCAGGAAGACGAAGAAGAAAACCTGGAGAAGCGGTCCGACCAGGAGCGTTCCGATGAACATCGGCGGGGTGGTCCAGTTGAAGAGCGCCCGGTAGGAGATCGCCCCGCCGACCACGAGCAGCCGGGAGGAGGCGTGGAAGCGGAAGCCGAGGAGCCGGCACCGGAAGCGGAACATCCGACGGTGGCCTTTCAGGTGAGGGCGAGGGTGGCGGCGGCGCGTGCCCGGCGTTCCACCCGCCCGAGGACGAGGACGGCGGCGAGGGCGTATCCGGCGCCGAGCGCGACGGCGGTGAGCAGCGGCGTGAGCACGTCCCCGCCGGAGGTCGCGGCGTGCACGGCCCGGGCGCCCCAGGTCGTGGGCAGCGCCCAGGAGATCGGATGGGTCCAGGCGGGCAGCACGGTGATGGGCACGAGCAGCCCGGACAGCAGCCAGACGGGGGTGTCGAGCGGATTGGCGAGGGCGTTGGCGTTGCGGAGCAGGACGAACGTGGCGGCCAGCAGCAGCCCCGTCATGCCGAGGGAGAGGACGCAGACCGGGACGGCGACGAGGAAGAGCAGCGGGTGCGCGAAGTCGAGCGGCACGTCGAAGAGCAGGACGCCCCACAGGACGGTGGCGCCCATCGCGTACGTGCCGATGACGGCGGTCGCGAGGGTGATGGGGAGGAGGACCAGCGCGAGCGGCGTCGGCGCGACGACGAGGGTCTCCAGGGTGCCGAGCCAGCGCTGGTTCTGCACGGCGCCGCCCGAACCGAAGAGCACCGAGCCCCAGATGCCCATGAGTCCGGCGCCCACGGAGGCGGTGAGCAGCCGGTCCGGGTCGCCTGCGGCGCGGAACAGGTAGACGGCGAGGGTCGCGTAGACGAGCGGGACGAGGACGGCGAAGGTGATCTCGATCGGGGAGCGCGACATGTACGAGACGTGGGTGCGCACCCCGACGAGGATCAGCCGCGGAAGGCGCGTCACGCGGAGACTCCCTCGGACACACCGCCGTGCACGCCACCGTGCACGTCCCCGGACGTGGATCCGGACTTCCCCGTGGCCTCCTCGACGATCGCGATGTAGGCGTCCTCCAGGGACGGTTCGCGGCTCGTGACCCGGCCGATCCGTACGCCGTCGAGTGCGGCGAGGACGGGTCCGTGCAGGTCGGAGGCGCCGCGTCCGGTCTGCACGGTGACGGTCTGCAGGGCGCCCCGGTCCTCGGCCGACACGCCCCGGACACCGGGCACGCGCCGTACCCGGTCGAGCCGCTCCGTGTCCACGCCGTACGCCTCGATCTCCAGCACGTCCCTTTCCCGTACGAGGGACTTGAGGCTGCCGGGGGTGCCGAGGGCGCGGACGCGGCCGCCCGCGATGACGGCGATCCGGTCGCAGAGTTCGTCGGCCTCGGCCATGTAGTGGGTGGTGAGGAGGACCGTGGTGCCGGCGGCGGCCAGGTCGGCGACCGTGCGGCGCAGATCGCGGGCGGCGACGGGGTCGACGCCGATGGACGGCTCGTCGAGGAAGAGGACGTCGGGGTGGTGGAGCAGCCCGCGGGCGATGTGGAGGCGCTGGCGCATGCCGCGCGAGTAGCCCTCGACGCGCTCCTTCTCGCGGCCCACCAGGCCGACGAGGTCGAGGAGTTCGGCGATGCGCCGCTTCTGGTCGCGGGCGCCGACGCCGTACAGCTCGGCGAAGTAGCGGAGGTTGTCGAGGGCGGAGAGCCGGTCGTACAGGCCGCGGTCGCCGCCGAAGACGTACCCGATCCTGCGGCGTACGGCGACGGGGTCACGGGCCACGTCGTGGCCGAACACCCGGGCGGTGCCCGAGGTCGGCAGGAGCAGGGTGTTGAGCATCTTGATGGTGGTGGTCTTGCCGGCGCCGTTGGGCCCGAGCAGGCCGAACAGCTCCCCGGGAGCCACCTCGAAGGTGACCCCGCGCACGGCCTCGGTCTCGGTCCGCCGGGACCTCGGCCACCCGGTCCTGCTGGTGTAGGTGCGGCGCAGCGCGTCCGCCTCGATTGCGAGCATGCGCCGGACGGTAGGAGCCGGAGGGAAGGCCGGGCCATCGATTCGGGAGGCCCCGAATCGTCACATGTCGCGGCTTCGAGGCCCCGGATCTCCAGGCCACGGCGTCGCAGCGGGGGCCCGGATCGTGAGGCTCCGCGTCGCAGCGGGGACCCGGATCGCCAGGCCGTGGCCGCGCATCAGCACGTCACGGCCCCGGCTCCTCAGGCCACGGCCGTGAGGACGTCCTCCCCGGCGAGCAGGGCGAGCAGGGAACGGCCCGTGTCCGTCAGCTGGTAGTACACCGAGCGCCCGACGCGGTGGCGGGTCACGACTCCGGCTTCCGCGAGCACCGAGAGGTGCTCGGAGACCGTGCTGGGCGCGAGGCCGAGCCGGTCGGCGAGTCCGGCCGTGGTCAGGGGCCCGCCCAGCTCGCGCAGGACCGCGGCCCGGCCCCGGCCGAGCATCAGCCCGAGCCGGTCCTCGGCCGCGGGCTCGGCCGGTTCGCGCAGGGCGCCGGCGCCCCGGGCCTGGAAGCTGAGCGCGAAGACCTCGGGGTCGTCGGTGGAGTAGAGCCGGCAGCCCTCGGCGAAGACCAGCGGCACGAGGACGAGGCGCCGCTCGCCGGGCGCGTACTCGGCGTCGATGTGCTTGGTCAGTTCGAGTACGGGCGGCTGCCACCGTCCCCGGGTCTCCAGGCCCGCGAACAGCGCGTCGACGCCCTCGGTCGCGAACGTCCTGGCCCGGACGAGCACTTCGTCCTCGACGAGGCGGCGCATCGTCGGCCAGTACGGCTCGATCGCGCCCTCCCAGTACGCGGCGTACGCGTCGGCGAGCGCCGCGCAGGCGGCCTCCGGGTCCTTCAGGTACGGCTGGAGGAAGGGCGCGTCGAGCAGGTCCGGGTAGCAGACGGCCGCCTGGGAGCGGACGAACTCCGGGTCGGTGGCCCGGAGCGCGGCGAGCTCCTCGTGGACGTGGACCGTGCCGAAGGGCCGGGGCAGCAGGAAGTCGGAGACCTCGTGCCGTTCCCTGACGAACAGGTCCCACAGCGGGCGCAACCGGTCGTCCTCGCGCCACACCTCGCGCGCCTGCCCGACCCACTCCTGGTAGGGCCAGGAGGGATGCCGGTGGGGCTGCGCGAGGTGCATCGAGCAGAACGCGTCGCGCAGCGGACTGATCGCGATCCGGGTCGCCCCGAGCGACGCCTCGTCCAGCTCGATCCGTATCAAGCACCGCTCCCTTCGGCCACCGGCGGCGTGGAGCCGGGGAGCAGGGAGTCGGGGATGAGGAAGCCCTCCTCGACGAGCAGCCGGATCGCCTGCGGGGTGCGGTCCCGCAGCATCACCGGGTCCTCGCCCATGAGCTGCCCGATCGCGTCGAGGATGCGGCCCGCGCTGAGCGTGCCGTCGCACACGCCGGCGAAACCGGCGCCGACGTGGTCGACCTTGGTGGCGCGACGCATGCCGCGGTTCTGCCGGAGCACCACGTGCTCCGGGTCCTCGGCGCCCGGCATCCCGACCTGCTCCTGCACCACCTCGGGCGCGAGCGTGAACCGGTCGGCGAGGAGCGCGGCGTCGTCGTGGCGGCGCAGGTAGTCCTGGCGCTCGAAGTGGGCGCGGACGGTGGGGCCGAGGGGCTGCTCGACGGGGTGCGGCCACTCCTCCAGGACGATCGAGGGCTCGACCGCGCCGGAGGCCACGGCCTGGCTGCGCCGGATGGTGATCCAGCCGAAGCCGATCGCGCGGGTCTTGCTCGCCTCGAACTCGTCGAGCCAGCGGTCGTACGCCGCCCGGTAGGCGTCCGGGTCGCCGCGGTGGTCGCCGCTGTCCCGCAGCCAGAGCTCCGTGTACTGGGTGATGTCCTGGACCTCGCGCTGCACGATCCAGGCGTCGCAGCCGCGCGGCACCCAGGACCGGAGCCGCTCCTGCCACTCCTCGCCCTCGACGTGCTGCCAGTTGGCGAGGAACTGGGCGTACCCGCCGTCGTTGAGCCGCTCCCCGGCCTGCTGGACGAGCGTGCGGCACAGGTCGTCGCCGCTCATCCCGCCGTCCCGGTAGGTGAGTCCGGCGCCGGGGGAGATCACGAACGGCGGGTTGGAGACGATCAGGTCGTACGTGTCGCCGTCGACGGGCTCGTAGAGCGAGCCCGTCAGCAGCTCGGCCTCCCGGGCCCCGGAGAGGGCGAGGGTGAGCCGGGTGAAGTCCAGGGCGCGCGGGTTGAGGTCGGTGGCGGTGACCAGGGTGGCGTGCTGGGCGGCGTGCAGCGCCTGGATGCCGGAGCCGGTGCCGAGGTCGAGCGCGGAGGAGACCGGCGTACGGACCGTGATGCCGGCGAGGGTGGTGGAGGCACCGCCGACGCCGAGGACGACCCCTTCCTCCTTCCTGCCGATGCCGCCGGCGCCGCCGACGGCGCAGCCCAGGTCGGAGACGATGAACCAGTCCTCGCCGTCCGGTCCGCCGTACGGCCGGACGTCGACCGTGGCGAGCACGGTGCCGTCCTCGCGGACCACCCAGCCGTCGGCGAGGGCCTCGTCGAGCGGGAGCGCGGCGGCGGCCCGGTCGGCCGGGACGGGCTCCTGGAGCAGGAAGAGCCGGACGAGGGTCTCCAGCGGGGAGTCGCCGCGGGTGGCGCGCAGGGCGGGCACGGTCTCGCTGCGGGCGAGCGCCGCGTAGGCCGGGGCGCCGAGCAGGTCGAGCAGGCCGTCGGCGGTGAAGTCGGCGGCGAGCAGGGCCTCGCGCAGACGGGTGGCGTGCGCGGGCACCGGGAGGCGGGAAGGCAGGCTGGTCGTACTCACCGCTCCATTGTGACGGCCGCCACCGACATCCGGGCGGCCGACCCGGCGGCGCACGGCCGATCGCCGCCACCGCCGGGCCGATCGGCCCGGGGAGCGATGCCTCGGGCCGATCGGCGTCGACGTGCTACTCGCCGCTCTTGGTGGCCGTCGCCTTCTTGCTCGGCGTGGCGGACGGCGTCTTCGTCGGGGTCGAGGAACCGGAGTCGGAGGTGCCGCCGGCGTTCGGGGAGGCGGAGGTCTTCGGCGGGACCGAGGCCGTGGGCTTCTGGCAGCCGGGCTGCTTGGCCATCGCCTGGCCCAGCTCGCCCTCCTCCAGCTTGGACAGGGCGTTCTGGTCCATCTTCTCGATCTTGGTCAGGCCGTCGGCGACGCCCTGGAGACCGTCCGCGAACTTCTGCTGGTTCGTCGCGTCCAGCGCGTCGACCTGCTTCTTGAGCCCCTCGTAGGCCAGCGCGGTGGCGTTCAGCTCCTTGATCGCGTCCTGCTGGACCGTCTCGCCGTTCTGGACGGGCGGGGCCCCGGCGGCCTCGACGGCCTTGGCGAGGGCGCGGTCGGCGTTCGCGATGTCCTGGAACGCCTGCGAGTCGGCGGCCTTGATCTCGGCCGGCTTGCTGTCGGCGGCGGTCGAGATGATGATCTGGTGGGCGTCGGCCCGCTTCTGGATCTGGGGCTTGGCCTGGTCGCAGAAGGTCTTCGCCCAGTCACCCACCTTGTCGCCCTCGTCACTGCTGCAACCGGACAGCGCGAGCACCAGTACCGCGCCGCCGGACAGTGCGGCCGCAAGCTTCTTGTTCAACGGATCGGTCCCTTCCAAGGCTCTCGGCCCCGGAACATACACGCCGAACGGGCTACTTCCACCTTACGGGCGACGGATTCATACCATTTTGAACCCTTTTGAACCAAGGGATGAACCTCACGACCACCCCGTAAACGCCCGGGAAATGAGACGGACGCCACGTCAGGACACTTCCACCGAACGCCTCTTGGAGGCCCGGACCGCGCCGACCACGACGAGGAGCGCGACCGCGGCGACCGCCGCCCGCAGTCCGGGGCTCGCGTCGCCGCCGTAGCTGAACCGGACGACCGCCGGGGCGATCAGCAGCGCCACCAGGTTCATCACCTTCAGGAGCGGATTGATCGCCGGGCCCGCCGTGTCCTTGAACGGGTCGCCGACCGTGTCCCCGATGACGGTCGCCTCGTGCGCCTCGCTGCCCTTGCCGCCGTGGTTCCCGTCCTCGACCAGCTTCTTCGCGTTGTCCCAGGCGCCACCGGAGTTGGCCAGGAAGACCGCCATCAGCGCGCCCGTACCGATCGCCCCGGCGAGGTACGCGCCGAGCGGGCCGACACCGAGCGCGAAGCCGACCGCGATCGGGGCCATCACGGCGAGCAGTCCGGGCGTGGCGAGCTCGCGCAGCGCGTCCTTGGTGCAGATGTCGACGACCCGCCCGTACTCCGGCTTCTCGGTGAAGGTCATGATCCCGGGGTGCTCGCGGAACTGCCGCCGCACCTCGTAGACGACCGATCCGGCCGAGCGGGACACGGCGTTGATCGCGAGCCCCGAGAAGAGGAAGACGACCGCCGCGCCCAGGATCAGCCCGAAGAGGTTGTTGGGCTGCGAGATGTCCATCGAGAGTGTCAGCTCGCCCGCCTTCACGCCGAACTCCCCGACGTCGGCGACCGAGGTCGCGATGGCGTCCCGGTACGAACCGAAGAGCGCCGAGGCCGCCAGGACGGCGGTGGCGATGGCGATGCCCTTGGTGATGGCCTTCGTGGTGTTGCCGACGGCGTCGAGGTCGGTGAGGACCTGCGCGCCCGCCCCCGTGACGTCCCCGGACATCTCCGCGATGCCCTGGGCGTTGTCGGCGACCGGGCCGAAGGTGTCCATGGCGACGATCACCCCGACGGTGGTGAGCAGTCCCGTCCCGGCGAGGGCCACCGCGAACAGCGCCAGCATGATCGAGGCGCCGCCGAGCAGGAACGCCCCGTAGACGGTGAGCCCGATCAGCAGGGCCGTGTAGACGGCGGACTCCATGCCGAGCGCCACGCCCGCGAGGACGACGGTCGCGGGGCCGGTGAGCGAGGACTTCCCGATGTCCCGGACCGGCCGCCTGCTCGTCTCGGTGAAGTAGCCGGTGAGCTGCTGGATGAGCGCGGCGAGGACGATGCCGAGGGCGACCGCGACCAGGGCGAGGACCCGCGGGTCGCCGGCGTGGCGGGGGATGCCCGGTTCGGTGACGCCCTCGAGCTCGGCGTACGAGGACGGGAGGTACACGAAGGCGGTGACGGCGACGAGCGCCAGCGAGATGACCGCCGAGACCAGGAATCCGCGGTTGATCGCGGTCATCCCACCGCGGTCGGCGCGCCGCGGGGCGACCGTGAGGATGCCGATCACGGCGGTGACCACGCCGATCGCGGGCACCATCAGGGGGAACGCGAGACCGCGGTCGCCGAAGGCCGCCTTGCCGAGGATGAGCGCGGCGACCAGGGTCACGGCGTACGACTCGAAGAGGTCGGCGGCCATGCCGGCGCAGTCGCCGACGTTGTCGCCGACGTTGTCGGCGATGGTGGCGGCGTTGCGCGGGTCGTCCTCGGGGATGCCCTTCTCGACCTTGCCGACCAGGTCGGCGCCGACGTCGGCGGCCTTGGTGAAGATGCCGCCGCCCACGCGCATGAACATGGCGATGAGCGCGGCGCCGAGCCCGAATCCCTCCAGGACCTTGGGCGCGTCGGCGGCGTAGACGAGGACGACGCAGGAGGCCCCGAGCAGTCCGAGGCCGACCGTGCACATGCCGACGACCCCGCCCGTGCGGAACGCGATCCGCATGGCCCGGTGCGCGACCTCGTTCAGGTCCCTCTCGGGTTCGCCCGGCGCGGGGGTGGCCTCCCTGGCCGCGGCGGCGACCCGCACGTTGGCCCGTACGGCCAGTCGCATGCCGAGGTAACCGGTGACCGCCGAGAACAGCGCTCCGACCAGGAAGAACAGGGAACGTCCGGCACGCTGCGACCAGGTGTCGGCGGGCAGCAGCATCAGCAGGAAGAACACGGCGGCCGCGAAGACGGCGAGGGTCCGCAGCTGCCGCGCGAGGTAGGCGTTGGCGCCCTCCTGCACGGCGGCCGCGATCGCCCGCATCCTCTCGGTGCCCTCACCGGCCGCGAGCACCTGGCGGACGAGGAGCCGCGCGACGATCAGCGCGGCGAGGGCGACGGCCGCGACGACGATCACGATCGTCCGGTTCCCGCTCGTGAGCACCGCCGCGGCGAGCGTTGTGGGGTACATGGGGACGGATCATAGGGAGACGAACCGGCACATACGGGGATGCACCACTTCGTGGGCGAGGACACCCGGAGAACCCGCGAAAAAAGGCGAGAGGCCCTGCGATTGCAGAGCCTCTCGCCTTCGTACGTGCACGTGGTCAGGATTCGTACGTGTACGGGTCAAGATTCGTACGTCTACGGGGTCAGGACAGGATGTCCGCCGAGCTCACCGGCCACGTCATCCGGATGGTGCCGCCGTCCTCGCCGGCGCTCACCTCGACGTCGTCGACCAGCCCGCGGATCACCGCGAGCCCCATCTCGTCCTCGCCGTCGGCGTCGTCGAAGTCCTCGGCCGGGGCCGCGGCCCGCGCGCCGGGGACACCGGCGGCATCGGCCGCCGCCACCCCCGCACCCGGCACCTCGTCGCCGACCTCGATGGAGAACGTCTTCTCCTCCTCGATCAGGACGACCCGGATGGGGGTCACGACGTCGTTGCTGCGATGCAGCCCGACCGCACGGGAACAGGCCTCACCCACAGCGAGACGCACCTCGTCGAGGACCGCCTCGTCCACACCCGCCCGGCGCGCGACCGCGGCCGCCACCAGGCGGGCCGTGCGGACGTGCTCCGGCTGAGCGCTGAAGCGGAGTTCAACGGTGGCCATGCGAACCCCCTGGGCTCAGTCGACGGCGTTGACGGCCTCGTCGACCGAGGTGTGGATCGGGAACACCTTGGTGAGACCCGTGATCCGGAAAATCTTGAGAATGCGCTCCTGGTTGCAGACCAGACGCAGCGAACCCTCGTGCGCGCGAACGCGCTTCAGGCCGCCGACGAGCACACCGAGGCCTGTGGAGTCGAGGAAGTCCACTCCCTCCATGTCGACGACCAGGTGGTAGCTGCCGTCGTTCACCAACTCGACCAACTGCTCGCGCAGCTTGGGCGCGGTATACACATCAATCTCGCCACCGACCTCGACGACCGTACGGTCACCACCAGCGCCGGTCACATTGCGAGTCGACAGGGACAGGTCCACGGATCCTCCAGCACCTTGCTATCGGGCGATCGTTCCCTCGGGTCTCCGGGGCGGAGCCGAGGAACGGAACGCCAGCCGCAATGGCATTCAATCACTTACCAGCAGCCATGCACGACGCCTTGGAAGCATTGTCCGTCATGGCAGTGACACACTCGGTGCCGATGGCCAAGAATCACCGCCCCCGTCGTCCGGCCGGGGAAACGGGCAGCCGCCCCTCTCCCGGCATGGTCCTCGACCGGCTCTCCTCGGGTGAGAGCCGGGCCGCGCGCATCACTCATACGGAGCACATGCCCGCCCGAGAGGGCCGCCATGCCGTCTGGCCGCACCGCATCCGTCCGGAGGTGATCGCGGCGATCGAGGCGGCCGGGATCGAGCATCCCTGGGCGCACCAGGCGGAGGCCGCCGAGCACGCCCTCGACGGCGAGTCCGTGGTGATCGCCACGGGGACCGCCTCGGGCAAGTCGCTCGCCTACCTCGCCCCGGTCCTCAGCGCCCTCCTGGACGGCTCGGAGGCCCCGAACGGCCGCGGCGCCACCGCCCTCTACCTGGCGCCCACCAAGGCCCTCGCGGCCGACCAGCGGCGCGCCGTGCGGGAACTGGCCGCCCCGCTCGGCAACCGGATCCGCCCCGCCGTCTACGACGGCGACACGCCGGTCGAGGAACGCGAATGGGTCCGGCAGTACGCGAACCACGTGCTGACCAACCCCGACATGCTGCACCGGGGCATACTCCCCTCCCACCCCAGGTGGTCCTCCTTCCTGCGCTCCCTGCGCTACGTCGTCATCGACGAGTGCCACACCTACCGGGGCGTCTTCGGCTCCCACGTCGCCCAGGTGCTACGCCGTCTGCGCCGCGTCTGCGCCCGGTACGGCTCCGAACCCGTCTTCCTCCTCGCCTCGGCCACCTCCGCCGAACCGGCGCTGGCCGCCGGCCGCCTCACCGGCCTGCCGGTCACCGAGGTCTCCGACGACGCCTCCCCGCGCGGCGAGCTCGTCTTCGCCCTCTGGGAACCGCCGCTGACCGAGCTGCACGGCGAGCGCGGCGCGCCCGTGCGCCGCACCGCGACCGCCGAGACCGCGGACCTGCTGACGGACCTGACCCGGCAGGGCGTCCGCTCGGTCGCCTTCGTCCGCTCCCGGCGCGGCGCCGAGCTGATCTCGGTGATCGCCCAGGAACGGCTGGCCGAGACCGACCGCGCGCTCGCCCACCGTGTCGCCGCCTACCGGGGCGGCTACCTCCCCGAGGAGCGCCGCGCCCTGGAGCGGGCCCTGCACTCCGGCGAGCTCCTCGGCCTGGCCGCCACGACCGCCCTGGAGCTGGGCGTGGACGTCTCCGGCCTGGACGCCGTCCTGATCGCCGGCTACCCGGGCACCCGGGCCTCCCTGTGGCAGCAGGCGGGCCGCGCCGGCCGTTCGGGCGAGGGCGCCCTCGCGATCCTGGTCGCCCGGGACGACCCGCTGGACACCTTCCTCGTCCACCACCCGGAGGCGATCTTCGAGCAGCCGGTCGAGACGACCGTCCTGGACCCCGACAACCCCTACGTCCTCGCCCCCCATCTGTGCGCCGCCGCGGCGGAGCTCCCGCTGACCGAGCCGGACCTGGCCCTCTTCGGCCCCGCCGCCCCCGGCCTGCTCCCCCAGCTGGAAGCGGCCGGTCTGCTGCGCCGCCGCTCCACCGGCTGGTACTGGACCCGCCGGGAGCGGGCCGCCGACCTCACCGACATCCGAGGCGGCGGCGGCAGCCCCGTCCGGATCGTCGAGGCCGGCACCGGCCGCCTCCTCGGCACGGTCGACGAGGCCGCCTCCCACACCGCCGTCCACGAAGGCGCCGTCCACCTCCACCAGGGCCGCACCTACCTGGTGCGGGAGCTCGACCTCAAGGACTCCGTCGCCCTCGTCGAGGAGGCCGTCCCCCCGTACTCCACCACCGCCCGCGACACCACCTCCATCGCCGTCCTCGAAACCGACACCGAGATCCCCTGGGGAGCCGGCCGCCTCTGCTACGGCTCCGTCGAGGTCACCAACCAGGTCGTCTCCTTCCTCCGCCGCCGTCTGATCACCGGCGAGGTGCTCGGCGAGACCAAGCTCGACCTGCCGCCCCGCACCCTGCGCACCCGTGCGGTGTGGTGGACGGTCACCGAGGACCAGCTCGACGCCGCCCGGATCACCCCGGAGATCCTCGGCGGCGCCCTGCACGCCGCCGAGCACGCCTCCATCGGGATGCTGCCGCTCTTCGCCACCTGCGACCGCTGGGACATCGGCGGCGTGTCCGTACCGCTCCATCCCGACACCCTGCTGCCCACCGTCTTCGTGTACGACGGGCACCCGGGCGGCGCGGGCTTCGCCGAGCGCGCCTTCCACACCGCCCGCGCCTGGCTGAAGGCCACCCGGGAGGCCATCGCCTCCTGCGAGTGCGAGGCGGGCTGCCCCTCCTGCATCCAGTCCCCCAAGTGCGGCAACGGCAACGATCCGCTCCACAAGCGCGGCGCGGTCCGCCTCCTCACGGAACTCCTGAGGGAGGCCCCGGAAACCTCTCCGGAGCCGGAACCCGGCCCGGCGACCGAGCCCCCGCCGGAACCGGGACCCCGACCGGCGACCGAGCCCCCGCCGAAGCCGGCACCCCGACCGGCGACCGAGCCCCCGCCGGAACCGGGACCCCGACCGGCGACCGAGCCCCCGCCGAAGCCGGCACCCCGACCGGCGACGGAGCCCCCTCCAGCGCAAGGGCCTCCTCCGTCGCCGGAGGCCGCCCCGGAGGGCCCGCCCGCGACCTGACCTCCGGCCGGTACGGGCCGCGCACGACCCGCGCGGTCACCTCGGCGACCCCTCCCCGCACGGCACACCGCGCCAGCTCCGCGCCCTGCGCGACGGCCACCCGCGAGGCGGCGGCGCACGCCTCGGCCTCGCCCCACAAGGCCCGGTCGGCGGCGGCGAGGGCCGCCAGGTCGGCGGCCCCGCCGGCCCGGTGCCGAGCCGCCACCGCCTGCCCGAGCGCAAGCACCACCCCGAACACCACACACACCACGCACGCCGCATACGCACCCCACACCGTCGCGAACCCCCGATCCCCTCGTACGCCCTGGCCGAGGACGCCGTGGCGGTCGACACCGGGCCTGCGAGGCCGCCGACGCCTGGCACCCGTACCCAAGCCGAGGACGTCCCGGCATCCGACACCCGCGCCCCGGCCGGGGACGCCCCTGCGCCTGACACCCGCGCCCACGCCGGGAACGCCCCGGCGGTCGGAGCCCGTACCCCGGGCGGGGACGCCCCAACGCTCGCCGCCCGTCATGGCGTGCCCCCGCCCAGCGTGTCCTCCGCGAGGGCCGACGCGTCGGCCCTCAGGGTGACGCCCATGCCCCGGGGGCCCGGGGCCGACGCCTCCACCGTCACGCGCCACAGCTCGCCCTCCCTCGCCACCGACACCCGGGCCCCCTCGGGCGCGGCGGCCCGGGCGGCCGCCTCCGCGGAGGCCACCGGCTCCGAACGGGCCGCCGCCCTCGCCCCCGCCCGTGCCGCGTCCACGCACCGGATCTGCGCGGCGGCCGCGGCCAGCGCCCACAGCAGCGTCACCGTGAACAGCGCGAGGACGGGCAGGACCATCGCCGCTTCCACCGTCACGAAACCCCGGTCAGAACGGCGCATCGAGTGCCTTCCCGATCACCGATTCCAGGGCCCCCGAGACCGCCCCGCTGGTCACGATCTTGTAGAGCACCGCGGCGAACGCCGCCGCTGCGATCGTCCCCACCGCGTACTCGGACGTGGTCATCCCCTCGTCCCGGCGCGCCGCCGCCCGCCGTGCCCTCCACCAACCGGCCGGCCTCACCCGGGCCGCCCCACCGACCTCCAGATCCCGTCCCGTCTCGTCCTGCCGTACCTCGCCGTGCTCCGCCATGTCTCCGTGCCTCGTCATCTCTCGTCGC
The DNA here is from genome assembly GCF_042889835.1 of Streptomyces sp. NPDC002463. Classification (NCBI taxonomy): domain Bacteria; kingdom Bacillati; phylum Actinomycetota; class Actinomycetes; order Kitasatosporales; family Streptomycetaceae; genus Streptomyces; species Streptomyces sp. NPDC002463. The sequence continues at coordinate 145,576 of NZ_JBIARL010000011.1, forward strand.
CTCTCCTCGTCTCGTGCCCTGTCGGGCCCTGTCGTCTCGTTCATCCGTCCAGCAGTCCCGCTGCGAGGCCGATCACCACCGGGGCCACGCCCACCGCCAGGAAGGCGGGCAGGAAGCAGAGCCCCACCGGCGCGCTGATCAGCACCTGTGCCCGGCGCGCCCCGGCCGCCGCCGCTCGGGCGCGGGCCGCGCGCAGGGCGGCCGCATGCCGGGCGACGGCCTCCGCCGCCGGCGCTCCCGAGGAACCGGCCCGCTCCATGCAGCGGGCCAGCCCTTCGGCGCCCGGTATCGCGCCGAACCTCCCCCACACCTCGGCCGGTTCGCCGCCCAGCCGCAGCTCGGCGGCCGTACGGGTCAGGCGCTCGCCGAGCGGGCCGCCCAGCGACCGGCCCACCGCCTCCGCCGCCTCACCGGGCCCGGCTCCGGAGGCGGCGCAAGCCGCCAACAGATCGGCCGCGAGCGGAAGGTGACGCACCGCCTCCTTCTCGTCGCCGGTCGGCTGCGAGACCCGCCGTGCCGCTCTCCGTCTCATTCCGGCGGCCACCAGGGCCCCGACGCACAGCCCGCCCACGCCGCCGAACAGCACCCAGCCGACGCCCACACCCACCAGGGGCGGCAACCAGCGCCCCATCCACGGCGGCACCCCGCCACGGGCCTTCCGAGGGCTCGGTTCCGGGCCCTCGACGAGGGAACCCGCCCGCCGCCGCGTCCGGCGCACCCGCAGTCCGCGCCGCACCTCCAGGGCGACCTGCGCGCACAGGACCGCGGCCAGGAGCGGGAGGCCCGCCTCTCGAACGCCGGCCGGCACGTGGTGAACCGCTTCCCGGATCACGCCCGCTCCCCTCCCCGTACGATCCGCGCGGCCCACCACAGTCCGGCCGCCTCCAACGCCCCGCCGACGGCCAGACAGCCGAGGCCGGCCGGTGTGTGCAGCAGCACCCGCAGCGGGTGCGCGCCCAGGGCGGCACCGAGGGCGAGTCCGGCGGCGGGGAGCAGGGCGAGGACCGTCACCGTGGCCCAGGCGCCGGCCAGTTCGGCCCGCAGACGGTCGCGCTGCTCGCGGTGGTCCCGGAGGGCGGCCTCCAGCCGGTCGAGCCCGTCGGCCAGACCCGCGCCGCCGTCCACGGCCACCTGCCAGCAGGCCGCCATGCCCGCGAGCCCGTCGGCGCCGTCCTGCCGGGCCGCCCGCCGCAGCGCCTCCGGCACGTCGCCGCCGAACCGGGCCGCCGCGAGGACCGACGCCTCCGCGGCACCGAGCGCGCCCGTCTCCCGGGCCGCGAAGGACAGCGCCTGCGCGGGCTGCCATCCGGCTCTCAACTCGCCGACGACGGACCCGCACAGGGCCACCACCCGCTCGGCCCGCGCATCCCGTTCCTTCGTGCGCTCGGAGGCCCGCAGCCGCCGTCCCACCAGGGGCACCGCGAGCGCCCCCGCCACCAGCGGCAGCGGTGACTCGCCGAGGAGGGCGAGAACTCCCGCCGCCGGCAGACACAGCCACGCGCGCCGCCCCCGCAGCACGGCCCACCACCGCGCGGCGACCGCCGGCCACTCCCGGCCGCCGAGCCCGCCGGGGACTCCGCCCGCGAGCACTGCGCGAGCCCGGCCCGCACCGCGCCGCCGCCGGGCCGTCCACCACAGGGCGAGCACCGCGCAGAGCGCCGCCGCCCCGTGTGCCACGCTTCGTACCGGCACCAGGTCACCCGTCACCGCGATCCCCCTCCGATCAGCGACCTCAGCCGCTCCCAGCCCCGCTCCCGCTCGAACCCGGCCGCGCCCCACCGCAGCGCCGGAACCGTCCGGACCAGGCCGTCCCGGTCCCGGTCCAGGACGTGCGCCTCGGCGATCCGCCGCCGTCCGTCCCGGTCCCGTACGACGTGCAGGACGACCGACAGGCCCGCGCCCAGCTGGCTGTGCAGGGCGGCCCGGTCGAGCCCGGCCGCCGTGCCCAGGGCTTCGAGGCGCGCCGGGACGTCCGCCGCCGTGTTGGCGTGGACCGTCCCGGAGCCGCCGTCATGGCCGGTGTTCAGGGCGGCCAGCAGGTCCACCGCCTCGCCGCCCCTGACTTCGCCGACCACCAGCCGGTCGGGGCGCATCCGCAGCGCCTGGCGGACCAGGTCCCGCAGGGTCACGAGCCCGGCTCCCTCCTGGTTCGCGGGCCGGGCCTCCAGGCGCACGACGTGCGGGTGGTCCGGCCTCAGCTCCGCGGAGTCCTCGGCGAGCACGATCCGCTCCCGCTCCCCCACGAGCCCCAGGAGGGAAGCGAGGAGCGTGGTCTTGCCCGTCCCGGTGCCGCCGCTGACGAGGTACGAGACGCGGGCGTCGATCAGGGCCCGCAGGATCGGGGCGCCGCCCGGCGGCACGGTGCCGGCCGCGACCAGCTCCTCCAGGGAGAAGGCGCGGGGGCGGACCACGCGCAGCGACAGGCAGGTCGAGCCGACCGCGACCGGCGGCAGCACCGCGTGCATCCGGGTGCCGTCGGGGAGCCGGGCGTCGACCCAGGGCCGGGCGTCGTCGAGCCTGCGCCCGGCCACCGCCGCGAGCCGTTGCGCGAGGCGGCGGACGGCTGCCGCGTCGGGGAAGGACACCGGGGCCCGTTCGAGACCGGTGCCCCGGTCCACCCACACCTCGTCGGGCGCGGAGACCAGGACGTCGGTGACCGCCGGGTCGGCGAGCAGCGGCTCCAGCGGACCGGTGCCGATCAGCTCGCACCTCAACGCCTCGGCCGCGCCGAGCACTTCCGCGTCGCCGAGCAGCCGTCCCTGGGCCCGCAACGCCGCCGCCACGCGCGCCGGAGTGGGCTCGGCCCCGCTCGCCGCGAGCCGCTGCCGCACGGCATCGAGCAGCCCGGCCCCCTCCGCACCGGCGACCGCGCCCCAGGCGGCAACCCCCGCCCCGGTCACGCCTCACCGCCGACGTGCTCCCAGAAGGCGGTGCAGAACCGGCTGAGCGGGCCCCGGGGTTCGGCGCCCGGCGGCACTCCCGCGTCCTGGTCGGCCACGATCCCCGGGTCGTAGGGGAGTTCACCGGCGAGCGGCAGCCGCAGCGCGTCGGCTACCCACCGCTCGTCGAGCCCCGCCGCGTACGGACCGCGGACCACGGCGCGCAGGTCGCGGACGACCGGCCCGATCGCCGAGACCATCCGATGGGCGGCTGCGACCGCCCTCAACTCCCCCGGGACGACGAGCAGTCCGAGGTCGAGCTGGGCCAGGGCCTCGGTGACCGACGGGTCGGTCCCGCGCGGCAGGTCGACCACGACGGCCCCGCCCCGGCGCCGCGCGGCGGCGAGCACGGACCGCACGGCCTCGGGCGGCACCGGCGCCGCCGCGTCCCTGCCCCAGCTGAGCACCCGGACCCCGCGCACCGACGGCAGGGACTCCTCCAGTGCGCCGCCGGCCAGGCGGCCCTTCGAAGCGGCGAAGTCGGGCCATCGTCTGCCCTCCTCGCGCTCCCCGCCGAGCAACACGTCGAGCCCTCCGCCCAGAGGGTCGCCGTCCACCAGCAGCGTGCGGTGTCCGGCCCGCGCGGCGGCCAGGGCGAGACCGCAGGCGAGGGTGGAGGCCCCCGCGCCGCCCCGGCCGCCGACGACGCCGACGGTCAGTGCCGCCCTGCCCACCCCTTCGGCGGCGTCGGCGAGGCGGTCGACGAGGAGGCTCTCGGCGCCCGGGAGGCTCAGCACGCTGTCGGCGCCGATCTCGACGGCCAGCCGCCACAGCCCCGGATCGTCCCGGTCACGTCCGACGAGGAGGGTCCCGGGGCGCCGCACCGCTCCCCGGCAGCGGGCTGCGATGTCGTCACCGACCAGGACGAGGGGCGGATCGGTCCAGCTCGCCCGCCGCTCCGGCACCCGGTGGTCGACCTCGGGCTCGACTCCGGCGGCGGCGCACAGCCGCAGGAGGTCGTCGAGCAGCCCGAGGTCCTCGGTCACGATCAGCGGCCCGGCCCGCCGCTGCCCGCCCGCCCCCGTCTCGTCCGACCCCGGTCCGTCCGCACTCAGTCCGTCCGCCCGTGGCGAGCCGGCTGCCCGCGACCCGGTCCTCCGCGGCACGCCCCTCCATGACTCCGGCTCCCGTCCCCACGGCGCCGAGCCGTGTGTCGTACCCCTGGTCCCGGAAGTGCTGGATGTCTCCACGACGCACACCCCTCTCGTGATTCCTCGCGTCCGCGAACTTCGCGACAGGAATCACCGTGGGGCCGCCCTGGAAATCGTGCCGATCTCACCGAAAAACTGTGGATAAGCGGGAGGCTGTGAATAACTTCGCCACTCCTACGGGGACTGCCCGGAACGCAGTCCGCCGATTACTGTGAGTGATGGATCGAGAGTCGGGCGGGGCCCCGGTCCACTCATGACCGATGAACGGAAGGAAGGGAGCAAGCGATGGCACACAGGGCCGAAACGGCTCCGGACATGCGACGACCCCCGCCGGGGGGGAGAGCGGGGGTCGTCTCTCCGGCCGACTCGGGGGGGGAGGAGCCGGACCGGGTTAGCACGGTCGCGAACGATCCGTGACTTCCATGGTGTACCCGAGAGCCTTCTCAGGCAAACCCACGCGCCCCAGCGTACGCCGAATGGCGGGCACCTATGCTCGGGCTTGTGGAAAACCACTCCTTGCCGCGCACAGCCGCCTTCTTTGACCTGGACAAGACGGTCATTGCGAAGTCATCGACGCTGACCTTCAGTAAGTCCTTCTACCGGGGCGGACTGATCAGCCGCCGCGCCGCCCTGCGGACGGCCTACATCCAGTTCGTCTTCCTGGCGGGCGGAGCCGATCACGACCAGATGGAGCGGATGCGTGAATATCTTTCCGCGCTCTGCAAAGGCTGGAACGTCGCCCAGGTGAAGGAGCTCGTCGCCGAGACCCTTCACGATCTGATCGACCCGATCATCTACGACGAGGCCGCCTCCCTCATCGAGGAACACCACGCCGCCGGCCGCGACGTCGTGATCGTCTCCACCTCCGGTGCCGAGGTGGTCGAGCCGATCGGCGAGATGCTCGGTGCCGACCGGGTCGTCGCCACCCGAATGGTGGTCGGCGAGGACGGATGCTTCACCGGAGAGGTGGAGTACTACGCCTACGGGCCGACGAAGGCGGAGGCGGTCCGGGAGCTCGCGGAGTCGGAGGGCTACGACCTCTCGCGCTGCTACGCGTACAGCGATTCGGCGACCGACATCCCCATGCTGGAGGCCGTCGGGCACCCGTACGCGGTCAATCCCGACCGGACGCTGCGCCGTGAGGCCGTGGCGCGGGAGTGGCCGGTTCTCGCCTTCGACAAGCCGGTGCGCCTCAAGCAGCGGCTGCCCGAATTCCGGATGCCGCCCCGCCCCACGCTCGTCGCCGCGGCGGCGGTGGGAGCGGCAGCCGTCGGGGCCGGACTCGTCTGGTACGCGGCCCGGCGCCGGCAAGCCGCCCTCGCTCAGCAGCTCGCCGGCGACTTTGCCCGGATTTGAGCAATCGGCGGAGAAGCGGATCCACCACTTTCGCTTCCACCCGGACAGGAGTAGAAAGGAATCAGGCCCGCGAGACCGAGGACATCCGAGAGGATCACCTGTTGAGCATGAAGGCCCCACGGACCTAGCACTGAAACCGGGCACCCACGCGACGTCGACCCGTCGATTACGGGCCAGCCGCACCAGGCCACGGGCAAAGTTCCCGGCCTGATGGGCACATATCGAGGACGCTTGGTAACTGGGTGGACGTGCCAGCGGCGGTACCAGGACTGGTGCCGCCGCAACCCATTTCCGGCCCCGGCCACGCCGCATTTCCGCGCTTGCCCCGGCCTGTTTCCGCGCTCGACCCGGCCTGGTTCCAGAGGCGGCCCGCCCCGTTTCCGGACGCGGTCGCGCACCGTCTCCGGACGCGGCCGAGCCCCATCGGACCCGGCCGCACCCAAGCCCTACCGGACCCGGCCACGCCCCGGCACTTGGCGCCCTGCGGCCCAAGTTCCCGGCACGTGAAGCCCACGCCCCATGTGCTCCCGAAAGGCCGGGTGAGGTCGGGGGATCAGGCGGCGCCGCGCTGGAGGGCCTCGCAGACGGCCGTGGACTCGCGGACGCCCAGTTCGACCGAGCGGCCGCAGTGGGCGATCCAGGCGCCCACGCCCTCCGGGGTACCCGACAGGTACCCCTCGAACGCGGCGAGGTAGGCGGCCCGCCCCTGTTCCGCGTGGCCGACCTCGGCCGGGCAGATGGCCTTCGGGTCGAGTCCGCTGCCGACCAGCGCGATCCGCTCGGCCGCCCGGGCGACCAGGCCGTTGTACGAGGTGAAGGGGCGCAGCGCGAGCAGCTCGCCGTGAATCACGGAGGCGGTCACGAGCGCGGGGGCCTCGCTGCCCGCGACGATCAGTTCGGCGAGGCCGTCGAGCCGGCCCGCGACCTCGGCGGGCGTCGGCAGCGGGGCGTCGATGAGCGGTTCGTCGACCGTCTCGCCGTCCAGGCGGGGTCGGCCCACGGAGTCGGCCACGCCGGTGCCGGCCGGGGCGCCCGTGTCGCCGGCGGCGACCAGGTGCAGCCGGGCGAGCACGCGCAGCGGCGACTGGCGCCAGATGGAGAGCAGCTGCCCCGCCTCGGCGCCGAGGCGCAGGGCGGCACCGACGGTGCGGGCCTCGGCGTCGGCGCTGAAGTCGGTGCGTCGGCGGACCTCTTCCAGCGCCCAGTCGGCCCCGGACAGGGAGGCCGAGCCGCGGGCGCCGCGCAGGGCCGCCTCGGAGGAGATCTCGTTGCTGCGGCGGCGCATCACGCGGTGGCCGTAGACCCGGTCGACGGCCTTGCGTACGGAGTCCACCGCTTCGGCGACGCCCGGCAGGGAGCCGAGGGCGGCCAAGGGGTCAGAGGCGTGCGTACTCATAAGCAGGGAGGCTACGCGCCCCGGGGGCCCGCCCCACGTTGGAGTGGTCTTCTTCACGCAGCTTGACCACGGGTAGCGATCGTGCCACTACCCTAGGTGAACATGAAGATCGCTTTCGTGGGGAAGGGCGGCAGCGGCAAGACCACGCTGTCCTCGCTCTTCATCCGCCACCTCGCCGCCAACGAAGCGCCGGTCGTCGCCGTCGACGCCGACATCAACCAGCACCTGGGCGCCGCGCTCGGCCTGCCCGAGGCGGAGGCCGCCGCGCTGCCCGCGATGGGCGCGCACCTGCCGCTCATCAAGGAGTACCTGCGGGGCAGCAATCCACGGATCGCCTCCGCCGAAACGATGATCAAGACGACGCCGCCCGGGGAGGGTTCGCGGCTGCTGCGGGTGCGCGAGGACAACCCGGTGTACGAGGCGTGCGCGCGTCCGGTCGCGCTCGACGACGGCGAGATCCGGCTGATGGCGACCGGCCCGTTCACCGAGTCGGACCTCGGGGTCTCCTGCTACCACTCCAAGGTCGGCGCGGTGGAGCTCTGCCTCAACCACCTGGTCGACGGGGCCGACGAGTACGTGGTCGTCGACATGACGGCGGGTTCGGACTCCTTCGCGTCCGGCCTCTTCACCCGCTTCGACATGACCTTCCTGGTCGCCGAGCCGACCCGCAAGGGCGTGTCGGTCTACCGCCAGTACAAGGAGTACGCACGGGACTTCGGCGTCGCGCTGAAGGTCGTCGGCAACAAGGTGCAGGGCCGGGACGACCTGGACTTCCTGCGCGAGGAGGTCGGCGAGGACCTGCTCGTGACGGTGGGCCACTCGGACTGGGTCCGCGCGATGGAGAAGGGCCGCCCGCCCCGCTTCGAGCTCCTGGAGGCGGAGAACCGCATGTCGCTGCAGGCCCTCCAGGACGCGGCGGACGACTCGTACGCCCACCGCGACTGGGAGCGCTACACCCGCCAGATGGTCCACTTCCACCTGCGCAACGCGGAGAGCTGGGGCAACGCCAAGACCGGGGCCGACCTGGCGGCGCAGGTCGACCCCGATTTCGTACTGACCGAAGGACTCAGCGCGGTTCAGCCCGCCTGACGCGCCCCGGCCGAAGGACTCAGCGGCGTTCGGCCGGCTGGACGCCCTTCGCGTCGGCGCCTGCCGGAGCGCTCGCCGGGGTGGCCGGCTCGGGGGCCAGGAAGGCCTTCCAGCCGGCCGCCGGGGCCTCGCCGACCTTCAGGGTGCGCATCTTGGCGATGACGTCCGGGTCCTGGGCGTCGAGCCAGTCGGCGAGCTGGCGGAAGGACACGCACTTGACGTCCTTCTGCACGCAGACGGTGGCGATGGTCTCCTCGACGGCCCGCATGTACGTGCCGCCGTTCCAGGACTCGAAGTGGTTGCCGATGATCAGCGGCGCGCGGTTGCCCCGGTAGGAGCGCTCGAAGGCCTGCACCAGGCCGTCGCGCATCTGGTCGCCCCAGTAACGGTGCTGGGAGGGGTCGCCCTGGGTCGTACCCGACTGGTTCACCAGGAAGTTGTAGTCCATGGACAGGGTCTGGAAGGCGCGGCCGGGGACGGGCACGAGCTGCATCGACAGGTCCCACAGGCCCAGGTCCTTCTTGGGCCAGATCTGGTCGTTGACGCCGCTGGTGTCGTAGCGGAAGCCCATCTGCGCCGCCGCCTGGACGAAGTTCGTCCGGCCCTCCAGGCAGGGGGTGCGGGCGCCGACGAGCTCCTTGTCGTAGTCGAAGGGCAGCGGCTGCTCCGCGCGCAGGCCGGCGTTGGTCTTCCAGTGCTTGACGAAGGACTTGGCCTGGTCGATCTCGCTCTTCCACTCGTCGACCGACCAGTTGCCGACGCCGCCCTCCTTCCCGCAGAAGTGGCCGTTGAAGTGGGTGCCGATCTCGTTGCCCTCCTGCCACGCGCCGCGCAGTTCGCGGACGGTGGCGCGGATGCCCTCGACGTCGTTGAAGCCGATGTCGGAGCTGCCGGCGTTGTGCTGCGGCGGGTCGTAGAGCTCCCGCTTGTCCTCCGGCAGCAGGTACACGCCGCTGAGGAAGTACGTCATGGTGGCGTCGTACTTCTTGCCCACGGCGCGGAAGTGGGAGAAGAGCTTCTGGCTGTCCTCACCGGCGCCGTCCCACGAGAAGACCACGAACTGCGGCGGGGTCTCACCGGGCTTGAGCTTGTGCCAGACCGGCTGGTGGGGCTGCGCGCCGGTGAAGGCGGTCGAGCCGTCGCCGATCAGTCGGGGCGTCTGCGGGGCCGCGGCCGGCCCCTTCTTCGCACCGGAGCCGACGCCCGCACCCGCGCCCGGCGCGCCCTTCGTGGTGGTGCCGTCGGAGCCCGAGCAGCCGGCGAGGCCGGTGGCGAGAGCGAGGGTGAGGGCGCCGACGGCGAGCGCCTTCCTCCGGACGGTGGTCGTTCTGCGGGCGTCTGACATCCGCACACCTCTCCTCAGATCCTCGGATTTCCGTACAAGCGGCGTAAACGTCGCACCGCGAGGACCAGGGGCCGACAACGACAGGCAACATGCGCACGTCCTGTCACCGGATCCGGTGAATCATTGCCCTGTTTGCCCCGAAAATAATGCCGCAGTCTTTACTCTCCATTACGATCCATTTACTGAGCGTTGATCCTCCACTCGAACACGCCGGAGGATCTCGCCGGAAATCCCGCCGCTGCACCCCGCACGAGCCGCGACCGCGCTGCCCCGGAGGAGACGGGAATGACCCTCTGCACCCCTGACCGCACGACCAACCGACCCCGGATCCAGCGGCCCCACAGCCCGCCGGCCGGACCCCGCCGCTTCCGCGTCGCCGGCGCCGACCTCTCCGCGTCCGTCGCCGTCTTCCTGATCGCGCTGCCGCTCTCGCTCGGCATCGCGCTCGCCACCGGAGCCCCGCTCCAGTCCGGCCTGGTGGCCGCCGCCGTCGGCGGCCTCGTCGCCGGCCGGTTCGGCGGCTCCCCGCTCCAGGTGAGCGGCCCGGCCGCCGGACTCACCGTCGTGACCGCCGAGCTCATCCACCGGTACGGCTGGCGCACCACCTGCGCCATCACCGTCCTCGCCGGTCTCACCCAACTCGCCCTGTCCGCCCTGCGCGTGGCCCGTTCGGCGCTCGCCGTCTCGCCCGCGATCGTGCACGGCATGCTGGCCGGCATCGGCGTCACCATCGCCCTCGCCCAGCTCCACATCGTGCTCGGCGGCACCCCGCAGAGCTCCGCCGTCGCCAATGTCCTGGGCCTGCCAGCCCAGTTGGCGCACGCGCACCCCGCCGCGCTCGTCATCAGCGCCCTCACCGTGGCCGTGCTGCTCGGCTGGCCGCGGCTGCCGGGCCGTGCGGGGCGGCTCGTACGGAAGGTCCCGGCCGCGCTCGTCGCGGTGGCCGGGGCGACGGCCGCGGCCACCCTCGCCGGACTCGCCGTGCCCCGCGTGGACCTGCCGTCCTGGAGCAGCCACGCCCTGCCCGGACTGCCCGAGGGCCCGGTCCTCGGCATCGCGGCCGGCGTGCTCACGATCACCCTCGTCACCAGCGTGCAGTCGCTGCTGTCGGCCGTCGCGGTCGACAAGCTGGTCGCCGCGCGCGCCGCCGCGGGCGGGAACGGGGGCCGAAGCGTCCCCCGCTCCGCACTCGACCGCGAGCTCGCCGGCCAGGGCGCGGCCAACGTGCTCTCCGGAGCGCTCGGCGGGCTCCCGGTCGCCGGGGTCGCGGTCCGCAGCGTCGCCAACGTCTCGGCGGGCGCGGTGAGTCGCGCCTCGACGATGCTGCACGGCCTGTGGATCGTGCTCGCGGCCCTGCTGCTGGTGCCCGTCCTCGAGCTGATCCCGCTGCCCGCGCTCGCCGCCCTCGTCATGGTGGTCGGCATCCAGATGGTGAGCATCACCCACATCCGTACGGTCACCCGGCACCGCGAGGTGGTCGTCTACGTGGTGACGCTGGCCGGCGTCGTCCTCGTCGGCATCCTGGAGGGCGTCGCCCTCGGGATCGCCGTGGCCATCGCGGTCGCCCTGCACCGACTGGCCCGCACCCGGATCACCCGCGAGGAGCGTGACGGGCGCCAGCTGCTGCGCGTCCGGGGCCAGCTGACCTTCCTCGCCGTGCCCCGGCTCAGCCGGGCCCTGCACCAGCTGCCGCAGGGCTCCGACGTGGTGGTCGAGCTCGACGGGTCCTTCATGGACCACGCCGCCTACGAGACGCTGAGCGACTGGACCGCGGGGCACCTGGCGCACGGCGGGACGGTCGAGACGACCGGGCCCTCCGGTGCCCGGATCGCCGAGCCCGCGCCGGTCACCGACTCCGCCTCGCACCCCTGCTGCCGTCCCTGGACGCCCTGGCACAACCACCAGTGCGGGGAGCGGACCGCCGAGACGCCCACCGAGACCGGACCGACGACGCGGCTGCACCTGGCGAGCGGCATCGGCAAGTTCCAGCGGAACACCGCGCCGCTCGTGCGGGACGAGCTCGCGCGGCTCGCCCGGGAGGGGCAGCGACCCTCGCAGCTCTTCCTGACCTGCGCCGACTCCCGCCTCGTCACCAGCATGATCACCTCAAGCGGGCCCGGCGACCTCTTCACCGTGCGCAACGTCGGCAATCTCGTCCCGCTCCCCGGCGAGGAGAGCGGGGACGACTCGGTGGCGGCGGCGATCGAGTACGCGGTGGAGGTGCTGCGGGTCGAGTCGATCACCGTCTGCGGCCACTCCGGGTGCGGCGCGATGCAGGCCCTGCTCGGCGGGAGTCCGGACGACCCGCCGACCCCGCTCCGCCGCTGGCTGCGCCACGGCCGGCCCAGCCTGGAGCGGATGGCGAGCCGACGCCACGCCTGGGCCCGCATCTCCGGGCGCCTTCCGGCCGACGCCGTCGAGCAGCTCTGCCTGACCAACGTGGTCCAGCAGCTGGAGCACCTGCGGGCGTACGAGTCGGTGGCGCGCCGGCTGGCCGAGGGCACGCTCACGCTGCACGGCGTGTACTTCCACGTGGGCGAAGCGCAGGCGTATCTGCTCTCCGGGACGGACGAGGTGCACAGCTACGACGACGTCTTCACCCAGGTGCTGCCGACGGACCACCTCGAAGCGCCCGACCGCCTCGAAGCCGCGGACCGCCTCGAAGCGCCCGACCGCCTCGTAGCCCCCGGTCACCTCGAAGCCGCGCGCGCGTCCTGAACCTTTCGGTCCCCCCGGCCGTGAGACTGTGTGGCCCCTTCTCCCACCGCTCGGGACGAAGGGGCCACCGCACGTCAAGCCGCTCACAGGTCTAAACCAATTCCCTGGATGCTCTTGTCACCCGGGCCTGCGACTGGTGAGCTATGACGCGGGACACATACGCACAGAGGACGCCCTGGGAAAGGGAGATGTCGTGAGCAACGAATCCTTGGCCAACCTGCTCAAGGAAGAGCGGCGGTTCGCGCCGCCCACCGAGCTGGCCGCGGACGCCAATGTGACGGCGGAGGCGTACGAGCAGGCCAAGGCGGACAGGCTGGGCTTCTGGGCCGAGCAGGCCAGGAGGCTCAGCTGGGCCACCGAGCCGACCGAGACCCTCGACTGGTCGAACCCGCCGTTCGCCAAGTGGTTCGCGGACGGCGAGCTGAACGTGGCGTACAACTGCGTCGACCGGCACGTCGAGGCCGGCCACGGAGACCGGGTCGCCATCCACTTCGAGGGCGAGCCCGGCGACAGCCGCGCCATCACCTACGCCGAGCTCAAGGACGAGGTCTCCCGGGCCGCCAACGCCCTGACCGAGCTGGGCGTCCGCAAGGGCGACCGGGTCGCCGTCTACCTGCCGATGATCCCCGAGGCGGCCATCACTATGCTGGCCTGCGCCCGTGTCGGCGCCGCCCACTCGGTGGTCTTCGGCGGCTTCTCGGCCGACGCCGTCGCCTCCCGCATCCAGGACGCCGACGCCAAGCTGGTCGTCACCGCCGACGGCGGCTACCGCCGCGGCAAGCCGAGCGCCCTCAAGCCGGCCATCGACGAGGCCGTCGCCAAGTGCCCGCAGGTCGAGCACGTCCTCGTGGTCCGCCGTACGGGCCAGGACACCGCCTTCACCGAGGGCCGGGACGTCTGGTGGGACGACATCGTCGCCCGCCAGTCCACCGAGCACACCCCGGAGGCGTTCCCGGCGGAGCACCCGCTCTTCATCCTGTACACCTCGGGCACCACGGGGAAGCCGAAGGGCATCCTGCACACCTCCGGCGGCTACCTCACCCAGGCCGCCTACACCCACCACGCCGTCTTCGACCTCAAGCCGGAGAGCGACGTCTACTGGTGCACCGCCGACATCGGCTGGGTCACCGGGCACTCGTACATCGTCTACGGCCCGCTGGCCAACGGCGCGACGCAGGTCATGTACGAGGGCACCCCGGACACCCCGCACCAGGGGCGGTTCTGGGAGATCGTGCAGAAGTACGGCGTCACGATCCTCTACACGGCGCCCACCGCGATCCGCACGTTCATGAAGTGGGGAGACGACATCCCCGCGAAGTTCGACCTCTCCAGCCTCCGCGTGCTCGGCTCCGTCGGCGAGCCGATCAACCCCGAGGCCTGGATCTGGTACCGCGAGCACATCGGCGCGAACAAGACCCCGATCGTGGACACCTGGTGGCAGACCGAGACCGGCGCGATGATGATCTCGCCGCTGCCGGGCGTCACCGAGACCAAGCCGGGCTCCGCCCAGCGCCCGCTGCCGGGCATCTCCGCCACCGTCGTCGACGACGAGGCGAACGAGGTCCCGAACGGCGGCGGCGGTTACCTGGTCCTCACCGAGCCGTGGCCGTCGATGCTCCGCACCATCTGGGGCGACGACCAGCGCTACATCGACACGTACTGGTCCCGCTTCGAGGGCAAGTACTTCGCCGGTGACGGCGCCAAGAAGGACGAGGACGGCGACATCTGGCTGCTCGGCCGGGTCGACGACGTCATGCTCGTCTCGGGTCACAACATCTCGACGACCGAGGTCGAGTCGGCCCTCGTCTCGCACCCGTCCGTCGCCGAGGCGGCCGTCGTCGGCGCCGCCGACGAGACGACCGGCCAGGCGATCGTCGCCTTCGTCATCCTGCGCGGCACGGCCAGCGAAGACGAGAACCTGGTCGCCGAGCTGCGCAACCACGTGGGCGCGACCCTCGGCCCGATCGCCAAACCGAAGCGGATCCTGCCGGTGGCGGAGCTCCCGAAGACCCGCTCCGGCAAGATCATGCGCCGCCTGCTGCGCGACGTCGCGGAGAACCGCGAGCTGGGTGACGTCACCACCCTGACCGACTCCTCGGTGATGTCGCTCATCCAGACCCAGCTGCCGGCCACGTCCAGCGAGGACTGAGCCTCACGCACCGGAAGACGCCCGTCCCGAGCCGCTCGGGGCGGGCGTTTCCCATGTCCGCCTCCGGGGGACGAAAGCCCTGAAACTCCATAAAGTGAATCTCGCCGGACACACCCCGGGCTCGTTAGGTAAAGTAAGGATCGCGTCAGGAACGCGACAGAAAGACCTAGGTGCGCCGGGAAGTCTGGTCGGCATGTGCTTCGCCCTGCCCGCCCGACGGAGGTCACCCACGTGTCCGTGCCCAACGACCGCAAGTTCCTCGGCCGTCTCTCGCTGCCCGAGCGGCGCTACATCGCCGACGCGCTGCGCGCCGAGACCGTCGGCGGCGTCCTGCTGCTCCTCGCCGCCGTCGCCGCGCTCGTCTGGGCGAACTCCCCGCTGAGCGCGAGCTACGAGACCGTCAGCGACTTCCACATAGGCCCCGCCGCCCTCGGCCTCGACCTGTCGATCCAGCACTGGGCGGCCGACGGCCTCCTGGCGATCTTCTTCTTCGTCGCCGGCATCGAGCTCAAGCGCGAGCTCGTCGCGGGCGAGCTGCGCGACCCCAAGGCCGCCATGCTCCCCGTCATCGCCGCCCTCTGCGGCATGGCGGTCCCCGCCCTCGTCTACACCCTGGAGAACATCGTCGGCGGCGGCTCGCTGGACGGCTGGGCCGTGCCCACGGCGACCGACATCGCCTTCGCGCTCGCCGTCCTCGCCGTCATCGGCACCTCGCTGCCGTCCGCGCTCCGCGCCTTCCTGCTGACCCTCGCCGTCGTCGACGACCTGTTCGCGATCCTGATCATCGCGATCTTCTTCACCAGCGAGCTGAACTTCGCCGCGCTCGGCGGCGCCGTCGCCGGACTCGTCGTCTTCTGGGTACTGCTCCGCAAGGGCGTCCGCGGCTGGTACGTGTACGTGCCGCTGGCCCTGGTCATCTGGGGCCTGATGTACAACAGCGGCGTCCACGCCACCATCGCCGGCGTCGCCATGGGCCTGATGCTGCGCTGCACCACCCGCGAGGGTGAGGAGCACTCCCCCGGCGAGCACATCGAGCACCTGGTCCGGCCGCTCTCGGCCGGGCTCGCCGTCCCCCTCTTCGCGCTCTTCTCCGCCGGGGTGAGCCTCTCCGGCGGCGCGATCCACGACGTCTTCACCCAGCCGGTCACCCTCGGCGTGGTCCTCGGTCTCGTCGTCGGCAAGGCGGTCGGCATCTTCGGCGGCACCTGGCTCGCCGCCCGCTTCACCCGGGCGGAGCTCAACCCTGACCTGGCCTGGCCGGACGTGTTCGCCGTCGCCACCCTCGCCGGGATCGGCTTCACCGTCTCGCTCCTCATCGGCGAACTCGCCTTCGCCGGGGACGCCGTCCTCACCGACGAGGTGAAGGCCGCCGTCCTGATCGGCTCGCTGATCGCGGCCGTCCTCGCCTCCGTCCTGCTGAAGCTGCGGGTCCGGAAGTACCAGGCGCTCGTCTCCGCCGAGGAGCGCGACGAGGACGAGGACGGCATCCCCGACATCTACGAGGAGGACAACCCGGAGTACCACCTGCGGATGGCCGAGATCTACGAGCGGAAGGCCGCGGAGCACCGGCAGCGCGCCCAACTGGCGGGGGCATCGCGCGACGGCGCCGACCGTCCGGCATGATCTGAGTCGGACCGTAGACACAAGGAGAGGGAGCAGCGATGAGCGACCCGTTCGACGGCACCGAGCGCAGCCTCGGTCAGCTGGTCGCCTCGGCGACCGCCGAGATGTCCGCGCTGGTGCACGACGAGATCGCCCTGGCCAAGGCCGAGATCCGACAGGACGTCAAGCGTGGCGCGATCGGCAGCGCGGCGGGCACCGCGGCCGCCGTGGTGCTGCTCTTCTCACTGCCGATGCTGAGCTTCGCGCTCGCGTACGCCATCAACACCTGGACCGGCGGGCACAACGGCAACGGGGGCTGGAACCTCGTCTGGTGCTTCCTGCTGTCCTTCACCTTCAACGTGCTGGTCGCGGCACTGCTCGGGCTGATCGCGTACTCCAAGTTCAAGAAGCTCAAGCCGCCGGAGAAGTCCATCGCCTCCGCCAAGCAGACCGCGGCGATCATGCAGAACGCGAAGCCGCACCCCCGTCCGGCGCAGCAGCCGGCGCTCGACAAGGCCTCCACTGTGGCACGCTCGTCCGTATGACCCTCCCCGAGAGCAGCAGCGGCAATGGCGGGCCCGTACGGCTCGACGGGCCGTGGACGCACCGTGACGTGGCCGCCAACGGCGCCCGCTTCCACATCACCGAGATGGGCGACGGCCCGCTGGTGCTGCTCCTGCACGGCTTCCCGCAGTTCTGGTGGACCTGGCGCCACCAGTTGCCCGCCCTCGCCGAGGCCGGATTCCGGGCCGTCGCGATGGACCTGCGCGGGGTCGGCGGCAGCGACCGTACGCCGCGGGGTTACGACCCCGCCAACCTGGCCCTCGACATCACCGGCGTCGTCCGCTCCCTGGGCGAGCCGGACGCGGCGCTCGTCGGGCACGACCTGGGCGGCTACCTCGCCTGGACGGCCGCCGTCATGCGGCCGAAGCTGGTGCGCCGGCTCGTCGTCTCCTCGATGCCGCACCCGCGCCGCTGGCGCTCGGCGATGCTCTCCGACTTCGCCCAGTCGCGGGCCGGTTCGCACGTGTGGGGCTTCCAGCGGCCGTGGCTGCCGGAGCGTCAACTCGTCGCGGACGACGGCGCGCTCGTGGGCGAGCTGATCCGGGACTGGTCGGGTCCGAAGCCGGTCGACGAGGAGGCCGTCGAGGTGTACCGGCGGGCGATGTGCGTCCCGTCGACGGCGCACTGCTCGATCGAGCCGTACCGGTGGATGGTGCGGTCGCTGGCCCGCCCGGACGGCATCCAGTTCAACCGGCGCATGAAGCGGCCCGTCCGGGTGCCGACGCTCCATCTGCACGGCTCCCTGGACCCGGTGATGCGGACCCGCAGCGCCGCGGGGTCCGGCGAGTACGTGGAGGCGCCGTACCGCTGGCGGCTCTTCGACGGCCTGGGGCACTTCCCGCACGAGGAGGACCCGGTGGCCTTCACCACGGAGCTCGTCAACTGGCTGAAGGACCCCGAGCCCGACCGCTGAGTCCCTTTCAGGGACCGTGCGGGCGTACAGGCTTGCGTCGAACGGCCATGTGCCCCGCGCATACTCCAATTGGCGGGCCCCGAGGCGGTTACCGACCTTGGCCCCCGGGCAGACGTCGAAGTATGGGCTGGACGCACGACTACGGTGACACGACAGCACGCGACCGCCGCTCGGCCACGGGGCCGGGCTCCCGCGAGAGGGGTGGCACCGCGGACGCGGGCCACGCGGCGCAAGGGGTGGGGATCTCGCGCATCCTGCGCCGCCGGGCCCGCTGGGTCTCGGCCCGGCTCCGGCACCCCAGAGACACCGCGTAGCGCTCCGTAGGGCCGGGTCTCACAGGGCGCAGGTCTGGGTGTCGACCTGCTGGTCGGCGGTCCGGCCGCGCTCGATGTCCTCACGGATCTCGTCGACCGTCAGGGCGTATCCGGTGTTCGCGTCGTCGAGGGAGCGGGCGAAGATCACGCCGTACACCTCGCCGTTCTCCGTGAGGAGCGGACCGCCGGAGTTGCCCTGGCGGACCGTCGCGTACAGCGAGTACACGTCCCTGCGCACATCGCCGCGGTGGTAGATGTCGGGGCCCTTGGCGCTGATCTGGCCCCGCACACGGGCCGAGCGCACGTCGTACGAGCCGTTCTCCGGGAATCCGGCGACGATCGCGTCGTCGCCGCTGCGGGCGTCCTCGTCGGTGAAGGCCAGCGGCGTGGCCCGCAGGCCCGGCACGTCCAGGACGGCGATGTCGCGCTGCCAGTCGTAGAGGACGACCTTGGCGTCGTAGAGCTTGCCCTCGCCGCCTATCTGGACGGTCGGCTCGTCGACGCCGCCGACGACGTGGGCGTTGGTCATGATGCGGCGGTCGGCGAAGACGAAGCCGGTGCCTTCGAGGACCTTGCCGCAGCTCTGCGCGGTGCCGACGACCTTCACGATGGAGCGCTGCGCGCGGGCGGCCACGGGGCTGTGGGCGAGCGCCGGGTCGGGCGGGGTGACCGGGGTGATCGGCTCGTTCGCGAAGGGGCTGAAGACCTGGGGGAAGCCGCTGCGGGCCAGGGTGGAGCTGAAGTCGTCGAACCAGCCGGAGGCCTGATCCGGCATCACCTGCTCCACGCCGAGCAGCACCTTGGAGGTCCGCACCTCCTTGCCCAGGGTGGGCAGCGAGGTACGGGCGAGGGCGGAGCCGATCAGCCAGGCCACGAGCAGCATCGCGACCACGTTGACGAGGGCGCCGCCGGTGGCGTCCAGGGCGCGGGCCGGCGACCAGGTGATGTGGCGGCGCAGTTTGTTGCCGAGGTGGGTGGTGAAGGCCTGACCGACGGAGGCGCTGACGATGACGATCATCACGAAGACGACGGTCGCCGTGGTCGAGACCTCGCTGTTGTCGGTCAGCTGGTCCCAGAGGATCGGCAGCAGCAGAACGGCGACGAGACCGCCGCCGAGGAAGCCGATCACCGAGAGGATGCCGACGACGAAGCCCTGGCGGTAACCGATGATCGCGAACCACACGGCGGCGAGCAGCAACAAGATGTCCAGCACGTTCACCGTCAATAGCCTCGCAGATTCGTTTCCGGTCGCCCGGGGTCGGTCGGCCCGAAGGCCGGTCCGCCCGAAGGTCAGCCTGTCATGAGCGCCAGTCGAGCGGGACCTTCTTGGACCGGTCCCAGGGGCGCTCCCAGCCGGCGAAATGGAGCAGCTTGTCGATGACGCCGGCCGTGAAACCCCAGACCAGAGCGGATGCGACGAGGAAAGCGGGGCCTTCGTGGCCGAGCGGGTGGACGGCGGTCGCGCGGTTCGCGGGGTCCGTGAGATCCGCCACGGGGACGGTGAAGACGCGGGCGGTCTCGCCGGGGTCGACGACGCCGACCGGGCTGGGGTCGCGCCACCAGCCGAGGACGGGGGTGACGACGAAGCCGCTGACCGGGATGTAGAGCCGGGGCAGCACGCCGAAGAGCTGGACGCCCTCCGGGTCGAGACCGGTCTCCTCCTGGGCCTCGCGCAGGGCGGCGCGCAGCAGGCCGCCGTCCGCCGGGTCGCCGTCCTCGGGGTCGAGGGCGCCGCCGGGGAAGGAGGGCTGCCCGGCGTGCGAGCGGAGGCTGCCGGAGCGCTCCATGAGCAGCAGCTCGGGTCCGCGCTCGCCCTCGCCGAAGAGGACGAGGACGGCGGACTGGCGGCCGGCGCCGCTCTCGGGCGGCAGGAAGCTGCTCAGCTGCTCGGGTCTGACCGTGCGGGCGGCCCGGTCGACGGGGTCGAGCCAGTCGGGCAGCCCGTCCCTGCTGAGCAGCCCGGCCGTGCCGGGCCCGTGGATCTCTTCGTCAGTGCGCGTCATGGGCACCCCCGTGGTTCTCAACGCGATCGGTGGACGGGTTCGTTCCCGGCGGCGTGTTCACTCGGCGTGTTCAGGCCTCGCCGCCGGGTGACGCGCCGCTGCCCAGTGGGGGCGCCGGGCGGCCCGGGTAGCCGGGCGGCGGGTTGAGGCGCTGGCCGGGGAAGCCGCCCATCTCGTACTTGAGCAGCTTCCTCGCCTTCTCGGGGTCGGTCTCGCCCTCGCCGTACGCGGGGCAGAGGTGGGTGATCGGGCAGGCGCCGCACGCGGGCTTGCGGGCGTGGCAGATCCGGCGGCCGTGGAAGATCACCCGGTGCGAGAGCATCGTCCACTCGCTCTTCGGGAAGATCGTGGCGACCTCGGCCTCGATCTTCACCGGGTCGTCGGACTCGGTCCATCGCCAGCGCCGGGCGAGGCGCATGAAATGGGTGTCGACGGTGATGCCGGGGACCCCGAAGGCGTTCCCGAGGACGACGAAGGCGGTCTTGCGGCCGACGCCGGGGAGCTTGACGAGGTCCTCCAGACGGCCGGGGACCTGTCCGCCGAAGTCGTCCCTGAGGGCGGCGGCGAGGCCCATGATCGACTTGGTCTTGGCGCGGAAGAAGCCGGTCGGCCGGATCAGCTCCTCGACCTCTTCGGGCACGGCCGCGGCGAGGTCCTCGGGCGTCGGGTACTTCGCGAAGAGGGCCGGGGTGGTCTGGTTGACCCGCAGGTCGGTGGTCTGCGCCGAGAGGACCGTGGCGACGAGCAGCTCGAAGGGGTTGCGGAAGTCGAGCTCCGGGTGGGCGTACGGGTAGACCTCGGCCAGCTCCCGATTGATCCGCCGCGCCCGCCGCACCATCGCGAGCCGTGACTCGGGCGCGGTGGGCTTGGCGGCGCGGGCGGGCTTGACGGAGGTGGCGGGCGCGGCGGGCTTGGTCGCACGCGCCGGGTCCGCGGGCGCGGTGGCCTTGGTGACGCGGGCGGGCCTACCGGGCGCGGCCGGGTTCGCGGGCGCGGCGGGGTCCGTCGCCGTGGGGGTCTTCACAGACCTCACGGGCTCCCCTTTTTTACCCTTTGCCCGTTTCGACACGCCGCGTTCGCCCACAGCGGAATTACCTTCGCCCGACACTCTTTCAGCCCCCTTGGCCTGCGCTCTCACCGGCGAGTTGGACACCCGGCCAGCCTAGGCGCCGCCGCCGACATCCGCCCCGGGCGTGGCCGATCGGAGCCCAATCGGGCCCCTGACGTACGGACGAGCGACTCGGTACGTCAAACTTGTTGTGATTGATCGCACTGTTTTGTGCGTCCGGCATCATGGGACCCAGGTCCTTTGAGCAGGTCGACAGTAGGAGAGAACTCGTGGACGACGTTCTGCGGCGCGCCCCGCTCTTCGCGGCGCTCGATGACGAGCAGGCTGCCGAGCTGCGCGCCTCGATGAGTGAGGCGACGCTCGCCCGTGGCGACGCGCTCTTCCACGAGGGCGACCCCGGTGACCGCCTGTACGTGGTGACCGAGGGCAAGGTGAAGCTGCACCGCACCTCCCCCGACGGCCGCGAGAACATGCTGGCCGTCCTCGGCCCCGGCGAGCTCATCGGCGAGCTGTCCCTCTTCGACCCGGGCCCGCGCACCGCCACGGCGACCGCGCTGACCGAGGTCAAGCTGCTCGGCCTCGGCCACGGCGACCTCCAGCCCTGGCTGAACGCCCGCCCCGAGGTGGCCACCGCGCTGCTGCGCGCCGTCGCCCGCCGCCTCCGCAAGACCAACGACCAGATGTCCGACCTGGTCTTCTCCGACGTCCCGGGCCGTGTCGCCCGCGCGCTCCTCGACCTGTCGCGCCGCTTCGGCGTGCAGTCGGAGGAGGGCATCCACGTCGTCCACGACCTCACCCAGGAGGAGCTGGCCCAGCTGGTCGGCGCCTCCCGCGAGACGGTCAACAAGGCGCTCGCCGACTTCGCCCAGCGCGGCTGGCTGCGCCTGGAGGCCCGCGCCGTGATCCTGCTCGACGTGGAGCGCCTCGCGAAGCGCTCGCGCTAAGCACCTCCGTACGCAGCTCCGCACACGCGGAAAGGCCGCCCCGGTCCAAGGACCGGGGCGGCCTTTCCCGTACGTGCGGAGGTCAGCGCTTCGAGCCGTCCACGATCACGGGGGCGGAGCCGCCGTCGCCGCAGGGCACCGCGTAGACCGGGTTCTTCGCCGCGGCCTCCTTGTACGCGTCGATGCACTGGTTCATCAGGACCTTGTCCGTCAGCGAGTCGTTGAGGATCTTGTTGGCGCGGGCGATGCCCTCCGCCTCGATGCGGCGCCGGTCGGCCTCGGCCTTGGCGGTACGGGAGGCCTCGGTGGCCCGCTCGGTGGCCTGCTCCTGCTGGATCTTGCGGTCGATCTGGCCCTGGAGGGCGTCCGAGGGCTTCACGTTGCGCAGGTTGACCGTGGTCACGTCGATGCCGCGAGGGGCCAGGCGCTCCTTGATCAGGGACGCGATCTCGGCGTTGATGCCCTCGCGGTCGGAGGCATACCCCTCCTCGCTGGTGTGGCGGGCGAAGACGTTGCGGACGATCTCACGGCTGTCCGGGTAGACCAGCCGCTGCTGGATGGCGTCCTCGCTGCCCGCGAGCTTGTACAGCTCGACGGCCTTGGCCTGGTCGACGGACCACTTCACCGTCACCTCGGCGTACATGACACCGCCCTGCGAGGAGCGGACCTCGACCACGTCCTTGTCGGAGAGGTTGAGGTCGACCGGGCGGGTCGAGAAGGTCGTGACGTCGGTGAACGGCGACTTCACGTGCATGCCGGAAGTCATCGGCTGACCCACCTTGCCGAAGGCGACCGGCACGCCGACCTCGTACGCGCTGATCACGTACGTCATGCTCACGACCATCGAGAAGAGACCGGCCAGGAGCGCGCCGAGGGCGCCGAACTTCAGCCCCTTGGAGTCGTTGGCACGGCCGACGAAGAAGAGCACCACTGCGGCTATGAACAGCAGGATGGCGAAGACGAACACGGGCGGTCCCCCCGAAGCTACGGCCAGATGTAAGCGGAGCGTAAGACACGGGGAAAGCCCGAGCGGTTCCGGGTCCCGCATCACGAGCCCCGGCGCGACACCCGGGCCGGGCACGGCACCCGTGTCCGGCACGGCACCCGGGCTCTGCGCGGCACCCGGGCCTGGTCTCGGTGCGGCGCCCGGACTCGCCGCGGCACCCGGGCCTGGCCTCTGCCCAGCGCCCAGGTCCGGCCGTCGGGCGGATCACGCCGGCTCCGCCCCCGCGGATCAGGTGAGGCCGCGCTCCCTCAGGTACTCCAGCTGCGCCCGTACCGACAGCTCGGCCGCCGGCCACAGGGAGCGGTCCACGTCCGCGTACACATGGGCGACGACATCCGCCGCCGTCCGGTGCCCGGCCTCGACCGCCGTCTCGACCTGGGCCAGCCGGCTCGCCCGGTGCGCCAGGTAGAACTCCACGGCCCCCTGCGCGTCCTCCAGGACCGGCCCGTGCCCCGGCAGGACCGTGTGCACCCCGTCGTCGACGGTCAGCGAGCGCAGCCGGCGCAGCGAGTCCAGGTAGTCCCCGAGCCGCCCGTCCGGATGCGCGACCATCGTCGTCCCGCGCCCCAGGATCGTGTCGCCCGTCAGCACCGCCCGGTCGGCCGGCAGGTGGAACGAGAGCGAGTCTGAGGTGTGGCCGGGCGTCGGGACGACCCGCAGCTCCAGGCCGCCGACCGTCACCACGTCCCCGGCCCCGAGCCCCTCGTCCCCGAGCCGCAGCGCGGGGTCGAGGGCCCTCACGGCC
Source organism: Streptomyces sp. NPDC002463 (assembly GCF_042889835.1). Lineage (NCBI taxonomy): Bacteria > Bacillati > Actinomycetota > Actinomycetes > Kitasatosporales > Streptomycetaceae > Streptomyces > Streptomyces sp. NPDC002463. The sequence continues at coordinate 168,879 of NZ_JBIARL010000011.1, forward strand.
GTCCCGGTCAGCTCCGCGAAACGGCCCGCGCCCTCCGCGTGGTCCGGGTGGCCGTGCGTCAGCAGGGTCAGCGCGACCCGCTTGCCGAGCTTCTCGGCGGTGTCGATCACATGGCGCAGATGGCCCTCGTCCAGCGGCCCCGGGTCGACGACGACGGCGAGGCCGGAGCCGGGCTCGGAGAGCAGCCAGGTGTTGGTGCCGTCGAGGGTCATCGCGGACGGGTTCGGCGCGAGGACGTTCACGGCGCGGGCGGTCGCGGGCCCCGACTCCACGAGGCCCCGCGGCTGGCCGGGCAGGGCGGCGGCGTCGCTCATCGCTCACCCCCGGCGGGGATCACCTTGGTGAACTCCTCGTGCCCCGGCCAGCTCAGGACCAGCTCGTCGCCCTCCAGACGCGCCTGTGCGAGGACGGGGGCCATGTCCTGCTCCCCCGCCGCCTCCAGCGCCTCGGCGGCCGTCCCGTACGCCTCCAGGCTGCGCAGGGTCGAGATCGTCGGCGGCATCATCGTCAGCTCGCCCCGGTCGTAGCCGCCGGCGGCCTCCGCCGGGCGGATCCAGACCGTGCGATCCGCCTCCCCCGAGACGTCCCGGGTGCGCTGGCCGGCCGGGAGCGCCGCCACGAAGAACCAGGTGTCGTACCGGCGCTGCTCGAACTCCGGGGTGATCCAGCGGGCCCACGCGCCCAGCAGGTCCGAACGCAGGACGAGACCGCGCCGGTCCAGGAAGTCGGCGAAGGACAGCTCCCGCGCGACGAGCGCCTGCCGGTCCCGCTCCCAGCCCTCGCCCGTCGTGTCGCCGACGACGCCTTCCCCGGTCTCGCCGGCGAGCAGCACGCCCGCCTCCTCGAAGGTCTCGCGCACGGCGGCGCAGACCACGGCCTGGGCCTGCGCCGGGTCGTCGAGGCCGAGCCGGGCCGCCCACGTCTCCAGGGACGGGCCCGCCCAGCGCACCGGCTGCTCGTCGCGCGGGTCGACACCGCCGCCGGGGTACGCGTACGCACCGCCCGCGAAGGCCATCGAGGTGCGGCGGCGCAGCATGTGGACGTCGGGCCCCGCGGCCCCGTCCCGCAGGAGCAGGACGGTGGCGGCGCGCCTGGGCGTCACGGGGGTGAGCTCGCCGGCGGCGAGGGCACGGATGCGGTCGGGCCATTCCGCCGGGTACCACTGCCCGTTCGACTGCTTCGCCTGCTTCGACTGACCATTCGACATGGCCGGATGCTATGCGCAAGCATCGGAATGCACGAGAGCCGGTTTCCCACGCCTGTGGAAAACCGGCTCTCTGCATCCGTCCGGGATGTCAGGCCTCGACGAGCTCGACCTGGACCTCGACCTCGACCGGCGCGTCGAGCGGCAGCACGGCCACGCCGACGGCGCTGCGCGCGTGCACGCCCTTGTCGCCGAGGATCTCGCCGAGCAGCTCGCTGGCGCCGTTGATGACGCCGGGCTGACCGGTGAAGTCGGCGGCGGAGGCGACGAAGCCGACGACCTTCACGACGCGCTTGATGCGGTCGAGGTCACCGGCGACCGACTTCACGGCCGCGAGCGCGTTGAGCGCGCAGGTGGCGGCCAGGTCCTTGGCCTCCTCCGGCGTGACCTCGGCGCCGACCTTGCCGGTCAGCGCAAGCTTGCCCGCCACCATCGGGAGCTGGCCCGAGGTGTAGACGTACACGCCGGACTGCACGGCCGGCTGGTAGGAGGCGAGGGGCGGCACGACCTCGGGCAGGGTCAGGCCGAGCTCGGCGATCCGCGCCTCGACGGCCCCGCTCACGCCTTGGCCCGCTTCAGGTAGGCCACGAGCTGCTCGGGGTTGTTCGGCCCGGGCACGACCTGGACGAGCTCCCAGCCGTCCTCGCCCCAGGTGTCCAGAATCTGCTTGGTCGCGTGCACCAGAAGCGGCACCGTGACGTACTCCCACTTGGTCATGGGGCCGACTGTATCCGCTGCCGCCGGACTGTCCGCCGAGGTGGCCCCCGAAGGTCCCCCTAGGTGGCTTCTCCGGGGCGGTCCGCTGATTGCGCGCGGCCGCCAGTGGTTAGGCTCGACTGCGTGAGCAGGCTCCAGGTCGTCAGCGGCAAGGGCGGTACCGGTAAGACGACGGTCGCCGCCGCCCTCGCCCTCGCCCTCGCGACGGAGGGGAAGCGGACCCTCCTCGTCGAGGTCGAAGGCAGGCAGGGCATCGCACAGGTCTTCGAGACGGAAGCCCTTCCGTACGAGGAGCGCAAGATCGCCGTCGCCCCGGGCGGCGGAGAGGTGTACGCGCTGGCGATCGACGCCGAGCGCGCGCTCCTCGACTACCTCCAGATGTTCTACAAACTGGGCGGTGCGGGGCGGGCCCTGAAGAAGCTCGGCGCGATCGACTTCGCGACGACGATAGCGCCGGGCGTCCGGGACGTGCTGCTGACCGGCAAGGCGTGCGAGGCGGTGCGGCGGCGCGAGAAGGACGGCCGGCCCACCTACGACCACGTGGTCATGGACGCGCCGCCCACCGGCCGCATCACCCGCTTCCTCAACGTGAACGACGAGGTCGCGGGCCTGGCGAGGATCGGCCCGATACACAACCAGGCGCAGGCCGTCATGCGGGTCCTCAAGTCCCCCGAGACGGCGGTGCACCTGGTGACCCTCCTGGAGGAGATGCCGGTCCAGGAGACCGCGGACGGCATCGCGGAGCTGAGGGCCGCGGAGCTGCCGGTGGGCAGGGTCGTGGTGAACATGGTCCGGCCGCACGTCCTCGACGAGGCGGCGGTACGGGCCGCCTCCGGCGACCACCGGGACGCGATCGCGCGGACCCTGGCCGCCGCCGGCGTCACGGGCGGCGCGCGCCTGGTCGAGCCGCTCCTCGACGAGGCGGCCGAGCACGCCCGGCGGGTGGAGCTGGAGCGGACGCAGCGCGCGGTCCTGGACGGCGTCGGCGTCCCCTCGTACGAACTCCCCTTCCTCGGGGACGGGGCGGACATCGCCGGGCTCTACCGGCTGGCGAAGGAACTGCGGAAGCAAGGGGTGGGGGCGTGACGGAGAAGGCAGGCGCCGCGGACGAACCCGACGCCGGGGAGGGGCCGGACGCCGTGGAGGAGCCCGACGCCGTGGACGGACCCGACGCGGCGACCGGACCCGGTGCCGCGAACCGGTCCGCCCCGGAGGACGGCCCCAGTACCGCGGGCGAAGGCGCCGGCGGGCTCGACCGTCCTGCCCTCCTGGAGCTCGATCCGCTGCTCGACGACCGGGGGACCCGCATCATCGTGTGCTGCGGGGCCGGCGGGGTCGGGAAGACGACCACGGCGGCGGCGCTCGGCGTGCGGGCGGCGGAGCGCGGGCGGCGGGTCGTGGTCCTCACCATCGACCCGGCGCGCCGGCTCGCCCAGTCCATGGGCATCGACTCCCTCGACAACACGCCCCGCAAGGTCGACGGCATCAAGGGCTCCGACGGCGGCGAACTGCACGCCATGATGCTGGACATGAAGCGGACCTTCGACGAGATCGTCGAGGCGCACGCGGAGCCGGAGCGGGCGCGGGCGATCCTGGAGAACCCCTTCTACCAGTCCCTGTCGGCCGGATTCGCCGGTACGCAGGAGTACATGGCGATGGAGAAGCTGGGCCAGCTCCGGGCCCGCGACGAGTGGGACCTGATCGTCGTCGACACCCCGCCGTCCCGGTCGGCCCTCGACTTCCTGGACGCGCCGAAGCGGCTCGGGTCCTTCCTGGACGGGAAGTTCATCAAGCTGCTGATGGCCCCGGCGAAGGTGGGCGGCCGGGCCGGGATGAAGTTCCTCAACGTCGGCATGTCGATGATGACGGGGACTCTGGGGAAGCTGCTCGGGGGGCAGTTCCTCAAGGACGTGCAGACGTTCGTCGCGGCGATGGACACGATGTTCGGCGGCTTCCGGACCCGCGCGGACGCCACGTACAGACTGCTCCAGGCCCCGGGCACGGCCTTCCTCGTGGTCGCCACGCCGGAGCGGGACGCGCTGCGCGAGGCCGCGTACTTCGTGGAGCGGCTGGCCGCCGAGGAGATGCCGCTGGCCGGTCTCGTCCTCAACCGCGTCCACGGCAGTGGCGCCGCCCGGCTGTCGGCCGAGCGGGCGCGGGCCGCCGCGGAAAATCTTGACGAGGGGCGCATTGTGGATCAGGGGGGCGGGAAGGCTGCACTGGGTGGCTCCCCGGCCACCGAGCCCGAGTCCGAGCACGAGTCCCGGCCCGAGTCCGAGCCCGGGACAGTGCCCGAGTCGAACGATCTCGCCACCGCCGCCGCACATCCCGTACCCGAGGCTGCCCCCACAGCCGAACCGGCACAGGAAACAACAGACGTGGACGTACGTCATCTCACCGCGGGACTCCTGCGCCTGCATGCCGAGCGCATGCGGGTGCTCGCGCGTGAGCAGCGCACCCGCGACCGCTTCACCGCGCTCCACCCGGAGGTGGCGGTGACCGAAGTGGCCGCCCTGCCCGGCGATGTGCACGACCTCGCCGGGCTGCGGGCCATCGGTGACCGGCTCACGGCGGGGCGGACGCCCTCGGCCTGAGCCTGTGTCGCCGAGCGCCTCGGCACCGCGCCGAGCCGCGTCGAGCGGGTTCCTAGCCGACCGCGGCGTACGCCTCGTACGTCGCGTCGTCGTCGATCGCCACGGGCAGCAGGCCCGCTCCCCGCTCGTACTCCGTCCGCGCGGTCTCCAGGAGCCGGCGCCACGAGGTGACGGTCGGCCTGCGGCGCAGCAGGGCGCGTCGCTCGCGCTCCGTCATGCCGCCCCACACACCGAACTCCACGCGGTTGTCGAGGGCGTCGGCGAGGCACTCGGTCCGCACCGGGCATCCGGTGCACACCGCCTTTGCCCTGTTCTGTGCCGCTCCCTGCACGAAAAGTTCATCCGGATCGGTAGTGCGGCAGGCCGCCTGCGCACTCCAGTCAGCTACCCAGCCCATACCGGCGCCGTCCTCTCCCGAATCGAGGCTCCCCCACGGCGGCAGCGGCATATTCACCGCTGCCAGTTGGGACGTTACGGAAGGTGGGCACAGCGCAACACCCCCTTCGGGCCCAATCTTGAATGGTCCGAACGGACTATGCGTGCGCGTCAGATCACCCAGGGGAGTGATCGAAGGACATGCGTGTGTTAACGGACATATCACTCGGACATGCCCTTCCTTGACGGGCCCATTTCGGGCACCGCCTGACACATGAACAGGAATCGGACACGAGGTTCCCGTGTTTCGGGGTCACGGAATTTCATGCCGATGTCACACCCGGGTCTTGATGCGAGACCACACTGCTGTGACAGTTGGGAGCAGCTTAGGCCAAGGCATATACGTGTGTCCGGCGAATGAGAACGTAGGCTGCCCCCATGGCAAAGAAGCGCTCGGGCGGTGGTCTGACCGGGACCCAGCAGGCCGCCAAGTTCCTCGGTGTCAGTGTGCTCGCGGGAGCCGTGCTGGCGGGCATCGCCCTGCCCGCGGCCGGTGCACTCGGGCTGGCCGCGAAGGGCACGGTCGAGGGGTTCGACGAGATCCCCTCCAACCTGAAGACCCCACCGCTGAGTCAGCGCACCACGATCCTGGACGCCGAGGGCGGCCTGATCGCCACGGTGTACTCGCGGGACCGGAAGGTCGTGCCGATCGACAAGATCTCCCCGTACATGCAGAAGGCGATCGTCGCGATCGAGGACGGGCGCTTCTACGAGCACGGGGCGATCGACCTCAAGGGCGTGCTGCGCGCCATCAACCGGAACGCGCAGTCGGGCGGGGTCGCGCAGGGCGCGTCCACGCTGACCCAGCAGTACGTGAAGAACGTCTTCGTCGAGGAGGCCGGTGACGACCCCGAGAAGGTCGCGCAGGCCACCCAGCAGACCATCGGCCGCAAGGTCCGCGAGCTGAAGTTCGCGATCCAGGTCGAGGAGGAGCTGGGCAAGAAGAAGATCCTGGAGAACTACCTCAACATCACGTTCTTCGGGCAGCAGGCCTACGGCATCGAGGCCGCCTCCCAGCGGTACTTCTCCAAGCACGCCGCCGACCTGGACCTGGGCGAGGCGGCGATGATGGCCGGCCTCGTCCAGTCGCCGAGCCGCTACGACCCCATCAACGACATCCAGGAAGCCACCAAGCGCCGCAACACGGTCCTCCAGCGGATGGCCGACGTGAAGGACATCAGCCAGGCCGAGGCGGACGCCGCCAAGGCCAAGCCGATCAAGCTGAAGGTCAAGACGCCGAAGAACGGCTGCATCACCGCCGTCGACGGTGCCGGCTTCTTCTGCGACTACGTCCGCAAGACGATCCTCAACGACCCGGTCTTCGGCAAGACCTCCGAGGAGCGGTCGAAGCTGTGGAACCTGGGTGGTCTCACCATCAGGACCACGCTCGACCCGCGTGCGCAGGCCGCCGCCAACGAGGCCGCCATCGCGAAGGTCAACAAGGACGACCCGGTCGCCGCCTCCGTGGTGCAGGTCCAGCCCAAGACCGGCCGCATCCTGTCGATGGGCCAGTCCAGGCCGTACGGCCTGGACCAGAAGCAGCACCAGACGACGCTGAACCTGGCCGTCGGCAGCAGGATGGGCGGCACGACGTACGGCTTCCAGGTCGGCTCGACCTTCAAGCCGATCACGGCCGCGGCGGCGCTCGAGAAGGGCATCAGCCCGGCGACGAGCTTCAACGACCCGGCGCAGATCAACATCAACGAGAGCGAGTACACGCGCTGCGACGGCAAGCCCTCCGGTTACGCGAACTGGGAGGTGAACAACGAGACCAAGTCGGAGAAGGGCGTCTTCGACATGACCAGCGCCCTCGGCAAGTCCATCAACACGTACTTCGCCAAGCTGGAGCAGATGGCCGGTCTCTGCGAGACGCTGACGATGGCGAAGAACGTCGGTTACGAGCGCGAGCTGGGCAAGCCCATCAAGCAGAGCCCCTCCGTCACCCTCGGCAGCATCGAGTCCACCCCGCTCGACATGGCGTCCGTCTACTCGACCTTCGCCAACCGCGGCATCTACTGCACCCCGGTCGCCATCGAGTCGATCAAGGCCGCCAACGGCGACAAGCTGAACGTGCCGCAGACCAAGTGCACGCGGGCCATGAGCGACCGGACCGCCGACACCATCAACCAGATGCTGAAGGGCGTCGTCGAGGACGGCACCGGTACGCGGGCCGGCCTCAGCGACCGCGACAACGCGGGCAAGACCGGTACGACCAACGACCGCAAGGACGCCTGGTTCGTCGGCTACACCCCGAACCTGTCCACCGCCGTCTGGGTCGGTGACGACGTCGGCGAGAAGAAGTCGATGTACGACATCACCATCGGCGGCGAGTACTACGACAAGGTCTGCGGTGGCTGCCTCCCCGGCCCGATCTGGAAGATCGCGATGACGGGTGCCCTGGACGCCGGCCAGACGCCGGGCTTCGTCACCGTCCCCGTACCGCGGGCCGACAAGCCCAAGGACGAGGAGAAGGAGGGCGGCGAGGGCCCGAACAAGCCCAAGAAGCCCGGCGACGCCAAGCCCGGCGACACCACCACGCCGAACCCCGGGTTCACGTTCCCGACGGACCTGTTCCCCGGCGGACGCGACAAGCCCCGCGGCGGAGGCCACTGACGCCAGGCAGATACGAGGAAGGGCGCCCCACCTGAGGTGGGGCGCCCTTCCTCGTATCGACTCGGCGGATCAGCCCGCGAGCAGCTTCTTCACCGCGGCGGCGACACGGCCGCCCTCGGCCTGGCCGGCCACCTTCGGATTCACGATCTTCATGACGGCACCCATGGCACGCGGCCCCTCGGCGCCCGCCGCCTTCGCCTCCTCGACGGCCGCCGCGACGATGCCGTCGAGCTCCTCGTCGCTGAGCTGCTTCGGCAGGTACGCGTCGAGGAGGAGGCCCTCGGCCTTCTCCCGCTCGGCGGACTCGGGACGACCGCCCTTGGCGAAGGCGTCCGCGGCCTCGCGGCGCTTCTTCGCCTCCTTCGCAATCACCTTCTGCACCTCGTCGTCGGAGAGTTCGCGCTTCGTCGTACCCGCGACCTCCTCCTTCGTGATCGCGGTGATGGTGAGCCGCAGGGTCGAGGAGCGCAGTTCGTCGCGCTCCCGGATCGCGGCGTTGAGGTCGTCCTGGAGCTTCGCCTTGAGCGTGGTCATGGGGTCAAGTGTGGCAGGTGCGCCACCCGGACCGCCCGCGCATTTAGGCCCGGCGGGTCTGCGACGATGGGGGGATGCGCGCACGGTACGGCATCCCCCTGAAGATCACGGCAGGCCTCACGGCGACGGCGGCGGCCGGAATCGTCTACGCGGCCGGCATCGAGGCCCGCTCCTTCCGGCTCCGCCGGGTGACGGTCCCGGTCCTCCCGCGCGGCATGCGCGACCTGCGGATCCTCCAGGTCTCGGACATCCACATGGTGAGCGGCCAGCGCAAGAAGCGCGCCTGGCTGCAGTCCCTCGCGGGGCTCCGCCCCGACCTCGTCGTCAACACCGGCGACAACCTCTCCGACACGGAGGCCGTGCCGGAGGTCCTCGACGCGCTCGGGCCGCTGATGGAGTTCCCCGGCGTGTACGTCTTCGGCTCCAACGACTACTACGGCCCCCGGCTGCGCAACCCCGCCCGCTACCTCCTGGAGAAGGTGCAGGGCAAGCACGGCCTCAACGGCAACCCGCCGGTGGTCGGCGCCGTCCACAACCCGTGGGAGGACCTCCGGGACGGCTTCGACGCGGCCGGCTGGGTCAACCTCACCAACACCCGCGGCCGGCTGAAGCTGCCGCAGGCCGACCTCGCCTTCACCGGCCTGGACGACCCGCACATCAAGCGCGACCGGTACGAGCGGGTCGCCGGCGGCCCCGACGCGGACGCCGACTTCACTCTGGGCGTCGTGCACGCCCCGTACCTGCGGGCTCTCGACGCCTTCACGGCCGACGGGTACGAGCTGATCCTCGCCGGGCACACCCACGGCGGCCAGCTGTGCGTCCCCTTCTACGGGGCGCTCGTCACCAACTGCGACCTGGACACGGACCGGGTGAAGGGCCTCTCCACGCACACGGTGGAGGACCGCACCTCGTACCTCCACGTCTCGGCGGGCTGCGGCACCAACCGGTTCACGCCCGTCCGCTTCGCCTGCCCGCCCGAGGTCACCCTGCTCACCCTGACGGCGCGTGCCTGACCACTTACGGTGGGGCAATGTTCACGCCCCCCTCCGCGGCCGTGCCGGCCTCCGCCGTCATACCCCCCGTCGACCGCCGCCCCTGGGCGGCGGCCTTCCGGGCCCTGATCGCCGCCTCCGCCGCGACCGGCCTGGTCATCGAGGTCGCGTACGGCAACGTGCTCGTCGTCCTGAGCTTCTTCACCATCTGGACCAACATCCTGGTGGCCGTCGTCCTCGGCCTGGGCGCCGTCCGGGCCTGGACCCGCCGCCCGCCGCTGCCCGCGCTGTGGACCGGCGGGACCCTGCTCTGCATCGCGGTGGTCGGCCTCGTCTTCCACCTGGTCCTCGACAACGAGGCCAGCGGGTTCAGCATCGCCGACCAGATCGACCGGCTCACCGGCGCGAAGGCCGTCGCCAACCAGCTCCTCCACACCGTGACCCCGATCGGCACGGCCCTGGACTTCCTGCTGCTCACGGCGCCCGGCGCCCTCCGGTGGCGCCACGCCGCCCAGTGGCCGGCGGCCCCGGGCCTCTACTTCGCCTTCGCCCTCGTCCGCGGCGCGCTGCTCTCCCCCGACGCGCCCACCCGCTACACGTACCCGTTCCTCGACGTCACCGTCCACGGCTACGGAGGCGTCCTGGTCAACGCCGTCGTGCTCGGCGCGGCCTTCTACGCCCTCGGCCTCGCGATCGTCGGCCTGGACCGCATCCGCCCCGCGCCGAGGCCCCGCGGATACCGGATTTCGTCTGAGCGCGCGCGTGGGCTAAAGTAATCGATGTCGCCGGGACGTGAAGAACAAACCAGCGACATCGGGGTGTAGCGCAGCTTGGCAGCGCGCTTCGTTCGGGACGAAGAGGTCGTGGGTTCAAATCCCGCCACCCCGACAGCCGCAAGACCCTCAGGGGCCTGATCCGCGAAAGCGGGTCGGGCCCCTGAGGCGTTTCCTGGGGATCCGCGTGGCGGCCCCCCAGGGGCTCCCGGCGCGTGGCCGGTCGCCCCCGGGGTGGAGGTCTCTAGATCACCGGCGGCCGGCCCAGGCGGGTCATGCGGAGGACGGTGGTCCAGCGCATCGGGGTGCGGGGGCCGCAGGAGCGGCGGACGCCCTCGGCGAAGCCGGCGAACCAGGCGCCGAGGCCCGGCAGGGAGCGGGTGCGGGCCAGGGTCAGGAGGGTCCACACGCCCAGGTAGACGGGGACGAGGAGGGCCGGCAGGTTGCGCTTGGCCAGCCAGACGCGGTTGCGGGCGGTCATCCGGTAGTAGACGGCGTGCCGGGCCGGGCTGGTCTTCGGGTGCTGGAGCAGCAGCTTCGGCTCGTAGATGACCTTCCAGCCCGCGTCCAGGGCCCGCCAGGCGAGGTCGGTCTCCTCGTGGGTGAAGAAGAAGTCCTCCGGCCAGCCGCCGATCTCGTCCAGCATCCGCATCGACAGGCCGTGGCCGCCGCCGAGGAAGGTGGTGACCTCGCCGCCCCGCAGCGGGTCCTTCGCGCCGAGGCGCGGGATGTGCCGGCGCTGCGTCTCGCCGGTCTCGTCGGCGATGCGGAACGACACGACGCCGAGCGTCGGGTCCCCGTCGTACAGGTCCGCCAGGCGGCGGAAGACGTCCGTGTCGACGAGCAGGCCGTCGTCGTCGAGGTCCACCACGATGTCGACGTCGCCGAAGGAGCGCAGCGTCTCGATCGCGACGTTCCGCCCGCCCGAGACGCCTCGGTTCTCGGGGAGTTCGACCCCGGTCACGCCGTCGGGCAGGGCCGGGAGCGACCCGGTGCCGTTGCCGACGACGACGATCCGCGCGGCGGGCTCGTCCTGGCCCGCCACGGCGTCGAGCAGTGCCCGCAGCTCGGCGGGGCGCGTGCCCATCGTCAGTACCGCCACACCTACACGCGGTCGCGCCACGACCCACTCCGTTCCCTGGTCACCGTTCACCGGAACTCGCTCCGGGCCGCGATGCTAACCGCCGGGGGACACCCTCCGTTCACCCGGACCACGGGTGTCGTGCACCGGTCGGGGGCGCGGAGGGGGGAGCGCGGCGAGGAGCCGGGACGGGCGGCTCTACGCTGGTTCTCTTCCGTCAGGTTGATCGATCGTCGAAAGGGTGGTCTCCAGGTGCTGGTCGCGGACCGATATCGGCTTCATGTGTGTATCGGCCGGGGCGGCATGGGCGAGGTGTGGCAGGCCACCGACGAGGTCCTCGGCCGGCCCGTGGCCGTGAAGCTGATGCTGGCCCAGGCCGCCGACCCCTCCGCCGGCGACCGCTTCCGCCTCGAGGCGCAGACCGCCGCGCGGCTGAGCCACCCGCACGTGGTGGGCGTCTTCGACTTCGGCACGTGGGACGGAAAGCTCTTCCTCGTCATGGAGTTGGTGGAGGGCGACAGCCTCGCCGGGAGCCCCTCGAATCCGCTGGTCCTGCCCGCCGAGCGGGCCGCGGTCGTCGCCGCGCACGCCGCGGCCGGCCTCGCGGCCGCGCACCGGCAGGGCGTCGTGCACCGGGACATCAAGCCGGGGAACCTGCTCGTCGACGGCGAAGGCACGGTCAAGCTGGCCGACTTCGGTATCGCGCGGTTCGTCGACGACCCCTCGGCCGCGCTCACGACGACGGGTCAGATCGTCGGCACGGGGCTGTACCTCGCGCCCGAGCGGGCCCTCGGGCAGCCCGCCTCGCCCGCCTCCGACGTGTACTCGCTGGGCTGCGTGCTGTACCAACTCCTCACCGGACGGCCGCCGTTCCGCGCGGACACCGCGACGGCCCTGCTGTACCAGCACATCGACACCCCGCCGGTGCCGCCGAGCCGGCTCGGGGCCGCGCTGCCGCCGGACTTCGAGACGTACCTGCTGAGCCTGCTCGCCAAGCAGCCGGAGCAGCGGCCTCCGGCGCAGGCGATCGCGGACTGGTTCTCGTCCGGGGCCTGGCGCGGGGTGGGCGGGTACCCCGGGGCGGGTCCGGTCGCGAGCCCGTCCCATGCACCTCACCAGCCCGTTCAGTCCCACGCACCGCGTCCGTCAGTTCAGTCCCATGCGCCCCGTCAGCCCACCGGGCCCGCCGCCTCCCTGCCCATGCCCGCGCCGGTGCACACCCCCGCGCCGACGCCGCCGCCGATGAACAGGCCGCCGGTGACCCGGCCCGCGCCCGCCACCCGGCGGCGCCAGGCCCCGCCGAGCAGCGGCGGCGCGCTCGCGGAGCTCTCCCGGCGCCGCCCGCGCAAGACGGCGGCCGTGGCCGGGGCCATCGCCTTCGTGGTCTTCCTGATCATCGGGATGGCCTGGCTGTCATAGCGGCCCCACCCCGGCGCGGCACGAAGGTCAGTACAGCCGCGGTGCCATCACGTGCGGCTCCTCGTCCTCGGTCATGAGCAGCAGGCAGCGCGGTACGCCGGGACCCGGGGTCGCGCGGACGCTCGCCGGCGTCGGCGGGTCGGTCGGCAGCTCGATCGCGACGGTGACCGGCCGGTCGTCCTTGCCCGTGGCGTAGCCGGTCGACTTGCCGTCGACGAGGACCTCGACCACCGGCGTGTGCCCGGTCTGCACGGTCGCGGAGACCGAGTGCCCGAGGTGGTCGATGTGGAAGTGGTGGCGTGACCTCATGGGCCACCTCCGTCCCGCCGCGAAGGGACACGTGCCGCCCGAGCGGGACGCGTACCTCCAGCGTAGGCACGGTCCGGCACCCCCGCCGCTCCGACGTGCGGCCGTAGGACCCCGGTGTTCAGATGGTCCGGTACGCCGACCGGCGCACGCGCGGAACGGAGCACCTGGCACATGAGCGACACCCTGCCCTCCTTCGACGACACGACCGACTTCGAGAACGCCGACCGGGGCTTCCTGGGCTCGCTGGTCCCCGGTGTGGTGAAGGCCGAGGACGGCCGCGTGATCTGGGACAACGACGCGTACGCCTTCCTCAAGGCGGAGTGCCCCGACACCGCGCACCCCAGTCTGTGGCGGCAGGGGCAGCTCTCCGCCCGCCAGGGCCTGTACGAGGTCACCGGAGGCGTCTACCAGGTCCGCGGCCTCGACATCTCCAACATGACGCTCGTCGAGGGCGAGCGCGGGGTGATCGTCATCGACCCGCTGATCTCCGTGGAGACGGCGGCCGCCGCCCTCGCGCTCTACCGGGAGCACCGCGGTGACCGGCCGGTCACCGGCGTGATCTACACCCACTCGCACGGCGACCACTTCGGCGGCGTCCGCGGCGTCGTCCCGCACGGCACCGAGGAGGGCGTGCCGATCCTCGCGCCCGCCGGGTTCCTGGAGCACGCGGTCAGCGAGAACGTGTACGCGGGGAACGCGATGACCCGCCGGGCGAGCTACATGTACGGCGTCGGCCTCCCGAAGGCCCCGGACGGCCACGTCGGGGTGGGCCTCGGCCAGGGCACCTCCACCGGCACCATCAGCCTGATCCCGCCGACCGTGGACATCACGGAGACCGGGCAGCAGGAGACGGTCGACGGCGTGCGGATCGTGTTCCAGCTGACGCCGGGCACCGAGGCCCCGGCCGAGATGAACTTCCTCTTCCCCGACCTGCGCGCCCTGTGCCTGGCGGAGAACGCCACGCACAACATGCACAACGTGCTCACCCTGCGCGGCGCGGTCGTCCGCGACTCCCGGATCTGGGCGCACTACCTGGACGAGGCGATCGAGTACTTCCACGGGCAGTACGACGTCGGCTTCGCCTCCCACCACTGGCCGACCTGGGGCCACGACAACGTGGTGCGGTTCCTGGCCGAGCAGCGCGACCTCTACGCGTACCTGCACGACCAGACGCTCCGGCTCCTCAACGAGGGCTGGACGGGCACCGAGATCGCCGAGCGGATCGAGCTGCCGCCCGCCCTGGAGAAGGCCTGGCACGCCCGCGGCTACTACGGCTCGCTCAGCCACAACACGAAGGCGGTCTACCAGCGGTACCTCGGCTGGTACGACGGCAACCCGGCCCATCTGTGGGAGCACCCGCCGGTGGAGCTCGCGCGGCGGTACGTGGACGTGGCCGGCGGCCCCGCCGAGGCCGTCGCGAAGGCCCGCGCCTACATCGAGGCCGGGGACCCGCGCTTCGCCGCGACCCTGCTCAACCACGTGGTCTTCGCCGACCCCGGGAACACGGAGGCGAAGGAGGTCCTCGCCGGGGTGTACGAGAAGCTCGGGTACGGCGCCGAGAACGCCACCTGGCGGAACTTCTACCTGCGCGGCGCCCAGGAGCTCCGCCAGGGCGTCACCGGCGAGATGGTCGACATGACCAACCCCGAGATGGCGATGGCCCTCACCGTCCCCATGCTGATCGACTCGATCGCCATCGGGATCGACGGGCCGCGCGCCTGGGACGACGACCTGACGATCGACCTCGTCCTGACCGACACGGGCGCGCCCACCGACGCGGGCGAGCGGCACCGCCTCACCCTCCACAACGGCGCCCTCACGCACCGGGTGGTCGCCGAGCCCCGGACGCCGGCCGGGCTCGCCCTCACCCTCGGGAAGGTGCAGCTCCTCGGGCTCCTCGCCGGGAAGAGCCTGCAGGAGCTCGGGATCGGCGTGGAGGGCGATCCGGCCCTGCTCGCCCGCCTCTTCTCGTACGTGACGAGGCCCGACGTCCAGTTCCCGATCGTCACCCCGTGACGCCGGTCGCCCCGGGTCCCTGCACCTCGCACGACAGCGCGAACAGGCCCCGTCTCGCACCCTCCTCGTAGGCGCTGCGCAGTTCCGGGTCGGCGAGGAGCGCCCCGAGGGCCTCCTCGCCACGCGCGCGCGTGGCCACGCAGTACTCCGAGGGCCGGTACGAGGAGTCGAAGACCGAGGTCCGCAACAGGTCGACCGCGCCCAGGAGATGGGCCGCCGCGTCGTGCTGCCCGTCCATCGCCCGCATCTGGGCCAGGAGTTCCGCCGCGCAGGCCGCGCCCACGGCGGAGCCGAGCCGCAGATGCTCGCGCAGGGCCCGCCGGGCGTGCTCCGCGGCCCGCCCCCGGTCCCCGTCCCAGGCGCCCAGTTCGGCCCGTACGTGGTACGCCCAGGCCTCGGCGCACAGGTCACGGCCCACCCAGGCCCGCCGGCTCTCGCGGTCCGTGTCCGCCTCGTCCAGCGCCTCCTGCGCGCCCTCCGGGTCGGAGCGGCACAGGGAGAGCGCGAGCCCGACCCAGCACGCCTGCCGGCTCGGCCCGAACTCCGGGTGCTCCTCCATCAGGGCCAGGGCCTCCCGGAACTCGGCCGCCGCCGCGCGCGTACGCCCCTGGTAGAGGGCGGTCGAGCCGCGCAGATGGGCGAGGAGCGACAGGCAGTGCTCGTCGCCGTCCCGTACGGCCGCCGCCCAGGCCTGGGCGAGGAGCGGGTCGGCGTCCTCGGGACGGCCCGACTCCAGCTCCAGGAAGGCCGCGAGCCACAGGGCACGGGCGGACGGCGGTCCCGCGTGCAGGCTGAGGGCGTGCCGCAGCCGGGAGCGGCCCTCGGCGATCCGCCCGCAGGACACCCACAGGAACCACAGGGCGACCGCGATCTCGACGGACGTCTCGGCCTCGGCGCTCGGCGAGAGCGGCGCGGTCGTCGGGTCCATGGCTGCCGCCAGGTCCGGGAGTTCGCGCAGGGCCAGGTCACGGGCGTCGAGCTGCCGGCCCCGCTGCCACCAGTCGGCGGCCCGCCTGGCCACCTTCACGCACCACCTGCGGTGGTGCAGCAGGACGGCCCAGCGGTCGCCGCGCGCGGTGAGCCGGCGGGCGCCGACGGCCCGCATCGGGTGCGGCATCCAGTAGCGGGGCAGACCGTCCTCGCCGTCGAACAGGTCGTCCACGGGGAGCAGGGCGAGCGGCGCGAGCCGGTCGAGGACCGCCTGGATCTCCCCGGCGGGCAGTGCCCCGGAGGCGCAGACCTCGCGGACGGCCTCCCGGCCGAAGGCACCCTCGAAGACGGACAGCCGTTCCCACAGGAGCTGTTCGGCCGGGCCGCAGCCCTCGTAGCCCCGCTCGGCCGCGGCGACGTGTTCAAGGCCGACGTGTTCGCCCCACAGACGTTCGGTCTCCGGTGGTTCCGCTGCCCACATGTACTCCAGCCCCCGGGTCGCTTCTCCGCCCTTCTCCTGTGACATAGGACGGATCTGATGGAAATCGGACGGCGTCGCGGCTTGAATGCCTTTGCCCTGGTCCACATCCTGGGGCCTTCCCGTGCCCACGCCCAGGGTTTCCCCGGGATCGACCAAGGAGGCACATGCATACCAGGGAATCCGTCCTCGGGGAGGTGGATCTGGCGCTGATCCACGCACTGCAGATCGCTCCGCGTGCCAGCTGGACCCAGCTCGCGGGCGTGCTCGACGTGAGCCCGGACACCCTCGCCCGGCGCTGGGAGACCCTCACCACCGGCGGATACGCCTGGAGTTCGCTGCTCGCCGCCCGGCGCGGCACGGAGGCCACCCTGTACGCCTGGGTCGAGCTGGAGTGCTTCGCCGGGGCCGCCGAGGCCACCGCGACCGAGGTCGCCGGCGATCCGTACACCCTCGGCGTCCACCAGGTGACCGGCGACGCCGATCTGGTGCTCCTCGTCAACTGCCCCGACCTGTACGCCCTCGACGGCTACCTCGCCGGGCGGGTGCGGCGGCTCCCCGGGGTGCTCAGGGCCCGCACCCAGGTCGTCACCCAGCTGCACAACCGCCCGTACCGCTCGCGGATCGAGCAGCTCACCCCGGCGCAGGCGCAGCACCTCGGCGAGATCACCGGCGCCGACCGGCGGGGCCGGTCCCCCGCGCGCGCGTACCCACCCGTCACGGAGCTCGACCAGCGGATCGTCGCGGAGCTCGCGGGGGACGCCCGGCGCAGCGCCGCCGAACTGGCCCGGCGGTGCGGCACCAGCGAGTCGACCGTGCGCCGCAGGCTGGACGCCCTCGGCGCGGCCGGCGCCGTCCACCACCACTGCCTGCCGGCCCCGCGGTTCTCCGGGCGGCCGGTGTGGGCGCTGGTCACCGCGTGCGTACCGCCCCTCGAGGTGGCCGAGTCGGTGGCCTCGCTGACCCGGCTGCGCCAGACCCGCGTGGTCACCTCCGTCACCGGCCCGAACAACCTGGCCCTCGCCATGTGGCTGCGTACGGTCGAGGAGCTCCACGACGTGACGGCGGCGCTGGTACGGGCCTCGCCGGCGCTGCGGATCACGGGCACCGCCGTGGCCCTGCGCACGCACAAGATCGGCGCGCAGGTCCTGGGCCCGGACGGCCGGCGCACCCACCACATACGGCCCGACATCGGCCCCTGATACGGACGCGACGGCCCCTTGATCCGGCCTCGACCGGCTCCTGACGGGGCAGCCGGGGCGTGTTCTGATGGCCGTATGGAGTTCGCCGTGTTCGTGACGCTGCCCGGTCTGGTGATCCTGCTGACCGCGATCGCCTTCACCGACCAGTTCCTCCGCATGACCGGACGCGGCAAGCGGACCGGGACGGTCTCCTCGACGGGCTTCGAGCAGCTGCACGCCACCTTCTCGCAGGGCAAGCAGAACGAGCTCAAGGAGCGGCAGAGCGCCCTGGTGCTGCGCGACGACGAGGAGGACGGCGCCCCGCCGCGCCACTCGACGGTGGATCTCGGCGGCGGGCGGGCCGTCATCAGGATCAGGCCGGGCGGGACGTCCTGAACCCTCGGCGTCAGGCCGGGCGGGACGCCTTGACCGAGTACATCAGGGGGACGCGGGGACGGTCCGCGGGGAAGCGGTAGTAGCCGTCCTCGTGCCGCTGGAGGGCGCCGTAGCGGGGGAAGAGCGAGACGTCGTGCTCGTGCAGGAACTCGATGCGCAGGCCCGCCTTCGCGAGTGCCGTGACGACCTCGCCGACCGGGTGCACCCACTCCACGCTGCGGTTGTGGACGGTGACGGCGTCGGCGTCGGCGTACGTCCCCGGGTGGGTGTCCACCCACGGATCGCGGACGAAGTAGTCGTGCACGACCCGGCTGCCGGTCTCGTCGTCGAGCGAGTCGGTCAGCGGGTGGAACTCGGCCACGTAGAGGAAGCCGCCCGGGGCGACGAGGGAGGCTGCGGTCTCCGCCCAGCGCTCGAGGTCCGGCAGCCAGTTCAGCGCCCCGCCGCCGGTGTAGACGATGTCGTACGAGCCGTCCGGGACGGCCTCCGCGGCGTCGTACACGTCGGCGGCGACGAAGGCGGCCCGCTCCTGCGACAGGCCCAGGTCGGCGGCGAGCGAGCGTGCGGTCTCGACGGCCGGCTCGGAGAAGTCCAGGCCGACGACGCGCGAGGCGCCGTGCCGGGCCCAGGAGAGGGTGTCCAGGCCGATGTGGCACTGGAGGTGGAGAAGGGAGCGTCCGCTGACGTCGCCGACCTCCGCGAGCTCGAAGTCCCGCAGGGCGTCCTTGCCCGCGCGGAAGGTGTCGAGGTCGTAGAACTCGCTGGCGACGTGGATCGGGACGCGCTCGTCCCACTTCGCGCGGTTGGCCTCGTGCCAGTCCTCAGGCGTCGGGGAGTACATGTCGGGGAGGTTATCCACAGGCTGCGGACGACGCGACCGAATTGTCGGCGGCGCGGAGCATGATGGATGCCATGACTACCGAGAGCAAGCACAGCGACACCCCCGTCTGGGAGCAGCGCTTCCGGGCGCCCCGCGTCTCCCTGCCCGAGTGGGCCGAGGAGGCCCCGGACCGTTCGCTCTTCGTGTCCAACGCGACGGGGACGTACGAGCTGTACGCCTGGGACCGGGCGAGCGGCGGGCAGCGGCAGGTCACGGACCGGCCGAACGGCACGACGGACGGCACGCTGTCGCCGGACGGCGCCTCGATCTGGTGGTTCGCGGACACCGACGGGGACGAGTTCGGGGTGTGGATGCGCCAGCCGTTCGAGGGCGGAGCGGACGAGCCGGCCGTGCCCGGTCTCGCCCCCTCCTATCCGGCCGGACTCGCCATCGGCCGGGAGGGCACGCTCGTGGTGGGCCGCTCCACGGACGAGGACGGCTCGACGGTGCATCTCGTACGGCCCGGGGCCGCCGAACCGGTCGAGATCTACCGGCACCGGGAGTCGGCCGGCGTCGGCGACCTGTCGTACGACGGCTCGCTGATCGCGATCGAGCACACCGAGCACGGGGACGCGATGCACTCGGCGCTGCGCGTGCTGCGCGCCTCGGACGCGGGCGTGGTGGCCGAGCTCGACGACACCAAGGGCGGCACCGAGGAGCTGGGGCTCACGGTCCTCGGCTTCGCCCCGCTGGCCGGGGACACCCGGCTGCTCGTCGGGCACCAGCGGCGCGGCCGCTGGGAGCCGATGCTGTGGGACGTGGCGACGGGCACCGAGACCGACCTGCGGCTCGACCTGCCGGGCGACGTGTCGGCCGAGTGGTACCCGGACGGTTCGGGTCTGCTGATCGTGCACGGCTTCGAGGCCCGCAGCGAACTGTGGCGGTACGAGATCGCGACCGGCGCGCTGGTGCGGGTGGAGACCCCGGCCGGTTCGGTGTCGAGCGCGACGGCCCGGCCGGACGGCTCCGTGGAGTACCTGTGGTCCTCGGCCGCCGAGCCGCCGGTGGTGCGGTCCACGGCCGGCGGTGTCGTCCTCGACCCGCCCGGCCCGAAGGCGCCGCCGTCGGTGCCCGTGGAGGACGTGTGGGTGGACGGCCCCGGCGGCAGGGTCCACGCGCTCGTGCAGCGCCCGGCGGAGGGCGAGGGCCCCTTCCCGACGGTCTTCGAGGTGCACGGCGGTCCCACCTGGCACGACAGCGACGCCTTCGCGTCGGGCCCGGCGGCCTGGGTGGACCACGGGTACGCGGTGGTGCGGGTCAACTACCGGGGCTCCACGGGGTACGGCCGGGAGTGGACCGACGCGCTGAAGCACCGGGTCGGTCTGATCGAGCTGGAGGACATCGCGGCGGTCCGCGCCTGGGCGGTGGACAGCGGCCTCGCGGACCCGGCGCGCCTGGTCCTCTCCGGCGGCTCCTGGGGCGGCTACCTGACGCTGCTCGGTCTGGGCACGCAGCCGGACGACTGGGCGGTCGGTCTCGCGGCCGTGCCCGTCGCGGACTACGTCACGGCGTACGAGGACGAGATGGAGGCCCTCAAGGCGATGGACCGGACGCTCCTGGGCGGTTCCCCGGATGAGGTGCCCGAGCGGTACGCGGCCTCGTCGCCGCTGACGTACGTGGACGCGGTGAAGGCCCCGGTGCACGTGACGGCCGGCGTCAACGACCCGCGCTGCCCGATCCGGCAGATCGACAACTACGTCGACCGGCTGGCCGCCCGGGGCGCGGTCCACGAGGTGTACCGGTACGACGCGGGCCACGGCTCGCTGGTGGTGGAGGAGCGGATCAAGCAGGTCGCCCTGGACCTGGACTTCGCGGCGAGACACCTGGGGGGCGTCCAGGCCTGACGGGCGACCCCGGCCGACCGGCGGGGCGTGGGGACCCGGGCTGTGCGGGGCGCGGGGACCCGGGCTGCGGCGCGCGGGGGACCCGGGCTGCGGGCGCGGGGACCCGGGCTGCGGGGGGCTGAGGCCGCTTGCGTACCGTGGGGGGCGTGTACCGGTTCCTGAGAACGCCCCGCTGGTGGGGGATCAACGTCTTCGTCCTCCTCGCGATCCCGTTCTGCGTCTTCATGGGGACCTGGCAGCTCGGCAAGTTCGAGGACCGCGTCGCCTCCCACCAGGAGGCCGAGGAGCGGCCCCCCGCGAGCGCGGAGAAGGCCGAGCCGCTGGACTCCCTGCTGCCGGTGGACAAGGAGACCTCGGGCCGCTCGGCGCAGGTGCGCGGCCGGTTCGGGGAGCAGTTCCTCGTGCCGGACCGCGAGCTGGACGGCCGCACCGGCTCGTACGTCCTGACGCTGCTGAAGACGGACGGCGGCCGGTCGCTTCCGGTGGTCCGCGGCTGGCTCCCCACGGGCGCGAAGGCACCCGCCCCGCCGTCCGGCGAGGTGACGGTGGTGGGCGCGCTCCAGGCCTCGGAGAACCCGGGCACGAAGGGCGTCCACACGGCGGGCGGGCTGCCCGAGGGCCAGCTCGGCATGATCAGCGCGGCGTCCCTGGTGAACGTGGTCACGGACGACGTGTACGACGCGTGGATCACCCTGGTGGACTCCCCCGCCGGGCTCACGCCGGTACCGGCCGCCGCCGCGGCGGGCACGGGTCTGGACGCGAAGGCCTTCCAGAACCTCGGCTACACGGCGGAGTGGTTCGTCTTCGCGGGCTTCGTCGTCTTCATGTGGTTCCGCCTCGTCCGCCGCGAGGCGGAGGCCTCCCGCGACGAGGCGCTCGGCCTGTAGGACTTCCCCTCCTCGTCCCACAGGCCGGTGCCGGCTCAGGAGCCCGGCAGGACTCCCGTGCGGTAGATCGTGCCGGCGCAGGCGTTCGTGACGACGGCCGAGGCCGTGGGGCCGCCCGACTCCGCGGTGTGGGTGACGACGACGCTGCCGTCCGCCTGGCCCTCGAGGAGCAGCTGGGGCGTCACGCCCGTGCCCGCTTCCGTGCCGGCGCCTCCGCCGGTCTCGCTGCCGCCCGCCCCGCTCGTCGGGTCGTCCGTCGGGGTGTACGACGGGGTCGGCGTCGGGTCCGGGGTGGGCGTCGGTTCGGTCGGGGTGGTCGGCGTGGGCGTCGGGGTGCCGCCGGTCGTCGGGCAGGTCTCGCTCGGCACCCAGGCGAACTTCACCTCGTAGCTGCCGTTCGGCTTCAGGACGAGCGCGAACGACTCCTGCGAGGGGTCGGGCAGTCCGCTGCCGTCGCCCGAGGTGTGCCGGACGACCGAGATGCTGCCCGGGTCGGCCGCGCCGCGCGCCTCGAAGGAGACGATGCCCGCGCCGTCGACCAGGCAGTTCGAGCCGGAGACGTTGGCGATGCGGAAGGTGCCGTGGACCTTGCCGTCGCTCTCCATCCCGCCGGCGCCCGACTGGGCGACGGCGAGCTGGCCGGCGGAGCACCGCGGGGTGGAGCCGGGGTCGGCGCCCGCCGACTGCTGCGGGCCGGTGGCGGTGGCCCCGGTCCCGGGCTGCTGCGGCTTGCCGGAGGCGCTGTCGGTCGGGTCGGGGCTGGGCGAGACGCTGCTCGCGGGGCCCTTGGAGCTCTGGCCGCCCTCGACGCCGGTCGCGGTGCCGGTGCCGCCCTGGGACTGCTCGCCGTGGGCGGCGTTCGCCGGGTTGGGGTCGGAGATGCCGCCGGAGGCGGCGACGTGCACGAAGGCGGGGACGGCCGTGCCGATGAGGACGGCGGCGGCCGCGGCGCCGACGATGGCCTGCCGCTTGCGGGCGCGTCGTGCGGGCACGGCACGGCGCAGGTGCTCCAGCGAGCCGAGGGAGGGCTCCAGGCCGCCGACGGCGCCCTGGAAGAGCCGTCGCAGCGCGAGCTCGTCGTCGCCCTCGCCGGGCCCGGGCTCGATCTTCACCATGCGCTGTCCACTCAGCTCGTCACGTTCATCCAGGGCATCGGGCTTCTCCGGAACGGAGGAGGCGGAGGAGGCGGGGGTGTCGTCCTCTCGCGCCGTTCCGGCGGCATGCCTCTGCTCGGGGACGTCGTCGCCGTCACGGTTCTCGTGGGCCACGCCGTCCCCGCCGGGTACCTCGGTCATGTCGTCGCTCCCATCGCGACGCGCAGCGCCGCGATGCCCCGCGAACCGTACGCCTTCACCGAGCCCAGGGATATGCCGAGCGTCTCGGCGACCTGGACCTCGGTCATGTCGGAGAAGTACCGCAGGGCGAGCACCTCGCGCTGGCGCCGCTGGAGTCCGCGCATGGCCTTGATCAGGTCCTCGCGCTCCAGCTGCTCGTACGCCCCCTCCTCGGCACTGGCCATGTCCGGCATCGGCTTGGAGAGCAGCTTCAGGCCGAGGATGCGGCGGCGCAGCGCGGACCGGGAGAGGTTCACCACGGTCTGGCGCAGGTAGGCGAGCGTCTTCTCGGGCTCGCGCACCCGCTTGCGCGCCGAGTGGACGCGGATGAAGGCCTCCTGGACGACGTCCTCGCAGGAGGCGGTGTCGTCGAGGAGCAGCGCGGCGAGACCGAGCAGCGACCGGTAGTGGGCGCGGTAGGTCTCGGTCAGGTGGTCGACGGTGGTGCCGGAGGCCGGTCCGGCCTCTGCGCTCTTGCGGGGTGACGGGATGCCGTCCACGCCGCCGGTGCGGGCTCCGGTGGGCACGGGGGCGATCACCGGCATGCCGCCGAGTGCGCGCGGGCGCCGGAGCGGACGGACCGCGGAGCCGCGTACGGGGACGACGGCGCCGCTCCGCACGGGGAGCACCGCCATGCCCGCGCCGCGCAGCGGGGCGATGGTCGCGATGTCGAGTACCTCTGCCACGCTTGTTGGACACGCTTCGCCCCGAGAGGGTTGTACGCGTACGCCACCCTTTTCGACGGCGGGTTGTTCGTCCTCATGCGTAACCGTTCTCCCCCGATGCCCCGCTTTCAGCGTGTCCCGCGCCACACGGTCGTGGGTGCACGCAGAGACGCGCCCCGCCCCAACTCTGGTTGCAGTACGGGGGAAGTGCATCGTCGAACACGGCATCGCCGCAGTTCAAGGGGTATCTGACGCCTTTTTGCTCACAGGTCGTTCACAGATCACGCAAATCCGTGACAAGGGATTCCGCGATCTGAAGGGCGTTCAGGGCGGCGCCCTTGCGCAGGTTGTCGGCGCAGACGAAGAAGTCGAGGGCGCGCTCGTCGTCGAGGGAGCGGCGGACCCGGCCGACCCAGGCGGGGTCGGTGCCGACGACGTCGGCGGGGGTGGGGAAGTCGCCCGCGGCCGGGTCGTCGCAGAGGACGACCCCCGGCGCGGTGGCCAGGATCTCGTGGGCGCGACCGAGGGGGACGGGGTGCTCGAAGCGCGCGTGCACGGAGACGGAGTGCCCGGTGACGACGGGGACGCGCACGCAGGTGGTGGCGATCCGGAGGCCGGGCAGGCCGAGGATCCGGCGGGTCTCGTCGCGGACGTGCTCCTCCGCGGAGGAGGCTCCGTCGGCGCCGGGGGTGCCCGACCAGGGCAGGACGTTGAGCGCGAGGGGGCCGGGGAAGGGGCCGGTGTTCTCGCCGACGGCCCGCCGTACGTCTCCGGGGCGGGTGCCGAGGTCGCCGTCGGCGGCGACGAGGCCGAGCTGGGCGCGGAGCGCGTCGACTCCGGCCTGTCCGGCGCCGGCGCCGCTGGCGGCCTGCAGGGCGGTGACGACCAGCTCGGCGAGGCCGAACTCGGCGTGCAGGGATCCCACGGTGACGATCAGCGCGAGGGTGGTGGAGCCGGGTCCGGCGACGATGCCCCGGGGGCGTACCCGCGCGGCGTGGCCGTTGAGCTCGGGGACGACGAGGGGAACGTCGGGGTCGCCGCGGTAGGCGGCGGAGGTGTCCACGACGACGGCGCCCTTGGAGACGGCGATCGGCGCCCACTGGGCGGCGACGGTCTCGGGCACGAGGAAGAGGGCCAGGTCGACACCCTCGAAGGCCTCCTCGCTCAGCGCGAGGATCTCGCACTCCTCCCCCCGCACGGCGGTCTTGCGACCGGCCGAGCGGGGGGAGGCGAGAAGGCGGATCTCGCCCCAGACGTCCGCGTGGTGCGTGAGCATCTGGAGCATCACCGAGCCGACCGCCCCGGTCGCTCCCACGACCGCGAGCGTCGGCTTGGCGGTCATCGTCCGGTGCCTCCGTAGACGACGGCCTCGTCCGAGTCGCTGTCCAGGCCGAAGGCGGTGTGGACGGCGCGCACGGCCTCGTTGACGTCGTCGGCGCGGGTGACGACCGAGATGCGGATCTCGGAGGTCGAGATGAGCTCGATGTTCACGCCCGCGTCGGACAGCGCCTTGAAGAAGTCGGCGGTGACGCCCGGGTTCGTCTTCATGCCCGCGCCGACCAGGGAGATCTTGCCGATCTGGTCGTCGTAGCGCAGCGAGTCGAAGCCGATCGCGGTCTTCGCCTTCTCCAGCTCGTCGATGGCCTTGCGGCCCTCGGCCTTGGGCAGGGTGAAGGAGATGTCCGTGAGGCCGGTGGCGGCCGCGGACACGTTCTGCACGATCATGTCGATGTTGATCTCGGCGTCCGCGACGGCGCGGAAGATGGCCGCGGCCTCGCCCGGCTTGTCCGGCACGCCGACGACGGTGATCTTCGCCTCGGAGGTGTCGTGGGCGACGCCCGAGATGATGGCCTGCTCCACCTTGCGGTCCCCTTGCGGCTCGTTGCTGACCCAGGTGCCCTGCAGCCCCGAGAAGGACGAGCGGACGTGGATCGGGATGTTGTAACGGCGTGCGTACTCGACGCAGCGGTGCAGCAGCACCTTGGAGCCGGAGGCGGCGAGCTCCAGCATGTCCTCGAAGGAGATCCAGTCGATCTTCTTCGCCTTCTTCACGACGCGCGGGTCGGCCGTGAACACACCGTCGACGTCGGTGTAGATCTCGCAGACCTCGGCGTCGAGCGCCGCGGCGAGCGCCACGGCGGTGGTGTCGGAACCGCCACGGCCCAGCGTGGTGATGTCCTTCTTGTCCTGGGACACGCCCTGGAAGCCGGCGACGATGGCGATGTTGCCCTCGTCGAGGGCGGTACGGATCCGGCCCGGCGTGACATCGATGATGCGCGCTTTGTTGTGGACCGAGTCGGTGATGACGCCTGCCTGGCTACCGGTGAACGACTGGGCCTCGTGGCCCAGGTTTTTGATCGCCATGGCCAGCAGGGCCATGGAGATCCGCTCTCCGGCGGTCAGCAGCATGTCGAACTCACGCCCGGCAGGCATCGGGGATACCTGCTCGGCGAGATCGATCAGCTCGTCCGTCGTGTCGCCCATCGCGGAGACCACGACGACGACCTGGTGGCCGTCCTTCTTGGTGTCCACGATCCGCTTGGCGACGCGCTTGATGCCTTCGGCATCGGCAACGGAGGAGCCTCCGTACTTCTGCACGACAAGGCCCACGTGCGCTCCTCGCTCAGTCTGTGCCGCAGCCGGCGCTGCGATCGGCTCAGTCTATCGAGGGACCCGAAAACGCCCGTGTGATATCGGATGGTGAGACACACTGCTCAGGGAATGATCACGTCATTCCTGTCGGTGATCGGTCGGCGATCTGTCGGTGAGCCCCGCCACGGTGGGGACACCACCCACGGAGAGCAGAGGAGCCGATCATGGACCAGACCCTGGTGGACCGGATGCGCACCTACCTGGACGCCGGCCTCGCGATGGACGTCGAGGCACTGGACGCGCTGTACGACCCCGCCTTCGAGAACGTCCGCTGCGACGAGGAGGGCCTGACCGTGACCCTCACGAAGGACATGTTCATGAGCCGGTTCCGCGCGCTGAAGGAGCAGGGCGTGAGCGTCGGGGAGTCCGTCGACGACGCGACGTTCCTCATCACCAGCACGTACGGCGAGTACGGCTCGATCGTCGTGCACCGGGTGAAGGACGGCCTGCCCGTCCTCTACACCTTCGTCTGGCAGCGCGCCCCCCACGGCGGCTGGGGGACGCTGCTGCGCGAGTTCACGTACGAGAAGGACATCAGCCACCTCGTACAGCTCATGGAGACGGCTACTTCTTGAGGGACCGGATCCGCAGCCCCAGCGGGGTCGCGATCTCCTCCAGCATCACGCGGCCCGCCTCCTCCGCCAGGTCGTCCTCGGTGAGGTCCTCGTCGGTGTCCAGGCCGTCGAGCTCGGCCAGCGGCTGGTCGAGGCGGACGTGGGCGACGAGGGACTGGAGGGCGCGGAGGGTGGCCGAGGCGGTGGGGCCCCAGTTGGAGAAGTACGAGAACTGCCACCACCACAGCGCCTCGCTGGTGCGGCCCGCGCGGTAGTGCGCGAGGCCGTGGCGCAGGTCGGTGACGATGTCGGCGAGGTTGTCGGAGATCCGGGCCGGGACCGGGGCCTTGCGCGGCTCGTACGGGTCGAAGACCTCCGAGAAGACGTCGACCGGCTCCAGCATCAGCGCGAACCGCTCGCGGAGCTCGTCGACGTCCGGCTCCGGGCCCGTGTCCGGCTCGTACCGCTCGTCGGGGACGATGTCCGCGTGCGCACCGAGCCGGCCGCCGGCCAGGAGCAGCTGGGAGATCTCCAGGAGCAGGAAGGGCACGGCGCTGTCCGGCTCGTCGCCCTTGGCGACCTCGGTCGTCGCGACGATGAAGCTCTCGATCGAGTCGGCGATCTGGACGGCGAAGTCGTCCGGGTCCTGCGAGACGGAGTGCAGTGTGGGATCAGACATCGAGCAGCCTCCCTGAGAGCGCGCGGGCGAGCGCGCCGACCCTGTCGTCATACATCTAGCAGCCTCCGCCCCTCGAAGGCACGGCCGAGGGTCACCTCGTCGGCGTACTCCAGGTCGCCGCCGACGGGGAGTCCGCTGGCGAGCCGGGTCACCCTGAGCCCCATGGGCTTGATCATCCGCGCCAGGTACGTCGCGGTGGCCTCGCCCTCGAGGTTGGGGTCGGTCGCGAGGATCAGCTCGGTGACGGTGCCGTCGGCGAGCCGGGCGAGCAGCTCGCGGATGCGCAGGTCGTCGGGGCCGACGCCCTCGATGGGGCTGATCGCGCCGCCGAGGACGTGGTACCGGCCGCGGAACTCGCGGGTCCGCTCGATCGCCACGACGTCCTTGGGCTCCTCGACCACGCAGATGACGGTGAGGTCGCGGCGCGGGTCGCGGCAGATGTTGCACTGCTCCTGCTGTGCCACGTTCCCGCAGACCGCGCAGAACCTGACCTTCTCCTTGACCTCCAGGAGGGCGTGCGCGAGGCGCCGGACGTCCGTGGGCTCCGCCTGGAGGACGTGGAAGGCGATCCGCTGCGCGCTCTTGGGACCGACGCCGGGCAGCCTGCCCAGTTCGTCGATGAGGTCCTGAACCACGCCTTCGTACAACGGAACGCCTCTCTCGGAAGTGCTTGATTCTTACGGTAGTGGCTGGAAGCGACCCTTAGAAGAGGCGCTGGAAGCGAGCCTTGGAAGGGGCTCAGAAGCCCAGGCCCGGCATCCCGCCCATGCCCTGGGCGAGCGGGCCGAGCTTGGCCTGCTGGAGCTGCTGCGCGTTCTCGTTCGCGGCCTGTACGGCGGCGACGATCAGATCGGCGAGCGTCTCGGTGTCCTCGGGGTCGACCGCCTTCGGGTCGATCTCCAGGCCGCGCAGCTCGCCGGAGCCGGTGACGGTGGCCTTGACCAGGCCGCCGCCGGCCTGACCGTCGACCAGGGTCGCGGCGAGCTCCTCCTGGGCCCGGGCGAGGTCCTGCTGCATCTTCTGGGCCTGCTGGAGAAGCTGCTGCATGTTGGGCTGGCCACCACCGGGGATCACGGTCACTCCTCAGGTTCGATATGTCGGTATGCCGAGCCTACGTGGTCACCGACCGGGGCGCCGACGCAACTCTTTCGAGTGAGAAACTGCGGGCTCCTCTACCTGATCAACACCCTCTTGCGGGCGGAAATCCCGGGATTCCGGGCCCATCGCCCACCATTCGGCGGTAGGAAGGGCAGGCACCACGTGCACCGCACGTCACAGAAGGACATGAGCACTGAGCTGAACAGAGGAGTACCCCGGTGAGCCAGCAGCCGGAGATGCAGCCGCCGGGGCCCCCCGGGGGGGACGTCACCCGCGATCTGACCGGTACGCCGTTCCCCCTGGGCGACTGGGGCGAGCCGGCCGAACGGCTCGACGAGCTGTACCGCTGGGTCGAGGCGAACGCCCTGCGCACCGCCGAGTGGTACCTCTCCGACCGCGTCTGGAAGCGCCGGGCCGCCCGGATCCTGCGGATCGGCACGGCCCTGGGGGTGATCGCGGGTGCCGCGCTCCCGCTGCTCGACCTGACCGGCGTCGCCGCCGGCACGGCCGGCTGGGGCTATCTGTCGCTGCTGCTCGGTGCCGCCTGCCTGGCCTGCGACCGGTACTTCGGGCTGACGTCCGGCTGGATAAGGGACGTGGCGACGGCACAGGCCGTGCAGCGCCGTCTGCAGGCGCTCCAGTTCGACTGGGCCTCGGAGAGCGTCCGGGAGGTGCTGGGCCCCACGGAGGGCACCGCCAGCGAGGCGGCCGAGCGCTGTCTGGGCGTGCTGCGGCGCTTCTCGGAGGACGTGACGGAGCTGGTCCGGGCGGAGACCGCCGACTGGATGGTCGAGTTCCGCTCGGGCCCGGCGCCGCTGGCGCTCCAGTCGGTCGGGGTCGTACCGGCCCGGCCGGAGACCGCCCATCCGTCCGGCCGCTTCCCGCTGCCGCCGGGGACCCGGCCGAACATGCCGCGCCAGCGGCCCCCGGAGGCCCGCTGAAGCGGACCTCCGGCGAAGAGCCGCGACCTCAGCTCAGGATGATCATCGACCCCTGGGCGAGGCTCCGGGTCGCCGCCGCGTGCAGCCCCAGCCAGACGTGCCGCTCCCGGGCGAAGGGGTGGCCGTCGTACGGCGTGGCCG
Source organism: Streptomyces sp. NPDC002463 (assembly GCF_042889835.1). Taxonomy (NCBI): domain Bacteria; kingdom Bacillati; phylum Actinomycetota; class Actinomycetes; order Kitasatosporales; family Streptomycetaceae; genus Streptomyces; species Streptomyces sp. NPDC002463. Next base: position 198,226 of record NZ_JBIARL010000011.1, read on the forward strand.
CGGCCGGCTCCTCCAGGGTGGTGGGCCGCTCCGGCGGCAGCGGGGCCGCGGGCGGGTTCGCCGGGTCGATGCCGATGGCGGGCGCCACGAACTCCAGCTCGCGAAGCAGCCCGTACGAGGAGCCGAGCGGGCCGCCGCCTTCGAGGAGCTGGTCGTTGGCGAGCGGCACCGGGAACTCCACCGGCACGTACGCGCCGGCGTGGTCGTAGTGCCAGACCAGGTGGGACTGCTGGGCGGTCGCCTCGAACATCTCCAGGAGCTGCTCGTAGTCCCCGCCGAGCTCGCCGACGGGCTCGACCGGCAGTCCGCACATCTGGAGCAGGTAGGCGCGGCGCAGGAAGTGCAGGGCCTCGTAGTCGAAGCCGGCGACCGGGGCGACGTCGCCGGAGAGCCCCGGCATGTACGCGTAGACCGGCACGGTCGGCATGCCGGAGGCGGTCAGCACGGCGTCGTAGGCGGCTATCTCTTCGGCGAAGGGATTGTCGGGGCTGTGGCACAGCACGTCGACGAGGGGGACCAGCCATAGGTCACAGGCCAAGGGAGGCTCGCTCTCCGTCAGTTGCAGGGACGGCCAGGGTAGTCGGCTCGGCCGACGACGCCCACCCGCCGATGACCTGCCCCCGGAGACCCGGCCTCAACCCGATGAGGCGTCGGCCGGACGTCAGCGGGCCCGCGCCTCCAGGCGGTCGGCCCATTCCAGGGAGTGCGCGTTGTAGGCCCGTACGAGCTCGACGGCCGCGTCCGCGTCGCCCCGGGTGATCGCGTCGACCAGGTCCACGTGCCCGCTCCACAGCCAGCCGAGGACGTCCCGCTCGGAGCGCAGGTAGGGCACGGAGAAGACCCAGGCCTGGACGCGGAGCCGGTGCAGGAAGTCGGCGATGTATTCGTTGGCGGAGACCAGGCGGCCCAGCTCGCGCCAGTAGCGGATGTCGTAGCCGATGAGGACGTCGAGGTCCCCGGCGCGGGCGGCGCGGGCGGCGGCCTCGCCGCGGCGCCGTATCGAGACGAGCGCGACGCCGTACGACACGTCGGGCTCCACGGGCGCGGTACCCGGCGTGTGGCGGCGGAAGATGCCGTCGACGACGAGCATCCGGGCCTCGACCATGCCCCGGTAGTCGTCGATCGAGTACTGGTGGACGCGGAAGCCGCGGTGCTGGTCGGAGTCGAGGAGGCCCTGCGCGCAGAGGTCGACGAGGGCTTCGCGCACGGGCGTCGCGGAGACGCCGTACTGCTCGGCGATCTGCTTGACGGTGAACTCCTGGCCCGGCTCGAGACGGCCTGCGAGCACTTCGTCACGCAGCGCGTCCGCGATCTGCTGTCGCAAGGTGCTGCGGGTGACAGCTCCGCTCGCGGGCATGTGGTCGGTCCCCTCCGTCCGGTTCCGGACACCCTAGTCCAGACGGAGGGAACCCCCCGGTAGCGCGGGTTACGCGGTGTACTCGTCGGCGACCGAGAGGGCCGCGTCGAGGGCCGCCAGGCCCTCCTTGGCCTCGGCCTCGGAGACGTTGCAGGCGGGAACGGCGTGGGTGCGGTTCATGTTGATGAAGGGCCACAGGCCGTTCTTCTTCGCCGCGGCGCCGAGGGCGGCCATCGGCGCGGCCGCCTCGCCGGCGGCGTTGTACGGGACGAGCGGCTCGCGGGTCTCGCGGTTCTTGACGAGTTCGAGCGCCCAGAAGACGCCCGTGCCGCGGACCTCGCCGACCGACGGGTGGCGCTCGGCGAGCTCGCGCAGGCCGGGGCCGAGGACGGTCTCGCCGATGTGGGCGGCGTTCTCGACGACCTTCTCGTCGGCCATCACGTTGATGGTGGCGACGGCGGCGGCGCAGGCCAGCGGGTGACCGGAGTAGGTCAGGCCGCCGGGGTAGGGGCGCTTGTCGAAGGTCGCGGCGATCTTCTCGCTGATGGCGACGCCGCCGAGCGGCACGTAGCCGGAGTTCACGCCCTTGGCGAAGGTCATCAGGTCGGGCACGACGTCGAAGTGCTCGGCGGCGAACCACTTGCCGGTGCGGCCGAAGCCGGCCATGACCTCGTCCAGGACGAAGACGATGCCGTACTTGTCGCAGATCTCGCGGACGCCGGTGAGGTAGCCGGGCGGCGGGGTCATGATGCCGGCGGTGCCGGGCACGGTCTCCAGGATGATCGCGGCGATCGTCGCGGGACCCTCGAAGGCGATGGTGTCCTCGAGGTGCTGCAGCGCCCGCTGGCACTCCTCCGCCTCGGTGGTGGAGTAGAAGGGCGAGCGGTACAGGAACGGCGCCCAGAAGTGCACGACGCCCGCGGAGGCCGTGTCGGAGGGCCAGCGGCGCGGGTCACCGGTCAGGTTGATCGCGGTGGAGGTGGCGCCGTGGTACGAGCGGTAGGCGGAGAGCACCTTCGTACGGCCGGTGTGCAGCCGGGCCATGCGGACGGCGTTCTCGACGGCCTCGGCACCGCCGTTGGTGAAGAAGATCTTGTCCAGGTCGCCCGGGGTGCGCTCGGCGATCAGGCGCGCGGCCTCGGAGCGGACGTCCACGGCGAAGGCGGGCGCGAACGTCGCGAGCTTCCCGGCCTGCTCCTGGATCGCGGCGACGACCTTGGGGTGCTGGTAGCCGATGTTCGTGTAGACGAGGCCGCTGGTGAAGTCGAGGTAGCGGTTGCCGTCGTAGTCCCAGAAGTACGAACCCTCCGCGCCGGCCACGGCGAGCGGGTCGATCAGGCCCTGGGCGGACCAGGAGTGGAACACGTGCGCGCGGTCGGCGGCCTTGACGGCGGCCCCGGCCTGGGGATCGGGTTCGATGACATGAGGGGTCATGCGGTCGAGGGTAAGGAACCGCAGGTGGGACGGGCCATCACCATCTTGTCCACCGAGACCGGGGTGGACCCGACACGTTGCCGGTCGGGCCCGGCCGAGTCCCTGGCCTGCCGGTCGGTCCCCCGGCCGAGCGCCTGGCCGGGCAAGCCGCCCCGGGCACGGACCGGCCTGCCTATGCTGCCTGGCATGTTCACGCCTGGGCGGAGTGCCGCCACCTCGTTCACCGGCTGGGGGATGGTCCTCAGCGCCGGGGCGGCCGTGCTCGTCTCCCTCGCGGGGGTCTCCCCGTACCCACCGCTCGTGGCGCCGCTGGTGCTCGCCGGACTCGCCGTCGCCTTCGCCGCGGCCTGGGTCGTCGCCTCGTACCGGGCCACCGCCCGCTCCCGGGACCCGCTGGCCAAGCCGTACCGTGAGAGCCGCCGGCGGAACCGGGCCCTTCGGTACGTCTTCGGGTTCGGCGTCGCCGTAGCCACCGCCGCCGCGTTCATGGCCGTCTTCACCATCGACAGCGGCTACGGCCGCGAGACCGAGCGCCTGGAGAGCGCCGGGTACGACCAGTACGAGGTCCCCGTGGTCCGCCTCGCGGGCGATCCCGTGTTCCACGAGGGCGACGACGACCGCGACCCGTACTACACCACGGACCTCGTTCTGCGGATCCCGTACGCGTCCGGTCCGCGCGAGGTCACCGTCCGCGGCATGTACACCCGCTTCAAGCCGCCCGTGGCCGGTCGCACGAAGGTGGGCGCGTACTTCGCGCCCCGCGACCCGGAAGTGCCGGTCGTCGAGAACGGCTCCCGCGACACGTGGTGGTACTTCCTCGTCCCGTTCGCCGTCTGGGGCGCCCCGTGGACCCTGATCGCGGGCGGGATCCTCTCCGGCTGCATGTACGACGAGGAGCTGCACCGCCTGCGCCGCTTCGAGCCGGACGTCCACCTGCCCGCGCTCGGCATCCTCCTCCTCGGCCTGGTCCTGCTGCTGCCGGTGGCCCTGGGCTTCGAGGTGGCGGGCCACGACCGGCTGCCGGCCCTCCTCGCCGCCCTGACCCCGGCCCTGGCCTTCACCTGGCTGGTCAAGCGGGGCTGAGCGCCTGCCGGTGAGGCCGGGCAGGGGGTGGGTCGCCTCACCGCCCCTATGCCTGACCCGCGAAGAGCTCCGACACCGCGCTCCGCAGGAGCAGCGGGTGGACGAACCTGTTCGAGGCCGTCGGCGGGAACCGCCACGCCAGCGGCCAGGTACGGCCGGTGAGGGCCGGGACCGGGACGTAACTGATGTGCGCCGGGCCCGCGTTGAACCGCGTCACCCCGCGCGGCCACGCCCGGCGCGCCGTCGACCCCGGCGGGACGAGGAAATACACCCCTCGTCGGCCGTTCGCCTCGATGACGACGGGACCCGGGTCTCCCCCGGTCAGCGCCTCCATCCAGTCGGCGAGTCGCCGCCCTTCGTCACCGTCCACACGAACGGCGTCGAATTGTACGCCCGCCTTACGGAGTTGGAATCCGGAAACAGGAATCCAATCCGCCTTCACTTCCCGATTCTCTGCATTCACGAGACCATGTTCCCGCGTCGGCGCTAGCGTTTTCCACGACTGAAGCGGGCGCGTCGGCAACCCCTTGACCTGCGTCAACGCGCCCCTCATTCAGTCGAATTCGGCGGGGAGCAGTTGAGACCGGTTGAGATCGGTTGAGTCCGAATGGGGAGCATGAATGGCACGAGCGGAAAACAAGGAAACGGTCGGCCCTGCGGCCCGTATGGCGGCCGCCGTGGCGAAGCGATTGCGCCAGAAGAAGGGCTGGACACAGGAGTACGAGGGCGCCCAGATGGGCTTTACGGGCGCGGCGATCAGCGCGATGGAACGCCTCATCCACCCGGTGAGCGACGACATGCTGGTCCAGCTCGAACGCGTACTGGGCGGCGGCACGGGCATCTTCGAGGAGATGCGGGAGCTCGTACGGCTGGAGAAGCTTCCGGAGCAGTTCCGGGGGTACGCACCGATCGAGCAGAAGGCGGTGGCGTTGTGCCTCTATGCGAACCACGTGGTGCATGGCCTGTTCCAAACGGAGGCGTACGCACGGGCGTTGATCGCGGGCGGGCACCCGGAGCCGACCTCGGAGCGGGTCGAGGAGCTCGTTGTCGCTCGCATGTCGCGGAAGGCTCTCTTCGACCGGAAGCCGGTCTGCGAGATCGAGTTAGTCCTCGACGAGTCGGTGCTGCGACGAACGATCGGTAGCGAGGAGGTCATGCGGGAGCAGTCGGCGTACTTGGCGGAGTGCGCCCGGAGGAGCAACGTGAACCTTCAGGTGCTTCCGCTGGATGCGGGGTTGGGGGGTGAGTACGCGGGCGCCCGGGGCGACCTGAACATCGTGGAGACCCCGGCCCACGACCACGTGACGTACCTGGAGATCCAGGGGGAGAGCCTGCTGATCACCGACCGGACGAAGGTCAGTGTCCATCGGCAGCGGTATGCGAAGATCCGGGCACAGGCCCTGGATCCGCGCAGGTCGCTGGGCGTCATCGAGGAGTTGGCGGGAGTACGGAGATGAACGAGACCCTGCACTGGTTCAAGTCCAGCTACAGCGACGACGGCGGGGGCAACTGCATCGAGGTCGCCCACGATCACCGGCCGGAAGGCGCAGCCGTCCACCTCCGTGACTCCAAGGTCCCGGACGGCCCCACCCTCACCGTGGAGCCGTCCTCCTGGAGCACCTTCCTCGGCTACGCGGCCGGCTGAACCGCCAGTTCCTTCGCCAGGGACTCCGCCGTCGCGAGGGACTCCGTGCGGGAGGTCTCGTACAGCGGGACGAGCTCGGCCATCGCGGGGACGTTCGGCGCCAGGGTCAGCTCCGGGACGATGAAGGTGACGTCCAGGCCGAAGACCTCGCCGAGGGTCAGCCGCAGGTAGCTCTCGACGTAGTCGTTGCCGTGCATCGGCGTGCCCTCGCGGTACGAGCCGCCCCGGCTGGCGACGACGACGGCCCGCTTGCCGGCGAGCGAGGGGCTCTCGGTGATCGAGGTGCGGCCGACGAGGAAGACGTGGTCCAGCCAGGCCTTCAGCGTGGAGGGGATCGTGTAGTTGTACATCGGGGCGCCGAGCAGGATCACGTCCGCCTGCTCGGCCTCCTCGATCAGCTGCCTGCGCAGCGCGAACGCGGGCTCCTCGCTGTCGGCGTAGTAGGCGTCCGCCTCCAGGTGCGGGATCGGTTCCGCCGCGAGGTCGCGGTAGATCACCGTCCCCTCGGGGTGCTCCGCCTCCCAGGTCGCCCGGAAGGCGGCGGTGACGGCGCGGGAGTGGGAGTTCTCGCCGCTGAAGGACGTGTCGATGTGGAGCAGCGTGGCCATGGGGATCGTCTCCTGAGTCGCAGGGGCTGGTGAGAGAGATCCTTCTTCCTCAACCAAAGTTGAGGTCCAGCCCCTACCCGACCTCTGTGACTCAGGTCACTCTCAGATCATCAGGATGATCCGGCCCGGCCGGTGTCCCGCCTCCGCCCTGCGGTGCGCCTCCGCGACCTCCTCCAGGGGCATCACGTCGGCCACCCGGGTGATCAGCTCCCGGTCGGCCACCTTCCGCAGGCTCTCCGCGAGCCGGGCGGCGTCCGGCACGGCCCGTACGGTCTCGACGCGGATGTCCCGCTCGGCAGCCGGGACCCGGTCGGGGGCCAGCGCCGCGAACACGCCGCCGGCCTTGACCACCGGAAGCAGTTCGGCGCCGACGAGCGCCCCGTCGAAGACCCCGTCGACCCCGTCCGGATCGCCCGCGATCACCTTCGCGACCACGTCCTCGGAGAGGCCGCGGGCGATGACGTGGTCCGCGCCGAGGACACGCAGTTCGGGCTCGTCGCCCTCGTGGGCGACGGCCACGACCCGCAGTCCGGCGGCATGGGCGTACTGGACCGCCAGGCGGCCCACCACCGCGCTCGCGCCGGTCACGAGGAGCGTCGCGCCCGGCGGGAGGTCGAGCCGTTCGAGGCCCTGCTGGGCGGTCGCCGAGGCCAGCGGGAGGGACGCGGCCACCGTGAACTCCACGTCGTCCGGGATCGGGGCCAGCCACTCCGGGTCGGCCCAGATGATCTCCGCGTACGTGCCGTCACCCGTCAGCATCTCGAACCAGGGCACGAAGCCGGCCACACGGGTGTCGGCCGCCATCCCGGGCACGGGATCGAGCAGCTTGCCGGCGAAGTCCGTCCCCAGGACGAAGGGGGGCGTGAGGTCGCCGACCGCGTCGGCGTACCGGCCGGCGCGGATCCGCAGGTCGGCCTGGTTCACTCCGGCCGCCTTCAGGGCCACCCGCACCTTGCCCGGCACGGCCCCTGCCTCCGGCCTGGGCCGCCGCGCCATCCTGAGGACCTCGGGTCCTCCGTATTCGGTCACTTCGACGACACGCATCGGGCGCATGGGGTTCTCCTCACACGGAAGGCCCCCTCGTGGCCATTACACCCACGCTCGAAGACCCCCGGCAACCCATGCCCGCCCACCCGAGTAGCCCTCCTTGAACGAAGGGCGAAGTCCAGGTGGCCGCCCGCTACGCCGCCCCCGCCCTCGCACAGGCGTCCGTACCCTCCCGGCCATGCAGTGGATAACCCCCGAGAACCTCATCGCCGTGGGGACGGCCCTCATCGGTGTCCTGGTCACCTTCGCCGTCGTCTGGATCGACCGGTTCTCGCCGCAGCGCAAGCGGCTCGGCTACCGCGTGCAGCTCAACACCCCGCTGCACCGCGAGGAGAACCAGGACAGCGAGGTGATGACCGTCCGGGAGGGCCAGGTCGTCGGCATCACCGCGCCCGAGAACGGATCCACGCTCGTCCTGCTCCGCATCGAGAACGACCGCGAGCTCGACATCAGCTCCGACGACTACGGCACCTCCACCGAACCCCACGGCCTGAAGATCACCTTCGGCGAGCGGACCGTCCAGGGCGTCGTCGCCACCGTCCCGGCCGGCTGGGAGTCCGTACGGGACGACCTGGAGCGCACCCCCAAGCTCGGCCGCAACGGGAACGCCGTCCTCGTCCCCAAGGTGGCCCTCGAACGCGGGCAGTACTTCAAACTGCTCGTCCAGCTCTCCGGCGGCGTCGCCGACCGCGACATCAAGATCGACGGAAGCCTCCACGGCGGCACCATCCGGCGCAACCGCAGCACCACGCCCGACGAGAAGCCCGCCAGGTTCAGCCCCACCGCGCGGAACGTCACCGTCGTCCTCACCGCCTGCGTCATGGTCCTGGCCGCGATCATCGTCCGCGAGCAGACCCCGCCGCCCATCGGCTGCGCCCGGGGCACCCTCACCGTCACCGGCTCCACGGCCTTCGCCCCCGCGCTGCGGGCGGCGGCCGAACAGTACGAGGAGGACTGCGAGGGCTCCACGGTGACCGTGGACGTGCACGGCTCCACCGCCGGGATCCGGGAGCTCGCCCAGGCCGGGAAGGACAAGGGAGCGCTCATCGCCCTCTCCGACGGGCGCAAGCCCGGCGGCTTCCCCGAACTGCGGGAGAACATGATCGCCGTCTCCCTCTTCACCCTCGTCGTGAACGACGGGATCCCCCTCGACAACCTCACCCTGGACGAGATCCGCGGCATCTACCGCGGCGAGATCCGCAACTGGGGGCAGCTCGTCCCCGGCGTCGACCGGCCGATCCTCCTCGTCAGCCGCGACGCCAACTCCGGCACCCGGCAGGTCTTCCAGCGCCGGGTCCTCGACCGCAACGAACCCGCCAACTCCTCCCAGGACTGCCAGACCTCCGACGACCCCGAGTCGAAGGTCATCCGCTGCGAACTCGACTCCACCGAACAGGTCCTCACCACCGTCGCCAAGCTCCCCGGCACCCTCGGCTACTCCGAACTCCGCGCCACCGAGGGGCGCGAGGGCCTGCACCGGGTGGCCGTCGACCGGCGGCGGCCCGTCGTGGAGGAGCTCGGCGAGTCCAGCTATCCCTACCGGGAGATCGAGTACGCCTACACCCGGGGCCTTCCGCCGGCCGACTCCCTGACCTCCAGCTTGCTCACCTACCTCCGGTCGGGGCGCGGCCAGGACGTCATCAGCGCGCACGGGCACCTGCCCTGCGCGACGCCGAAGGGGCTGAAGGTCTGCGCAGACGGCTGACGTGGCCGTCTGGCATGCTCTGGCGACGTGGAGCCTTTGAACCCGCAAGATCCGGTCAGCGTCGGGCCGTTCCGTCTGATCGGCCGCCTCGGGGTCGGCGGCATGGGCCGGGTGTTCCTGGCCCGCTCGGCCGGCGGGCGGACCGTCGCGGTCAAGGTCGTGCACGCGGAGCTGGCCGCCCAGGACGAGTTCCGGCGCCGGTTCGCCCGCGAGGTCGCCGCGCTCGAACGGGTCGGCGGCACCGGCACCGCGCCCGTCCTCGGCTCGGACACCACCGCCGACTCGCCGTGGGTCGCCATCGGATACGTCCCCGGGCCCTCGCTGCGGACCGTCGTCGGCGACGAGTTCGGACCGCTGCCGCCCGCGACCGTACGGGCCCTGGCCTCCGGCCTCGCCCGCGCCCTCGACCACATCCACACCGCCGGACTCGTCCACCGCGACCTCAAGCCGTCCAACGTGCTCCTCACCGTCGACGGGCCGCGGATCATCGACTTCGGCATCGCCCGCGCCGTCGACACCGTCGCCGACGGCGGCAACCTGACCACCACCGGCGCGGTCGTCGGCTCCCCCGGCTACATGTCGCCCGAGCAGGTCCGCAGCGACGACGTCGGCCCCGCGTCGGACGTCTTCTGCCTCGGTTCCGTGCTCGTGTACGCCGCGACCGGCCGCGCCCCCTTCGGCACGGCGGACAGCGGCGTCCACGCCACGATGTTCCGCATCGCCCACGACGAGCCCGACCTGACGGGCCTTCCGGCCGAGCTCACCGGACTCATCCGGGCCTGCCTCGCCAAGGACCCGGCCGCACGGCCCACGGCGACCGAGATCGTCGAGACCCTCCCGGTCGCGGATCCGTGGCTCCCCGCGGACGTCCTGGCGCGCTTGGGGCGGCATGCGGCACAGCTCCTGGAGGCGGAGGGGGCGGCGCTCGCCGAGAGGACTCCCGCGGGGGCGGGCGGCGCGGGCGGTCCCGGCGACACAGGGGCCTCGGGGACTTCTGGGACTTCCGGCCCCTCTGGGACTTCCGGCTCCTCTGAGACCGGGCCTTCCGGGGCCGCCGACACCGAGCCCTCCGCGCCCGCCGCGCGCCGGCGCCGGGGCCGTACCGCACTCCTCGCCGCCGTCACGGGCCTCGCCGTCGCGGCGGCGGCCACCGTCGCGTACACGTACTGGCCCGGCAGCGGCGGCGACGGGAAGGGCGGCGGAGGCCGTCCCCACGGGATCGTCCCCGCCGCCTTCCTCGGCGCCTGGGAGGGCGTCCTCCAGGGCTCGCCCGAGTCCCCCCGGGAGACCGCCCGGATCGAGATCACCCAGGGCGCCGCGGGCTCCAAGAGCGGAATCTACGTCCAGGTCGCCGAGAACCGGCTGTGCATGGGCCGCTCCCGGCTCGTCTCGGCCGACGAGGACAAGGTCGTCTACGGCGAGTCCGTCGTGACCACCAGCGTCCCCGCCGCGGGCTGCACCGCCGCCGCCCGCCAGACCCTCACCCTGCGCTCCCCCGAGGTCCTGGAATGGACCTCGGGCACCGTGAAGACCACCCTCCGCAAGGCCCGGAGCGGACCGGCGGCCGTCCCCGCCCGCTTCCTCGGCCACTGGTCGCGCATCCCCGCGCCCGAGATGTACGGCGCCGACGACAGCCGCTTCACCTCGGAGGTGACGATCACTCAAGGCCCGGTCGGCGCACCCGTGATCAGCGTCATCGACGGCTACCCCCGCACGATCGACGGCGTGAACACCTCCGAGGACTGGTCCTGCGGCACCACGGCCGTCCTCGGAGGCTCCGGCGACGTGCTGGTCCTCGGCCCCAGCCAGCGGGACACGACCGCCTGGGACCGCGAATGCCAGGAGGGCCTCTCCCGCTTCATGGTCGTCGACAAGCTGAAGGGCAAGGACCGGCTCCTCGTCTACCCGATGCTCGACGGCGAACCGAACGAGTACTACCGGTCCTGAGGCCCTCCTGTGCCGCTCAGCCCCCGAGCAGCCCGAGGATCTGGTGGACCAGGGCGAGCGCGGCCGCGCCGGCCGGACCCACCGACTCCAGGATCCCGCCGACCCGCTCCAGGGCGCCGCGCCGCGCCTCCGGCCCCGCGGAGCCCTCGATCTCCGGCTCGGCGGCCTCCACGGTCCGCGCCGCGAACGGCCCCAGACTGCCCCGCAGCTCCTGGAGAAGCGGCAGCAACTCCTGGACGGCACGCTCCACTTCGGCTGAGCTCGTGGCGACTGCCCGTTTGTCGATGCCGACGCTGTTGTGGGTCTGGTTCATGTTCACGACGTCGCCGTAGTAGTTGTCCCCGGCCATCACTTCGCCACCCCCGTGTTGCCGCTGCCGCCGTACATGTTCACGGTGTCCCCGAAGAAGTAGTCGCCGTAGTTGGTGATCGTCAGCGCCCCCACCGAGGCCTGGAACTCGGCGTCCGGCTTGTCGATCGCCTCGGCGACCTGGCGGACGAGCCGGTTCAGGTATTCGCGCTTCCCCGTCACCATGGCGGTGGAGCGTCCGTTCGTCTCGATGGCCAGGACGTCGTGTGAGCCGGCGAAGATCACGGAGGCGCTTTGGGCGCCGAAGTAGATCAGCATGGCCAGAGCGAGGACCCGGGCGAGCCCTACGAAGCCGGCGGCGTCGCTGCTGCTGGAGCCGTACGAGCTCGACGACGAATCCGAGGCGAACGTCAGGAGCAGGTACAGGGCGAGCGTGAACCCACCCCGTTTCAGGAAGCGGACGAAGGCCTCCGCACGCCGGGGCCGGAGCACGAAGGTGTAGACGCGGACGATGTTCTCCAGCGGGTAGGCGCCTCCATGCACCCAGAGCAGCCGCTTGCTGATGACAAGACTCTGCTGGGGCGGCAGCTGGGCCGCGGCGGCGCGGGCGGCGAGCTCCCGCTCCGGCTCCTTCCACGGCCTCGACGACGGCGACGCCGGAGTCGGTGGCCGCGTCGGCTTCGGCGGCGGCGTTTCGTTCGTTCCCATGCGTCCCCCCGAGATGGAACCGCTGTGACGTGCCCCTCATTACGCAGCCGAACCACCCGTCCCACAAGGCGAGTTCAGGCCTCGCGGGAGACGACTTCGGACACCGCGCGGGCGTAGTCGTGGACCAGCGGGCGGGGATCGGCCGCGCGCCAGGCGAGGGCGAAGCGGCTCGGGGTGACGCCGCGGACGGGGCGGGTGACGACGCCGCCGCGGGTGAGGACCGGCGCGTTCCCGGCGGCGACCAGGCAGATGCCGAGGCCGTCGACCAGCGCCTCGTACGTCTCGTCCGCGCTGGCGATCTCGGCGCCGACGACCGGCGGGCGGCCGCCCCGGGCGTCCACGGCCAGCCAGTGGTCGCGGAGTTCGGGACCGGTCGCGGGGAGGGCGAGGAAGGGCTCGTCGAGGAGCTCGGCGAAGTCCAGGCCGTCGCGGGCGGCCAGCGGATGGGCCTCGGGGAGGGCGACGAGCCGGGGCTCGGTGGCGACGACGACCCAGCGGAAACGGTCCGCCCCGGGCAGCGGCAGCCACACGAAGGCCACGTCGCTGGTGCCGTCCGCCAGGCCGGCCGTCGGGTCCTCCCAGCCCACCTGGCGCAGCCGCAGCCGGGCCTCCGGGTGCGCCTCGGTGAACCGGGACCGGATCGCGGGCAGCAGCCCGCCACGGCCCGGGCTGGTGCTCATCCCGACGACCAGGGTGCCGTCGGCGGCCGCCCTGGCCCGGCCCACCGCCGCCTCGCCCTCCTCCCAGGCGGCGAGCACGGCCCGCGCGTGCGGCAGCAGGGCCGTACCGACGGGGGTGAGTGCCACGCCCTGCCGGTCCCGGTCGAAGAGGGGCGCCCCGAGCTGCCGCTCCAGGGAGCGGACCTGCTTGCTGAGCGCGGGCTGCGAGACGTACAGCCGCTCGGCGGCGCGCGTGAAGTGGAGCTCCTCGGCGACCGCGACGAAGTACCGGAGATCCCGCCCGTGCACATCCATAACCATGGGCTATCACGCCGGATCTTGGACGAACAACGCCACGCCGTCCCAAGCTTGTTGGGACAGCGAGCCGCCGGACGGCGGCACCCACGAGGGGAACACGAACATGAGCAAGGTCTGGCTGATCACCGGCGCCAACAGCGGCTTCGGACGCGCCTTCGCCGAGGCGGCGATCGCCGCGGGCGACGTCGTCGTCGCCGCGGCCCGACGCACCGAGAGCCTGGACGACCTGGTCGCCGCCCACCCCGACCAGGTCGACCCGGTCGCCCTGGACGTCACCGACACGGCCGCCGTCGACCGGGTCGTCACCGCGCTCGTCGAGCGCCACGGCCGCGTCGACGTCCTCGTCAACAACGCGGGCCGCACCCACGTCGGCTCGGTCGAGGAGACCTCCGACGAGGACCTGCGCTCCCTCTTCGACGTCCACGTCTTCGGCCCCGCCGCCCTCACCCGCGCCGTCCTGCCCCACATGCGGGCCCGCCGCTCCGGCGCGATCGTGCAGCTCAGCAGCGTCGGCGGCCAGATGTCGATGGCCGGCTTCGGGGCGTACAGCGCGACCAAGTTCGCCCTGGAGGGCATGTCGGAGGCGCTGGCCGCCGAGGTCGGCCCGCTCGGCATCAAGGTCCTGATCGTCGAGCCCGGCGCCTTCCGCACCTCGCTCTTCGGCAACGGCAAGAGCCTCAGCACCGACACCGTCGCCGACTACGCCGACACGGTCGGCGCCACCCGCGCCTACGTCGAGACCGGCGCCGGCACCCAGGCGGGCGACCCGGCGAAGGCCGCGGCCGCGGTCCTCACGGCCCTGAACGCGGACGAGACGCCGTTGAGGCTGGCCCTCGGCGACGACTCGATCGACGCCGTCCACGCCCACCTGGACCAGGTCCGCGCGGACCTGACCGCCTGGGACAAGGTCGGCCGGGACACGAAGCTGGACTGCTGACGGTCTGTGCGAGGATCCGCCGATGGACCAACTCCGTGCGGAAGAACCGGCGTTCATAGGGCCCTACCGTCTCGTCGGCCGCCTCGGCGCCGGCGGCATGGGCGTCGTCTACCGCGCCGAGGCGCCTGACGGACGAACGGTGGCGGTCAAGCTCGTACGGTCCGAGGCGGCGGCGGACGAGGAGTTCCGCCGCCGCTTCGCCCGTGAGGTACGGGCGGCGCGGCTCGTCGGCGACGAGTGGACCGCGCGGGTCCTCGACGCCGACACCGCGGCCGACGTGCCCTGGGTGGCCACCGAGTACGTCCCCGGCCCCTCGCTCCGAGCGGCCGTCGAAGGCAGCCTCGGCCCCCTGCCGGCGGCCTCGGTGCTCGTCCTCGCCCACCGCCTCGGCCTGGCGCTCCGCGCGATCCACGGGGCCGGCCTGATCCATCGCGACCTGAAGCCGGCCAACATCCTGCTGACCGTGGGCGGACCCCGCGTGATCGACTTCGGCATCGCCCGGCGGATCGCCCTCTCCTCCGAGAGCGACCTCACCCGGACCGGGGTCCTGGTCGGCTCGCCCGAGTTCATGTCGCCGGAACAGGTGCGGGGCGAGGAGGTCACCGCGGCGAGCGACGTCTTCGCGCTGGGCGCGGTCCTCGCGTACGCGTCGACGGGCCGCGCCCCCTTCAGCACCGGCGACCCGGCCTTCCACGGCCTCCTCTTCCGCGTGGCCTACGAGGACCCGGACGTGGCGGGCGTCCCGGAGACGGTCGCGGAGCTCGTCCAGGACTGCCTGGCGAAGGACCCGGCGGACCGCCCGACGATGGACGTGGTCGTCTCCCGCACCCGCAAGGCCCTCGGCGGCAGCTGGCTCCCCCCGGACCTCCTGGCCCGCCTGGACGAGGACGCGGCGGACTTCCTGCGGGCGGCCCCGCGCGACGGGAAGCGGTCTCCGGTCACCGCGCCGGTGCGAGCCTCCGTGAAGGCCCCCATGGCGGTGCTCTCGCCCGAGGCGCGGCGCGGATTCCGGAGGTTCCTCCGTGTCGGGGGCCGTCTCCTCACGGCGCTGGTCGTCGGTACCGCCACCGTCGCCTACACGGGAGTCGGGCCCGCTCCGTCCTTCGCGCTGCCGTCGGACGGGACGACGGAGGACAAGCGGTTCTCCGGGGTGTGGCGCCTGACGTCGTACGAGCGGGACGAGCCCTTCCTCATGCGGCTGGACATCCACAACTCGACCCGGCTCGGCAGACCGGCGGGAACCTTCGTGGCCGCCACGAGCACGACCGTCTGTCAGGGCGAGCTCGCCCTGACCAGCCGTACGGAGCCGACGATCGTCATGTCGGCGTTCCAGGTGACGCGCAGCTCGCCTTCCGGCGCCTCGACGGAGGAGTGC
Organism: Streptomyces sp. NPDC002463; assembly: GCF_042889835.1. Lineage (NCBI taxonomy): Bacteria > Bacillati > Actinomycetota > Actinomycetes > Kitasatosporales > Streptomycetaceae > Streptomyces > Streptomyces sp. NPDC002463. Next base: position 213,358 of record NZ_JBIARL010000011.1, read on the forward strand.
GGGCTTCCGGACCATGTGACCCTCGGCCTGGAACCGGATCACTCCGGCGGCTACGCCTGGCAGGTGACCGAGTCCCTGTCCGAGACCGCACGGAAGATCCCGGCACCCAAGCCCGAGGTGCCCCCGAAGTTCTGGAACGCGTGGAGCACGGGGCAGGGCCTCGTCGTGATCATCCGGCCGGGGGCCCTCGGAGACCCGGCCGTGAGAACCGTGCAGACCGGGGCGGGAAGACACTGCGAGTCGACGGCCCGCGTGCTGAGCGTCGAAGGCGGTGTCCTCTTCACCACTCCGTCCGTGCTCGACGAGGCCGCGTCGGAGTACGCGTGCGTGGCGGACCGCATCGCCTGGATCTACAAGACCGACCCCAAGAACCCGTCGGGGCTCCTCCGCGAGTCCGAATACGGCGCGCGCCGCCTGCGCCTCGTGAAGTAGAGGCGCGGGCGGCGCGCGGCGGCCTGCGGGTGCTTCCTACAGGAACGAGTTGATCTCGATCGTCTCCGTGCGGCCGGGGCCGACGCCGATCGCGGAGATCGGGGCGCCGGACATCTCCTCCAGCGCCTTCACGTACGCCTGCGCGTTCTTCGGCAGGTCCGCGAAGGTCTTCGCCTTCGTGATGTCCTCCGACCAGCCCGGCAGCATCTCGTAGATCGGCTTCGCGTGGTGGAAGTCGGTCTGCGAGTACGGCAGCTCCTCGACGCGCTTGCCGTCGATCTCGTACGCGACGCAGACCGGGATCTGCTCCCAGCCGGTGAGCACGTCGAGCTTGGTGAGGAAGAAGTCCGTCAGGCCGTTCACGCGGGTCGCGTAGCGGGCGATGACCGCGTCGAACCAGCCGCAGCGGCGGTCACGGCCGGTGGTGACACCGCGCTCGCCACCGATGCGGCGCAGCGCCTCGCCGTCCGCGTCGAAGAGCTCCGTCGGGAACGGGCCGGCGCCGACACGGGTCGTGTACGCCTTGAGGATGCCGATGACGCGGCTGATCTTCGTCGGGCCCACGCCCGCACCCGTGCAGGCGCCGCCCGCGGTCGGGTTCGAGGAGGTGACGAAGGGGTACGTGCCGTGGTCGACGTCGAGCAGGGTGCCCTGGCCGCCCTCGAAGAGCACGACCTTGTCGTCGTCGAGCGCCTTGTTGAGGATCAGCGTGGTGTCCGCGACGAACGGCTTGATCTGCTCCGCGTACTGGAGCATCTCCTCGACGATCTGCTCCGCCTCGATCGCGCGGCGGTTGTACAGCTTCGCGAGCAGCTGGTTCTTGCCCTCCAGCGCCGCCTCGACCTTCTGGGTGAGGATCGACTCGTCGTACAGGTCCTGGACCCGGATGCCGACGCGGTTGATCTTGTCGGCGTAGGTCGGGCCGATGCCGCGGCCCGTGGTGCCGATCTTGCGCTTGCCGAGGAACCGTTCCGTCACCTTGTCGAGCGTGACGTTGTACGGGGTGATCAGGTGGGCGTTGCCGCTGATCAGGAGCTTCGACGTGTCGACGCCGCGCTCGTTCAGTCCGCTCAGCTCGGAGAGCAGGACCGCCGGGTCGACGACGACACCGTTTCCGATCACCGGGGTGCACCCCGGTGAGAGGATTCCGGAAGGGAGGAGATGCAGCGCGTACTTCTGGTCGCCGACGACGACCGTGTGGCCGGCATTGTTGCCGCCCTGGTAACGCACCACGTAGTCCACGGATCCACCGAGGAGGTCGGTGGCCTTTCCCTTGCCCTCGTCACCCCACTGAGCACCGAGCAGCACAAGTGCGGGCACAGGCGTACACCCCTTCCGGGCGGGGCATGTCCAAGGTCAGGGGGCGTACGCCGCCTCACCGGTGTGCCCCGGAATAGACGAAGCCCCTGGCGCAATAGCGCAAGGGGCTCTTGCACAAAGATGCTACCCGAGGAAGGACCGAGGTGTCGGATCACGACCAGCTGCTGGTCATCGTCGACCCGGTCGCCCGCCGAAGTGACGGCGAGTCCGTACGGATCGCGAAGGATGTCCTGTCCGCGGGCGCGGAAGCGAAGATCTGCCTGCCGGACGGCCCCGAGGAATTCTCCCGGGCCCTGGCCAGGCGCGGTTCCCGGCGCCCCGTCGTCCTCGGCGACGACCGCGCGCTGCTGCGCACGGTGGCCCTGCTGCACCGCGAGCGGGAGCTCGCCGAGGGGGCCCTCTCGCTCGTCCCCATCGGCCCCCCGGACGCCCTGGAAGTGGCCCACGCGCTCGGCGTGCCGCGCTCCACGCCGGCGGCGGCCCGCGCGGTCCTGCACGGTGCCGTCCGCCGCCTCGACCTGCTCGTCGACGACAGCGACGGCGTCGTCCTCGGCGACCTCCTGGTACCGGGCATGCCCGCACTCGCCCAGGCGCCGCCGTCCGTCTGGGGGACCTGCCGCTCCCTCGTCCGTACGCTGGTCCGCCCGGCGCCCCCGGCCGCGGCCGCGACCCGGCTCCGGGTGGAGGCGGACGGGGTGCTGCTCGCCGATGTCGACGCCCCGGTGGAGGGCCTGTCGGTCCGCTCGGCGGGCGGTACGGCGGAGGTGACCGTCCGCCCGCTCGCGGCCCCCGCGCGGCACGCGACCGCCCGCACCCTCACCGTCTCGGGCCCCGACTTCCGCTACCGCGCCGACGGCCGCCTCTCGGGGCCGGTGCGGCGGCGGACGTGGACGGTCAGGCCGGGGGCCTGGGGGCTGACGCTGCCCCTGGATGCCGCCTAGGGTCGGGGCACATTGACCGGGTGGGTGGGGGACGTGCGATGACGGGTGGGGTGACGTCCGCGATGACGTCTGCGCTGGACTTCGAGAAGACGGCGGCGGAGCTGGAGCGGTACCGGCGAAGAGCCGGCCGGCTGATCGGCGCGGGGGTGGTGACGCTCGTCCTGGCCGTCGGCGCTTCGGCGCTGGTCATCGGCACATGGGCCTCCGATGCGGCCTCCTGGCTCTTCGCGCTCGGGATCCTCTGTCTGGTCTTCGGGACCGGCTCGCGGTTCAACGCGCGGCGGATCCGGCGGGCCCTCGGCGCGGGCACCTGGTCGGCGCACCCCGCCGCGGCGGTCGCCCGGACCGGACACGCGACGAGCCTCGTCCTGCGCGCCCCGGACGGCGCCGAGGCGTGGCCGCTGACGGTGATCGCGACCCGGCAGCGGTACGAGCAGGTGCGGCCAGGACCGGACGGCGTACTGTGGTGGTGCGGCGACCCTCGCGTGGGCGGGGTCGTCACGCCGCCCGGCGGCGGGCCGCTGATCTGGGCGAAGCCGCTGCGCGGCGAGCGCGTGCGGCGGCGGATCCTCGCGCAGGCGGAGTCGGAGGGGCTGATGCGGCGGGCGGCGCCTCGGCAGCCACAGGGACCGCTGCCCGCGCCCGCGCCCACCACGGTGGACGAACTCCACGACCCCTACGACCGCATCTACGCCGCCCCCTATGACGGCCCCTACGACAACCCCGACGCCGCCCCCGACGACACCCCCTACGCAGCCATGGACCGGCCTCCCGTCGTCGTGGACGGCGCCCTCATGGACCGCCCTCCCGTGCCCCTCGACTCGCCGCCCCCCGCCCCCGGGCCGACCTACGCCGTGCTCGCCTCGCACGCCCGGCGGCAGGCCACCCCCCAGGGCAAGGCGCTCCGCCCGGAGGCGGACGTGCGCGAGGTGCCGTGGTGGCGGGTGCGGAGCCTGCGGCGGATCGCCGGGGTGCCCCGGGTGCTGGTCGCGCTCGCGTTCTGCGCCGCCGTGGGCGCGCTCCTGCTGACCGGGCCGCCACAGGAGGACGCGTTCAAGCTGTACGCCGTGGGCGCGCTGACCCTCGGTGCGCTCGCGTACTCCTGCTACCAGCTGCTGACCACCGGCCGCCCCGCCGTACGGATGATGGCCCGGGCCGCGACCACCTACCCGCCCCGCCTCCGCCGCTACGTCCTGCTCTTCCACCCCGAGGGCGGCGCGCCCGTCCTGGTGACGTTCCCGGGGCACGGCGGTCTGCACGCCCGGCCCGACGGGGTGATCCCGCTGATTCCGCCCGGCCCGCGGAAGGAGCCGCGTCGCGGGCTGCCGGCCCTGCCCGTCGGCACGATCCGCCTGCACGGCTGGCACTGGCCGGACTTCACCGAGGACGGCCGCTTGCCGCTCGTGGTGCCGTGGATCGGCGGGCGCCCCCTGTGGCCGGCGGGGCCGTACTGGGAGGACGACGGGCGTCCGGAGTTCGCCGCGCTCCTGGAGCGGCTCGCCCCGCCGCTGGACTCTCAGACCCTCTGAGCCTGCGCGTCCTTGTGGGCGCGCCAGCGGTCCATGATCCCGGCCATCTCGCCGTGCAGGAAGGCGAAGAACTCGGCCGTCTCCGCGATGCGGCGGCCCGCCGCGCTGTCCGTCCCGAGGGTCGCGGCGCCCTCGTCGAGGACCTTCTCCCAGCGGGTGAGGGTCTGGTCGCGGCGGGTGAACGTCTCGTACCAGAGCTCGTTGTGGAGGACGTACCGCTCGCGGCGGGTGCCGGGGTCGCGCTCGCGGCTGACCATGCTGACCTGGGAGAGGTAGCGGATCGCGCCGGAGACGGCGGCCGGGCTGATCCGCAGCTGGTCGGCCAGCTCGGCCGAGGTCATGGAGGCCGTCTCGGAGGCGAGGAGCGCGGCGAAGACGCGGCTCGCCATCCGCTGCATGCCGGCGGCGGTCATCTCGGCCGCGAACCGCTCGACGAAGCGGGAGACCGCCTCTTCCCCGGTCGTTTCCTTGGGCGTCGTCGTCATGTTCCCCACTCTAAGCGCGGATTCATGCGTTTCCTGAACTTCACAAGTTTGTGAAATGAGCGTACGTTCTGAAGCATGACGAAGGCAATCAGCGTCGTCGGACTCCACAAGTCCTTCGGGCGCACCCACGCCCTCGACGGCCTCGACCTCACCGTCGAGACCGGCGAGGTCCACGGTTTCCTCGGCCCCAACGGCGCCGGCAAGTCGACCACCATCCGCGTCCTCCTGGGCCTGCTGCGGCCCGACGCCGGCGCCGCCCAGCTCCTCGGCCGCGACCCCTGGCGGGACGCCGTCGAGCTGCACCGCCGGATCGCGTACGTCCCCGGCGACGTGACGCTCTGGCGCAACCTGTCCGGCGGCGAGGTCATCGACCTGTACGGACGGCTGCGCGGGAACGGGGGGCTCGACAAGGCCCGGCGCGCCGAGCTGATCGAGCGCTTCGAACTCGACCCCACCAAGAAGGGCCGCACCTACTCCAAGGGCAACCGGCAGAAGGTCGCGCTCGTCGCCGCCTTCGCCGCCGACGTCGACCTGCTCGTCCTCGACGAACCGACCAGCGGCCTCGACCCGCTGATGGAGGAGGTCTTCCAGAGCTGCGTGGAGGAGGCCCGGCAGCAGGGGCGGACGGTACTGCTGTCCTCCCACATCCTCAGCGAGGTCGAGGCGCTCTGCGACCGGGTCAGCATCGTCCGCAAGGGCCGGACGGTGGAGTCGGGTTCGCTCGCGGAGCTGCGGCACCTGACCCGCACCAGCGTCACCGCCGAACTCGCCGGACCGCCCAACGGCCTCGCCCACCTGCCGGGCGTCCACGGCCTGGACGTGACGGGCAGCCGCGTGAAGTTCCAGGTGGACACCGACAAGCTCGACGCCGTCCTCCGCTCCCTGACCGCCTCCGGCGTCCGCTCCCTGACCTCCACCCCGCCCACCCTGGAGGAGCTCTTCCTCCGGCACTACACGGACGAGGTGGCGTCATGAACCTCGCCGGAACCGGCGTCCTCACCCGGCTCGCGCTGCGCCGCGACCGGCTGATGCTCCCCGTCTGGGCGCTCGTCACCGGCGGCATGGTCGCGAGCGGCGCCGGCTCCCTGGAGGGCCTGTACGGCACGGCCGCCGAACGGGCCGAGCTCGCCGCCTCCATGACCGCCAACAGCTCGATGCGCGCGATGTACGGGCCCGTCTTCGGCGACTCCCTCGGCGGGCTCGTCGCCTGGCGCTTCGGCACCTTCGGCGCGGTCCTCGCCGCCGTCGCGAGCCTGATCGTGGTGGTCCGGCACACCCGCGAGGAGGAGGAGACGGGCCGTCAGGAGATGCTGTCCGCCGGGGCGGTGGGCCGCCGGGCCCCGCTGACGGCGGCGCTCCTCGCCGCCCTCACCCTCAACACCGCCGTCGCCCTCGTCGTCACCGCCGGCCTCGCCGGGCAGGGCGCGACCGGGGCGCTCGCGCTCGGTCTGGCGATCGGCGGCACCGGCATGGTCTTCGCGACCACGGCCGCGCTCGCCGCACAGCTCACGGAGAGCGCCCGGCTCGCGAAGGGCCTGTCGGCGGCCGTCCTGGGCCTGGCGTTCGCGCTGCGGGCGGCCGGCGACGCGGGTACGGCGGGTGGGGAATCGGTCCTGACCTGGGTCTCCCCGATCGGCTGGGCCGAACACGTCCGCGCCTTCGCCGGCGAGCGCTGGTGGGTGCTGCTCCTCATCGCCGGGGCCGTCCTGATCCAGACGGCCGCCGCGTACGCGCTCACCGCCCGCCGGGACGTCGGCGCGAGCTTCCTCGCGACCCGGCCCGGCCCCGCCCAGGGGCGGCTCGCGACGGCCGGGGCGCTCGCGTGGCGGCTCCAGCGCGGCACGCTCCTCGGCTGGTCGCTCGGTTTCCTGCTCGGCGGGCTCGTCTTCGGCGGGATGGTCGAGGGCGCGGCCGACATCGTCGGCGACAACGAACGGGCCCGGGAGATCTTCGAGCGGATGGGCGGCCAGAGCGCGCTGACCGACGCCTTCCTCGCCACCATGGTCTCCCTGTTCGGGATGCTCGCCGCGCTGTACGCCGTCGGCTCCGTGCTGCGGCCGCACGGCGAGGAGACCTCCGGCCGGGCCGAACCGCTCCTCGCGGGCGCCCTCGGCCGGCTCCGCTGGGCCGCCGGGCACCTGGTCATCGCCTTCGCCGGCTCGGCCCTGATCCTGGTCCTCGCCGGACTCGGCCTCGCCCTCTCGTACGGGCACGAGCTCGGCCCCGTCCTGGGCGCCGCGCTCGTCCAGCTCCCCGCCGTGTGGACGCTCGCCGGGCTCGCCGTGCTCCTCTGGGGCGCCGCCCCGAAGGCCGCGACCGCCGCGTGGGGCGTGGCCGGCCTCTGCCTGGCCCTCGGCTGGATCGGCCCGGCCCTCGGCCTGCCGCAGGCCGTCCTCGACGCCTCCCCCTTCGGCCACCTGCCGAAGCTGCCGGGCCCGGAGATGGCCTGGACCCCGGTCCTGATCCTGACGGCCCTGGCAGCCGCCCTGACGGCGGCGGGGCTCGCGGGGCTGCGGCGCCGGGACGTGCTGAGCTGAGAACTCCGGGAGCCGTACTGCTCCGCGACGTACGGCTCAGGCCCGCGTCGCACAGTTCAACCCCGCGCCGCGCAGCTCAGGCCCGCGACGTACAGCTCAAGCCCACGTCGCACAGCTCAAGCCCACGTCGCACAGCTCAACCCCGCGTCGCACGGCTCAGGCCCGCGACGCCGGATGCGGCCCGTACGCCTCAGGCCCGTGACGCCGGCATGAGCGTGCGGGCCAGTACCTCCAGCGCCTCCGTGACCTCCCGGAGGCGCTGCGGGTCGTCCGACCCCAGCGCCGCGGCGAGCGCACCCTCGATCCGGGTGGCCCGCACCTCCGCCACACGCTCGGACGCCTCCGCGGCCGGGCGCACGAGCACCCGGCGCCGGTCGGCGGGGTCAGGGACGGCCAGCACCGAACCGGCCTCCTTCAACCGGGCCACGGCCGTGGACACCTGGCTCTGCGGCAGACCGGTCCGCGCGGCGATCTCGCCGACGGCGCTGTCGGGGTGGGCGGCGATGTCACCGGCGACGATCAGCACGAGGCGCGCGCTGCCGGCGTACCGGCCCTCGCCGCCGGGGGGCTCGGGCAGCGACTCCTCACCGAGCTTCATCAGGACGCGGCCCAGCAGGAACAGTTCGGCTCCATTCACCCCGCCAAACTACATCCGATTCGATTCATCCATCTCGATGCATCGGGGTTGATGTATCGAGTTGGATGGAATAACGTCGAGGAGAGACGGAGGGCGCAACGCCCGCCGCACGCGGAGGGGGAGAACCATGACCGGCACCACGACCATGACCACGGCGGCCGCGACCATGACCGAGGGCACGCTCGACGTTCCCGGGGCGGTCCTGCACTACCAGGTCCGGGGTACCGGCCCGACGCTGCTGATCTCGCAGAGCGGCGAGGGCGACGCCGACCGGAGCGCCGACCTCGTCCGCCGGCTCACCGACTCCTACCGCGTGATCACCTACGACCGTCGCGGCCTCTCCCGCAGCCGGCTCGACGCACCCGAGCGGGGGGTGACGCTGGTCGAGCACGCCGACGACGTCCACCGCCTCCTCACCGCCCTCACGGACACGCCCGCCCTGATGCTCGGCTGCAGCCTGGGAGCCGTCGTCGGACTGCACACCGCCGTGCGTCACCCCGGACTGATCCGGATGCTCGTCGCCCACGAGCCGGTCGCCCCGCGCCTGCTGCCCGCGCGGGAGCGCGCCCACCACGAGCGGGAGCTCACCGCCCTCCAGGAGCTGTACCGCCGGGACGGCCTCTCCGCCGCGCTGCCGGAGATCGCCCGGACCCTGGGCATAGACCCGGCCCGCGCCGATGCCGAGCCGGGCCTGACGCCCCAGCCGATGAACGCCCGGCGCGTCGCCAACTTCGACCACTTCATCCGCCACGACTTCACCGCGATCGTCCACGACACACTGGACCCCACCGCGCTGGACCCCACCGCGCTGGCGCACTCCGGCACGCGCATCGTCCCCGCCGCCGGCCGGACCACCCCGCGCACCGTCTTCGACCACCTCTGCGCGACCTCCCTGGCCGAGCTCGTCGGCGAGGAGCTGGTGGAGTTCCCCGGCGGGCACAACGGCAACACCAGTCACCCGGAGGCGTACGCGACCCGCCTCCGCCAGGTCCTGGCGGAGGCGTCATGACCTCACACCTCCACGAGCAGCTCCTCGAAGCCCCGGATGACGTACCCGGGCCTCCACACCGGTTCCGCCGCGAGCCTCAGACCCGGCGCCTGTCGCAGCAACTCGCCGAAGACGGCGTGCAGTTCGAGGCGGGCGAGCGGTGCGCCGAGGCAGTAGTGGATGCCGGCGCCGAAGGTGATGTGCGGGTTGTCGGCGCGTTCGAGGTCGAGGACGTCGGCGGTGGGGCCGAAGCGGGCGGGGTCGCGGTTGGCGGAGCCGAAGAGGAGGGCGACCTCGGAGCCGCGCGGGAGGGTGACGCCGCCGAGCTCGATGTCGTCGAGGACCCAGCGCTCGAACATCTGGAGCGGGGTGTCGTACCGCAGAAGTTCTTCCACAGCTGTGGACAACTTTTCGAGATCCGGACGGACGCCCTCCCGGAGCAGCGTCCACCAGCCGTTGACCGTGGTGTTCACGGTGGCCTCGTGGCCGGCGTTCAGGAGCAGGACGCAGGTGGAGATCATCTCCTGTTCCGTCAGTTCCTCGACCGCGATCAGGGAGGAGATCAGGTCCTCCCCCGGGCTCTTCCGCCGCCGCGCGATGAGCTCCCTCAGATAGTCCGAGAACTCGACCGAGGCCTGGACCGCCCGCCGCGCCGTCTCCTCCGAGGGATTCAGCTCGAACATCCCGCAGATCGCCGCCGACCAGGGCCGCAGCCGCCCCCGCTCCTCGTCCTCCGCCGGGATGCCGAGCATCTCGGCGATCACCGCGACGGGCAGGGGCTCGGCGACCCGGGCGAGCAGATCGCCGCCGCCGTCCGCGACCAGTCCCCCGACGAGGTCGGCGGCCAGGCGCCGTACCGTCGGCGCCAGGTTCTCCACGGTCCTCGGGGTGAACGCCTTCGAGACGAGACGCCGGATCCGCGTGTGGTCGACCGCCTCCAGATCGAGCAGTCCGTGGTCGTTGAGCGTGTGGAACGGCTCGTACGCGGCGTCCGGTGCCGTCCGCCCGAACTCCTCGTGCGTGAAGCGATGGGTGTACGTGCGGCCCAGGCGCCGGTCCCGGAGGAGCGCCGACACGTCCTCGTAGTGCGGGATCAGCCACTGGCGGGTGGGGCCGTGCCAGTGCGCGCGGCCGGCGGCGCGCAGCCGGGCGTAGGCGGGATAGGGATCGGCGACGAACTCCGGCGACCAGGGGTCGTACACAGCGTCAACAGCGTCCATGGACGGACGCTACCCCCGGACCCCGGGCACCGCCCCCGTACCGGCGCCTCAGCCGCCGACCCGCACCAGTCCCGCCTCGTACGCGAAGACCGCCGCCTGCGTGCGGTCGCGCAGGCCCAGCTTCACCAGGATCCGGCTGACGTGGGTCTTGATCGTCGACTCGGCGACGACGAGGTGGTCGGCGATCTCGGCGTTCGACAGGCCCTGCGCGATGAGGACGAGGACCTCCGTCTCCCGCTCGGTCAGCTCCCCGATCTGCGCCATCGCGGGCGGGCGCGTGGCGCTCGGCGCCTTCGCGAACTCGGTGATCAGCCGCTTGGTGACGGTCGGCGCGAGCAGCGCCTCGCCGGCCGCGACCACCCGGACGCCGTCCGCGAGCTGCCGGGCCGAGGCGTCCTTGAGGAGGAAGCCGGAGGCCCCGGCGCGCAGCGCCTGGTACACGTACTCGTCGAGGTCGAAGGTCGTCAGGACGAGCACCTTCGCGTCCGCGTCGGCGGCGACGATCTCCCGGGTGGCCTCGATGCCGTTCAGCTCGGGCATCCGGATGTCCATGAGGACGACATCGGGGCGGAGGGCGGCGACCTGGGCGATCGCCTCCCGGCCGTTGACGGCCTCGCCGACGACCTCGATGTCCGGCATCGCGCCGAGCAGCACGGAGAAGCCCTCGCGGACCATCATCTGGTCGTCGACGATCAGTACGCGGATCACTGTCCGGCCCCCTCACGGATGTCCTCACGGCTCACGGGGACGAAGGCCGTCACCTCGTACCCACCGTCGTCGGTGGCCTCGGCGGTCATCTCCCCGCCGAGCATCGTCACACGCTCCCGCATACCGGTGATGCCGTGCCCTGCCCCGGGGGACGGTTTGACGAGACCGCGCGCCGGGCCGTTGGCGACCCGCAGGCCGAGACCCCCGAGGACGTAGCTGACCTCGACCTTCGCCGCCGCGCCCGGCGCGTGCCGGAGCACGTTCGACAGGGCTTCCTGGACGATCCGGTACGCGGAGAGCTCCACGCCCTGCGGCAGCTCGCGCACCGCGCCGGTCACGGTCTTCTCCACGTCGAGCCCGGCCTCGCGGACGTTGCCGACGAGCGCGTCCAGGTCGGCGAGGGTCGGCTGCGGGGCGTCGGGCGCCTCGTAGTCCTCGGCGCGGACGACCCCGAGGATGCGGCGCAGTTCGGTCAGCGCGGCGACGGCGTTCTCCCGGATCGTGAGGAAGGCCTGCTCCAGCTCCGGCGGCGGGTTCTCCACGCGGTAGGGCGCGGCCTCCGCCTGGATGGCGACCACCGACATGTGGTGGGCGACGACGTCGTGCAGTTCCCGCGCGATGGTCGTCCGCTCCTCCAGGAGGGTCCGCTTCGAACGCTCCTGCGCGGTGACGGTCTGCTGGGCGGTGACCTCGCGGGTCGCCTGGCGGCGGACCTGGAAGACGGTGACGGTGAGGAGGACGAGGGCGGCGACGAACAGCATCGGGATGGCGTCGGTGCCGCCGCCCATCCCGAGGAACGTCTCGGCGAAGACCGCGTAGCCCGCCGTCCCGACCCACATCCACACGGCGGTACGGGGCCGGGTGCGGGCGGCGACGACGGCGAGGACCACGAGGTGGGCGGCGAACGAGTTGGCCGCCCAGGGCCAGCCGGTGATGAAGCCGGAGAGGTACCCGATGAACGGCGTCGTGCCGAGCGACGCCCAGAAGGAGAGGACCGGCCGGACCAGGGTCAGCAGCACGATCACGGCCGGCGCGAGGGCGGACACGAGCCCGATGGGACCGATGGCGCCGCTGTAGCGCGCGAGGCCGACCATGAACACGATCAGCGCCGCGAAGGCGACGACCGCGTGCGGCAGCAGACCGGCGTACGCCCGTATCCGCTCCGGCAGGAACCGCGTCGGCCCGCTGTTCACGTCCATGCGCGGGAGCGGCCGGTAGGCGAAGGCGTCGTGGAAGAGTTCCTGGCGCAGCCCGCCGAGCGCCACCTGCACCAGGCGGAACTCGGGGCTGCGGCTCGTCTCGGGGGACTGTGTCTGGGTCACACCGAAACCGTACGGGCGGCGGGGGACCCGGTCGTCCCGCTGGATGCGGATCCTTCCGGGTCCCCCTTGAGGACTAGGGCAGCCTTCAGAGGACGCTGTTGAACTTGCTGCCCTCGCCCGCGTACAGCGACGTCGTCTGACGGCTGAAGGGGGCGGTGGCGACGCCCGTCGAACGGTAGACGTAGGTGCCGCCGGAGCCGTACGCGATCAGGTCCGGGCGGCCGTCGTTGTCGAGGTCGCCGGCGCCGACGAGCTGGGAGAAGGCGCCCCAGCCGCCGCCGATCCGCACGCGGAGCGAGAAGCCGCCGGTGCCGTTGCCCTGGTAGAGCCAGAGGACGCCGGAGGTGTCGCGGGCGATCAGGTCACCGGCGGCCGAGCCGGCGATGTTCCCGACGGCGGTGAGCTGGTTGTAGCCCTGCCAGCTGCCGCCGCGGCTCACACGGGCCGCGTACGGCTTCGCGTAGTTGCCCGTGCCCTTGTAGAACCACAGGGTGCCGGCGCCGTCCGTGGCCACCAGGTCGGCACGGCCGTCGCCGTCGAGGTCCGAACCGCCGGCGATCTTGTTGTAGATCTGCCAGCCCGTGCCGACCTTCACCCGGGTGGCGAAGGTGCCGTCGCCCTTGCCGAGGTAGAGCCACTGCACGCCGGCCGTGTCGACCGCGATCAGGTCGCCGGTGGCGGCGCCGCCGACGTTTCCGACGGACTCGATCTGCTTGTAGGTGTTCCAGCCGCCGCCGATCTTCGTCCGCAGCGCGGGCTTGACCTGGCCGTTCACCGGGCGGTCCCGCAGGTCGTCGCGCCACAGCACGCCGGCGGCGTCCCGGGCGAGGACGTCGGTGGAGCCGTTGTTCGTGTAGTCGTGCGGGTCGGCCGTCCGGGTGACGTTCATGAGCCAGCCCTGGGAGGCCGGCTCGCCGGTGCCGTCGACCGGCGTCGCCTCGGCCTCGACGGCGTACGTGCCGTTCGGCGCGTCCAGGCCGGCGATGACGCCGTCCCAGTCGAAGGAGAACCGGGTGCCGCTCGCGGGGGCGGTCAGGCGCTTGGTGAACTCCTTGCCGGTGGCGGTGTGCGTGAGGGTGACGTCCACGACGGCGTCGGCCCGCGACAGCGTCCAGCCCAGGGTCACCTTGCCGCCGGTCTGGTCGAGGTCGACCGCGTCGGGGACGTGGACCTGCTGGATCGACAGCGGCTCCCACACCTCCGGCGTCCCCGTCGCGGCGAGCTTGGTGACGACCGGGGTGCCGTCCGCGGCGGCCGCGACACGGAACAGGCCACTGCCGTCGGCGGCCCGGCTGCCCTGGAGCACCGCGCTGCCGTCCGCCGAGGCGGCCGAGGCCGACGCCGTGACACCGAGGTCGGTGACCGCGCCGGTGGCGAGGGAGACGGCCTTGGCAGGGGTCGACTCGTTGCCGTAGACCAGCGAGCCGCCCACGAGCTCGTAGTACCAGGGGGTCTGGCGGGAGCCGATGACGGTCTTCTCGACCTTGTGCGTCGTGCGGTCGACGGACGTCACGTACAGGCCGGTGCCGGCCGCGTAGTCGAGCCAGGCGACGTGCGAGCCGGAGAACATCAGGCTGGTGAAGTCGTACCCGGACTCGACGGAGGCGTAGGTCTCGGTCGCGGTCTCGGTGGCCAGGTCGATCAGCGCCCGGCCGCCGGTCCGCGCGTCCGCCGGGCCGGTCGCGTACCCGACGAGGATGTGGCCGTCCTTGACCGTCGAGCCGGTGAACTCGGTGGCGTCGGCGGGCAGCCCGGCGATCTTCCGGCTGGTCGTCGTGGTGCCGTTCTTGGTCACGACGTGCAGCTCCGCCGTGCCGTCGTCGTGCGTGATCTGCGCGAGGACGCTCGTCGGGCTCAGTACGGCGACGTAGTTGCCCTTCAGCGCGGCGAGGTCGATGTCGACGCCCGCGGCGAACGGGTCGGCCATGTTCCGCAGGGTGAGCTTGCGCATCTGGACGGTCCAGCTCGCGTCGCCGAGGACGACGACGTCGCCGCCGGACATGGCGAAGCCGCCGTCCTCGGGCTCCTGGATCCGGTGGGACTTCCCGCCGTCGTACGGCGTCCAGAGCAGGGTCCTGTTGTACGACTGGTCGAAGGACCAGCTGAGGAGACCGGTGGCGCCCATGCCCCCGAGCGTGGAGCCCTCGGGGAAGACGGGAGCGGCGGTGGCCTGGTCGGCGGAGGCCGTCGCCGACGTGGCCGCGAAGGCGGCCGGGGCGGTGGCCAGGGTGCCGGCGCCCAGGGCGGTGGCGGCGAGGACGACCGTGACGGCCAGAGCGAGACGGCTGCCGGTGGTGCGGAACTGCAAGGTGAACCCCCACGAGAAGATCGGACACGGGAGTGCCGTGCCCGATGAGACTCGCGATCAGTTCGAAGGGTTGTACGGAAACTCCGAGGAATCCGGTGTTCCGGTTCTGGCGTTCACTCCGCCGCTCACCAGGCCAGCTGGGCGATCTCCTCCGCCACCACCGCGCACGCGTCCGCCGCCGGGTCGATCAGCGGGAAGTGGCCGATGCCCTCCAGGAGCGTCAGGCCGACCTCCTCCCCCGCCTTCGACGCCGCCTCCGCGTACGCCTCGGCCACCGCGTACGGCACGACGATGTCCTCGCGGCCCTGGACGACCGTGGTCGCGATGCCGGTCGGGAGGAGGACGGACGGGTCCGTCGCGGCCGCACGTGCCGCGTACTCCGCCTCGCCGCCGAGGAGTTCCGTGACCGCGCCGCCGCACACCCCGAGCTCCACCGCCCGCCCGAAGTGGGAGATCGGGGCGAGCGCGACGACCCCGCGCAGCTCCGGCGGATCCGGCAGGCGCCACGGGGAGCCGGCGGGCAGGACGTGCCGGGCGGCGGCCCACAGCGCGAGGTGGCCGCCCGCCGAATGGCCGGTGAGGACGGTCCGCCGCGGGTCGGCCTGCGGAAGGTGCGCGGAGGCCAGCTCCGGTACGGCGTCGAGCGCCGCCGCCACGTCGTCGAAGGTCTCCGGCCAGCGCCCGGCGACCGGGGCCGTACCGCCCTGATGGGGGATGCCGGGCCCGCGCCGGTACTCGACGCTGGCCACGGCGAAGCCCCGGCGGGCCAGGAAGTCCACGAACGGGGTCAGATGCTGCCGGTCGTACGGTGCCCGCCAGGCTCCGCCGTGCAGGGCGACGACGAGCGGGGCCCGGGTGCGGCCGTCACGCGGCGCGTAGAAGTCGACCACCTGGTCCGGGTGGTCGCCGTACGCGGCGGTGGCGTCCGGGGCGACGGCCGGGTGCGAGAAGGCCGACGCCTCTTCGGCGGCATCGCGCGCGGCGGGGTCCGGCATGCTGTTCCAACCTCTCGGGTACGCGGCCGAATTGGCCTGACCTGCGGGGACGGTACCAGCACCGGAACCCCCGCAGATCAGGCGATCATCCGACGAGATCAGGCCTGCCGAAGAACCTCCGCGAGGGTCCTCGCCGCCCGCTCCGCGTCCGCGAAGCCCACGTACAGCGGCGTGAAGCCGAACCGCAGGATGTCCGGACGGCGCAGGTCCCCGACGACCCCGCGCTTGATCAGCTCCGCCATGACGGCGTGCGCGTCCGCGCAGCGCAGGGCCACCTGGCTGCCGCGCTCGCCGTGCGCCCCGGGGGTCACGGAGGTGACGCGGCCCTCGGGGACGTACGCCTCGACGCACTCCAGGAAGAAGTCCGTCAGCGCGAGCGACTTGGCGCGCACGTCCTCGACCGCGACCCCGTCCCAGACGTCGAGGGCCGCTTCGAGCGCCAGCATGGAGAGGATGTCGGGTGTGCCGACCCGGCCCCGGAGCGCACCGGACGCCGCCTCGTAGCCGGGGGTCATGCCGAACGGGTCGGCGTGCGAGTTCCAGCCGGGCAGCGGCGAGTCGAAGGCGGCCTGGTGCCGCTCGGCGACGTACAGGTACGCGGGCGAACCGGGGCCGCCGTTCAGGTACTTGTAGGTGCAGCCGACGGCCAGGTCGACCCCGTGCTCGTCCAGGCCGACGGGCAGGGCGCCCGCGCTGTGGCACAGGTCCCAGACGGCGAGCGCGCCCGCCGCGTGGAGCGCGGCGGTGAGCCCGGGCAGGTCCTGGAGGCGGCCCGTGCGGTAGTCGACGTGGTTGACGAGCGCGAGGGCCGTCCGGTCGCTCACCGCGGCCGCCATGTCTGCCGGATCGCAGGCCACGACGGCGTGACCCGTCATCCGCGCCGCGGACTGCGCGATGTACCCGTCCGTGGGAAAGGTCGTCGCGTCGACGAGGATCTCGTCCCGGTCGTCACCGTTCAGCCGGGCGGCCGCGACGACCGCCTTGAAGACGTTCACGCTGGTCGAGTCGCCGACCACGATCTGCCCGGGGGCGGCGCCGACGATCGGGGCGATCCGGTCTCCGATCCGCTCCGGCGCGGTCCACCAGCCGGACTCGTCCCAGGAGCGGATGCGGAGCTCGCCCCACTCGCGGGCGATGACGTCGGCCATGCGGGCCGGGACGTGCGCGGGAAGGGCGCCCAGCGAGTTGCCGTCGAGGTAGACGGTCTCCTCGTCCAGGGCGAACTTCGCACGGTGCCCGGCCAGTCCGTCGGCGGCGTCGAGACGCGCGGCCTTCTCCTCGTACGACTCAGACATGGCTGCGGGCCGTCCAGAGCTCGGGGAACACGTTCTTCTGGGCCCGCTTCTCCAGCCAGGCCACCCCGGCGGAGCCGCCGGTGCCGGTCTTCGCGCCCATCGCGCGCCGGGTCGCCACCAGGTGGTCGTTGCGCCAGCGCCAGATCAGTTCGGCGACGTCGCTGAGGGCCTCGCCGAGCCGGACGAGCTCGCCGTTCTGGTCGGCGTCCGCGTAGATCCCGGCCCAGACCGCCTCGACCTCGGGCGAGGGCTCGTACCGCTGCGCCAGGTCGCGGCCGAGGACCTCCTGCGGTACGGGCAGGCCGCGCCGGGCGAGGAACGCGAGGACCTCGTCGTACAGGCTCGGCTCCTGGAGCGCCTTCTCCAGCTCGGCGTGGACGCGGGGCGCGCCCCGGTGCGGGACCAGCATGGACGCGGACTTCTCGCCGAGCAGGAACTCCATCCGCCGGTACATGGCCGACTGGAACCCGGAGCCCTCGCCGAGCGCCGCCCGGTAGGCGTTGAACTGGCCGGGGGTGAGCTGGGCGAGCGGACGCCAGGAGTGGTTGAGCGCCTCCAGCTCGCGCACGGAGCGCTTGAGCGCGTCCATCGCCACGGGGACCCGGTCCTCGCGCAGGGCCCGGCTGGCGGTCTCCCACTCGTGGACGATCACCGTGAACCACAGCTCCATGACCTGGGTGGTGACCAGGAAGACCATCTCGCCGGGGTCGTCCGAGCGCAGGTGCTGGAGGTGGGTGAGGACGTCCGCCTGGACGTAGTCCTCGTACGGCGTCGTGCCCGCGAAGTCGAGGTTCGGGTCGTCGACGACCGAGCCGGCTCCGGAGGCATCGGGAAAGGCTGACATTTCTGTCTCCTCGATACGTGCTACCGGGTAGCGGTCCGCTCCACCGCGTGCGCGCTGCCGCGCCACGGGAGCTCCGGTCCCCTCGGGAGGCGTGCTTCTTCGCGCGCGTCCCAAGCGCATCATGACACGATCGGGCCCGTGATGTAGCTCCCCTCTTCGTCATACGGAAAAGCGTTCGATCGACAGCCGTTCAGGCCCTTGATCTGCTGCATCATCGCGGGCGCGAGCCTGCCCGGACCCGGGCAGCCCATGTGCGAACGGATGCCGATCTCGTGCCCGACCTCGTGGTTGATGATCAGGTGCCGGTACTCGGCCGGCGCCCCCGCGAAGGTCGGCGAGCCGAGCATCCACCGCTTGAGGTTCACCACGACCCCGTCGGTCGTCTCGCAGTTCAGCTCGCCGTGGGTGCGCAGGCCCTGCCGGGCGCAGAGCGCGTCGGCGGTGTCCGGGGTGGCGATCCGTATGACGAAGTCGGCGTTCTCCGAGACCAGCTGGAAACGGCCCCTGCCGTGCGCGGCCCAGCTGCGCGGATGGTCCAGGATCCGCTGGATCTCGGCGGCCGTGTCGCGGGCCGAGAGGTCGACGCCGTCCTCGACCTGGACCTGGTAGCGGCGCAGGACGCCGCTGTGGCCGACGGGCTCGCCGGAGGCGCGGGCGGTGGTGAAGGTGCCGGCACCGGACTGCGGGACGGTGGTCCTCTTCCGCGTGGGCTCGGGGCTCGGCTTCTTCTTGGGAGCCGGCTTCGGCGGCGGCTTCGGCTTCGGTGACGGCGTCCGTGTTCGCGTCGGCGTCGGTTCCGCCGTCGTCGGCCGGGGGCTCGGGGCGGCCGCCGTCCCCTCCCCGGCCTTGCTCTCCAGGTGCGCGAGAGTGGCTCCGGCGCCGAGCGAGACCGTCACCAGAGCGAGGACCGGCAGGACGAGACGGGTCCCCGACCTGCGTTTCTTCTGTAACCCCCGCCGTCCTGCACGTACGGCACGTTTCCCCACGACAGACTCCCCCCTGGGTTCTGCGATTCCGGGGATCGTACCCGCCGTCCGTTCGCCGCCGGGTGGCAGACTGCGCGCATGGACATTCACCAGAACCTGCTGAGCGGGCCGAACCCGACCTACCTGCCGGAGAACGAGGAGGCGAACCGCCTGCTCGCCGAGGCGAAGCCGGCCGTCGAGGTCGCCGCCGCGCACCCCACCTTCTCCCTGGCCTGGGCCCTGCTCGCCGACGAGGCCTGGGAGGCGGGCCGCGTGGTCGAGTCGTACGCCTACGCCCGCACCGGCTACCACCGGGGTCTCGACGCGCTGCGCCGCGCGGGCTGGAAGGGCCACGGCCCCATCCCCTGGGAGCACGAGGCCAACCGCGGCTTCCTGCGCTGCCTGGCCGCGCTCGCCCGCGCCGCCGAGGCGATCGGTGAGCAGGAGGAGGCGGAGCGCTGCGGACAGTTCCTGAAGGACAGCAGCGCGGAGGCGTACGCCGAGCTGTCGAAGTAACGACGGACGGCGCCGCGGGGACCCGCGGCCATGGGCCCTCGGGCCCGCAGGTCAAGGCCCCTCGGACCGAGGGGCCGCGTCCCGCTCCCCCGGGTCCAGGGGCGGGGCCTGCACCCCGCAGTGGACCTTGCACTCCGGGTGGCAGTCCGCCGCCGCGGCCGGGGTCCTCATCGTCGTCCAGGCGATGGCAGCGCCGACCACCAGGATCCCCGCGCACATCGGCATCGCCCGCCGGAACGTCGACGCGAACTCGTCCGCCGAGCGGTACGCCTCCGGGCCCATCCCGGCGAGCAGCGGCAGGGCGGCCACCGCGATCAGGCCGGCAGCGCGGGCGGCCGCGTTGTTGACGCCGCTCGCGAGGCCCGCCCGGGAGACGTCCACCGAGGCGAGGACGGTCGCGGTCAGCGGGGCGACCAGGGCCGTCATGCCGAGCCCGAGGACGAGCATCGCCGGCAGGACATCCCGTACGTACGAGGCGTCCTCCCCGACCCTCAGCATCAGCAGCATCCCGGCGGCGCAAAGCAGCGGCCCCACCGTGAGCGGGATCCGGGGCCCGATCTTCTCCCCCAGCTCCCCGGACCTCGCCGAGAGCAGCAGCATGAGCACGGTCGTCGGCAGCAGGGCCATGCCGGCGCCGAGCGCCGAGTAGCCGGCGACCACCTGGAGCTGGAGGGCCGCCAGGAAGAAGAAGCCGCCGAACGCCGCGTACACGCACAGGGTGACCAGGTTGACCGCGGTGAACGTCTTCGACCGGAAGATCGACGGAGGCACCATCGCCTGCTCCCCGCGCCGCCGCTCCACCAGCACGAACCCGGCCCCGACCGCCACGCCGGCGACCCCGGCCCACCAGGCGGCGGCGATCAGTGCGTACGTGACGAGTGCGAGCGCCGCCGCGCCCAGGAACGCGCCGAGCACGTCGAAGCGGCCGTGCGCGGTCTCGTCCCGCGACTCCGGCACGTGCCGGAGGGCGACCGGCACGCAGACGGCGGCGAGCGGCACGTTCAGCAGGAAGACCCACCGCCAGCCGGGCCCGTCCACCAGCCAGCCGCCCACGAACGGCCCGATCGCCGCGCCGACACCGCCGAAGCCCGACCAGAGCCCGACGGCCCGCGCCCGGTCGTCCGGGTGGAAGCTCGCCTGGATCAGCGCGAGGGAGCCGGGCGTGAGCAACGCCCCGCCCACGCCCTGGAGGGCGCGGGCGGCGATCAGCACCCCGGCGTTCGGGGCGAGCCCGCAGAGCAGCGAGGCCGCCGCGAACCAGGCCACACCGATCACGAAGACCCGGCGCCGCCCGTACCGGTCGCCGAGCGAGCCGCCGAGCAGGATCAGCCCGGCCAGGGTCAGCATGTAGGCGTTGACCGTCCACTGCAGGGCGCCGAGGTCGGCGCCCAGGTCCTCGCCGATGTGCGGCAGGGCGATGTTGACGACGGTCGAGTCGAGCAGCGCCATCCCGGACCCGAGGACGGTCGTGAACAGAACCCACCGGCCGGTCCCCGAGGCCATCCGCACGTCCCGCACGTCCATGCCTGACATGGTCCCGCGAACGCCGAAGCCCCGCCCACCGGAATCCGAGGAAACGGCGGACGGGGCAGCGGTGGCCGACGGGTCAGCGGGTGAAGTTGAGGTACTTCCACGCGCCGTAGACCGTGGTGTTCACGTTGTCGCCGGACGTGCCGTCCACGTACGCCGTGCGGACGCGGGCGCGGATTCCGGCCGCTCCGTCGCCGTCGAACGCGATGTACGCCATGCCGCCGCTGTTCAGCGGGACGTAGTCCTCGGCGCCGTAGCGCCAGGCGCCGTCGTACCAGACCTGGAGCTCGTACTTGGTCTTGCGGCCCGGGTACGGGTTGTTCCACGCGGTGACCAGCGGGTCGGTGGTCTGGTGGAACGTCTGGTACCAGATGGTGCCGATCTTCGACCACTTGTAGTGCCGGGACAGCGCGGTCGTCAGACCGGCCCGGGTGTACACGGTGGATCCGACGTGGGCCCTGCCGGAGCGCGTGTCACCGGCGAAGTCCGCGGTCACCCAGGTGTCGCGGGTCATCCTCATGGTCACCGACAGCTTGCCCGCCGAGTCGACCGTGCCGCGCTTGAGCAGCCGCTTGGGCTCCGACCCGTACGGGTCCGCCCAGATCTCCACCACCCGGTTCCGGTACGTCCAGCCGAGGGAGGCCGTGTACGTCACGTTGGTGCCGTAGGCGACCGTGCGGCGGTTCTGGTCCAGCTTCAGGTACGTCGGGAAGGGCGACACCTGCACGACGGCCGTCCTCGTGGAGTACGCGTGCCGGGCGTCGCCCATGTACGCCACCTTGTACGAGACCTTCCCGGCCGCGGGCGGGGTGTCCGGGAACGAGAACGTGCCGTTCGACGCGATCGCCCGCGTGCCGAGCGCCTTGCCGGCCGGGTTCTCGGCGTCGTACCGGGTCACGGTGAGCGGAGTACCGGCCGGCAGCCGCAGCGTGGAGGCGACCGAGCCGGAGACGGTGAGGGGCTTGTTGATCGGCGCGGTGGCCGGGGCCTTCACCGTCACGGAGACGGTGTGGAGCTTCGGCGACGTGTAGACCCGGAGCGAGTACGCCGACTGGCCCGGCTCCTGCACCGGCACGAAGAGCCGGGTGCTGTCGGGCGCCCACTCGATCCCGCCGTACGCGATCGCGCCGTACGCCGACCAGGCCTTCGTGTCCCGGACGCTCGGCGGGGTCGCGGAGCCGCCCGCGAAGACGAAGATGTCGCCGACGTCGTCACTGTCCCACGTCTCGCCGGCCACGGTGCCGTCCGGGGCGACGGCCACCTTCTCCGCGTCCCCGGACACCGGGAAGTGCTCCTGCTCGGAGAGGTCGGTCAGGCTGAGCCGGGTGAGCGAGGTGACCCGGTCCGCCGCGACGACGCTCTTGCCGTCGGGAGCGATCTCGATGTCCTTCACGAACCCCTGGCGCAGGGTGGACGTGCGGACGACCGGCGTGCCCGACCCGGTGTCGTACACGACGATCGGGCCCGAGCTGATGGTGCCGTCGGCGGCGACGAGCGCGTCCGGCGCCGCCGGGTCGGTGCGGAGCGTGGGCGGACTCGACCAGTCGGCGCCCGTCGTGAGCGCCAGGGCCACGGTCGGCGTGGCCGTGGTCAAATCGACGGACCCCAGATCCGAGTCCCAGTTCTCGCCGTAGCCGAACCAGAGCCGGCCGGCGGCGGCCGCGACGGTGGAGGGCTTGGTGCCCTCGCCCGTGGGGTACTCGGCGGTGACGGTCTGCTGCGCCGTGTCGATGGCGACGATCTTGTCCGCGTTCTGCACCGCCGCGTACAGCGTGGCCGAGTCGGCGGAGAGGTCGAGGTCGCGGACGTAGGGCAGGTTGCCGACGGTCTTGACGAGGTGGCCCCCGAAGTCGGTGACGACGACGCGGTTGTTGTACGTGTCGCTGAAGAACAGGCGCTGGTGGGCGCCGTCGACGACCATGTCGCCGACCGATCCGACGTTCAGCGGGACGACCGAGTCGGCCGCGGCCGGCGTCACCGTACCGGTGACGATCGCCGCCGAGCCGAACAGGACCGCGAGCGAGGTCGCGGCAGAGAGAGTGCGCTTGCGCACGGTGAAGAGACCCCCCAGAAACCATGGTCTCCGGCCCTCAGAGCGGGGCACGGTGCACGAAGACTAGGGCACGCCACCGACGCCGGTCCTCCCGGTATCGGTGTCCCGTCAGGTGCGGCGCGGCCTCCTGTCGACGGAAACCCGACGGGCCCGGCACCTCGGGAGGTGCCGGGCCCGTCGTTCAGGCGCTTACTTCAGCTTCGTGCCGGTCGAGCGCAGCGCGGCGCACGCCTCGGTCACGCGGACGGCCATGCCGGCCTCGGCCAGCTTGCCCCAGGTGCGCGGGTCGTAGGTGGACTTCTTGCCGACCTCGCCGTCGACCTTCAGGACACCGTCGTAGTTGCGGAACATGTGGTCCACGACCGGGCGGGTGAAGGCGTACTGGGTGTCGGTGTCGAGGTTCATCTTCACGACGCCGTTCTCCAGCGCGGTGGCGATCTCCTCGGCCGTCGAGCCCGAGCCGCCGTGGAAGACGAAGTCGAACGGGTCGGCCTTGCCGAACTTCGCCGCGACGCCCGCCTGGAGGTCCTTGAGGAGCTCGGGGCGGAGCACGACGTTGCCCGGCTTGTAGACGCCGTGCACGTTGCCGAAGGACGCGGCGAGCAGGTAGCGGCCCTTCTCGCCCAGGCCGAGGGCCTCGGCGGTGCGGATGGCGTCCTCGACGGTGGTGTACAGCTCGTCGTTGATCTCGTGGCTGACACCGTCCTCCTCGCCGCCGGTCGGGGTGATCTCGACCTCAAGGATGATCTTGGCGGCGGCGGCCTTCGCGAGCAGCTCCTGGCCGATGGCCAGGTTGTCGGCGAGGGTCTCGGCGGAGCCGTCCCACATGTGCGACTGGAACAGCGGGTTCTCGCCACGGGCGACGCGCTCGGCGGAGATGTCGAGCAGCGGACGGACGTAGCCGTCCAGCTTGTCCTTCGGGCAGTGGTCGGTGTGGAGGGCGACCGTGATGTCGTACTTCGCGGCGACGATGTGCGCGAACTCGGCCAGGGCAACGGCGCCCGTGACCATGTCCTTGTTGTACTGACCGCCCAGGAACTCGGCACCGCCGGTCGAGATCTGGATGATGCCGTCGCTCTCGGCCTCCGCGAAACCGCGCAGCGCAGCGTGCAGGGTCTGGGACGAGGTCACGTTGATGGCCGGGTAGGCGAACTTGCCTGCCTTCGCCCGGTCGAGCATCTCGTTGTAGACCTCGGGGGTTGCGATGGGCATTCGTCCGCTCCTTGTGATGTGCGGGGTGTGTGCGTTGCTGTCCCTGACCTAGGGGCGACGTCATCGTCGCGGCCCATCTTTCCAGACTCTTGTGCGGGCTCCCACGGGCGTGACATGCCGAGGGGCGGGGTGTTTCACGTGAAACACCCCGCCCCTCGATAAAAACGCAGGTCAGGACCGGTTTGCCGGGAAGCAGGAACCTAAGTCACGACTTCGCGGCGGTTACGCCGGGCCCCCGGCGGTCACGCCAGGCCCAGCTCGTCCAGCGCGTAGGCGTAGAGGTACGGAACGCCCGCCGTGCCGCTGATCTTCTCGCCGGCACCGGTGGCGCGGTCCACGATCGTGGCGACCGCGACCACCTCGGCACCGGCCGCACGCGCCGCCTCGACGGCGGTCAGCGGCGAACCGCCGGTGGTGGAGGTGTCCTCGACGATGAGGACGCGACGGCCCTTGATGTCCGGACCCTCGACCTGACGCTGCATCCCGTGGGCCTTGGCGGCCTTGCGGACGACGAAGGCGTCGAGGCGCTCGCCCCTCGCGGCGGCGGCATGCAGCATCGCCGTCGCGACGGGGTCGGCGCCCAGCGTCAGACCGCCGACCGCGTCGAAGTCGAGGTCCTTGGTCAGTTCGAGCATGACCTGACCGACCAGCGGCGATGCCGCGCCGTCCAGCGTGATCCGGCGCAGGTCCACGTAATAGTCGGCTTCCAGACCCGAGGAGAGGGTCACCTTGCCGTGCACCACGGCCTTGTCCTTGATCTGCTGGAGCAGCTCAGCGCGTACGTCAGTCATGCCCCTGAGCTTAAAGCCGCCGCCAGGTCCAGACGCTCTCGACCTCCAGGGGGTCGATCGGGGTGACCAGGCGCGGGAGGGTGTTGAGGCCGTTCGGCGGGCCGGACTGCGGCTCGACGCAGACGGCTTCCTCCTGCTCGTCGTAGATCACGACCCACTCGGCGCGGCTCGCGACCTTCAGCTCCAGCTCCTCCGGCCAGGTGAGGGTGACGTCGACGCCGTCGGGCATGCCGAAGCAGTCGTCCCAGGTGCCGGGAATGGGGTATCCCCTGCTCGAACGAAGTTGAGAGCTTGGGGAAGGGTCGATGCGGCGGCCGGTGGGGAGGTGGTTCTCCCCGCGCTCCTCCTGCCAGGCGGGCCTGAAGTCGACCCGTACGTCCTGACCGCCCAGGTTGCGCAGGAACCAGGGGTGCCAGCCGGCCTGCGCCGGGAACGAGTCGTCGTAGGCCTCGACGCCGAAGCGCAGGGTGAGGGAGTCCTCGGTCAGCTCGAAGATCTGCGTGACCCTGCCCCGGTACGGCCAGGGGTCGCCGAGCTCGCAGGTGAAGACGGCCTCGGTCTCCGAGGTCCTGGCGGTCTTCCAGGCGCGGTCGCGGACGGTGCCGTGGATGGCGTGCGGGGCGGCGTTGACCGGCAGCTGGTGCGTGGTGGCGCCGTTGCGGAAACGGCCGTTCTCGGTCCGCCCGCACCAGGGCACCATCGGGAAGCTTCCGAAGCGCTCGCCCTGGCGCAGCAGCTCGGTGCCGCCGATGCGCAGGCTTTCGATCCGGCAGCCGTGGTCGGGGTTGATGGTCAACTCGGCGTCGCCCGCCGTCAGTCGCGTCTGCATGCTCACGTCCTGACCCTAGCCCCGATGAGATCGTTTCAGCGGCGGCGGCGCAGGGCCCGGCCGACGACGACGGCCGAGGCGAGCGCGAGGGCAGCGGCGGGCGCGATCCAGCGCAGGGTGGCGCCGGCGCTCGTCGTCTCGGGTGCGGGGACGGGGGCGTACCGGCCGCGCGGCGGGGCGTGGTCGACCTCCTCGGCGCTCCGCCCGATCATGGTCCGGCGGGCGTGGGCGGCCTCGGCGGCGGGCTGCGGGGCGGGGAAGTCGATGGGGGTGCCGGTGAAGTCCTCGTCGAGGAGCGGGTCGAGGGAGGCGGGCGGCAGGGGCGCGTCGAAGACGGCGCTCCGGGCGGACGGCTCCTCCACCCCGTCGTCGACGCCGTCGTCGTCGGTGGCCTCCTCGGAGACCTCCTCCGGAACCGCGTCCGGCTCCTCCGAGAGCGCGGCCAGGGCCTCCACGAACTTGTCGAGGAGCTTGGCTCCGGCCGTGGAGCGCGCCTCGTCCGTCACGTCGGCGAGCCGGCCGACGGCCGTGAGGGCTCCGGTGAAGCTGAGGCTGGTCCCCTCGGCCACCGGAGTGAGGACGACGGTCAGGGACAGCTCGGCGGAGCCCTTGCCCCGGACCTCGGTGCCCTCCCCCTCGTAGGTGATGGCGCCGTCCCGCTCGACGACCCTGAGGGCGCCCCGGTAGGTGATGGTGTTGCCGCCGACCCGTACCTTCAGGCGGCCCGTGAGGGGGCCCGCCTCCGCGTCGGCGTCGCGCTGGAGGCCGGGCACGCAGCGCACCACGCGGGCGGGGTCCGTGAGCGTCGCGCGCAGGGACTCGGCCGGGACGGGAACGAACACCTCATGCTCCATGGAAGCCGAGCCTACTCAGGCGGGGGCGCGGCGTCGCCTGTTTGCGCCCGGCAGACGGGTCAGGCGCCGTACCGGGGGTGCACCAGGGTCGAGGGCGGGGGGTCGTCGGCGCCGCGGGTCCGTTCGGCGCGGCGCGCCGCGGCCTCCAGGGTCCCGGTGGTGAGCGAGCGCAGCCGGGGCGCGTCGGGGGCGAGGCCGAGGGCGGGCGGCCGGCCGCCCCGTACGGCGAGGAGGAAGCCCCAGTCCCCCGGGCCCCGCCCCGTACCGCTGGCGCGGTCGGCGCGGTCGGGTCCGGCGGCGAAGCCGGGGGTGCGGCCGGACGCGCTGTACGGGCGGGTCGCGAAGCCGGCGGCGCGCAGGGTGGCGTCGACGGTCCAGTAGGTGCGGGGCCGGTCGGTGGCCGATCCGGCGTGCACGGCGAACCGTCCGGTGGCGGTCAGCACGCGGGCCACGAGGCCGTAGAACTCCTCCGAGTAGAGCTTGGTGCTGGGGGTGATCCCGGGGTCGGGCAGATCGGAGATCACCACGTCGTACCGTTCCTGCAGACGATCGGCGGCGCCCCTCAGCCAGTTGAAGGCGTCCGCGTAGACCACGTGGACGCGCGGGTCGCGGAAGGCCTGTGCGTTGAGCGCGGCGAGCGCCGGGTCCGTACGGGCGAGGCGGACGACCCCCGGGTCGAGCTCGACGACGGTGACGGAGCGGACCCCGGCGTAGCGCAGGACCTCGCGGGCGGCCATCCCGTCGCCGCCGCCGACGATCAGGACGCGGGCGTGCTCGCCGTCCATCGCGGGGTGGACGAGCGCCTCGTGGTAGCGGTACTCGTCGCGGCCGGCGACCCGCAGGCGCCCGTCGAGGAACAGGTCGGGCGGCTCCGCGCGGCCCCCGGTCACCACGACCTCCTGGAGGTCGGTGCGGACGGCCACCCGCACCCGCTCCCCGTACACGGCGCGGCGCGCGGCCTGTTCGAAGTCGTCGACGAGGACGGTCGCGGTGGCGAGGACGGTCAGGACGCACAGGTTCACGGCGACGAGCAGGGCCCGGGAGCGGCGGGTGAGGTCGTGGCGGAAGACCCAGAGGACGAGGCCGCCGCCCGCGACCGCGTTGATCGCGCCGGTGACGAGCGCGCCGGTGAGCTGGCCGAGCCAGGGCAGCAGCAGGAAGGGGAAGGCGAGGCCGCCGACGAGCGCGCCGACGTAGTCGGCGGCGAAGAGGTCGGCCACCGTCCCCGCGGCGTCGTCCTGCTCGCCGAGCGAGGCCTGCCGTCCGGCCCGGCGCGTCCCGGAGCACGCCTCCCCCGGGGAAGCGCGCCCGGGAGCTCGCCCCGCGCCCTGTATGAGCGACATCAGGAGGGGGATCTCGGCGCCGATGAGCACGCCGATGGCGAGC
Source organism: Streptomyces sp. NPDC002463 (assembly GCF_042889835.1). Taxonomy (NCBI): domain Bacteria; kingdom Bacillati; phylum Actinomycetota; class Actinomycetes; order Kitasatosporales; family Streptomycetaceae; genus Streptomyces; species Streptomyces sp. NPDC002463. Next base: position 241,055 of record NZ_JBIARL010000011.1, read on the forward strand.
GAGAACGCCACGAGCACGTATCGCGATTCGCCGAGCCAGGCGAAGGCCGCGTACAGCACCATCGCCGAGCAGCCGCCGATCAGCGCGAGGCCGGACTCGAGCAGGCCGAAGCCGACGGCGGCGCGGCAGCGCAGCCCCTTGGCGAGGAGCGAGCCGACACCCATCGCGAAGACCATCACGGAGAGCACGACGGAGGCCTGGGTGACCGAGTCGCCGATCAAGTACGAGGCGAGGGCGACCAGTTCGAGCTCGTAGACCAGGCCGCAGGCGGCGCAGACGAACACGACCACGAGGACCGGGAACCGCACCGCCTCACGCGGCGGCCGCACGGACCGCCGCGGGGGCGGCCGGCGCACCCTCGTGGGTGGCATGGTCACGGTCGGCTCGATCATGCCCGTAACGCTACGTCACGATTGTCGCACCCCATGTCACCCACACGAGTGCACATGGGGCTCCGAGAGGGCGCATCAGAGCGTTGCGGGCATACGTGCGCCGATGCGGGTCCTGGTCACCACCAGCTGCCCTTCCTGCGGGTAGGCGTGCCAGGTGCGCCAGCGCACCTGGCCCTCGTGGCGCTGGGCCAGCATCGCCGTGAAGGCGTGCGGGGAGCCGGGAAAGGTCCCCGCGAGTCCGTTGGGGTGGTCGGCGACGAGCGCGAGCAACTCCTGCGCGCGGCCCGCGAAGGCGCCCGGCGTGAGCGTCTCGACGCGCGCCCCGAACTCGTACTCCCATGCGCCGACGCGCTTGGAGACGCCGAGCGGGAGCGGGGTGCTGCTGCCCGGCATGCAGGCCACGGTCTCCGAGCAGTGGCGCCCCTCCTCGTCCAGGAGGACCTGATGGGAGGCGCCGAGCAGCCTCAACTGGAGCTTGGCGCCGGAGAGTTCGAGATCGAGCACGGCGAGCGCGGGCAGCGGCTCGCGCCCGAGGGCCCAGGCCAGGTCTGCCGCACGCGTATCGGTGTAGGAGGTCTTCAGGGTGGTGAGCATGGGTCGGCTCCGCAAACACGGTTTGACGGGTGGGCCGGGGGCGCCCCGGAGAAGGATTTCTACGGGAGTGGGGAATCGCCGGCTCGGGTCCACACACGGTCCGAGGGCTGTCTCTGTCAGGAGCGAGAGAACCACGGACGCCGGGCGACTCGCAGCGTTTTTACCCAACTTGCCGTGTTTTCCAACCCCTTCGGGGACCCAGCAGTTCACTTGTTCAATCAGCTGCCGCCACCACAGCCACCACCGCAGCCGGACCCGCAGCCGCCGCCCGACCCGCAGGAGCTTCCGCCGCCGCAGCCGCCACCGCTGCCCCCGTCGGCCCAGCTGCCACCCCTGCGCCCGCCCCGGCGCTTCTTGCCTCCGGCCGTCTTCCGGCGGCCGGAGAACAGGCCGATCACGACCAGCGCGAAGACGATGAAGATCACGAATTCCATGAGTACTGCCCCCGTTCTTCTGTGCGAGGGGGATGCCCGGTCCGACACCCCGTCAAAGCCGACTTGAGCGAGTCCAGAGCTTCAGCTGCACGAGGAGCTGGAGCAGGAGGACGAGGAGCAGGAGGAGCTCGAACACGAGGAGCTCGAACACGAGGAACCGGAGCAGGAGAACGACGAGGACGAGGAGCACGAGGACGACGAGGAGGAGGACGAGGAGCCCGAGGACGGCGCCCCGGCCCACCAGCTGTCACCACCGCGACTCACGCGCTTCGTCCCGCTCATCCCGCTCGCGACGAGCCACACCCCGAACGCGAGCACGGCCGCGATACCGAGGATGAAGAATGCGATGTTCATGCCAGGGCGATCCCCGCCCGGGACACCCGTCAAAGCGCACTTGAGCAAGTCCAGAGCTTGGCTCCAGGATGGCCGTCATGACACGACCGCTGCTCAATCGCCGCCTCGCCGAGTTCGGGACGACGATCTTCGCCGAGATGTCCGCGCTCGCCGCCAGGACCGGGTCGATCAACCTCGGCCAGGGCTTCCCCGACACCGACGGCCCGGAAGAGATCCGGGAGGCCGCGGTCCGCGCGCTGCGGGACGGCCGCGGCAACCAGTACCCGCCCGGCCCCGGCGTCCCCGAGCTGCGGTCGGCGATCGCCGACCACCAGCGGGAGCGCTACGGCCTCGCGTACGACCCCGACACCGAGGTCCTCGTCACGGCCGGCGCCACCGAGGCGATCGCGGCTGCCCTCCTCGCCCTCGTCGAGCCGGGCGACGAGGTGATCGCCCTGGAGCCGTACTACGACTCGTACGCGGCGTGCATCGCGATGGCCGGCGGCACCCGCGTCCCCGTCACCCTCCGCCCCCACGAGGGTGCCTACGTCCTCGACCTCGACGAGCTGCGGGCCGCCGTCACCGACCGGACCCGGCTGATCCTGCTCAACACCCCGCACAACCCCACCGGCACGGTCCTCACCCGGGCCGAACTGACCGCCGTCGCCGAGCTGGCGGCCGAGCGGGACCTCCTCGTCGTCACGGACGAGGTGTACGAGCACCTGGTCTTCGACGGGGCCGAGCACCTGCCGATCGCGAGCCTCCCCGGCATGCGGGAGCGCACGGTCACCATCGGTTCGAGCGGGAAGACGTTCTCGTTCACCGGCTGGAAGGTCGGCTGGGTCACCGCGAGCCCCGAGCTGACCTCCGCCGTCCGCTCGGCCAAGCAGTTCCTCACGTACGTCTCCTCGGGGCCCTTCCAGTACGCGATCGCCGAGGCCCTGCGCCTCCCGGCCGCCTACTTCGACGGCCTCCGCGCCGACCTGAGCGCCAAGCGGGACCTGCTGAGCGAGGGCCTCGCGCAGGCGGGCTTCGAGGTCTACCGCCCGGCCGGCACCTACTTCGTCACCACCGACATCCGCCCCCTCGGCGCCACCGACGGCTTCGACTTCTGCCGCTCCCTGCCGGAGCGCGCCGGCGTCGTCGCCATCCCCAACGCCGTCTTCTACGACCACCGCGAGGCCGGCGCCCCCTTCGTCCGCTTCGCCTTCTGCAAGAAGACCGAGGTCCTGGAGGAGGCCGTCTCGCGCCTGAAGCGGCTGGCCTGAGACACGGGCGGCCGTTCGGCCGGGTGGGGGGTGGGTGCCCCCACCCGCGCGCGCCCTCCGGGAGCCGGGACGATCGTCGGGTAGACCGATTTACCGGGTAATGATCGGTTTCCCGCGCCCGGAGGTGCACCCTGTCCGCCGAGACCCTCGACCGCACGGCACCCCCGGCCGCGGTCCGCAGCGGGCCCCGTGACCGTCTGCGGTTCCGGGGCCCGCTGCGCCGGGCGGCGCCCGCGCTCGGGCTGTTCGCCGCCGCCCGGCTCACCGGTCTGCTCGTCCTCGCCCTGTGGGCCCCGCGCACCGGCCGCTCGCCCCGGGCGCTCCTCGCGAGCTCCTGGGACTCCCGGTGGTACGCCGGGATCGCCGCGCACGGGTACGGGCGCGTCCTCCACGGCGCCCACGGCATGGTCCTGAACGACCTGGCCTTCTTCCCGCTCTACCCGGCGCTCGTCCGGGCCGTCACCACCGTGCTGCCCGTCGCCGGGGGCACCGCCGGGCTGCTGCTCTCCTGGCTCGCCGCCGGGGCCGCCGCCTGGGGCGTCTACCTCGTCGCGGAGCGGCTGCGCGGCCGCCGGACCGCCACCGTGCTCGTCCTCCTCTGGGGCCTGCTGCCGCACTCGATCGTGCTGACCATGGCGTACACCGAACCGGTGATGACCGCGTTCGCCGCCTTCGCGCTGTACGCGCTGCTCACCCGCCGCTGGCTCTCGGCGGCCGCCCTCGCGGGCCTCGCCGGGCTGACCCGGCCGAACGGGGTCGCGGTCGCCGCCGCCGTCGTCGTGGCCGCGGTCTGCGAGCTGTGGCGGACCCGCGGCCGGTCCGGGCCGCGGGTGTGGGCGGCGGGCCTGCTCGCGCCGGCGGGCTGGGTCTCGTACGTGCTCTGGGTGGGCGTCCGGCGCGGCGACCCGCTCGGCGGCTACTTCGCCGTGCAGGCCGGCTGGACGTCCCGGTTCGACTTCGGGAAGGGCGCGCTCGTCTTCGTACGGGACATGCTGGGCGGCCCCACCCAGTTCGGCTTCGTGATGGCGCTGCTCATCACCGGCGCGGGCGTGCTGCTCTTCGCGCTCGCGGTGTGGACGGAGCGACTGCCGCCGCCCGTGCTCGTGTACACGGCGGTGCTCGTGCTCATCGCCGTCGGCGGCTCGGGCTTCTTCGAGTCGAAGCCGCGTTTCCTGCTGCCGGCCTTCCCGCTGCTGCTGCCGCTCGCGGCGGCGCTGACGAAAGCCCGGCCGAGGGCCGCGATCCTGGTGGTCGCGGCCCTGGCCGGGCTCTCGTACTGCTACGGGGCCTACGCCCTGACGCTCGCGCGCATGGCGATCTGATCCCTGAGGGGCTCAGGCCTCGTCGTCGCCGGAGGCCTTGTCCTCGGGGGACTCCAGGCCGAACTGCTCGACGATCCACTTGTCGAACTCGATGGAGGCGCGGACCCAGCTGACCGTGGAGGACACGAAGTGCTCCAGGGCGACGCCGGTGCCGATCAGCATCTGCGCCTCGCCGATGAGGCGGAGGGTGGCGGAGCCGTCCTCCTCCTCGTGCAGGTGCGTGTACACCTTGGGCCACAGGGTGCGGCGGTTCCAGTCGTCGATCGCGTCGAGAACCTTCGCGCGGTCGTCGGCCGAGTGCGGGCGGTCGTAGAACGTCCGCACCGAGAAGACCTGCTGCTCGCCCTCGCCGCGGAACATGAAGTACGTGCGGAACTCCTCCCACGGCGCCGCGAGGTCACCCTCGTCGTCGACGACGTACTTGAGTTCCATCTGCTCGAGGAGCTGCTTGACGAGGTCCTGGTCGGGGACGACGGGGCCCGCCGGTCCTGCGGCCTGAGGCTGGGGCTGGCCCCCGAAATTCGGAATCGAGGACGGGTCGATGCTCACCGTGTATTTCCCTTCGTACGGATGCTCGCCATCCTCCCCCATGCCGGGCGGTACGTGGCAAGCCCCGCCGGGCCGGAAGCGGCAAGATCCGCTGCCAGCTGACATGATCTCTGGCCCATGGGGGACACGAAGAAGAAATCCCGGTGGTGGATCTGGCTCGGCGTGGGGCTCGTGGCGCTCTGCGGGCTGCCGATCTCCTTGTTGGTCTGGGGGGCCTACTCGTTCAGCGAGGCCGGGAAGCCGCAGCCGGTGGACTGCGCCGAGGCGATGGAGTTCGCCCACGGCCGGCTTCCGGCGTCCGCCGAGGACGCCCGGTGCACCGAGGCGCATTGGCAGGACTCGTATGTCACGGTGGACTTCCGCATGCCGCGCGCCGGGGTCGCCGACTGGCTGAAAGCCACCTATCCGGGCGGCGAACCACCGCCCTCCTGCGACAAGGACCTCTGCCTGGACGCGGACTACGACCAGGCGCTCTACGTGAACGTGAAGGTGGTGTACGAGGACGGCGGCACCGCCCTCGTACACCTCAGCTCCTTCAACGTGTAGCCGCGCCCACGATCAGCCCGTCCTCGACACGGTCCACGCGGACCGTGTCGCCGTCGACGACCTCGCCCGCCAGGATCTCCTTGGCGAGCCGGTCGCCGATCGCCGTCTGGATCAGGCGGCGCAGCGGCCGTGCGCCGTACGCGGGGTCGTTGCCCTCCTCGGCGAGCCACTCCAGGGCCTCCGGGGTGACGTCCAGGGTGAGGCGCCGCTCGGCGAGGCGCTGCGCGAGGCGGCCGATCTGGAGCTGCGCGATCCGGCCCAGCTCGGTCCGGTCGAGCGCCGAGAAGACGACCAGGTCGTCGAGCCGGTTGAGGAACTCGGGCTTGAAGCTCGCCCGCACGACCTCCAGGACCTGCTGCTTCTTCACGTCCTCCGAGGTCAGCGGCTCGACCAGGAACTGGCTGCCCAGGTTCGACGTCAGGATCAGGATGGTGTTGCGGAAGTCCACCGTCCGGCCCTGCCCGTCGGTCAGGCGTCCGTCGTCCAGGACCTGGAGCAGGACGTCGAAGACCTCCGGGTGCGCCTTCTCCACCTCGTCGAGCAGGACCACGCTGTACGGGCGGCGGCGGACCGCCTCCGTGAGCTGGCCGCCCTCCTCGTAGCCGACGTAGCCGGGGGGCGCGCCGACGAGCCGGGCGACGGAGTGCTTCTCGCCGTACTCCGACATGTCGATGCGGACCATGGCCCGCTCGTCGTCGAAGAGGAAGTCCGCGAGCGCCTTCGCCAGCTCGGTCTTGCCGACGCCGGTCGGGCCGAGGAAGAGGAAGGAGCCGGTGGGCCGGTCGGGGTCGGCGATCCCGGCGCGGGTGCGGCGCACCGCGTCGGAGACGGCCTGGACGGCCTCGGACTGGCCGATCAGCCGCTTGCCGAGCTCCTCCTCCATGCGGAGCAGCTTCTGCGTCTCGCCCTCCAGGAGGCGGCCGGCGGGGATGCCGGTCCAGGAGCCGACGACGTCCGCGATGTCGTCGGGACCGACCTCGTCCTTGACCATCGCGTCCTTCGCCGCCTCCTGCTGGGCCTCCGCCTCGGTGGCGGCCTCCAGCTCGCGCTCCAGGCCCGGGATCTCCCCGTACAGCAGCTTGGAGGCGGTGTCGAAGTCGCCGTCGCGCTGGGCGCGCTCGGCGCGGCCGCGGGTCTCGTCGAGGCGTTCCTTCAGCTCGCCGACCCGGTTGAGGGACTGCTTCTCCTTCTCCCAGCGGGCGGTGAGGCCGCGGAGCTCCTCCTCGCGGTCGGCGAGGTCGCGCCGCAGCTTCTCCAGGCGCTGCTTGCTCGCCGCGTCCGTCTCGTTCTTGAGGGCCAGCTCCTCCATGCGGAGCCGGTCCACGGAGCGCTGGAGCTCGTCGATCTCGACGGGCGAGGAGTCGATCTCCATGCGGAGCCGGGAGGCGGCCTCGTCGACGAGGTCGATGGCCTTGTCGGGGAGGAAGCGGGAGGTGATGTACCGGTCGGAGAGCGTCGCGGCGGCCACCAGGGCGGAGTCGTTGATCTGCACCTTGTGGTGGGCCTCGTACCGGCCCTTGAGTCCGCGGAGGATCGCGATGGTGTCCTCGACGGTCGGCTCGGCGACCAGGACCTGCTGGAAGCGGCGCTCCAGGGCGGGGTCCTTCTCGATCCGCTCGCGGTACTCGTCGAGGGTGGTCGCGCCGACCATGCGGAGCTCGCCGCGGGCCAGCATCGGCTTGAGCATGTTGCCCGCGTCCATGGCGGAGTCGCCGCCGGCGCCCGCGCCGACGACGGTGTGCAGCTCGTCGATGAAGGTGATGATCTGGCCGTCGCTCTCCTTGATCTCGGAGAGGACGGTCTTCAGGCGCTCCTCGAACTCGCCGCGGTACTTCGCGCCGGCGACCATCGCGCCGAGGTCGAGCGAGACGAGCCGCTTGTTCTTCAGGGACTCGGGGACGTCGCCCTTCACGATCCGCTGGGCGAGGCCCTCGACGACGGCGGTCTTGCCGACGCCGGGCTCGCCGATGAGGACCGGGTTGTTCTTGGTGCGGCGGGAGAGCACCTGGACGACACGGCGGATCTCGTGGTCGCGGCCGATGACCGGGTCCAGCTTGCCCTCGCGCGCGGCGGCGGTGAAGTCCGTGCCGAACTTCTCCAGCGCCTTGTACTGCCCCTCCGGGTCGGGTGTGGTCACCCGGCGTCCTCCCCTGCTCGTCTCGAAGGCGTCGAGCAGCTTCTTCGCGCTCGCGCCCTGCTCGTCGAGGATCTCACCGGCCCGGCCGCCCTTGGCCGCGATGCCGATGAGCAGGTGCTCGGTCGAGAGGAAGTCGTCGCCGAGCTCCTTGGCGCGCTTGTCGGCGTCGGCGAGGACGGCGAGGAAGTCGCGGTTGGGCTGCGGGGGCGCGACCGTGGACCCCGTGATGCTCGCCAGACCGGCGAGGAGGCGCTCCGCGCCGGCGCGCACGACCGCCTGGTCGGCACCGGCGGCGGCGAGCAGGTCGGTGATGTTCTCGTTGTCCTGACCGGTCAGCAGCGCGAGCAGCAGATGGGCGGGGGTCAGGTCGGCGTGTCCGTCGGACACGGCGCGGCTGCTCGCCGCGTTGATCGCGTCCCGGCTCCGGTTGGTCAGTTCGGCGTCCACGTGCGGTGCTCCTCCTGGGTTCTCGTGGGTCCTCTCCTTCTATGACTTCTCCAGGGTACACAAAGTTGAGTCGAAGCGGCTCAATGTTTCGGAGGGAGCTCGACCCCGGGTAGTTTCCGGGCATGGCCACAGACCCCAGGAACCCCTCCGACTCGTACCTGAGCTTCTGGCGCGAGTACCACATGTGCACCCTGACCACCCCTCGCCCGGACGGCACGCCGCACGTCGTCGCGGTCGGCGTCACGTACGACCCCGAGGGCGGGTACGCGCGCGTGATCACCAACAAGAACAGCCGGAAGGTCGCCAACGTCCTGGCGGCGGGCGCGGACGGCGCGCGGGTCGCGGTCTGCCAGGTCGACAAGGGGCGCTGGGCCACCCTGGAGGGCGTCGCCCACATCCGTACGGAGGCCGAGACGGTCGCGGACGCCGTCGACCGCTACGCCGAGCGCTACGGCCGCACGCCGTCGCCGAACCCGGACCGGGTCGTCATCGAGATCGCCCTCACCCGGGCGATGGGCCGCGCCTGATCCGTACGGGAGAAACGAAAAGCACAGCGGCACCATCGCGTTTCAGGTCCGCGATGGCGCCGCTGTGTGGGGGAAGTGCCGGAGCGATCTACAACGACGGGGGAATCGCTCAGGCACTGCGGGGGGTGGCGGTGATGGCCTCTGCTTCGATCAGCTGGTGGTCGCGCTGATCGAGGTTGACGAAGATCATGCCGTACCGGATGGCACAGCGGATGGGCTGTGGAGCGCCTCGGGGGCGGCGCAGACAGCGGTACGCACGGACGTCTTCGTCCTGTTCGCGGGCGACGACGATCGGCTCTCCGAAGAGGGTGACCTTCAGCGAGTCGCCACGGTGGGGGATTGCCGTGGCGAGATCGACGAAGTGCCAGCCGGAGCGGTAGGCCGAAGCCATCTCCCGGCGGAACCTGGGGTCATCGGGAACATTCATGTGCCCGACTAGTCCCAGTCAGGTTCCTGCACGGGGGCCACGCTCCAGCCCGGGTCGTCGACCACGGTGGGGGCGGCGAAGTGCCAACCCGGGTCGAGCTGAGCGGCCTGCACCTCCGCCGTCCCCGAGTGCCAGCCCGGGTCGAGCGCCACTCCCGCGCCCACTGTGGCGGCCGCGATGAAGGCGAGTCCGGCCGCCGCACGTATGAGCTTCTTCATCATCACCGAGCAACCTCACTTGAAGGCAACGTCTCTTTTCCAACCCCCGCGAGTAAGACGATGGCTTACTCTCTGCGCCTGCACCACCAAACCCAGGCATCATGTTCCTGAGATGCAGGAGCCTGGGGGTGTACATATGCGGAAACAAGCGGACGAAACAGGTCACCCACATTCGCACGCCGAACTGTGCGAAGCGGGCTCCGAGCTGTACGCGGCCGCTCTGCGCACCGGGCGAATACCCCGGTCAGAGGCGGTCGAGACGCCTTGCCTCCTCGACCTGTCCCTGCTCCACCCCGACCCCGACGACGCGCAGTGGCTGCGTCCGGTTCCCCCCTCAGCGGCGCTCGCCCAGCTGCTCCAGCCGATCGAACGGGAGATACTCGACCGCCGGCGGCGCACCGTCGCCCTGTCGGACGCCTTCGAGCCGTTCATGGCCATCAGCGCCCACGACTCCCCCACCACACACGCGATCAACGTCCTCGAGGGCATCGACCGCATCAACTCCACCCTGGACCGCGTCGTGGCCAACTGCCGCCACGAGCTCCTCACCGTCCAGCCGGGCGGCGGCCGCCCCGCGCAGGCCCTCAGCGAGGCCCTCGACCGCGTCTCCCCGCTCCTCGGGCGCGGCATCAGCATGCGGACGCTGTACCAGCACACCGCACGCCACACCGAGCTCACGCTCACCTACCTGGAGCACGTCGGCCCCGAGGTCCAGGTCCGCACCCTCGAAGAGATCATCGACCGGCTGATCATCGTCGACCGCGAGGTCGCCTTCATCCCGGCCCGCAGCGACCGCCAGGTCGCCCTGGAGCTGCGCCACCCCGGTCTGGTCGCCTACCTCGGCGGCGTCTTCGACCAGTTCTGGCATCTGGCGGTGCCGATACGGGAGGAGATCCCGTACGACATCAAGACCGACGGCATCGGCGGCGTCCAGCGCTCCATCGCCAAGCTCCTCGTCGAGGGGCACGTCGACGAGGCCATCGCCCGCCGGCTCGGGATGAACGTGCGGACCTGCCGGGCGCACATCGCCAAGCTCGCCGCCGCCCTCGGCAGCGGGAGCCGCGCTCAGCTCGGCTATCTGATCGCCCAGTCCGGCATCCTCGAACGGGACAGCTGAACGGCAAGAATACGGCCGAGGCCCCTTCACCGGTGGTGAAGGGGCCTCGGGCGTGACAGGGGAAGAAGGGCTACTCGCCGCGCTTCGGGCGCCACACCACGAGGGCGCTCGCCTGCTGCACGTCGGTGTACGGCACCAGATCCCGGCGGTACGAGGCGTGCACCTGGGCCTCGCGCTGGCGCATCGTCGCCGCCGCGCCCTCGACCGCCGCCGACAGCTCGGCCACCCGGGCCTGGAGCGCCGCGACCTGGTTCTCCAGTTCGATGATCCGCTTGATTCCGGCCAGGTTGATGCCCTCGTCCTGCGACAGCGCCTGCACCTGACGGAGCAGCTCGATGTCACGGGCCGAGTAGCGGCGGCCCCGTCCGGCCGTGCGGTCCGGAGAGACGAGCCCGAGGCGGTCGTACTGGCGCAGGGTCTGCGGATGCAGACCGGAGAGCTGGGCCGCCACCGAGATGACGTACACCGGCGACTCGTCGGTCAGTTCGAATGGATTGCGTCTGCGTCCTTCCACGGGTCACGCTCCCTTCGCGGCCTGGAACAGCTCGGCCCGCGGGTCCTCCGAGGCGGTCGCCTCGCGGAAGGTCTCCAGGGCCTCGCGTGCCTTGTCGTCCAGTTCCTTCGGCACCGCCACCTCGACCGTCACGAGGAGGTCGCCGCGCGTGCCGTCCTTGCGGACCGCGCCCTTGCCACGGGCGCGCATGGTCCGGCCGTTCGGGGTGCCCGCGGGCAGCTTGAGGGTGACCGCGGGGCCGCCGAGGGTCGGGACCTTGATCTCGCCGCCGAGCGCCGCCTCCGAGAAGGAGACCGGCACCGTGACGGTGAGGTTGTCGTCCTTGCGGCCGAAGACCGGGTGGGCGTCGACGTGCACGACGACGTACAGGTCGCCGTTCGGCCCGCCGCGCTCGCCCGGCGCTCCCTTGCCGCGCAGCCGGATCTTCTGGTTGTCGCTCACGCCCGCCGGGATGCGGACCTGCATGGTGCGGGAGGACTTGGCCCGCCCGCTGCCCTTGCAGACCTCGCAGGGGTTCTCGGCGATGAGGCCGCGGCCCTTGCAGTCCACGCAGGGGTCGGTGAGCGAGAAGCCGCCGCCGCTGCCGCGCGAGACCTGACCGGTGCCGACGCAGGTCGGGCACACCCGGGGCGTGCCGTTCTTGTCGCCGGTGCCCGAGCACGCCGTGCACGGCTGCTGGCTGGACATCCGCAGGGGCACGGTCGCGCCCTCGATGGCCTCGGTGAAGCTGAGCGTCACCTCGGACTCGATGTCCTGGCCGCGCCGCGGCTGGGTGCGGGTGGCACCCCCGCCGCGGTTGAACAGGCCGCCGAAGACGTCCCCGATGCCACCGCCGCCGAAACCGCCCCCGCCCGCCCCGCCCTGGGCGCCTCCGAAGAGGTCGCCCAGGTCGAAGTTGAACGAGCCGCCGGCGCCCGGGCCGCCGGCCCTGAAGCCGCCGTTCCCGAACAGGGCGCGGGCGTCGTCGTACTCCTTGCGCTTCTTGGGGTCGCCGAGGACGTCGTTCGCCTCGGAGATCTCCTTGAAGCGCGCCTCGGCGCTCGCGTCACCCTTGTTGGCGTCCGGATGGTTCTCGCGGGCGAGCTTCCGGTACGCCTTCTTGATCTCGGCCTCGGTGGCGTCCTTGGGGACGCCGAGAACCTTGTAGTAGTCCTTCTCGACGAAGTCCTTCGTACTCATCGACGTCCCTCCTCCCGCTTCCGGGTACGGCTGTTACTCGCTGTCCTTCTCGGACTTGTCGGGGTCTTCCGACTCCTCCGCCTTCGCCTGCGCGCCCGGCTGGGGCTCGGCGACGGCCACGCGGGCGGGCCGGATGGTCCGCTCGCCGATCCGGTACCCCGGCTGCAGGATCGCCACGCAGGTCGTCTCGGTGACGTCCGGCGCGTACGAGTGCATCAGGGCCTCGTGGATCGTCGGGTCGAAGGGCTCGCCCTCCTTGCCGAACTGCTGCAGACCCATCTTGGCGACGACGGTCTCCAGCGATTCGGCCACCGACTTGAACCCGCCCACGAGCTCGCCGTGGTCCCGGGCCCGGCCGACGTCGTCGAGCACGGGAAGGAGCTCGGACAGGAGGCTCGCGACGGCGATCTCCTTGACCGTGACCCGGTCCCGCTCCACGCGGCGGCGGTAGTTCTGGTACTCGGCCTGGAGCCGCTGGAGGTCACCGGTGCGCTCGGTGAGCGCGGTACGGGCCTGGTCCAGCTGCGCCAGGAGGGCTACGTCCGTAGCGTCCCCGGCCGGGGCCGTCGAGTCCTCCTCGGAGGTCTCGGCGGCCTCGGCGGCGTCGTCAGCGGTGGCGCCGGAGGGGACGTCGGACTTCTCCTCGAAGTCCGGGGTCTCCTCGGTCACGCCTGGCCGCCCTTCGGCTTCTCGTCGTCGATGATCTCGGCGTCGACGACGTCGTCGTCCTGCGCCTGGGCCTGACCGGCATCGCCGCCGGCGGCCTGGGCGTCGGCGTACATCGCCTGGCCGAGCTTCTGCGAGACGGCCGCGACCTTCTCGGTGGCGGTGCGGATCTCCGCGGTGTCCTCGCCCTTGAGCTTCTCCTTCAGCTCGGCGATCGCGGTCTCGACCTCGGTCTTGACCTCACCCGGGACCTTGTCCGCGTTCTCGGCGAGGAACTTCTCCGTCTGGTAGACGAGCTGCTCGCCCTGGTTGCGGGACTCGGCGGCCTCGCGGCGGCGGTGGTCCTCCTCCGCGTACTGCTCGGCCTCCTCGCGCATCCGGTTGACCTCGTCCTTCGGCAGCGAGGAGCCGCCGGTGACGGTCATCTTCTGCTCCTTGCCCGTGCCCAGGTCCTTCGCGGTCACGTGCATGATGCCGTTGGCGTCGATGTCGAACGCGACCTCGATCTGCGGGACGCCACGCGGGGCCGGCGGCAGACCGGTCAGCTCGAACATGCCGAGCTTCTTGTTGTACGCCGCGATCTCGCGCTCGCCCTGGTAGACCTGAATCTGCACGGACGGCTGGTTGTCCTCGGCCGTCGTGAAGATCTCGGACCGCTTGGTCGGGATCGTGGTGTTGCGCTCGATGAGCTTGGTCATGATGCCGCCCTTGGTCTCGATGCCGAGGGACAGCGGGGTCACGTCGAGGAGCAGGACGTCCTTGACCTCACCCTTGAGGACACCGGCCTGGAGCGCGGCGCCGATGGCGACGACCTCGTCCGGGTTGACGCCCTTGTTGGCCTCGCGGCCACCGGTCAGCTCCTTGACGAGCTCGGCGACGGCCGGCATGCGGGTCGAGCCACCGACGAGGACGACGTGGTCGATCTCGCCCAGGGCGATGCCCGCGTCCTTGATGACGTTGTGGAACGGCACCTTGCAGCGCTCGAGCAGGTCCGAGGTGAGCTGCTGGAACTGGGCGCGCGTGAGCTTCTCGTCCAGGTGCAGCGGGCCCTCGGCGGAGGCCGTGATGTAGGGCAGGTTGATCGTGGTCTCGGTCGAGGACGAGAGCTCGATCTTCGCCTTCTCCGCGGCCTCACGGAGACGCTGGAGAGCCATCTTGTCCTTGGCCAGGTCCACGCCGTGGCCGTTCTGGAACTGCGTCACCAGGTAGTCGACGACGCGCTGGTCCCAGTCGTCACCACCGAGGTGGTTGTCACCGTTGGTGGCCTTCACCTCGACGACGCCGTCGCCGATCTCCAGGAGGGACACGTCGAAGGTGCCGCCACCGAGGTCGAAGACGAGGATCGTCTGGTCGTCCTTGTCGAGGCCGTAGGCCAGGGCGGCCGCGGTCGGCTCGTTGACGATGCGCAGGACGTTGAGGCCCGCGATCTCACCGGCCTCCTTGGTGGCCTGACGCTCGGAGTCGTTGAAGTACGCCGGGACGGTGATGACCGCGTCGACGACCTTCTCGCCCAGGTACGCCTCGGCGTCGCGCTTGAGCTTCTGCAGGATGAAGGCGCTCATCTGCTGCGGGTTGAAGCTCTTGCCGTCGATGTCGATCTTCCAGTCGGTGCCCATGTGGCGCTTGACCGACCGGATGGTCCTGTCGACGTTGGTGACGGCCTGACGCTTGGCCACCTCGCCGACGAGCACCTCGCCGTTCTTCGCGAAGGCGACGACGGACGGCGTGGTCCTGGCGCCCTCGGCGTTGGTGATGACGGTGGGCTCGCCGCCTTCCAGAACGCTGACGACGGAGTTAGTCGTGCCCAGGTCGATGCCGACCGCACGTGCCATTTCGATTCCTCCAGCTGACTGACTTGAGTGGAACTGACTCAAGGATGCACGAGGAGGTCGCCTTCGTCAACAGACCTGAGTCGAGTCGACTCAACTCTTCACCCGACGGGACGCTCAACGGGCGCGTCGCTCCGCGTCGTTCCCCGGTTTGCCCGGGTTCACATGAAAGGGTCCGGACATATGCCAGGATTCCCGCCGGAGGGTATGACCGCATGACGGCGAAGCGCGTGATGACGGCCGAGCGCGCGCTGACGGCGAAGCGCGCGTTCGACGTGGCGGGCGGGACGCTCCTGCTGCTCGTCCTCGCACCCCTGATCGTCGGCACCGCCCTCTCCGTCACCCTCGGCGGCGGTGGCGCGGTGCTGCGCCGCCGGACGGTGGCCGGCCTCGGCGGGCGGCCCTTCACGATGCTGACCTTCCGCACGAAGAGCCCGCTGGCCGCACTGCCGCTGCTGCTGCACGTCGTCGTGGGCCGGATGTCGCTCGTCGGCCCGTGCCCGCTGACCCCGACCCACCGCGAGTGCGCGGGCGAGGGCCGCCGCCGGCTCTCCGTACGCCCCGGACTGACCGGACCGTGGCAGATCAGCGGCCGATCGGACCTGCCGTGGGAGGAGCGCGAGCTGCTCGATCTCCACTATGTGGACCACCACTGGCTGGGGATGGATCTGCTGATCCTTGCGCGTACGCTTCCAGCTGTACGCAGGCGTCGCGCGGCAAGGTTTGCCTGAGCGACACATATCACCGCGAGCGCCGCTACAGCGCGGCGCCGTGACCGGGTAATCTCAGCAGGAACTCAATAAGTTACCGCTTAGTAGGCCCGCCCGAGGAGCCCGTCATGCAACTCGCCGCGATCATCGTGTCGATCGCCATCACGGTGGTGGCCGTCGCGCTGTTCGGCCGCGCCACCGTGCAGATCTACCGCTTCGTGCGGCTCGGTCAGCCGGTCCCCGCCGGCACGCGCACCGGTGACCCCAAGCAGCGCACCATCACGCTGGTCAAGGAATTCCTCGGCCACACCCGCATGAACCGCTGGGGCATCGTCGGCTTCGCGCACTGGTTCGTCGCGGTGGGCTTCTTCTCGCTGCTCCTCACCATCGTGAACGCCTTCGGCCAGCTCTTCCAGGCCGACTGGCTGATCCCGATCATCGGCGACTGGCTGCCGTACGAGATCTTCACCGAGTTCCTCGGCCTGATGACGGTCCTCGGCATCGTGACGCTCATCGTCATCCGCCAGCTGAGCAAGCCGACCAAGGCCGGCCGCAAGTCCCGCTTCGCCGGCTCCAAGACCGGCCAGGCGTACTTCGTCGAGGCCGTCATCCTGATCGTCGGCGTCTGCATCATGACGCTCCGCGCCCTCGAGGGCGTCCAGCACCACGTGACAGGCTGGGAGCCGGGCTTCTTCGCCTCGTACCCGCTGATCGCGCTGCTCGACGGCCTGGACCTCAGCACGATCCAGTACCTCACCTACTTCTTCGCCTGCCTCAAGATCGTCACGTCCTTCACCTGGATGATCACGGTCTCGCTCAACACCAACATGGGCGTCGCCTGGCACCGCTTCCTCGGCTTCCCGAACATCTGGTTCAAGCGCAACGCCGACGGCTCCACCGCCCTGGGCGCGCTCCAGCCGATGACGACGGCCGGCAAGGAGATCGACTGGGAGGACCCGGCCGAGGACGCCGTCTTCGGCGTCTCCCAGGTCGAGCAGTTCTCCTGGAAGGGCATCCTCGACTTCTCCACCTGCACCGAGTGCGGCCGCTGCCAGTCGCAGTGCCCCGCCTGGAACACGGGCAAGCCGCTCTCCCCCAAGCTCCTGATCATGTCCCTCCGGGACCACGCCCACGCCAAGGCGCCGTACCTGCTCGCGGGCGGCGGCAAGGACATGGAGGGCAACGAGAAGGCGTCCGAGGAGCAGCTGAAGGACGTCCCCGCCTCCGCCCTGGCCGAGGCCGAGCGCCCCCTCATCGGCACCGCCGAGGAGAACGGCGTCATCGACCCCGACGTCCTGTGGTCCTGCACCACCTGCGGCGCCTGCGTCGAGCAGTGCCCGGTCGACATCGAGCACATCGACCACATCGTCGACATGCGCCGCTACCAGGTGATGATCGAGTCCGCGTTCCCGTCCGAGGCGGGCACGATGCTCAAGAACCTGGAGAAGAAGGGCAACCCCTGGGGCCTGGCGAAGAAGCAGCGCGTCGAGTGGACCAAGGAGGTCGACTTCGAGGTCCCGATCGTCGGCAAGGACGTCGAGGACCTCACCGAGGTCGACTACCTCTACTGGGTCGGCTGCGCCGGCGCCCTGGAGGACCGCGCCAAGAAGACCACCAAGGCCTTCGCCGAGCTGCTGCACATCGCGGGCGTCAAGTTCGCGATCATGGGCGGCGAGGAGAAGTGCACCGGTGACTCCCCGCGCCGTCTGGGCAACGAGCCGCTGTTCCAGCAGCTGGGCGCCGAGAACGTCGCGATGCTGAACATGGCGTTCGGCGAGGACGACGAGGACGAGTCGACGAAGAAGCCGAAGTCGGCGAAGAAGATCGTCTCGACCTGCCCGCACTGCTTCAACACCATCGCCAACGAGTACCCGCAGCTCGGCGGCGAGTACGAGGTCATCCACCACACCCAGCTGCTCCAGCACCTCATCGACGAGGGCAAGCTGATCCCGGTGACCCCGGTCGAGGGCCTCATCACGTACCACGACCCGTGCTACCTGGGCCGTCACAACAAGGTCTACACGCCGCCGCGCGAGATCATGTCCGCCGTCCCGGGCCTGCGCCAGCAGGAGATGCACCGCCACAAGGAGCGCGGCTTCTGCTGCGGCGCCGGCGGCGCGCGGATGTGGATGGAGGAGCGGATCGGCAAGCGCATCAACAACGAGCGCGTCGACGAGGCCCTGTCCCTCAACCCGGACATCGTCTCGACGGCCTGCCCGTTCTGCCTCGTCATGCTCACGGACTCCGTGAACGGCAAGAAGAACGAGGGCAAGGCCAAGGAGTCGGTCACGGTCGTCGACGTCGCCCAGCTCCTCCTCGACTCGGTGAAGACCCCGGTCGAGCCGGAGGAGCAGCCGGCGACCGAGGAGCCGGAGCCGGCGGTCTGATCCCGCACTGCCGAAAGGGCCGCCCCGCGTGAGAACGCGGGGCGGCCCTTCGCGTGCGTCAGGGGACCCCTAGGGGATGTCACAGGTCGGTGGCAAGGTCCGGCCTGGGGAGCGCCCGTACGGCGTCACCGGGTACGTTCAAGGCGTGGCTGGATTCAGGAACGGACGCGGCCGGGACAACCGCCCCCCGCAACAACAACCGCAGCAGGCGCCGTACGGGTACAACGCGGCCCCGCCGCCGTACCCGCAGCAGCAGTGGCAGCAGCCGCCGCAGGGGCAGTCGTACGGGCAGCAGGGGCAGGCGTACGGGGAGCCCGAGTACTTCGGCGACCCGCACCAGCACCACCAGCAGCAGCACGCGGCGGCGAACAACCCGGGCCACACCCAGATGTTCAGCGTCGACGACCCGTACGCCCAGGCCGGCGGCTACCAGGCACCTCCCGTCCCGACGGGCCCCCGGCTGCCCTGGAAGCAGCTCCTGAGCGGCATCGTGTTCCGCCCGGCGGACACGTTCCTCCAGATGCGGGACCACGCGGTCTGGGGCCCGGCGCTGAGCGTCACGTTCCTCTACGGGCTCCTCGCGATCTTCGGCTTCGACAAGGCCCGCGAAGAGGCGCTCAACGCGACGATCTCGACGACGGTCCCGTACGTCCTGATGACCGCCCTCGGCTTCGTGCTCGGCGGCCTGATCCTGGGCGCGGTCACGCACACCCTGGCGCGCCAGCTCGGCGGCGACGGGGCCTGGCAGCCCACGGTCGGCCTCTCGATGCTGATCATGTCGATCACGGACGCGCCGCGCCTGGTCTTCGCGCTCTTCCTGGGCGGCGAGAACGGCCTGGTGCAGATCCTCGGCTGGGCGACCTGGCTGGCGACGGGCGCGCTCCTCACCATCATGGTGAGCCGCTCCCACGACCTCCCCTGGCCGAAGGCCCTGGGCGCCTCGGCCATCCAGCTGGTGGCCCTGCTGAGCCTGATCAAGCTGGGCACGCTGTAAACGACGCACGGACGTACCGACGCACGAGAAGGGCCCCCGCCGAACCCGGCGGGGGCCCTTCTCATGCTCACGGGGCGGCTCAGGCGTCGAGAACCTGACCCTCACGCTTCACGACGGGCGGCTCGACCGACCAGGGGAAATTGATCCACTCGTCGGTCTTCTTCCACACGTACTCGCACTTCACGAGGGAGTGGGACTTCTCGTAGATGACCGCGGAGCGGACCTCGGCGACGTGGTCGACGCAGAAGTCGTGGACGAGCTTGAGCGTCTTGCCGGTGTCGGCGACGTCGTCCGTGATCAGGACCTTCTTGTCGGAGAAGTCGATCGCGTCCGGCACGGGCGCCAGCATGACCGGCATCTCCAGGGTGGTGCCCACCCCGGTGTAGAACTCGACGTTCACGAGGTGGATGTTCTTGCAGTCCAGCGCGTACGCCAGACCGCCGGCGACGAAGACGCCGCCGCGGGCGATGGAGAGCACGATGTCGGGCTCGTAGCCGTCGTCGGCGATGGTCTGCGCCAGCTCGCGGACGGCGGTGCCGAAGCCCTCGTACGTCAGGTTCTCGCGTACCTCACTCATGCCTGCGACCGCCTCACACCTGGGTCCGATGGAAGTTCATGTAGGAGCGGGAGGCCGTCGGCCCCCGCTGACCCTGGTACCGCGAGCCGTACCGCTCGCTCCCGTACGGGAACTCGGCGGGCGAGCTCAGCCGGAACATGCACAGCTGGCCGATCTTCATCCCCGGCCAGAGCTTGATCGGCAGGGTGGCGAGGTTCGACAGCTCCAGGGTCACGTGCCCCGAGAAACCGGGGTCGATGAACCCGGCGGTCGAGTGCGTGACCAGCCCGAGCCGCCCGAGGGAACTCTTCCCCTCAAGCCGCGAGGCGATGTCGTCCGGCAGGGTGATGACCTCGTACGTCGAGGCCAGGACGAACTCGCCCGGGTGCAGGATGAACGCCTCGTCGCCCTCCGGCTCGACCTCACGCGTCAGGTCGAGCTGCTCGACGGCGGGGTCGATGTGCGGGTAGCGGTGGTTCTCGAACACCCGGAAGAAGCGGTCAAGCCTCACGTCGATGCTCGAGGGCTGCACCATGGATTCGTCGTACGGGTCGATGCGCACCCGCCCGGCATCGATCTCGGCCCGGATGTCCTTGTCTGAGAGAAGCACGTCCCCCACGATACGCAGAGGGCGCGGACCTGCCCCAATCGGCAGGCACCCGCGCCCCGGCACCTCACGGCTCAGCGCCGCCCGGCCTCCACCGGCACCGCATGCCGCAACCGCGCACACCGCGGACACCGGATGAGCCGCCCGGGCCCGATCCGCCCGGCACCGAGCTGCTGAAGCGGGAACGAGGCGGTACTGAACACATGCCCTTCGGCACAACGGACGACGGTGCGCTCCATCGAAGCCATCAAGTCCCTTCCCCTACACGTGTGGTGGACGATCAGCCACATTAGGGGATGAAGGGGGCACCCCCAGCACACGCCACGGCGGGAGCTTCGCCTCAAGTGGCGCATGGGGTACAGTGTGCAACGATGCGGAACGGATCATCCGTCCGCTGTGCGGATGTAGTTTAATGGTAGAACATGAGCTTCCCAAGCTTATAGCGCGGGTTCGATTCCCGTCATCCGCTCTTCCACGAAGCCCCAGGTCAGCGGCCTGGGGCTTCGTCGTTGTTCCGACCCGCCACTCCGGTCGACGAAGTGTCCAGAGCGTCGAAGTCCTCCGGGTCGAGAAGCAGTTCGGCCGCCGCGATGTTGTCCTCCACGTGGGCCACCGAGGAAGTGCCGGGGATCGCGAGGACGACCGGTGACCTGGCCAGCATCCAGGCGAGCTTGACCTGCGCCGTGGTCACTTCGTGCCGGGCGGCGATACGGGTGAGCGGCTCGGCCGGTTCGGGACGGCCCAGGGTTTCCAGGGAGAAGAACGGCACGAACGCGATGCCCTGCCGGGTGCAGGCGTCGAGGACCTCCGAGTGCCGGCGGTGGAAGAGGCCGTACATGTTCTGCACCGCCGACACCGGGGCGATCCGCTGCGCAGCGGCGAGCTGCCCGGTGGTCGTGTTGCTGAGGCCGAGGTGCCGGATCAGCCCCGCCTCCCGTAGGGCGGCGAGCGCGCCGAAGCGTTCGGCCACCGTCTCGTCGTCGTCCTCGTGGAGCCGCAGATAGACGAGGTCGAGGCGGTCCAGGCCGAGTTCCCGCAGTGTGCGGTGGACGCCGGCGACGAGTTCCCGGGGGCCGGCCGGGGCACCCCAGCTGCCGTCCGGGTGGCGGACCGGGCCGACCTTGGCCGCCAGGACCAGATCCTCGGGATAGGGGTGCAGGACGCGGCGGATCAGGCCGTTGGCCGAGAGCCCGCCGTGGAAATAGAACCAGGCGGTGTCGATGTGGTTCACCCCGAGTTCGACGGCCCGCCTCAGCACGGCCGCCGACGTCTCGGGGTCGTTCGCGGGTCCGGCGATCTCCCTGGCCGGAAGCCGCATGGCACCGAAGCCCATGCGGGCGACGGGGAGGTCTCCGCCGAGGAGGAAGGCGGCGGGCGGGTTCTCACGGGTCGTGGTCATGCCTCCAGATCCTCGGGAAGCCTCGTACCGGGGGCCAACGACTGGCAGGTTGGTGCCATGACGGCGAAAGGCATCGTGACGCTGCGGGGCGAGGCCGAGCTGGCGCGGCGGGCGGGCGCCCTGTTCGAGGGGGTGCGGCGAGAGTTCCTCTGCGCCGCCGGAGAGACCGGGACGTGGTCGGCCGCCGCCCCTCGCGCGCGTCGCGCGCTCCCGCCGGGCCTCGTGGTGCGCAAGTTGTACGGCCCCGGCGTCTTCCGGGACCCCGGTGGTCAGGAGTTGCTGGGGCGCCTCGGCGAGGCCGGCGCGGAGGTCCGGATCTCGCCCGCGCCCGCGGCCCACGAGGTGATCGTCGTCGACCGGCGGCTCGCCGTACTGGCGGCCCCGCGGTCCGTTACGGGAGAACCTCGTACGTACAGCGTCGTCCAGGAGCCGGACGTGGTGGCAGGGGTGCGGGCCCTGTTCGAGACGGCCTGGGAGACCTCGACGGACCTCGCCGCGTACCGCCGTACGCCGTTCCCCCGTCTCGGTGACACCGAGCGGGCCGTCTTGCGGGCCCTGGCGGCCGGTCATACGGACGAGGCCGCGTCGCGCCGGCTGGGAGTGTCCCTGCGGACCTACCGCCGACGGGTCGCCGCCCTCATGACCGCCCTGGACGCCCGGTCCCGCTTCCAGGCCGGCCTGCGGGCCCGCGAGATCCTCGGCGGGCGCCCGGACGCCTGACACCGGAGGCGGACACGAGCCGTGCCACAACGTGCCGGCAGGGGCGGTGAACAGCGGTCGCAAAGGAGGGCGGGCGGAGGAGGCGGAACACTGCCACACCTCACGTCTTCGCAGGTCAGCGCCGCACACTGGCCCAAGCGCCGGGTGATTCCCAAGCTTATGGCGCGGGTTCGGTTCCCGTCATCCGCTCTTGGACGAAGCCCCAGGTCAGCGACCTGGGCTTGTTTGTCGACAGACGAGTGTCGCTGCCCGCACGCCCTTCAGTCCCGCGAGGTGGGGCACGCGGAGGGCATGAACCCCGCGTCGTCTCGCCGGAGGTCCCGCATGAGCCCTCTGACCTGTACCTATGCCGTCATCACCACCGCTGCGGCCGGTAGAAGCTCTGAGCCGGGGGTTCCCTGTACCGGAATCACCCGGCCGTCCCCCCTCCTGCGGAATAATCAAGGCATGGCAGCCACGCCCAGCGTCCCCGAGCTCCGCCGCACCAGATTCGCCCGACGGCTTCCTGCCGAGCTCTCGGAGCTCGTCGGCCCCGCCCACGGTCACGTCGACCTTCCGCTGCATCTCGCGTGGTCCGGCCTGTCCCGGTTCGATCTCGACCAGCCCCGCTTGCGGATGAGCTGTTACCGGATCGTCCTGGCCGAGGGACAGCATGCTGACCTGGTCCGTCACCTGAACCGGGAACTGCTCGTCGCCATGTGGCCCGTCCTGCGCACGCTGATCAGCCGGGACATCCGTGACGTCTGGGAGAACGCCTTCGACGAACTGCCCTCCGACGCCCAGGCTGCTGCGTGAATCTCACGGAACTGCACCGGCGGCTCCTCGCGGATGTCCTCGCCGTGGGCGACGCCTACCCGCTCGTGCTCACGGATGGCTACGCCGTCCAGGCGCACGGACTGGTCAACCGGCTCAGCAAGGACCTCGACGTCGCCACCGAGAACCCGGAGCCGATGGAGAAGATCGCCGCCGCCGTGCGCGCCGGGCTGGAACAACGCGGCTGGCGGGTAGAGACGTTGGAGACCGATCCACTGTCCCGCGCGGCTGATCGTCACCGACACCGCCACCGGCGAGGAGTGCGAGGTCGACGTCCTCAAGGAAGCACTCTGGCGTCCGCCGGTGAAGACCGAGCATGGGCTGGTGCTCTCGCTGGAGGACGTGGTGGGTACGAAGGTCCGTGCGCTGACGGACCGGGGCCTGGCCCGAGACCTGATCGACGTCCGGGCGGCCGCTGACCGCTGGAGCCACGCCGAGCTCGAAGAACTCGGCCGCCGCCACGCCCGCGACAGTTTCGACCTCTCCGACCTTCAGGCCCGGCTCGCCGGGGCGGACTGGATCGACGACACCGAATTCGCCGCGTACGGACTCGACGACCACCAGACCGTCGAACTGCGCCGGTGGGCTCAGGAGTGGGCCGATGACATCGCCGAGAGACTCCAGGAAGCGGAAGCCCCGCCCGACGACTGATCGCGTGGCACCGAACACGCGAGGAAGCGGCGCGTCCCGAGCCCCCGGACGGCTGACCGCCTACGGGTACCGGGTGCGGGACAGAATTCGGCACCATGCCCGCCAGGGCGCCGCTCGTGGTGTCCAGAAGCAGCAGCGGCGCCTGCCCCTCCTCATGGCGCGGGTTCGATTCCCGTCATCCGCTCTTGGGCGAAGGCCCCGGTCGGAGGCCAGGGCCTTCGTCGTTCTCTCGGCTTGCCGCACCGATCGGGCGTTCTGCCGCCGCACCGCGCGGCGGGCGGGTTCTCCGACGGGCTTCCATGCTGGAGGGAGGTTCTGTCGATGGCACCGCGGATTCGGCGGTCGGAAACCTGCTGGAGGCCGGAATGCGCCGAACCGAGGACGTCGCGGCCCGGAGGGCGGAGCGTCGTGAGCACGCCGACTACACCGGCGCCGTCTACGGGTCCATGCTCGCGGCCTCCGTCATCGTCGGCGCCGGCAGTCTGGGCCGGTTTCCGCGCCTGGAGCTCATCGCGCTCCTTCTGCTCACCGGCGCGGTGTTCTGGATCGCGCACGTGCACGCGACGCTGTTCGGTGAGCGGCTGGCGCAGCGGTCCCCGACCCGCCGGATCGTGCTGCGCGCCTGCCGCGACGAGTGGCCGATCCTCAAGGCGGCGATCCCGCCCGCCGTGGCAGTGGCGGTCAGTCCGCTCCTGGGTCTGGACATGCCCGGCACCCTCTGGCTGGCGCTCGGAGTCGCGATCGCCGGTCAGATCGGCTGGTCCGCGGCAGCCGCCCACCGGATCGGAGCCTCGTGGCGCCAGGTAGCCGTCACCGCCACGGTCAACTTGCTGCTCGGCCTGCTGATCGTCGGCTTCAAGCTGCTGCTGAAGCACTGACGCCGACCGGGGCTCGATCGAGCGCACTGTGCCGAGCGGGACTGATCGGCACGGGTCGATTGGGCCCATCGGCCCCCTGATCTGCCCTTCCGGCCGCTGGCGGCCCCGAGTGCGCCGCACCGAGGAACGGAGGCGAGGGCAGGTCGCCTGAGCAGGCGCGGAGATCCGGAGGCGAGGAGGCGAGGACGATGGATGAGCTCGGACGAGCGGACTGGCTCGTCATCGGCGTCGCAGGCATGGCGCTGGCCACAGCCGCCCATGCCGCGGTCGGCGCGGCACACATCGCCAGGGAGATGCTGCGGGCCCCGACCGGCGGCAACCCCGGTTCGGACGGTTCGGACTTCCAGGCGGACACCGGCCCTGGCGGCTGGATCCTGTTCGGCACCTTGGTCCTGGCGAGCGGAGCCGTTCTCCACCTGGTGTCCGGTGTCAGGACGGTCGCCAAGGAGATCGTGCACATGACGGCTCGATGACCGGGCCCACTCGACGCGGGCGCCACGAAGCCCGGAAAGCCGTCCTCCGCTCTTCGCACGAAGCCCCGGGTCAGCGACCTGGGGCTTCGTCATTGCCCTCCGGAGGGGTGGGGACGTGACCCCTACGCCGTTCGGTTCGGTACGGGTCCGGGGACGGGAGTTCGCGGATCGTCGATGTGGACTGCGATCTCGCACCCCGAGGTCGAGCTGAAGGTCGCCGTGCTTCCCGACAGCCGAATCCGATCGAATGGATTGGATTCCATGAAGAACATCGCCCACACCAGCGCACGGTCAGCGGTCAGACGCGCGATGAACCCCTCCGATCCGTACGAACCCTCGCCGCCCCACAGCAGCCCCTTCTCGCCCAGGTCGGCAGCGACGAGCCCGTCCACCGAAGACACCCAGGACGGATCGCCTGCCGGCAGCTCTTCGAGGTCGAAGGGGGCGAGCACCGTGAAGCCACTCGGTGCGCCGGGGTCGAGGACCACGTCGTAGGAGTGCCCGTCGGCGTGGTGGAGTGCGTCCCTGACGGGAAGCTCGAAGCCTCCCCACAGGCGTTCGATCGCAGTCACTCCGCGCCCTACCGCGACGGTGTCACGGGAACAGACGCCCACCAGGTCGAGGGCGCCGCGACGGTGTAGCCCAGCGACTCGTACAGCGGCCTGCCCAGCTTCGAGGCGGTGAGGGTGAGCGGGAGGTCCGTCAGGTGGGCGAGGGAGCCGAGCATGACGGCTCGCCCCACGCCGCGCGACCGGAAGGCCGGCGACGTGCCGACCCAGTAGTGGCTGCCGATGCCGTCGTCCACGACACTGACGCAGGCCCCCGCGGCCACGCCGTCGCACAGGGCGAGGAACACGTCCACGCCAGGCTGCTCGACGAACGCCGTCGGGAACAGCTCGCCGGGGCGGTAGGGCTCGAATCCGTCCAGCTCGAAGCCCTCGATCACGATCCGCTCCGCCGCCTGGAGGTCCTCGGGCTGCTTCACCCGGATCACGTCGAGGGCCGGTTCGCCGACGGGCCCCGGCCCGCGCAGCATGACCGGCATCTGCCAGTTGCGCATGCCCAGGTGGCTCAGGTCGGTCGAGCCGAACGGGTCCTCGGCGTTCACCGGACCCGCGGCACGGCGTACCAGCTCGCTCAACTCGGCCAGTTCGCCCGGGTCGAGGTCCGGCTCCTGGATCAGGATCCGCGTACCGGCGCGCTCGTCGCCCTCGACCGCGACGAACCCGCGGCGCCGGATGACCTCATGTCCCCGGGACCGGCCGGTCGCGATCCAGAGGGCGGCGGAGTTACGGGCCTGACGCATCGGCGCCTCGGCCAGAGACACGGACACGGGCCGGTCGGCCGAAGTAGGTCTTGTTGTCATTTCGCCTACGCTAGTGCGCAGTTGATCTCTCACACAGGGCAATTCCCTGCGATCCGACCGGGCCACCCGGCGAGCACGCACGGCTCCGTGTTCCGTACCGCCGATCCAGGGATCACTTGCCGCTGTCCTCGGCGAGGGTGTGGGCCACGAGGGCGTTGGCGTGGCCGTGGCCGAGGCCGTGTTCGGACTTGAGCCAGTCGACCAGCTCCATGTGCTTGGTCAGCGGGGAGGAGCGGATGAGGTCCTTCCACTCGGCGATCGGACGGCCGTACTTCTTCTCGATGGAGGGGAAGTAGCTGGCAGGACCCTTCACGGCGTCGGTCATGATGCCCCGTTTCGTATGGTGATGATCTTGATGGTGGCGATGATGCCGGAGAGAACGGCGGTCGGCTAGCGGTCGGTCAGGCGCGCCGTCACCGCGCTCAGCCACAGCAGGCCGAGGCCGGCGCCGGCGGTGAACGCCAGGACCGAGGCGGCCGATGCCATGAAACCGGCGAGGACGACCACGGGCACGACGCGGGACGCGACGGCCCAGCCCCGCAGGCCGCGGGCCGCCAGCGGGCGGCCCAGGACGGCGAACGCGGCGCACAGGGCCAGGTAGCCGATCATTCCGCCGAACATGTGGACGGCGCCGTGCCCGCTCATCACCGTCTCCTCCGGCGCCCCGGCCGGAAAGCCCGCACCGGCGTCCGCCGGGAACGCGCCCGCGATCCAGAAGGAGACGGCGAAGACGCCGACCAGGGCCGGGCCCCACGTCCCGCCCGGGCCGCCGCGCAGCGTCCGCCGCAGCGCCGTCGCGCCGGCGATCAGCAGCGCTCCGGTCAGCACGAAGCTCGCCGTCTGGATCCAGCCCGCCTCACCGAGGGCGAGCTGGCTGATCGCGTTCCGCGTGAAGTCGAAGCCGTCCCGCGCGAACCCCTGGGCGAGACCGGCCGCCAGGAACAGCGGGCCCGCCACCACGCCGCTGACCACGGCCCGTCGCGACGCGGGCGCGGCGGAAAGAACGTGACGGGGCGCGGTGAGCATGTCGGTCATGGCGGGGCCTTCCTCGCTTCGGTGTTGTCGCCCATATGACCGACGGCAGGGAGTGGAACTCATCGCCCCTGCCGGCGTGAACTGGATCACACCCGGGCGGAGCGGCCTCGTCGCGTCATGTGCCGCAGGTGCCGACCGGGCGGAGTGCCGTCACCTCGCCCAGCGGGATGTCCACCGTCCGCCCGCCGTCCGTGACCTCCAGGCCCGGGACGTCGCCGCCGCTCGGCCGCAGGGTGCCGCACCAGGTGCCCGCGGTGGTGGAGACCTCGGCCAGTGCCCCCGCCTCCGTCCCCGCCTGCGGGGTCCCTTCCTGCGGCCACCACGCCGTGCTGGCCGCGACCGCGACCAGGAGCACCGCGAGGAAGGTGAGGCCGATGCCGAGGCGGAGCCGCCGCCCGGCCCGTACCGCGTCCGCCGTCTGCGGTGCGTGCACCGGCCAGGCGATCCGCGCCACGAGGTACGTCGCCGCGCAGGCGACACCGAGGGCGAGCAGCACGAGGACCCCGGCCGCCGCCTCCACGGCGCGCGGAGCGCCCGAGCCGCCCGTACCGCCGCTCTTGAGCGCCCCGCACAGGCCCGCGAAGCCCAGCGTGGCGAGTTGGAGGGTCAGCCAGCCACGCGCGGAGGTCTGCAGCCGGGTGTCCGCGTCGTCTGTCATTCCGTGCGCTTCCCGTCATCCACTCGTGAGCCTCTCCTTCTGCTCGGGGTTCCGAGGCAGAGCGAGAACGGCGATTTCAGTGAATAGGCAGCACCTGGCCACCTCGCCCCGAGGCTGGCCAATCAGGAATCGGATTCATGAAACGCCGACGCCGGTTTTTCAGCCAACCGGAACCGGACGCCCCAAAACGCGAGAACAGGCGCCCCGTCGTCCTTCCGCATCAATCGTCTCGTGAGAAATGTGGGGGCGGCTCACAGGCTGCGCAGAGCGCGGTCGGCGGCCTTGGGGTCGGCGAGGGGTCTGAGGGCGAGGCGGACCAGGGCGAGCGGGTTGTCGTCACCCGCGATGCGGTTGGCGCTGAGTTCGCCGCAGGAGACGCACTGGTGGATGATCAGCCACTCGCCGTCGTCACGTACGGACATGCCCAGCGCCTCCATCCGGCCGCGGCAGTCCGCGTCGCGGTCGCCGGGGATCCTCCGGTCGACGTGCAGGCTCGCCAGGCAGTTCGGGCAGTGGTTGCGGTGCGCGGTGCCGGGTGCGTCCAGGGACACGTCGAGCCGGCAGGACGTGCACCGGAAGTCGTGGGCCCGGTGCCCGCCCTGGGTGTGCAGGACGTCCTTGTGCCGTTGCGGACGCCGCCGCCCGCGGCTGCCGTGGTTGTTGCGTGACATGACCGTGCTCCTTTCCTGCCGGGCGGTCAGAGGGTTCCGAACGCTTCGAGCGGGAAAGGGGGTTGGGCCAGCGGGCGGACCGCCATGCGCATCAGGACGAGCTGGTTGTCGTCGGCGCACACCGGGTTCGAGGTGAGCTCGTCGCAGCGTACGCAGCGGTGGATCACCCTCCAGTCGCCGGTGCGGAGCACGGCGACGGCGATCGGGGACATCCGGCCCTCGCAGTCGCTCCGACCGCCCTCGACGTGGTCGAGGACATGCCGGGAACGCAGGCAGGACGGGCAGTGGTTGCGCAGCGCGCCGTCAGCGGCGTGCGTGGACGCGGTCAGGCCGCACCACGCGCAGGCGAAGGTGCCGAGGCGGAGAGTGTCGGTGGTGGGAGAGGTGTGGCTGGACACCCGGGTGCTCCTTGCTGGGAAGTCGGTCAGGACAGCAAGAGCAGGCCGAGCGGCCTCGTCAGAGGGCAGCCCGATCGCGCCGAGGGCCGGCGGACAGGCAGGTCAGCGCACCGGATGGCACGTCCGGCAGCCGCCCGGAGGAACGGACGGCGGAAACCGACGGACGGTTACGCGGTGCGGCGAGGCGCACTCGGCGCGAGCCGGGACATCAACACCCTTTTCCAGGGCACACGGGCCCAGAACGACATCGGAACGACCGCTTGAGCCAACCGGACGCCTCCGAGGGAGTCAACGCATTATTCGAGCACCGAGCACGCCGCGGGCCGTGGCTCCCCGTGCGGAGCCACAGCCCGCAGTGCTGTCCCCTACGCCTCGCCCCACGCGATCTTCAGCCCGCGCCCCTGCGCGCGGCCCGCTTCGGCGGCCGGCCTACGGGTGGACGGGTCCAGGGGATTCGCGCCGATCGCGGCCAGGGACGCCTCGTCCGGGCCGACGACCACGACCTCGGCTCCGGCCGCCCGCAGCTCCTCGACCGCCTCGGCCAGCGGCTTCTCGCTCGGGAGGAGCTCGACCCCCTCCAGGGGCGCGATCACCAGCACCCGGGACGAGCCGGCGGCGTAGTCGGCGTTCTCACCCGCGCGGACGCCGCCGTCCACGTACCGTCGCCCGTCGATCGTGACGGGCGGCCACACGCCCGGCACCGCGCAGCTCGCCGTGACGGCGTCGACCAGGCTCACGCCCGACGCGCTGTCGAAGACCCGCGGTTCCCCGCTCTCGGCGTCCACCGCGACGATCTTCAGCGCGCGAGCGGGCCACTCGTGCGAAGGCAGCCGCGACTCGATCACCGCGCGCCGCTCGTGCTCCGGCACGGTCTCCGCGCCGAGCGCGAACCTGCCCACGGCGCGCCGGATCTCCGGTCCGGTCGTGGCGTCCTTCAGCACGTCGGCGATCCGCGTGCCGAAGCTCACCAGGTCCACACCGGCCATGATCTCCGTGGCCTGCAGCTCGGGTTCGGTCTGCCGGGCGTACAGCTCCTCCAGGCTCAGCCCGCTCACGAGCTGCGCGGCGACGGTCGATCCCGCGGAGGTCCCGATGATCAGGTCGGCCTCCGTGAGGCGGGACCGACCCGCGTCGGCCAGTCCCGCCAACAGCCCCGTGATCCAGGCGATCCCTGCGACTCCCCCGCCGCCCAGTACCAACGCCTCCGCCATGGCGTCCCCTTCCCCCGTCGATGCGTGAACTCGCAGCATAATGCGGGGTGTTGGACGACACCCGCTCCCTGCCGGGAGCTCGGTCGCGCGCGATCGGTCAGACGAAGAGGAACGCGCCCGCCGTCGCCGCGCCCAGTGCCGCTCCCGCGAGCGTCTGCGCCACCGTGTGGTACGTCAGCGCGACCCGGGACCAGCACACGGCGGCCGTGAGGGCGTACGCGAGCAGCCACCACGGCGAGTGGACCGCGGCCAGGAGGGCCACGACCGCCGAGGCCACCGCGGAGTCCACCGAGATCTTCCAGACGGTGTTCACGGCGAGCAGGCCGATCGTCATCACCCACAGGGCCAGCATCGCGACCAGGATGGCCGTCGGGGCCCCGCCCAGGAGCATGACCAGCGAACCCGTGCCGATGGAGCCGAGGATGACGAAGAAGATCGGCGCCCGCTGCGTGCGGTCGACCACGTGGCGGTCGCCCCAGGTGCCCCGCTTGCGCTCCCATTCGATGTAGCCGGCCGGGATCAGCCCGGCGCACAGGGCGCCGAGCAGGCCCCACAGCAGGCCGGTCCAGTGGCCGGACGCGGCCGCCAGGCCTATCCCGAGCATGCCCGCGAGCAGGACGTTGCGGGGCTGGAGGACGTCGGTGACGACGCGGGCCGTGCGGTTCACGCGCCGCCCTCCAGGCTCGACCGCAGGACGGCGCGGGTCCGCTGCTCCGGGATCGCCTTGTACGCGGCGGCCACCCGTACCAGCCAGGCGACCTCGCCGTCCTGGTCGGTGGCGTGCTTCGTCTCGAAGGCTGCGGCCTTCCCGGCGGGCGCGCCCTCGGCCTTGGCGGCCAGGGCCGCCTTGATCCAGTAGGCGTCGGCGAGCGAGCCGGCCCTCCCGGGGTCCTCGCCCGCCGCGGCCTCCTTGGCGGCGGCCAGCAGGCTGTCGGGCACGTAGTGGCGCAGCTTCTCGACCGCGTCCGCGATGTCGGCCGCCCAGCGGTCGACGCGCAGGTCGGCGGGGGTGTCGAAGCGGGTCAGCTCCCGGGCGAGCGAGGCCGGCGGGGCGAAGGGCTGGTCGGGGAAGGCCGTCATCAGCTCGCGCCACAGGGGGTGCAGGTTCACCTGGGCCCGCCACAGCCGGGCCCGCCGCCAGCCCTTGCTGAAGGCGGGGAGGGAGGCGCCGACGGCGAAGAAGGCGAAGAGGACCAGCTGGGCGGCCTCGGTGGCCTCGTCGAAGGTCAGCGCGAAGCCCTCGCTGGGCTTGTCGGCGACGCTGATCCACAGGAAAAGGGTCCGGCTGAGGGTGTAGCCGACGCCGATGAACATCGCGAAGGTCATCATGCCGAGGCCGAGCCGCAGGTGGAGCAGCTTGGCGTCGATCGTGGCGAGGGCCCACTGGTAGGCGCAGACGGCGGACGCGGCGCCCAGGTACAGGTAGAAGACGGTCATGTAGAGCGTGGCGCCCCACTCGCCGGCGTGTTCGGCCACGAACCGGTCCGCGGGGACCGAGCGGTCCACGACCGTGAAGAAGAGCACGGTGAGGAGGATGAGCGTGGCCACGGAGGCCTTGGTCGCCACCCGCTGGACGACCCGGGCGAACCGGACGTGGCGCGGGATGGCCCCGCCCTCGGGGAAGTGGCCGTAGATGGCGACGATGTAGCTGAGGATCGCCAGGATGGCGATGGTGGACGTGTAGTGCTTGATCAGCACCGCGAGGTCCACGATCTCGCTGTTGTTGAGGCCGATGCGGACCACCTGCGTCTTGGTCCACAGCGCCACGGCGAAGCCTGCGTAGCAGCCCCACAGGGCGCGGCGCCGCTTGTCCTCCTCGTCGCCCCAGAGTGCGGCCGGCATGCGCCACAGGGCGACGGCGGTCATCAGGCCGGCTATGAGGTAGCCGGCGAGGTCGAGTCCGGTCACGTGGGTTCCTCGGGTGTTCTGTGGGGGGTGTTCTCTTGCGCGGGGGGCTACGAGTACGCGGGGGTTACGAGTACGCGGGGGCTATGAGCGGCGGAAGAACGTGCGGCTGAAGAACGCCGGGCGTCGGTGCGCGACCGGCCGCGACAGCGAGTTGGCCAGCCGTCCGACCATGTCGTCGCTGGTCACGTCCCTCGCCATGCGCGGGATGAGGGACGCGCCGAACTCGGCGATCCGCTCGTCGTGCGTGTCGTACTGGGCACGGGCCTGGACCGTGTCGGAGGAGAGCACCCGTGTGATCAGCGAGGTGTCGAAGACCGGCAGCAGCGCCCGGAGCCGGTCCGCGTCGAGGCTGGTGCCGTGGTCGAACCACTCGTGGCACAGCTCGTGCAGGATCACGTGCTGGGTCTGGTACGCGGTGGGGCGGCGGCGGTAGAGCACGTAGCTGGTGGTGCCGGACTTCAGGCGCAGGCCGCAGGCCGCGTTGACCCGTGCCAGTCGCTCGGGCAGTTCCTGGAGGACGATGGTCCGGCCGCGGGCCGCCTCCATGTTCGCCACCAGGCCGTCGATGGTGAAGGGGGCGGGTATCGGAAGGTCGGCCAGGCCAGCTTCACATTCTTTGCGCAGCTCGCGCAGGGACATTGAGGCCTCTTGGTCGTCGTCACGCGTGTGTGACATGCGCTCGCCGAGTTTAGCCAACGCCGGACGTCCGTTCGGAGGCGCGTGCCCTAACGTTCCGGTTCCTCGTCGGGCTGCCGTCTGGCCTTGGTGTCCGCCAGGAGGGAGAGTGCGAACTCGAGCAGTTCCGCCGGGAGGCCGTCGTCGTCGACGCCCCGGCCCGCGACGCCGCTGATCTCGCCGGTCCGCCGCATCGCGAGGAACTGGAGCCCGGCGACCACGTCGCCGACGACCTCCGACTCCTCCTTGAAGAACCGCCAGTCCACGCCGAAGCCGAGACCGAGCGCCTTGAGGATCTCCTCGGAGGGCTGGGTGACCTTGCCGGCCAGGATGTTGGAGAAGTAGCTGTGGGAGAGGTGGCCGCCGCGCTCCTTGACCAGCTCGGCGAAGGTGCGCCCGGACACCTTCTGGCCGGGGAAGGTCTTCTCCAGCATGTACTCGACCTTCTGCTGCAAAGAGTGCAGTTCGGGCGTGCGTTCTTCTCCGATGTCCATCCTGTTTACCTACTGTTCGCATCAGGCACCGGCGCAAGTACCGGGCTTGCGTAAACACTCTACGTCACTGTTAACTACAAAAAACACGGCCGGGGGATCACGGGGGTGTCCCCTGGCCGTGTGTGACGTCGCAGAGATGTAGCCCTTCGCGACGGGGGATGCGCGAAGGGCTACTCGTGCAGTATGCCAGCCCGTCAGGGGCCGTTCCACAGTGCACCCCTGACACTCTGAAAACGCTCAGACTCCATCAAGTCGGGCCCGTCCCGGCGGCCCGCTTCCGCTGGTAGTGGGTCCGCCCCTTGGCGGCGTTTCCACACGTGCCCATGTCGCACCAGCGGCGGCGGCCCGCCCTCGATCCGTCGATGAACAGCCAGCCGCAGCGCTGCCCCGGGCAGACCCGGGTGCGTTCGCGGGGCAGCGCCCGGACCAGGTCGAGCGCCTGGAGGGCGATCTCGTCGTGGAGACGGTCGAGACCTGACGTCTCGACGGTGACCCGGAGCCCGGGCGTGCCCTCGTGGACGGTGAGGCGGGCGGCGGCGGCCGCGCTCTTCCAGTGACTCCCCACCCGCTCCACCGCCTCCTCGGGCGCCGCCTCGCCGTGGACGAGTGCCGCGATCAGGTCGTGCAGGGCCTCGCGCAGCTCGCGGACGCGGGCGAGGGCCTGCTCGGCCGCGGCGGGCCCGGAGGCCGAAGCGAGCCCGGAGATCGCGGAGGCCCCGGAGGCCCCGGAGGCCCCAGACGTCGCGGAGGCCCCCGTCGGCCCGGACTCCGCCAGGCGGCCCAGGGTCGCGAGGTCTTCGGGTGCGAAGTGGCCGGTGAGGGCCGCCCATTCCAGGAGGCGGGGGTATCCGTCGAGCCAGTCGAGCGGCTCCGCGTCCCGCGCCGTGACCGTGTTCAGCAGGTCGATGACGAGGTGCCCGCCCACCAGGTCACGTGGCCTGAAGGTGTGGGGCGTGATCGTTGCCGCCACGCGTCACCGCCTCTCCTGAGCTTGCCCCCGTCTATCCAACCGGTGTACTGATGTTATCCGGTTGGAATGCTGGACGGAACACCGGATGGACGCCCCGGATGTGAGGAGACGCCATGGCCACCGCCGTCGAGGTCATCACCGCGCCCTGGAACCTCGGGCTGCGACCGCCCGGGCCGGGGCGCGAGCCCGGCACCTGGCGGGCCCCCGACGCGCTGCTCTCGGCCGGCCTGGAGGCACGGCTGCGGCCGGCCCGGGTGGTGGAGCTCGACCGCCCGCCCTACGACGTCGATCCCCAGCCGGCGACCCGCATCCGCAACGGGGTGACCCTCCGCGAACACACCCTGCTGCTCGGCGACGCCGTCGGGGCCGCGCTCGCCGCCTCCCGCTTCCCGCTGGTGGTGGGCGGCGACTGCAGCATCCTGCTCGGCTGCCTCCTGGGCGCCCGGCGCCACGGGCGCTGCGGCCTGGTCCACCTCGACGGGCACAGCGACTTCCGGCACCCCGGCAACCACGACGCCGGAGCGGTCCTCGGCACGGCCGCCGGCATGGACCTGGCCCTGGCCACCGGCCGCGGCGAACTGCTCCTCACCCACTGGCCCGTGGTGGGCGGCCCGCTGGTCGCCGACGAGGACGTGATCCAGATCGGCGACCGTACGGACGAGCACAAGCCCCCGGTCGTCCGCTTCACCGCCCGGGAGGTCCGGGAGATCGGGATCGCAGGCCTCGCCGAGCGGGTCGAACACCGTCTGATGCGGCGCGAGCTCGACCGCGTCTGGCTCCACCTCGACCTCGACGTGCTCGACGAGCGCGTGCTGCCCGCCGTGGACTCCCCCGGCCGCCCCGGCCTCGACCTCCCCCGGCTCGCCGAACTCGTCGCGGGCCTCGTCGGCACCGGGCGGGTCGTCGGGCTCGACGTCGCCATCTACGACCCCGAGCGCGACCCGCACGGCCTGTACGCCGCTCCCCTCGTCGACTGCCTCGCCGCCTCCCTGTCCCCTCTCGCCACCACGGAGACGCCCGTATGAAGACGCTGCTCGCCGACGGCCCCGACCGCCGGTACGCCTCCGAGATGGAGCAGTTCGGACGCCTGGCGGGGCAGTGGTCGACCCTGATCACGTACTACTCCGCCGACGGCTCGCCGGTCCGCCGTCTCCTCGGCGCCTGGGAGTTCGGCTACGCCCTGGAGGGCCGGGCCGTCGTGGACGTCTGGCAGTGGCCCGGGCAGGACGATCTGCCGTCCGAGGGGCGCGCCCCGGACGAGGAGTGCGGTCTGTGCGTACGGATCTGGGACCCGCGCCTGCAGCTGTGGCGGTTCACCTTCCACGGGACCGCCCGCGGCGACGTGGTGCAGATGTACGCCCGGCAGATCGGCGACGAGATCGTCATGGAGCGCGCGGTCGGCGGCGACCTGGTCCGCTGGACCTTCGCCGACATCACCGCCGACACCTTCCGCTGGCGCAACGAACGGTCGGCCGACGGCGGACACACCTGGCACCTCGACCAGGACGTCCACGCCCACCGCCCGCACTGAGGGACCCGGCCCCTCCGAGGTCAGCCCGCCGCCTGCTTCAGGAGCGCCGCGATGCGCTCCTCCGTGGCCGGGGTCAGGCTCGTGAGGGCGTACGAGGTGGGCCAGAGGGTGTCCTCGTCGAGGGCGGCCTGGTCGCTGAACCCCAGCGTGGCGTAACGGGACTTGAACTTCGCGGCGCTCTGGAAGTGGCAGACGACCTTGCCGTCCCGGGCGTAGGCCGGCATGCCGTACCAGAGCTTCGCGGTGAGGCCCGGGGCGTTCTCCTTGACGAGGGCGTGGACGCGCTCGGCGAGGACGCGGTCCGCGTCCTCCATCTCGGCGATCTTCGCGAGCACGTCGGGCTCGGTGTCCGCCTTCGCGCCGCGGCGCGCGGACGCCTTCATCTCCTTGGCGTGCTCCTTCATCGCGGCGCGCTCGTCCTCGGTGAAGCCGTCGTAGGACTTGTCGTTCGCGGTCATGGTGGTGCCCCTCTCGGTTCCGTTCGACTGGCGCTGCGCGGCGATGCGGGCCTTGGCCCATTCGGGGTGGCACATGGGGGCCCTACCGGAGTTCCTGGATGCGGATCAGGTTGCCCGCGGGATCGCGGAACGCGCAGTCGCGGATCCCGTACGGCTGCTCCGTCGGCTCCTGGACGACCTCGGCGTCGGCGGCGCGGACCTTCTCGAAGGTGGCGTCGAGGTTCCGGGTGGCCAGCAGGATCCAGCCGTACGTGCCCTTGGCCATCATCTCGAGGATCGTGCGGCGCTCGTCCTCGGTGATGCCGGGGTCGACGGCCGGCGGGGCCAGCAGGATGGACGTCTCCGGCTGTCCCACGGGGCCGACCGTGATCCACCGCATCCTGCCCTGGCCGACGTCGCTGCGGACCTCGAAGCCGAGGGCGTCCCGGTAGAACGCCAGGGAGGCGTCCGGGTCTTCGTGCGGGAGGGAGCTGGTGTGAATGCTGATGTCCATGGACTTCACGCTAGTGGCGGCCCCGGCTGCGGCGCTTCTCGAAAGCTGATCGGTGTGGGCACCTCAGTGGTGGAAGCCCGCGCGGTCGGCGTCCGACGGCACGCCCTTCGTCAGGCGCTCCAGGGCGCGGCCCATGTCCTGCGCGAGCAGGTCGACCTCGTCGCGGCCGATGCCGTGGCGGATCATGACGCGCTGGATGACGGTCTCCTGCCGGTCGGGGGGCAGCGGGTAGGAGGGGACCTGCCAGCCGCGCATCCGGAGCTCGTCGGAGAGGTCGTACAGGCTGAAGCCCGCGCCCTCGGGGTCGGCGAGCGTGTACGAGACCGCGGGCAGCGCGCCCTGCCCGTCGTAGAGCAGCGTGAACGGGCCCATCGCCTCGATCTTCCCGGCGAGGTACTGGGCGGTCAGCGCGCAGGCCTCCTGGACGCGCCGGTAGCCGGCCCGGCCCAGGCGCAGGAAGTTGTAGTACTGGGCGACGATCTCGCCGCCTGGACGGGAGAAGTTCAGGGCGAACGTCGGCATGTCGCCGCCCAGGTAGTTCACCCGGAAGACGAGGTCCTCCGGCAGGAGGTCGGCGGTGCGCCACACGGCCCAGCCCACGCCGAGGGGCGCGAGGCCGAACTTGTGGCCGGAGGCGTTGATGGAGGAGACCCTCGGCAGCCGGAAGTCCCAGACGAGGTCCCGGTGGAGGAAGGGCGCGATGAAGCCGCCGCTCGCCGCGTCGACGTGGATCGGGACGTCGAGGCCCGACTCCGCCTGGATCCGGTCGAGTTCGGCGGCGAGTTCGGCGACCGGCTCGTAGTCGCAGGTGTAGGTGACGCCGAGGATCGCGACGACGCCGATGGTGTTCTCGTCGACGTAGTCCTTCAGCTGGTGCGGGCGCAGGCCGGTGGCGCCCGGCTCCACCGGGACCTGGCGCAGCTCCACGTCGAAGTAGCGGGCGAACTTGTCCCAGCAGATCTGCACGGGGCCGCAGACGAGGTTGGGCCGGTCGGTCGACTTGCCCTCGGCACGGCGCTTCTCCCGCCACCGCCACTTCAGGGCGAGGCCGCCGAGCATGGCGGCCTCGCTGGAGCCGGTGGTGGAGCAGCCGAGCGCCGAGCCCTCGCCGGACGCGCTCCCGGGGGCGTTCCACAGATCGGCCAGGATGTTCACGCACCGCGCCTCGATCTCGGCGGTCTGCGGGTACTCGTCCTTGTCGATCATGTTCTTGTCGAGGCACTCGTTCATCAGCTTGCGGACCTCGTCGTCCGTCCACGTCGTGCAGAACGTCGCCAGGTTCTGCGACGCGTTGCCGTCGAGCAGCAGCTCGTTGTGGAGCATCGCGTAGACGACCGACGGGAGGTTCGACTCCTCCGGCATCCGGTGCTTCGGCAGCACTCGCTCACTGAGTGCGGAAGCGAACACATCGGTCGCCGCGTCGGCGACGCTCTTCGGGGCCTTCATCTCATGGAGCGCCACAGTTTCCCCTTCGATCAACGGACTCGTCGACAGTCCTCTCATCAACCCACGAGGCCGGGCAGGGCGCCCGGCAGCGGCCGCCACCGTTGACCCACCCGGGTGAGCGGGGCACCCAGGCCCTGTCCCGCGGCTCCCCCGACCAGTACGTTCCGGACGAAGTGGATCATCACCGGAAGGCCCCACCTCATGACCTCTCGCACGATCAGCGGAACCGAGCAGCCGACCGCCGACGCCTTCTCCTCGAAGGCCGAAGCCCTCGACGCCGACGCCTTCGAGTCCTACGACGACCTCCCCGAGCGCCTCATCGGCTACCCGGCCGTCTTCCACGCCCTCGGCATCGGCTCCTGCGCCGTCCGTACGGTCCTGGACTACGGCTGCGGTCCCGGCAAGGTCGCCACCCGGGTCGTCGAGGCCTCCGACGCGCGCGTGGTGGCCGTCGACATCGCGCCCCGCATGCTGGAGATCGCCCGCGAGAAGCGCGCGCACCCGCGCATCGACTACCGGCTGAGCGAGGACGGCGGGCTCGGCTTCGTCGCCGACGGCTCCGTCGACGCCGCCATGGCCTGCTTCGTCTTCTCCACCACCGGAGACTTCGCCGACCTGCACGACATCGCCGCGGAGGCGCACCGGGTGCTGCGCCCCGGCGGCCGGTTCGCCGTCCTGGACCCCAACCCCCGCACCGCCGGCATCCGGTTCTCCACCTTCCGCAGCGGCGAGCCCGGCCGCGTCTACACCAAGGGCGAGCGGCGCCGCTCGCGCCGGGAGCGGCCGGGCGGCGGGGCTCCGCTGGAGCTGGTCGACCACCACTGGCCCTGCCAGGCGTACCTCGACGTGCTCGGCAAGGCCGGCTTCACCGATCTGGACGTCCACGAGCCCGTGCTCACCCACCGCTCGGCGCTGCTCGGCGCCGACCCGGCGGAGGCCGGCCACCCGCCGTTCCTGGTGGTCTCCGGAGTCAGGCAGTAAGCCTCGCCGTCAGCTGTCGGAGTAGCTGAAGTCCCCCACGGTCCAGGCGCTGACGTCCGCGATCGCGACGCGGTACATCCCTCCGGTCTCGGGCATGCCGACCGTCCCCTGGAGGATCCGGGCGAGGTGGAAGTGCAGGTGGGTGGGGGGCGTGTCCCTCCGTGCGGTGGGGGCGAAGACGCCGGAGAACTCGCCCAGCCGGGACGAGTCCGTCAGGACCTCCGACACGCGCTGTCTCCACAGGGCTTCCGGCGCGAGCCGCCCGGTGATGACCACTCCCCCCGCGACCACGGTGAGGGACATCTGGTTGCTCCGCCCGGACTCCACGGTGGCGGCGACGTCGACGAGCAGCTCGTCAGGGATCGACATGGAAGCCGATTCTAGGCACGCGGGCCCTCCTGGAGGCCGACGTCCGGAGGGCGTGCCCCCCGCACGCGTACCTCCGCTCCTTCGGCCGTACGCCCTGAGGCGCGTACTCCACTCCGACGAGTGGCCGAGGCCCGTCCCCCGTACGGCCGATCCCGGTTGCCGGGCCCCCCGGGCCGTTCAAGGCTGAACCGATCGTTCCCACGCTCGGGAGGGCCCCTTGAGCAGCATCGACACACCGGCCGAAGTCCCCAGGCCGCGGGCCGCGGTGCAGGCCGCCGCGCCCAGCACCATGACCTGGGTGACGCTCGCCCTGATGACGACCGCGTCGGTCGCCAGCCTGCGGGCCGCGCCGACGATGGCCATCTACGGTCTGGCCTGCGTGTTCCTCTACCTCGTCCCGGCGATCGTCTTCCTGCTGCCGACCGCCCTGGTCTCGGCGGAGCTGGCCTCCGGCTGGAACGGCGGCGTCTACCGCTGGGTCGCCGAGGGGCTGTCCAAGCCGCTCGGATTCCTCGCGGTCTGGTGCCAGTTCGCGATGACGATCTTCTACTACCCGAGCCTGCTGGCCTTCGTCGCCTCGACCATCGCGTACGTCATCGACCCGTCCCTCGCCTCGAACGGCGTCTACACCGCGATCGTCATCATGGTCCTGTACTGGACCGGCGTCTGGGTCTCCTCGCGCGGCACCAAGGCCCTTGCGGGTCTCTCCAGTTGGGGCCTCATCATCGGCACGCTCATCCCGGGCACGATCCTCGTCGTCCTCGGCATGGTCTTCCTCGGCCAGGGCAACCCGTCCGCCGCGCCGATGAACGCGAGCCACCTGCTGCCGGAGTGGACCGGACTCGCCAGCCTGGTCCTGATCGTCAACAACTTCCTGTCGTACTCCGGCATGGAGATGAACGCGGTCCACGTCTCCTCGCTGAAGGACCCGGCGAAGGAGTACCCGAAGTCGATGTTCCTGGCGATGGGCCTCGTCCTGCTGATCTTCATCCTGCCCGCCCTGGCCATCAGCTGGGTCGTGCCGGCCGACCAGCTCAGCCTCACCGCCGGCGTGATGCAGGCCTTCGACGCCTTCTTCTCGTACTTCGACATCGGCTGGATGACCCCGATCGCCGCCGTCATGCTGATCTCCGCCTCCCTGGCCGGCATGCTGACCTGGCTCGCCGGGCCGTCCAAGGGCCTCCTGGAGATCTCGCGCCAGGAGGGCTACCTGCCGCCGTTCCTGCAGAAGCTCAACAAGTTCGGGATCCAGCAGAACATCCTGGTCACCCAGGGCGTCGTGACCTCGGTCATCGCCCTGATGTACGCGCTCATCCCGAACGTGTCGAGCGTGTACTGGATCTTCTCCACGATCACCACGCAGGTGTACCTCATCGTGTACCTGCTGATGTTCGCCGCCGCGATGCGCCTGCGGAAGACACACCCCGACCACCCCCGCGGCTACCGGGTGCCCGCCCTGGGCCTGGTCTGCACGGTCGGCCTGCTCGCCTCCCTCGCGGCGCTCGCCATCGGATTCGTACCGCCCTCCCAGTTCGGCGGCGGAAGCGTCTGGTCGTACGTCCTCTTCATCGCCTGCGGCCTGCTCGTCCTCGGGTTCCTGATCCCGTGGCTCTTCCTGAAGTTCCGCAAGCCGAACTGGCGCACCGCCGCCGCCGGCGCACCGAGCGAGGGAGACCGGGCATGAGTCCCACCCGCTTCGCCTCCGAACACAGGTGGATCTACTGGGGCGCGATCGTCCTCCTCGTCGGCCTCGCCGTCACCGGCCTCATCCGGTACGAGGCCGTGAAGAGGAACAACGAGACGCGGGAGAAGGCCGAACAGCTCCAGACGGAACTGGTGAAGGCCGGCTACCCCTCCCCCGACGTCGACACCATCGAGCAGCTGCTCGGCACCGACGGCGGCGTGGTCTGCGAGCAGCCGGGCAACGCCCTGAAGGCGGCGCTCTGGAAGATCCAGCAGTCGAACGGCGCCGCGGGACCGGGCATGCGCCCCGTCATCTCCGACACCAAGGCGCTCGAGGTCGAGCGGATCGTCCTCCAGGTCTACTGCCCCGACAAGGTCGACGACTTCCAGGAGGAGCTGAACGACCTCAAGACCGACGACACCGTGCGCCGGTGAGGCGCGAACCGCGAGAAGAGCCCGGGCCCGACGCCGACACCGGCGTCGGGCCCGGTGCCGATCCCGACCCGCTCCACGACTTCCTCCGCGAACTGACGCGGTTCATGCCGACGTTCAGCGGAGAGGGTGCGGAGGGCGTCGACCGGGTCGTCCGCGGCCTCGCCCGGACGTACGGCGGGCGCGCCGAGACCGTGCTCGTCACGGGCGGCGCCGTGCTCTCCGTGACCGCCGGGGGCCGCACCCTCACCTCCACCGTCACCGCCTTCCCCGACGTCGCCCGGCTCGACCGGGCGGTCGCCCTCAAGGAGTTCGTCGAGCGCGTACGGGACACCCGGCCGCCCCTGCGCGAGGCGGCGGCCGGCCTGCGGCGGGTCGAGACCCTGCCCGCGACGGTGCCGCGCTGGGCCCGCGGGGTGGGCATCGTGCTGTTCTCCGTCGGGTTCGCGCCCGCCGTCCAGCCGACCTGGTACGAGATCGGCACCACCGCCCTCCTCGCCACCCTGGTCGCGGCCCTGACCGTCCTGTCGGACCGGCGGCCGCGCCTCGCGCGCGTGCTGCCGCTCCTCGCCGCCGTCCTGGTCTCCCTGGTGACCCTGGGCGTCCTCCAGCCGGGCCGGGGCCACGGCGGTCCGGTGCTGATCATGCTTCCGGCGCTGTTCTTCTTCGTGCCCGGCGACCTGCTCAGCGCGGCCACCGCCGAACTCGTCGGCGGGTTCCTGTCGACCGGCGCGGTCCGCCTCGTCTACGCCCTCGTACTGCTCCTCCAGCTGTACGTGGGCGTGCTCATCGGCGTGGCCGTGACCAGCACGCCGAGCAGTGCGCTCTTCGACAGCGCGCAGGACACCGACATGTCCTGGTGGGTGCTCGTCGCGAGCTGGGCCGTCTTCACCGTGGGCCTGATCCTCGCGTTCGGGGTGCCGTGGCGGGCCGCGGGCCGGCTGACCGGCCTCGTGTACCTGTCGCTCGGCGTCCAGGCGGCGGGCACGGCCCTGATCGGTGAGGTCGCCGGCACGTTCGTCGCCGCGACGGCCCTCGCCGTCGCGGCGGACCTGCTGTCCCGGCCGGCGGGGCGGCCGCCCCGGCTCGTCCTCTTCCTGGGCGGCTTCTTCACCCTCACCGTCGGCTCGCCGGGCCTGCGGGCGCCGACCTCCCTGGCGGGCGGTCACGTCCTGCACGGCTTCCGCGACCTCATGGACTTCGTCACGATCGTCACGACGATCGCGGTCGGGCTCCTCGTGGGGGCGGCGCTCGTACCGGGGCGGGTGGAGAAGGGGTTCCCGAAGCCTTCTGCGTGACGAAACCCCCGGGGCCGAGGGCCCCGGGGGTTTCGGTCTCGGCTGCTTCGGCCGCCTATGCCGGAGCGCTGGGGGGGCGCTCGGCCGGGGGCTGTGCGGCAGGGGGCGCTTCGGCCGGTTCCTCCGCCAGGAAGGCCACCACCGCGAGCACGAAGAGCAGGACGAGGGTGATGCCCACGATGACCCAGGCGGTGGGGTGGGGCCAGAAGACGACGGCGGCGGCCGCCCCGGCGACGAGGATCCAGGTGATCCAGGTGCGGTAGCGCCGGACGAACGGGCCCACCGGGCCGAGGCGCATGCCCGCGTGGTCGGCGGTGGCCCGGGTCGCGGTGATGCCGGAGTGCCAGAGGCCGCGGACGAGGACGGCGGGGCGGCTCGGGCCGGAGAGCCAGGCGGCGAGGGCGATCAGGATGCCGAGGGCCGCGTACACCCGAACCGAGGTGCGGAGGAAGCGGATCAGGGTGTCGTAGATGGAGCTCGCGGCGCCCGGGGAGACGTTGGCGGGCAGGGCGTTCAGATAGACCGTACGGAAGACGGTGAGCGCCACGCCGAGGACGATCGCGGCGAAGGCGACGCCGAGGGCCGCGGCGACCAGGGTGCGGCGGCGCTTCACGGCGAGCAGCACACCGCCGGCGACGAGCAGGATCGCGATCACCGGCAGCCACACGCCCATCGCCTGGAGCAGCGCGAAGCCGGTCTTCACCTTGCCGATGTCCTCGGACTTGACCACGGTGAAGTTGGTGTGGATCTCGGGGATC
Organism: Streptomyces sp. NPDC002463; assembly: GCF_042889835.1. Classification (NCBI taxonomy): domain Bacteria; kingdom Bacillati; phylum Actinomycetota; class Actinomycetes; order Kitasatosporales; family Streptomycetaceae; genus Streptomyces; species Streptomyces sp. NPDC002463. Next base: position 284,577 of record NZ_JBIARL010000011.1, read on the forward strand.
TTGGCCGCGACGTCGAGGCCGGACTCGACGAGCCGCTGCTTCACCCGGTCGATCACGGGCGCCAGGTCGATGGTGACCGTGTTCGTCTCGATCTTCACGGCCCCCTCGTCGCTGCCGGTCAGGGCGCGGTCGAGGGAGGTGTGGACGGCCCGGTTGGCGTCGGTCCAGATCGTCTCGAACGCCGGGGAGGCGACGACGTCCTGGGTCCGCTCGTGGACGAAGCTGGCGACCGCGCTCTGCAGGGAGCCGCCCAGCTTGCCGAGGGCCTTGGCCGCCAGCGGCCGCTGGTCGGGCGCGACGCCCTCCAGGAGGGAGGGCAGGTCGATGTGCTCCATGACGGCGTTCGTCACGCGGGTGGCGACGGCCGCCTGGATGTCCGGGTCCGAGGCGAGCGGCTTGACCGTCTGCACGTACCGGTCGGTGTCGCCGACGAGGTCCGCGGTCCAGGTGGAGACGATGCCGAGCGGGACGAGGACGCAGCCGATGACGATGAGCAGGGCGGAGAAGAAGGAGCGGACGCGGTGGTGGGGTGGCGGGGCGGCCGCCTTCTCCGCTTCGAGCGCGGCCACTCTGGCCCGGAGTGCGGAGAGTTCGTCGCCGCTGGCACCGGCAGCGTCCATGACACCAGTCCTTCCGAGGGGACAATTCTGGATAATTCTCCTTCCGGTCGCCGCCCCTGTCGCCCCGGGTGTGGCATACGTGCCGGGTCCGCGGCCCCGATCCGCGATCATGCGGTCATGAAGCTGCGCTGCGCCGTACTCGACGACCACCAGGGCGTCGCCCTCTCCTCCGCCGACTGGAGCCCGCTCGCGGACCGCGTGGACGTCCGCGTGCTGCGCGAACACCTCACGGACCGGGACGCGCTCGTCGCCGCCGTCGAGGACTGCGAGATCCTCGTGGTCATGCGGGAGCGGACCCCGGTCGACGCCGGGCTCCTCGCCCGCCTCCCCCGGCTGCGGCTCCTGATCACCTCGGGGATGCGCAACGCCTCGATCGACCTGGCGGCCTGCCGGGCGCGCGGCGTCACCGTCTGCGGCACCGCCAGCAGCTCCGAGCCGCCCACCGAACTGACCTGGGCGCTCCTCCTGGGCCTCGCCCGGCACGTACCGGCGGAGGCGCGGGCCCTGCGGGAGGGCGGGCCGTGGCAGTCGACCGTCGGCGCCGACCTCTCCGGCCGGACGCTCGGCCTCGTCGGCCTGGGCAAGATCGGCGCCCGGGTGGCCCGGATCGGTCTCGCCTTCGGCATGGACGTGACCGCCTGGAGCCCGAACCTGACGGAGGAGCGGGCCGCCGAGCACGGCGTCCGGCTCGCGGAGGACAAGCGGGACCTGCTCGCGGGCAGCGACTTCGTCTCGCTGCACATGGTGCTGTCCGACCGCACCCGTGGTCTGATCGGGGAGCCCGAACTGCGGGCGATGCGTCCGTCCGCGTACCTCGTCAACACCTCCCGGGCCGGGCTCGTCGAGGGCGGGGCGCTGCTGCGGGCGCTGCGCGAGGGGTGGATCGCCGGGGCCGGGCTCGACGTGTACGAGGTGGAGCCGCTGCCCGCGGACGACCCGCTGCGGGTGCTGCCGAACGTCCTGGCCCTCCCCCATCTGGGCTATGTGACGGAGGGGAACTACGCCCGCTACTTCGGCCAGGCGGTCGAGGACGTCGAGGCCTTCCTGGCGGGTGCGCCGGTCCGCGAACTGTCCTGAACCCCGGCTTTCCCGGCAGGGCCTACCCCAGGCTCGTACGCGCCAGGTCCAGGAACTCCTCGTCCGTCAGGCCCAGCTCACGTGCCTCCTCCGCCGCCTCCCGGAGCCGGGAGACGAGACGGGCGCGGTCGGGGGCCGTGGCGCCGGGGACGATCAGCGCCCCCCGCCCGCGGCGGAGTTCGATGAGGCCCTCCTCGCGGAGCCGCTGGTAGCCGCGGAGGACGGTGTGGACGTTGACGCCGAGGGAGTCGGCGAGCTCCCGGGCGGCGGGGAGGCGCTCGCCGGGCGCCGCGGAACCGTCGGCGAGGGCGCCCCGGACGCAGGCGGCGATCTGGTCGCCGAGGGGCACGGCGGAGGCCGGGTCGACACGGAAGAGCACGGTCAGACCTTCCCATGCCGCTCGGCGAGCGTGTTGAGAAGCGCGGCGGCGGTCCGCGCGTCGGGCACGGTGACGGCGAACTCGCGGCCGCTGCTCCGCCGTACGACGAGCGTCTCGCCGGCCCGGACGATCCAGCCGGTCCGGTGGGCGCGGACCCGGTAGCCCCAGCCGCCGAACTCGGCGAGGACGGCGGCCGTGTCGAGCTCCCGGACGCTCGCGCCGGCGACCTCGTCGAGCGGGATCCGGGCGCGGGGCCGGGGGGCCAGCGCGGACCGCACGGTGAGGCCGCGCCGGTCGACGGTGACCCTGACCCGGGCGAGGGCGAGCCCGGGAAGCCCGACGACCAGGCCGAGGAGGCCGAGCAGGGAGGCGGGCCGGGGCGCGAGGAGCAGGACGGCGGGGGTGGCGGCGAGGGCGAGCACCGCAAGGACGGTGAGCGGCCGGGAGGCGGTGGCGCGGGTCCAGCCGGCGACCTCGCCCGCGCCGAGCGGCAGCCGGGGGGTGTCGGGCAGGTCGGTTCCCGCGGCGGGTTCGTCGCGGGGGACGAGCCGGGTCATTCCCCAGCCGGCGAGGCCGAGGAGGGCGGCGGCCGCCGCCGCGAACAGGAGGTTGGCGAGGGGGAACTCGACCTGCGCCGGGTCGGTGGCGTCCAGGTTGTCCCGTACGAGAAGGACGAAGAGGGCACCGGTGAAGCCGGCGGTCGCCCAGGCGCCCCAGAGCGAGCCGCGGCGGACCAGGAAGGTCCAGCCGGCACCGAGGACGAGGAGCAGGCCGGTGCTGACGGCGGTGAAGGCGGTGCGGCCGGTGAAGCCGTCGGCGCGGACGCCGTCCGGGCCGAAGTGGGTGGCGAGCGTGTCGGGCAGCCGGTCGTACCGGAGGGCGAGGAGAACCAGGTAGACGGCGATGGTGACGACGAAGGGGAGCGCGGCGAGGGCGCGGAGACGGGGCGTGGAGCAGTGCATGAGACCTCCCTTGTTCGCATCACCATAGAACAAGTTGTTCGCACTTCGCTAGAACAACCCCGTCACCTATCGAGTGGTGGACGACCGCCGCCGCGCAGAAGGAGCCCCCTCCCGGCGGCTCAGCCCTCGGCCAGCACCGCCCGCAGCGCCTTGGCGAACTCCTCCGGGGCGCCCTGCTGCCCGAACTCGCCGCCCAGGAAGCCGCCGTGGTGGCTCGGGAAGACGGCGAGCGGGGTGCCGAGCGCCCCGGCGAGCGCGGCCGCCGCGCGGGCCGCGAGCTGACCCTCGGACTCCTCGCCCGCGGCCACCACGATCCGGGTCGGCGCGGCGCTCAGGGCGGGGACGTCGGGCCGATAGGAGGTGCAGCCGCGCATGTTCTGCCCGAGCAGCGGGTCGCCGCGCGAGCCGTCGTCCTCGGACGGGAAGCCGAAGGTCTCGGGCCCGGGGAACGGGCCGTCGGACCAGTCCGCCGGGAGGGGGCCCTGGTGGCCGGTCAGGGCGATGAACCTGACCATGCCCGCGCCCCAGCCGTCCCGCAGATAGGTCGCGTGGACGTCCTCGCAGGCCGCGAGGGCGGCCTCGCGGTCCTCGACGACCTGCGCGGTCGGCGGCTCGTGCGCGACGAGGGTGTGCACCAGGTCGCCGCGGCGGGCCACCAGCGCGAGGGAGTTGACGGCGCCCCCGCTGCTCGCGAAGACGTCCACGGGGCCGGCGCCGAGCGCCTCGATCAGCCGGGCCAGGTCGTCGGCGTGCTCCTCGGGGAGCGTCTCCGCCGCGCCGTCGGTGCGCTCACTGCGGCCCACCCCGCGCGGGTCGTACGTCACCACGGTCCGGTCGGCGAAGTGGGAGGCGAGCGTGGTGAAGCCGGTCGCGTCCATGGGCGAGCCGATCAGCAGCAGGGGACGCTCGTCGGTCCCGGTGCCGGGGCGCACGTCGTAGCGCAGGGTCGCGCCGACGGTGTCCAGGGTCCGGGTGTCGGTCTCGGCCATGGTTCTCTCCTCCAGGGTGGAACGGTCATGGAGGTAGACGGCCCGCGCCCCCGGAAGTCATCGCAGCCGGGCGAAGTCTTTCTCGGCGAGTCTTCCGCGACGAGTTCCTCCGCGACGAGTTCTTCCGCGCCGAGGCTCTCTCGCTCTGGCGACTACTCGCCACATTCGTGGACGGCCGGGTCCACGACGACACGGTCCAACAGTCCCCGCAGAAGGACCTGTTCGGCCTCGGTGAGGTCACCGAAGAGCTCCTTCTCGGCCTCGCGCACGGCCTCGTCGATGCGCTCCAGGGCGTCGGTGCCGGCCGGGGTGATCTCGACGATGTGACGGCGGCGGTCGGCCGGGTCCCGGCGGCGCTCGGCGAGCCCGGATGCCTCCAACTCGTTCAGGATCGCGACCAGTTGACTCGGGTCGAGCTCCATCGCGACGGCGAGCTCGCGCTGGCTCGTGGCCCCCGGGGCGAGCTGCATCAGCGTCATCGCGTTGCGCGGGTGCAGCCCGGCGACACCCAGGGCGGCGCGGATGCGCGCGCCGGTGAGCTCGCCGCGGAAGGAGAGGAGGAAGCCGAGGCGGTCGGTCGGGAGAGCTGCCATGCCGTCCACGGTAACAAGAACATCTCGATTATGGAGCGACGTAAATCGTTGTTACTCTTCAACGGTTGTCGCCCCCAGACCGTTGGAGTGCCTCCATGTTCATCGCCTATGCCGCCGTCGCGGCCCTGCTCGCCCTCGCCTCACTCGGCTCCGCCTTCATGACCTTCACCAAGAACCCGCAGGTCATCGGCAGCATGACCAAGGTGGGCGTGCCGGAGAGCGCGCTGCCGTGGCTCGCGACCGCGAAGGCGGCGGGCGCGATCGGCCTGCTCGTGGGCCTCTTCGTCCCGGCGCTCGGCGAGGCCGCGGCGGTGGGTCTGGTGCTCTACTTCGCGGGTGCGGTCATCTCCCACCTGCGGGTGAAGGACTACGAGCTGGCGCCGGCGGCGGTCCTGACGCTGATCGCGGCGGCGGCACTGGTCCTGCGCATAGCCTCCGCCTGACCCTCTCGTCGACGATACGAGACGTATCGTCTTGTCATACCTCCCCGGGTGCCGTACTGTCGCCACTCAGGCGAGACGTCTCGTCTCGTGTCCGTGTCCCCGACGGCAGGAGGTCGCCCTTGTTCCGTGCCCGATTCATCGACGTCACCAAGCGCTACGACGACCGGTACGTGCACGACCGGACCGTGCTCGACCGGGTCTCGTTCACCGTCCGCCCCGGCGAACGCCTCGGCATCGTCGGGGACAACGGCGCGGGGAAGTCCACCCTGCTCCGGCTCCTCGCCGGCCTGGAGACCGCCGACAACGGCACGGTGACCGTCGAGAGCCCCGGCGGGGTGGGCCACCTCGCCCAGACCCTGGACCTGCCCCCGACCGCGACCGTCGGCGACGCCGTCGACCACGCGCTCGCGGACATCCGGGACCTGGAGGAGACGATCCGCGGCGCCGAGGCGGAGCTGTCCACCACCGGCGACCTCGCCGGGTACGCGGAACTGCTCGCCGCGTACGAGGCGCGGGGCGGCGCCGGGGCCGACCGGCGCGTCGAGACCGTCCTGCGGCGGCTCGGCGAGCCCGCGCCGCTCGACCGGGACCGGCCGCTCGGCACCCTCTCCGGCGGGCAGCGCGCACGGCTCGCCCTCGCCGGCGTCCTCGCCGCCGACCCCGAACTGCTGCTGCTCGACGAGCCCACGAACGACCTCGACGACGAGGCCGTCGCCTGGCTGGAGGAGCGGCTGCGGGCCCACCGGGGCACGGTCGTCGCCGTCTCCCACGACCGGGTCTTCCTCGACCGCGTCACCACCGCCGTCCTGGAGGTGGACGAGGACCGCCACACCCTGCGGCGGTACGGCGACGGCTACCGCGGCTACCTCGCCGGACGCGCCGCCGAGCGGGCCCGCAGACAGCGGGAGTACGAGGAGTGGAAGGAGGAGCTCGCCCGGTACCGGGCGCTGGCCGACACCCACATCGACCGGTTCTCCGCGATCCCCCGCAAGGCCCCGGCCGCGTTCAGCGGGGCGGGCGCCTTCCGGGCCCGGTCACGGGCGCACGGCGCCATGAGCCGCGTCCGCGCCGCCCGCGAACGGCTCGCCCGGCTCACCGACGCGCCCGTCCCGCCGCCGCCGGAGCCGCTGCGCTTCCGCGCGGACCCGGTGGGCGAGGGCGCGGCGGTCTCCGTGACCGGCCTCCGGGTCGACGGCCGGCTCCACCTGGACGCGCTGCACCTGTCGCCGGGCGCGCGGCTCCTCGTGACCGGGCCCAACGGCGCCGGGAAGACCACCCTCCTCCGAGTCCTGGCGGGCGAACTCACCCCGGACGCGGGCACGGTGACCGCACCCGCCCGGGTCGGGCTGCTCCGCCAGGACACGACCTCACCCCTCGACCCCCGTACGGTGGGCGAGGCCTTCGGAGAGGGCCGCGAGGACGAACTGCTCGCCCTCGGGCTCTTCGCCGCCCGGGATCTGGCGACCCCGGTCCGGCTGCTTTCCACGGGACAGCGCCGGAAGCTGGAACTGGCCCGGTTGGTGACCTCGGCCGCCGATCTGCTGCTCCTCGACGAGCCGACGAACCATCTGGCGCCGGGGCTCGTGGAGGAGCTGGAGGCGGCGCTGGCTTCTTATCGGGGCACGGTGATCGTGGTGACCCACGACCGTCGCCTGCGCGCCGACTTCCGGGGCCACCGCCTGCACCTGACCCCGCCCGTTGCGGGCCCGCGCCCTGCCGGCGCCAGAGGCTCCCGCGCCTGAACCCGCACCGCGAGTGACGGCGCCCAAGGGTGCGGGTCAGGCGCGGAACGCGGAGGCGCCGCTGAAGGGCGCCGTCCCGTGTGCCCACCCGTCCCGCCCCAGCGGGACGATTGCCCACACGGGCAGGGCGCGGGCCCCACACGGCAGTAGGCACCACCCGGCAGGCAGGCCTACTCCTCGCCCTCCAAGTCCCCCTCCGTCTCCAGGAAGACCTGGCGGAGGGCCGCCAGGGTCTCCGGGTCCGGCTTCTCCCACATGCCGCGCGACTCCGCTTCCAGGAGGCGTTCCGCGATGCCGTGGAGGGCCCAGGGGTTGGCCTCCTTGAGGAAGGCCTGGTTCGTCTCGTCGAGGACGTACTCCTGCGTGAGCTTGTCGTACATCCAGTCGGCGACGACACCGGTCGTCGCGTCGTACCCGAAGAGGTAGTCGACGGTCGCCGCCAGCTCGAACGCGCCCTTGTACCCGTGGCGCCGCATCGCCTCGATCCAGCGCGGGTTGACCACGCGGGCGCGGAAGACCCGGGAGGTCTCCTCGACGAGCGTGCGGGTGCGGACGGTCTCGGGGCGGGTGGAGTCGCCGATGTACGCCTCGGGCGCCGTGCCCGTGAGCGCGCGGACGGTCGCGACCATGCCGCCGTGGTACTGGAAGTAGTCGTCGGAATCGGCGATGTCGTGCTCGCGCGTGTCCGTGTTCTTCGCGGCCACCGCGATCCGCTTGTACGCGGTCTCCATCTCCTCCCGGGCCGGCCGGCCTTCGAGACCACGGCCGTACGCGTACCCGCCCCACACCGTGTACACCTCGGCGAGGTCCGCGTCGGTGCGCCAGTCGCGCGAGTCGATCAGCTGGAGGATGCCCGCGCCGTACGTGCCCGGCCGCGAGCCGAAGATGCGGGTGGTGGCGCGCCGCTCGTCGCCGTGCTCGGCGAGGTCGGCCTGCGCGTGCGCACGGACGTAGTTGTCGGAGGCCGGTTCGTCGAGGCCCGCGACGAGCCGTACGGCGTCGTCCAGGAGCCCGATGACGTGCGGGAACGCGTCCCGGAAGAAGCCCGAGATGCGCAGCGTCACGTCCACGCGCGGGCGGCCGAGCTCGGCGAGCGGGATCGGCTCCAGGCCGTTCACGCGGCGCGAGGCCTCGTCCCACAGCGGGCGGACACCGAGGAGGGCGAGCGCCTCGGCGACGTCGTCGCCCGCGGTGCGCATCGCGCTCGTGCCCCAGAGGGAGAGACCGACGGAGGTCGGCCACTCGCCGTTGTCGGTGCGGTAGCGCTCCAGGAGGGAGTCGGCGAGCGCCTGGCCGGTCTCCCAGGCGAGCCGGGACGGCACGGCCTTCGGGTCGACGGAGTAGAAGTTGCGGCCGGTCGGCAGGACGTTGACCAGGCCCCGGAGGGGGGAGCCGGACGGGCCGGCCGGGACGAAGCCGCCGTTCAGGGCGTGCACGGCGTGGGCCAGCTCGTCGGTGGTGGCGGCGAGCCTCGGCACGACCTGGAGAGCGGCGAAGGACAGCACCTCGCGGACCTCGGGGCCGTACGCGGCGGCGACCGTCTCGATCGCGTCCACCGCCCAGCCGGCCGCCTCCATCGCCTCGACCAGTTCCCGCGCCTTCGCCTCCGCCTCGTCGGCGGTCGTGCGGGTCGCGGCCGACTCGTCCAGTCCGAGGGCCTCGCGCAGACCCGGCAGGGCCTGCGTGCCGCCCCAGATCTGGCGGGCGCGGAGGATGGAGAGGACCAGGTTGACGCGGGCCTCGCCGGTCGGCGCGCCGCCGAGGACGTGCAGGCCGTCGCGGATCTGGGCGTCCTTGACCTCGCAGAGCCAGCCGTCGACGTGCAGCAGGAAGTCGTCGAAGCCGTCGTCCTCCGGGCGCTCCTCCAGGCCGAGGTCGTGGTCGAGCTTCGCGGCCTGGATGAGGGTCCAGATCTGGGCGCGGATGGCCGGGAGCTTCGCCGGGTCCATCGAGCTGATCTGCGCGTACTCGTCGAGCAGCTGCTCCAGGCGCGCGATGTCGCCGTACGAGTCGGCGCGGGCCATCGGCGGCACGAGGTGGTCGACGAGGGTCGCGTGGACGCGGCGCTTGGCCTGGGTGCCCTCGCCCGGGTCGTTGACGAGGAACGGGTAGATCAGCGGGATGTCGCCGAGGGCCGCGTCGGGGCCGCAGGCGGCGGACAGGCCGGCGTTCTTGCCGGGCAGCCACTCCAGGTTGCCGTGCTTGCCGAGGTGGACCATGGCGTCGGCGCCGAAGCCGCCGTCCTCGGCGCGGGCGGCGATCCAGCGGTAGGCGGCCAGGTAGTGGTGGGACGGCGGGAGATCGGGGTCGTGGTAGATCGCGATCGGGTTCTCGCCGAAGCCGCGCGGCGGCTGGATGAGGACGAGGAGGTTCCCGCGGCGCAGGGCGGCGAGGACGATGTCGCCCTCCGGGTTCTGCGAGCGGTCGAGGAACATCTCGCCGGGCGCCGGGCCCCAGTGCTCCTCGACCTGCTCGCGGAGCTCGGCGGGCAGGGTGGCGTACCAGCGCTTGTAGTCGGCGGCCGGGATGCGGACCGGGTTCTTCGCGAGCTGCTCCTCGGTCAGCCAGTCCTGGTCGTGGCCGCCGGCCTCGATGAGGGCGTAGATCAGCTCGTCGCCGTCGCCGGAGACCAGGCCCGGGAGCTCGGCCTCGGGTCCGAAGTCGTAGCCCTCGGCGATCAGGCGGCGCAGCAGCGCGACGGCGGAGGCCGGGGTGTCGAGGCCGACGGCGTTGCCGATGCGGGAGTGCTTCGTCGGGTACGCGGAGAGGACGAGCGCCAGCCGCTTCTCGGCGTTCGGGATGTGGCGGAGCCGGGCGTGCCGGACGGCGATCCCGGCGACGCGGGCCGCGCGCTCGGCGTCGGCGACGTACGCGGGCAGGCCGTCCTCGTCGATCTCCTTGAAGGAGAAGGGGACGGTGATGAGCCGGCCGTCGAACTCGGGCACGGCGACCTGGCTGGCGGCGTCCAGCGGGGAGAGGCCCTCGTCGTTCTCCTCCCACGCGGACCGCGATCCGGTCAGGCACAGGGCCTGGAGGATCGGCACGTCGAGCGCGGCGAGCGCGCCCGCGTCCCAGGCCTCCTCGTCGCCGCCGGCCTGCGCCTCGGCGGGCTTGGTGCCGCCGGCGGCGAGGACGGTCGTGACGATCGCGTCGGCCCCGCGCAGGACGGAGATCAGCTCGGCCTCGGGGGCGCGCAGGGACGCCACGTACAGCGGGAGGGCGCGGGCGCCGGCGTGCTCGATGGCGCCGCACAGGGCGTCGACGAAGGCGGTGTTCCCGCTCATGTGGTGGGCGCGGTAATAGAGCACGGCGACGGTCGGGCCGGTCTCGGTGGCCTTGGCCGTCCGCTCCAGGGGGCCCCAGGTGGGGGCGGCGGCCGGGGCCTCGAAGCCGTGGCCGGTGAGCAGGACCGTGTCGGAGAGGAAGCGGGCCAGGTGCTCCAGGTTGGCCGGGCCGCCGTGCGCCAGGTAGGCGTGCGCCTCGGTGGCGACGCCGACGGGGACGGTGGAGGCCTCCATGAGCTGGGCGTCGGGGGCCTGTTCGCCACTGAGCACGACGACCGGCTTCCCGGCGGCGCGGATCGCGTCGAGGCCCTCCTGCCAGGAGCGGACGCCGCCGAGGAGCCGGACGACGACCAGGTCGGCGCCGTCGAGCAGCCCGGGGAGGTCGGCGAGCGGGAGGCGGGAGGGGTTGGCGAAGCGGTACTCCACCGGCCCCCCGGCCGCACGGGCGCTGAGCAGGTCGGTGTCGGAGTGCGACAGCAGCAGGAGCATGGCGAGCTCAGGCCCTTCCTCGGGGTTGTCCGCGCCCCGGGTGGTCGTATGGACGGCGGGAGTTCCTGACTCACCCGTGGGTTACGGGCTCACAGTGGCGGGACCGCGCCGGATTCTCACCGGGCTTCCTCCCCGGGGTCCTGGGACCCCATGCCGATCTGCATCCTAGAACGTGCCGCCGACCGGCCCCAGGGAGCGAGGGGGTCGGCCGGATCACACCGGCCGGAGAGAGCGGGAGAGTCGGCCGGATCACACCCGGTGGTCAGCCGGTTCCCCGTGGGTATGCTCGCCGCCATGCCGCCCACCCCACCCCCGACGCCCCGACCGGGCGAAGCTCGCATACGGGACCGTGGCGACGCCTGCCCCGGGGCGCTGCGCCTGCACTCCGCCGACGACGGTCGCCTGGCCCGACTGCGCCTGCCCGCAGGGCGATTGACGGCCCGTCAGGCCGAGGTCCTGGCCCGGGCCGCCGAGAGCCTGGGCGACGGGCGGATCAGCATCACCTCGCGCGGCAACGCGGAGCTGCGCGGCCTCGGCGAGGGCTGCGGGGCGGAACTGGCCGGCCTTCTGGCCGGGGCGGGCCTCCTGCCCTCGCCCACCCACGAGCGCGTCCGCAACATCGTGGCCTCGCCCGGCGCGGGACTCGACGGACTCGGCTACGCGGACGTGCAGTTGTGGGCGCGCGCACTGGACACGGCGCTCTGCGCGGAGCCCCGGGCCGCGTCCCTTTCGGGACGGTTCCTGTTCCTCCTCGACGACGGACGCGGCGACGTCGCCGGGCTCGGCGGCGATGTGAGCTTGATCGCAGGACCGGAGGGGTCGGCTCTGCTGCGGCTCGGTCCGCACGCGTTCCGGCTCGCCGCCGCCGACGCCGTCCGGGCCGCCCTCGCCGCCGCCCTCGCGTTCCTGGACGCCGCCGAGGCCGCCGGGAACGGGGCCTGGCGGCCCCGCGAACTGCCCGACACGCACGTGCCCGACTGGGCCGGGGCCCTCGCGCGGGCCGGGATCACGGCGGAGCCCGTACCCGTACCGCCGCTTCCCGCGTCCCCGCCGCCCGCACCCGGCCCGCTCGGCGCGCACGCCCTGCACGTCCTCGCCCCGCTCGGCCGCCTGACGGCCGCCCAGCTGCGGGCCCTGGCCGACGGGGCCGACGAGCTGCGGTTCACGCCCTGGCGTGGCGTGGTCGCCGTCGGTGCCGCCGCCGACCGGCTGCCCGGCCTGGAGACGTACGGCCTGGTCACCCGTCCCGACCTGCCCTCGGTCGGGGTCAGCGCCTGCACCGGGCGGCCCGGCTGCGCCAAGTCCCTCGCCGACGTACGGACGGACGCCGGCCTCGTCCACCGCGGGGGCCTGCCCGTCCACTACTCCGGGTGCGAGCGCCGCTGCGGCCACCCGCACGGCGCCTGGGTCGACGTCCTCGCCACCGGCGACGACACCTACCTGGTGGACGGCGTCCCCACCCCCCGTACCGCCCTGCCCGAAGCAGTGACCACGGCCCGCACGACGAGATGAGCGAGAGCACCAGGATGTTCGACTACGAGAAGGACGGGACGGAGATCTACCGCCGGTCCTTTGCCACGATCCGCGCCGAGGCGGACCTCGCGGGCCTGCCCGCCGACGTCGCCCAGGTGGCGGTCCGGATGATCCACGCCTGCGGCATGACCGACCTCGTGCAGGACATCGCGTACTCCCCCGGCGTCGTCGCGAGCGCCCGCGCCGCCCTCCAGGCCGGCGCGCCCATCCTCTGCGACGCGCAGATGGTCGCCAGCGGGGTCACCCGCAAGCGGCTGCCCGCCGACAACGAGGTCCTCTGCGCCCTCTCCGACCCGGCCGTCCCGGGCCTCGCCGCCGAGCTCGGCACCACCCGCTCGGCCGCCGCGCTCGAACTGTGGCGGGACCGCCTCGAAGGCTCCGTCGTCGCCATCGGCAACGCGCCGACCGCCCTCTTCCACCTCCTGGAGATGATCGCGAAGGGCGCCGGGAAGCCCGCCGCCGTCCTCGGCATCCCGGTCGGCTTCATCGGCGCCGCCGAGTCCAAGGACGCGCTGGCCGAGAACACCCTCGGCCTCGACTACCTGGTCGTACGGGGCCGGCGCGGCGGCAGCGCGATGACGGCCGCCGCGCTCAACGCCCTCGCCCACGAAGCGGAGATCCAGGCATGACCACCGTGACCGGCAAGCTGTACGGCGTGGGCCTCGGCCCCGGCGACCCGAACCTGATGACCGTCGCCGCCGTGAAGGCGATCGCGTCCGCCGACGTGATCGCGTACCACTCGGCCCGCCACGGCCGCTCCATAGCGCGCTCCATCGCCGCCGAGCACATCCGCGAGGACCACGTCGAGGAGCGGCTGATGTACCCGCTCACGGTGGAGACCACGGACCACCCGGGCGGCTACCGGGGCGCCCTGAACGACTTCTACGAGGAGGCCGCGGCCCGCCTCGCCGCCCACCTGGACGCCGGCCGCACCGTCGCCGTCCTCGCCGAGGGCGACCCGCTGTTCTACGGCTCGTACCAGCACATGCACAAGCGGCTGGCCGACCGCTACGACACGACCGTCATCCCCGGCGTCACCTCGGTGAGCGCCGCCGCCGCCCGGCTCGGCGAGCCGCTGTGCGAGGCGGAGGAGGTCCTCACGATCATCCCCGGCACCCTGCCGGAGGACGAGCTGACGGCCCGCCTCGCGGGCACCGACTCGGCGGTCGTGATGAAGCTCGGCCGCACGTTCCCGACGGTCAAGCGGGCCCTGGAGCGGGCGGGCCGGCTGGACGACGCGCGGTACGTGGAGCGGGCGTTCATGCGGGGCGAGCGCACGGAGAGGCTGACGGAGGTCGACCCCGAGTCGGTCCCGTACTTCTCGGTGGCGGTCCTCCCCTCCCGTATCGACCAGGAGCCCCCCGTACGGGAGACGGGCGAGGTCACCGTCGTCGGCACCGGCCCCGCCGGGGCACCCTGGCTCACCCCCGAGTCGCGCGGCGCGCTCGTCAACGCCGACGTCCTCGTCGGCTACACCACCTACCTCGACCGGGTCCCCGTCCTCCGCCCCGGCCAGATCCGGCACGGATCCGACAACAAGGTCGAGTCCGAGCGCGCCGAGTTCGCCCTCGACCTGGCCCGGCGCGGCCGGAAGGTCGCGGTCGTCTCCGGCGGCGACCCGGGCGTCTTCGCCATGGCGACGGCGGTCCTGGAGGTGGCCTGCGAGCCGGAGTACGCGGACGTGCCCGTACGGGTCCTCCCGGGGGTCACCGCGGCCAACGCGGCGGCGGCAGCGGCGGGCGCCCCGCTGGGCCACGACTACGCCACGATCTCCCTCTCCGACCGCCTCAAGCCCTGGGACGTCATCGAGGCCCGCCTCCGCGCGGCCGCCTCCGCCGACCTGGTCATCGCCCTCTACAACCCGGGCTCCAAGTCCCGCACCCACCAGGTCGCCGCGGCCCGCGACCTCCTCCTCGAACTCCGCGCCCCCGAGACCCCGGTGGTCGTCGCCCGCGACGTCGGCGGCCCGGAGCAGTCGGTCCGCGTCCTGACCCTGAAGACCCTGGACCCCTCGGAGGTCGACATGCGCACCCTCCTCCTGATCGGCTCCTCGCAGACGCGGGCGGTCGAACGGGGCGACGGCCGCACGATCACGTGGACGCCGCGGCGGTACGGCTGAGATCCGGGGCACGAGATCCGGGGCACGAGATCCGAGGTGGGGGCGGGCACAACCCTTCCCCCACCTCGGGAGTCACACAGGAGTTCCCCCGTTTCACATGCTTCACATAGGTCCGGAAAGGGCCCTCCCCCTGTGATGACTCGTACCCGGCTGAGCGCCCTGGCCGTCACGGCCGCCCTCGCCGCCTCCGGCGGTCTGCTCACCGCCACTCCTGCCGCCGCGGCCGTCACCTGCACGTCCCCGGTGTGGAAGGCGGAGTTCTTCGCCAACTCCACGTTCAGCGGCACCCCCGAGCTGACCTCCTGCGACAGCGCCATCGCCGAGAACTACGGCTACGGCGACCCGGCGGGCGGCAGGCTGCCGCGGGACGACTTCTCCGTCCGCTGGTCGGTGACCCGCGACTTCGGCTCCGGCGGTCCGTTCACCTTCACCGCCGCGGCCCAGGACGGCATCCGCGTCAACCTCGACGGCGTCCGCAAGATCGACCTGTGGCGGAACGTCTCCACCACCCAGTCGAAGACCCTCAACCTCACCGTTCCGGCCGGCCGCCACACCATCACCGTGTACTACGCGGCCTGGACCGGCGCCGCGAACGTCAAGTTCGGCTACACGCCGGTCACTTCGGCCACCGCCGACAAGGTCCGCCCGCTCGCCCCGACCGGCGCCACCGTCGCGTACGACAAGACCCTCGACAAGGTCACCCTGCGCTGGGCGGCGAACAAGGAGATGGACCTCGCCGGCTACCGCCTCTACCGGCGCCCGAGCACCTCCACCACGTGGACGAAGGTCAGCAGCGCCACCGCCCTGGTCACCGGCACCTCGTACGTGAACTACCCGCCCGCGACCGGCCAGACCTACCTGTACGAGCTCCGCGCCGTGGACAAGGCCGGCAACGAGTCCCCGGGCGGCGCCGACCTGACCGTCGTGTCCGTGGACAGGACCCCGACCGCCGCCCCGGCGGGCGTGGCCGCGTCCGACGGCTACACCGGCGTCGCCCTGGCGTGGCAGCCGGTCACGGGCGCGGCGACGTACACCGTCCACCGGCAGCGCACCGGCACCACCGACCCCGTCGCGCAGGTCGCGACCGGCGTCACGGCCACCACCTGGAGGGACACCACCGCCACCGAGCGGACCGGCTACACCTACTGGGTCTCGGCCGTCGACGCCGCCGGCAACACCTCGGCCCGCACCTCCGTCACCGCCACGCGCGGCGACTACGCGCCCGGGGCCCCCACGGGCCTGACCGCGGTGGACACCGGAAGCCACATCCGGGGCTTCGCCCTGAGCTGGACCGCCCCGGCGGACACCGACGTGGCCTCCTACCGCGTCTACCGCAACGGCTCCCTCCTCGGAACCGCCCCCTCCCCCTCGTACACCGACGAGAACGGCCTCTGGCACGGCACGACCTACCGGTACACGGTCACGGCCGTGGACCGGGCCGGCCACGAGTCCCCGGCCTCCGCCGAGGCCGTGGTCACGACCGAGGGCGACCTGATCGCCCCGGCGCCCGTCACCGGCCTCAAGGCGACGCCGCGCGAGGACGGCGTGCTCGTCGAGTGGGACGCGAGCACGGAGCCCGACCTCAAGCGCTACGAGGTCTACCGGGCCGAGAAGTACGACGACGGCGACGGCGGCACCATCTGGCTCGCCCACCGCGTCGAGTACCTCTCCAAGACGGCCACCTCGTTCCTGCACCCGAGCGAGGCGGACGGCGAGAACGTGATGTACACCGTCATCGCCGTGGACCAGTGGGAGAACATGCTCCGGGCCGACGACCCGAGCCTGAACTGGGCCGAGGTCACCGAACTCGGCACGCCCGTCACCCCGTAGCCACCCAGGCGGCGGCCTCCTCCGGGGTCGCCGCCACCGGGACGCCGGAGGGGACCGGGGGGCGGCGGACCACCACGACCGGGAGGCCCGCCTCGCGGGCCGCGGTCAGTTTCGGGGCGGTCGCCGCGCCGCCGCTGTCCTTCGTCACCACCACGTCGATCCGGTGGCGGGCGAGGATCTCCCGCTCGCCGGCCAGGGTGAAAGGGCCCCGGTCGAGGAGGACCTCGGCGCGGGCCGGCATCGGGGCGTCCGGGGCGTCCACCGAGCGGACCAGGAACCACTGCGGACAGGCCGCGAAAGCCGCCAGGCCCATGCGGCCGGTCGTCAGGAAGACCCGGTCGCCGAGCCCGTCCAGGGCCCGCGCCGCCTCCTCCAGGGACGCCACGGAACGCCAGTCGTCGCCCTCCCCCGGGACCCAGCCGGGGCGCCGCAGCGCCAGCAGGGGAACATGGGCGGTGGCGGCCGCCCGGGCCGCGTTGAAGCTGATCCGCTCGGCGAAGGGATGGGTGGCGTCGATGACCGCGTCCACGGCGTGCCCTGCCAGCCACTCCACGAGACCGTCGACACCCCCGAACCCGCCGATCCGGACCTCGCCCGCCGGCAGCCGGGGGCTCGCCACCCGGCCCGCGAGGGAGCTGGTGACCCGGACCTCGCCGTGCAGC
This sequence comes from Streptomyces sp. NPDC002463, assembly GCF_042889835.1. Lineage (NCBI taxonomy): Bacteria > Bacillati > Actinomycetota > Actinomycetes > Kitasatosporales > Streptomycetaceae > Streptomyces > Streptomyces sp. NPDC002463. The sequence goes on from NZ_JBIARL010000011.1 coordinate 301,299, forward strand.
AGTCCGGCGAGGGCGCGGGCCTCGGTGGTCCCGCCGAGAATGAGTATGTGCACAGGAGCCTCTTCGTGACTTCAGGCGGCGGGCGTGAGGCCCAACTCAAGCACACCGGCCTCCGGCCGGGCTGGACGACCGGTGCCTGCGCGACGGCGGCCACCACCGCCGCGTACACCGCGCTGCTCACCGGCGACTTCCCCGACCCGGTGACGATCACCCTCCCGAAGGGCCAGACTCCGTCGTTCGCGCTGACCGCCGAGTCCCTGACGGCCGGTGCCGCCATGGCCGCCGTCGTGAAGGACGCCGGCGACGACCCGGACGTCACGCACGGGGCCGTGATCCGCTCGACGGTACGGCTCCTGCCGCCGGGTTCGGGCGTGGTCTTCCGCGCGGGCCCCGGCGTCGGCACCGTCACGCTGCCCGGCCTCCCGCTGGAGGTCGGCGAACCCGCGATCAACCCCGTGCCCCGGCAGCTGATGCGCGAACACGTCGCCGCGGTCGCCGCCGCGCACGGCGCCCCCGGCGACGTCGAGATCACCGTCTCCGTCGACAACGGCGCCGAGATCGCCCGCTCCACCTGGAACCCGCGCATCGGCATCCTCGGCGGCCTCTCGATCCTCGGCACGACCGGCGTCGTCGTCCCGTACTCCTGCTCCGCCTGGATCGACTCCATCCGCCGCGGCGTCGACGTGGCCCGCGCCGGCGGCCTCACCCACGTCGCCGGCTGCACCGGCTCCACCTCCGAGCGGACCGTCACCGGGATCTACGACCTGCCGGAGATCGCGCTCCTCGACATGGGCGACTTCGCGGGCGCGGTCCTGAAGTACATCCGCCGCCACCCCGTCGACCGGCTCACGATCTGCGGCGGCTTCGCCAAGCTCTCCAAGCTGGCCGCCGGCCACCTCGACCTCCACTCGGCCCGCTCCCAGGTCGACAAGGCCTTCCTCGCCGAACTCGCCCGCACCGGCGGCGCCTCCGACGCCCTCGCCGCCGAGATCGCCGCCGCCAACACGGGCCTCGCCGCCCTCCGCCTCTGCGAGGCCGCGGGCGTGCCCCTGGGCGACCTCGTCGCCGCCCGCGCCCGCGACGAGTCCCTCGCGGTCCTGCGGGGCGCGCCCGTCGCGGTCGACGTGATCTGCATCGACCGGGCGGGCGTCGTCGTGGGGCGGTCTGCGGTGGCGGGGCCGTAAACCGCACGACAGCGCCGCGCCGCTCGCCGAGAATCCCGGGATGACCGACTTCTCGCACAAGCCCACCCTCACCGGTGACCTGGTGGTCCTCCGTCCCGTCACCGAGGCGGACGTGCCCGCGCTGCTGCCGCTGTTCGAGGACCCGGAGGTCACCCGGCTCACCGGCAGCCACACGCGCTTCGACGAGGCGGCCCTGCTCAAGTGGTACGGCTCGCGCGGCGCGCAGGACGACCGGCTCGACCTCGCCGTCGTCGAGCGGGCCACCGGGCGGGTCGTCGGCGAGGCCGTCCTCAACGAATGGGACCCCGACAACGAGAGCTGCGCCTTCCGGATCGCCTTCGTCCCGGACGCCGTCGGCCGGGGCCTCGGCACGGAGGCGACCCGCCTGATCGTCGGCCACGGCATCGAGACGCTCGGCCTGTACCGGATCTGGCTGGAGGTCTACGCCTTCAACCCCCGCGCCCGCCGCGCCTACGAGAAGGCAGGCTTCCGGCCGGAGGGCGTCCTGCGGGGCGCGCTGCGGTGGGAGGGGGAGCGGGTGGACGCGACGCTCATGTCGGTGCTCGCGCCGGAGTGGGGGACGGACGCCCGTCAGGCCGTCGGGTAGCCGATCTCCGCGATGTCCTCGGCCAGGTCGGCGAGCTCCACCTCCGGGTTGAGGGCCGCCACGACCTCCGGGGTCAGCGGTCGGAGGGCCAGGACGTGGCGTACGGCCTCCAGGTCGACCGGCTGCTCGTAGTAGTCCTCGGCGAACTCGGCGTACGCCTCCGCCGAGCGGTCGACGAGCAGGTGGAGGAGGCGGCCGGAGCCGTCCGGGTCCTCGTGGCCGTCGAGGTCCGGGAACTCGACGCGGCCCGTGCGCCAGGCCGGGTCCGTGGTCTCGCGCCACAGACAGGCGGTGGTCACGTGCACCCCGTCCTCGTCCGTGAACGCGGGCTCCGTCAGGTACTCCCGGAAGGCCTCCGGGACCCCGTCGAGGACCCCGGGCCAGGTCTGCCCGTCCGCGAGCGACCCGAACGGACTCAGCGGCGACTCGTGGTCGAAGACGCGCGCGAACGCCCCGGCGGCGGAGAGGACGATCGTGTACTCGTCGCCCGATCCGTCCTTCATCGACGCCAGCTGCTCGGTCTCCGACCAGTGCGCGTCGTAGGAGTAGTAGCGGTCCTCCCACTCCGGGCTCAGGACGGCTTCCAGCATCGCGAGCCCCCGGGAGCGGTCGCGCAGTTCCTCGATGCCCGGCAGCGCCCGGGCCACGTCGTAGACGGTCACGGAGCCATTCAATCCCGTGGCACCGACATGCGGCGCCACGGCCCTGAACCTAGGCTCTTGCCCAGACAGAGTCCCCGAGCGAGAGGGAGTCCCATGGCGAAGCGCGGCAACAAGAAGCGGGCCCGCAAGAAGAAGAAGGCGAACCACGGCAAGCGGCCCAACGCCTGATCGTGGTGCTGACGGAGGCCGGACCCGTGTGGGGGTCCGGCCTCCGTCGTGCCGTACGTCAGCGGGTACGGCCCCTGCCGGGAGCCGTCAGCAGACGTGGCGGTCGCGCGCCGGGTCGTACAGGTGGCTGTCGCGGAACTCCGAGGCCGCCAGCGTGCGGCCGACGATGATGACGGCCGTCTTCGTGATGCCCGCCGTCTTCGTCTGCTCCGCGATGTCCTCCAGGGTGCCCCGCAGGACCACCTCGTCCGGCCGGCTGGCCATGGCGACGACGGCGGCCGGGCAGTCGGCGCCGTAGTGGGGGACGAGTTCGCCGACGACCCGGTCGACGTAGCGCGCGGCGAGGTGGAGGACGAGCAGGGCGCCGCTGCGGCCGAGCGTCGCGAGGTCCTCGCCCTCCGGCATCGGGGTGGCCTGCTGGGCGATGCGGGTGAGGATCACCGTCTGGCCGACGGTCGGGACCGTCAGCTCCCGCTTGAGCGCGGCGGCGGCCGCCGCGAAGGCCGGGACGCCGGGCACGACCTCGTACGGGATGCCGACCGCGTCCAGGCGGCGCATCTGCTCGGCGACCGCGCTGAAGACGGACGGGTCGCCGGAGTGGAGCCGGGCGACGTCCTGGCCTGCCTCGTGGGCCGCGACGATCTCGGCGACGATCCGGTCCAGGTCGAGGTTGGCCGTGTCGACGAGCTTCGCGTCCGGCGGGCACTCGGCGAGCAGCTCGGTGGGCACGAGCGAGCCGGCGTAGAGGCAGACCCCGCACTTCGCGAGGGTCCGCGCGCCGCGCACGGTGATCAGGTCGGCCGCGCCGGGGCCCGCGCCGATGAAGTAGACGGTCATGAGTCGGTACAACCCTTCGTTACGGACCACTGGGTGACGGGCATGGCCTGGCGCCAGCCGGTGAAGCCGCCCACGGGCACGGCGGTGGAGACGGCGAGCCGGATCAGTTCGCCGCCGTGGCGGCCGTACCACCGGGCGAGCAGCGCCTCGGACTCCAGCGTCACGGTGTTGGCGACGAGCCGGCCGCCGGGCGGCAGGGCCTCCCAGCAGGTGTCGAGGAGGCCGGGGGCGGTGAGGCCGCCGCCGATGAAGACCGCGGACGGCGTCTCCAGGCCGGACAGCGCCGCCGGCGCCGGTCCGGTGACGACCTTCAGGCCGGGTACGCCGAGGGCCGCGGCGTTGCGGGTGATGCGGGCGGCCCGCTCGGGCGACTTCTCGACGGCGATCGCCCGGCAGGAGCGGTGGGTCCGCATCCATTCGACGCCGATGGAGCCGGAGCCGCCGCCGACGTCCCAGAGGAGTTCGCCGGGGGCGGGGGCGAGGGCGGCGAGGGTGGCGGCGCGCACGTACCGCTTGGTGAGCTGGCCGTCGTGCTCGTAGGCCTCGTCCGGGAGTCCGGGCGCGGCGCCGAGCCGGAGGGTGCCGGGGTCGCGGGCGCAGTCGAGGGCGAGGACGTTGAGGGGGTCGGTGCGCTCGTGCGGCCAGTCGGCGGCGGTCCCGTCGAGGAGCCGCTCGGCGGGGCCGCCGAGCTGTTCGAGGACGCGGATGCGGGTGCCGCCCCAACCGGTGTCGCGCAGCAGCTCCGCGACCCGCGCGGCCGTGTCGGCGCCTTCGCTGAGCACGAGGAGGCGCCGGCCCTCGTGGAGGGCGGCGGAGAGCGCGGCGAGGGGCCTGGCGACGAGCGAGAGGGTCTCGACGGCTTCGAGGGGCCAGCCGAGCCGGGCGCAGGCGTACGAGACGGAGGACGGGTGGGGGTGGATGCGGAGGCGGTCGGCGCCGACGGTCTCCGCGAGGGTGCGGGCGATGCCGTGGAAGGAGGGGTCACCGCTGGCGAGGACGGCGATCGCGCGGCCCTCGTGGGCGGCGAGCAGTCCGGGGACGGCGGGGCGGAGGGGCGAGGGCCAGGCGATCCGCTCGCCGGGGCAGTCGTCCTCCGGGAGGAGGCCGAGCTGGCGGGGGGCGCCGAGCAGGACCTCGGCGGCGCGCAGCGCGCGGCGGGCGCTCTCGGGGAGCCCGTCCCAGCCGTCCGCACCGATCCCGACGACCGAGACCACCGATATCGCAGCGTTCACGCGGGGGACTCTACGTGAGCCCTGGTCGGGCCTTACTTCGGGGCGTTCTGCCCGACGTGGAAGAGGAGCCAGACGAAGCCGGCGAAGGCGTGTGTGGCGAAGACGTACACGAAGACGCGGAGCATCACGCCCCGCTCCTTCCAGCGCTCGTTGTCGTACGTCTTCCCGGCCATGCCCTCCAGGGTACGGGCGGCCGGAATAGAGGAGGGGGTCGCGCCGTTGGAGCGGATAGTTTAAGCTTCAACCACTGAGTCGGATCGACTCGGAAACGCGAGAGGTGAGCACGATGCAGTTCGGGATCTTCACCGTCGGCGACGTGACGACCGACCCCACCACCGGCCGCACCCCCACGGAGCACGAGCGCATCAAGAACACCGTCGCGATCGCGCTCAAGGCCGAGGAGGTCGGGCTCGACGTCTTCGCGACCGGCGAGCACCACAACCCGCCGTTCGTCCCGTCCTCCCCGACGACGCTCCTCGGGCACATAGCCGCCCGCACGGAGAACCTGATCCTGTCGACCTCGACCACCCTGATCACCACCAACGACCCGGTGAAGATCGCCGAGGACTACGCGACCCTCCAGCACCTCGCCGACGGCCGCGTGGACCTGATGATGGGCCGCGGCAACACCGGCCCGGTCTACCCGTGGTTCGGCCAGGACATCCGCCAGGGCATCCCGCTCGCCATCGAGAACTACGCGCTCCTCCACAAGCTGTGGAGGGAGGACGTCGTCGACTGGGAGGGCAAGTTCCGCAGCGCCCTCCAGGGCTTCACGTCCACCCCGCGCCCGCTCGACGGCGTCCCGCCGTTCGTCTGGCACGGCTCCATCCGCTCCCCCGAGATCGCCGAACAGGCCGCCTACTACGGCGACGGCTTCTTCGCCAACCACATCTTCTGGCCCAAGCAGCACACCGAGAAGATGGTCCGGCTCTACCGCCAGCGGTACGCGCACTACGGCCACGGCACCCCCGAGCAGGCGATCGTCGGACTCGGCGGCCAGGTATTCCTCAGGAAGAACTCGCAGGACGCGGTACGGGAGTTCCGCCCGTACTTCGACAACGCGCCGGTCTACGGCCACGGCCCCTCCCTGGAGGAGTTCACCCGCGAGACCCCGCTGACCGTCGGCTCCCCGCAGGAGATCATCGAGCGCACCCTGTCCTTCCGCGACTACGTCGGCGACTACCAGCGCCAGCTGTTCCTCGTCGACCACGCCGGACTGCCCCTCAAGACGGTCCTGGAGCAGCTCGACCTGCTCGGCGAGGAGGTCGTCCCGGTGCTGCGCAAGGAGTTCGCGAACCTGCGGCCCGCCGGAGTCCCGGAGACCGCCCCGCTCCACCCCGCCGTCACCCGCACCACCCAGGAGGTCTGACGCCATGCAGACGTTGAAGCTGGTCGCCGTGTCCGCCGGACTCAGCGCGCCCTCCTCCACCCGGCTGCTCGCCGACCGGCTGCTCCAGGCCGCCCGGTACCGGCTGGCCGAGCAGGAGTACGCCGTCGACGTCGAGGTCGTCGAACTGCGCGACCTGGCCGTCGACATCGCGAAGAACTTCGTGACGGGCTTCCCGTCGGCGGCGCTGGAGGAGGCCATCGAGAAGGTGACGTCGGCGGACGGAGTCATCGCGGTGACGCCGGTCTTCACCGCCTCCTACAGCGGCCTGTTCAAGTCCTTCTTCGACCTCGTCGACCCGTCCGCGCTGACCGGGACCCCGGTCCTCATCGGCGCGACCGGCGGCACGGCCCGCCACTCCCTGGTCCTGGACCACGCCCTGCGCCCGCTCTTCGCCTACCTCCGCGCCTCCGTCTCCCCCACCGCGGTCTACGCGGCCTCGGAGGACTGGGGCTCGGGCGGCGACGAGTACACCGAGGGGCTGCCGGCCCGGATCACCCGCGCGGGCAACGAGTTCGCGGACACGGTGGCCGCCCGTCCGGCCCGGCGGACCGACGACGAGGAGATCGTCCCGTTCGAGAAGCAGCTGGCGGATCTGCGCCTGGACTGACCTGTTTTGTTACGTTAGGTCCACTGGCAGCGACGAAACGGAGGTCGGCGATGGCCGGCGGCAGGATCGTGGTGGGCGTGGACGGATCGGAGCCTTCCCTGAAGGCCCTGAAGTGGGCGGCCGCACAGGCCGCCCTCACCGGGGGCCCGCTCCAGGCGGTGATCAGCTGGGACTACCCGGCGGTGTGGGCGTCGGTGATGCCCGGCGTCCCGCTCCAGTACGACCCCGAGCAGCTCGCCAAGCAGATCCTCGACCAGGCGCTCGACGCCACCCTCACCCCCGAGGAGGCCGCCGCCACCACCCGTACGGTCGTCGGCGCCAACGCCACCCAGGCCCTCATCGACGCGGCCGACGGCGCGAGCCTCCTCGTCGTCGGCGACCGCGGCTACAGCGGGTTCAAGGCGGCCGTCCTCGGCTCGGTCTCCGCCCACGTCACCCAGCACGCACCGTGCCCGGTCGTGGTCGTACGGGGCGAGGTGCGGTCCTGACCATGGACATCAGACTGGAGCTCATCGGCGTCCCCGTCACCGACATCGACCGGGCCAAGGCCTTCTACGAACGGGTCGGCTTCCACGCCGACCACGACGTCACGGTCAGCGAGGACATCCGCTTCGTCCAGCTCACCCCGCCCGGCTCGGCCTGCTCGATCGCCCTCGGCAAGGGCATCACCGCGATGGCCCCCGGCTCGCTGGACAACATGCAGGTCGTCGTCACCGACATCGAGGAGGCCCACGCGGACCTGACGGCCCGGGGGATCGAGGTCAGCGACATCTCCGACCAGCCGTGGGGGTCCTTCGTCTACTTCGAGGACCCGGACGGCAACCGGTGGTCGGTGCAGCAGACGACGCCGCGGGGGGCGGCGTAGCGGCCCCGCCCGTTGTGGGCAGTCGTTCCGCCGGGGCGGGACGACTGCCCACACGGGGCGGGGCGGACGTCCACAACGGGGCCCGTCAGTACGGCGCCGGGTGTCCCGTCGCGTCCTCGTGGGTGTAGAAGAGGTAGAACGCCGAGCCGCCCGCGACCGCCCCCACGATCAGCCCCAGCAGCACCGACGAGTAGATGCTCGCGCCCGAGAGGCTGTACAGGAAGCCGATCGCGATGCCCGCGTAGGCGCCCCAGGCAGTGCCCCGCAGTTCGCGGGGCAGGACGTGGCCGTAGCGCCGGAGGGCGTACATCCCGACGGCGACGACGACGGCGGAGATGAGGCCCAGCCAGAACTGTCCCCAGCTGAGCGCGCCTCCGTCTCGGACGATCACCGGCGCGTACAGGCCGTACAGGATGCCGATCGTCACCGGGACGGCCCAGCCGTGCGTGCTGAATGAGCGCCGGACGGGCACCGCTGCGTGTGCGGCCATGGCAGGAGCTCCTTCGTGTCCGTCCCCCCTGGTTCCGGGTTCCCGCACCCTCCAGGGCACACCCGCGCCCCGTACCCCGCAAGTGGATCACGGGCCCGAGGCGGCCACCTCGGCCAGTCGGGCCAGGGCCTCGTCCAGGACCGCGACCGGCGGCGACGCGAGGCCGAGCCGGACGGCGTCGGGCGCGGCGGCGCGGCCGACGGCGAAGGCGCTGCCGGGGGTGACGGCCACGCCCGCCCGCGCGGCGGCCGCGGCCGTGAAGGTCTCGGCGCGCCAGGGCGCGGGCAGCTCCCACCAGCAGTAGTAGGCGTGCGGGGAGGTCCGGAGCGCGTGTCCGGCGAGGCGGCGCCGGAGCAGGGCGTGCCGGACCCCGGTGTCGGCCCGTTTCGCGGCGACGGCCTCGGCGACGGTGCCGTCGCCGGTCCAGCGGGTGGCGGCGGCGAGGGCGAGCCCGCCGGCCGTCCAGGCGCCGGAGCGCAGGGCGTCGGCGGCGGCGGTGCGGAGCCGGGCGGGGACCACGAGGTAGCCGACGGTGAGTCCGGGGGCGAGCCGCTTGGAGAGGCTGTCGACGAGGAGGACCTGCTCGGGGGCGTGCGCGGCGAGCGGCGCGGGCGCGTCGGGGGCGAGGAACGCCCAGGTGGTGTCCTCGACGGCGGTCAGCTCCAGGCGGCGGAGCAGCTCGGCGAGTTCGGATCGCCGCCCTTCCCCGGCGGTGGCGGAGAGCGGGTTGTGCAGGGTGGGCTGGAGGTAGACGGCGGCGAGCGGCGCGGCCCGGTGGGCGGCCTCCAGGGCCTCGGGGCGTACGCCTTCGGCGTCGAGGGCGAGCGGGACGAGCCGGATGCCGAGCCGTTCGGCGACCGCTTTGACCAGGGGGTACGTGAGCACTTCGACGCCGAGGCGGCCGCCGGGCGGGACGAGGGCGGAGAGCGCGGCGGCGAGGGCCTGGCGGGCGTTGCCGGCGAAGAGGACGCCGTCGGGGTCCGGGGCCCAGCCGGGCCGGGCGAGGACGGCGGCGGCCGCTTCCCGGGCCTCCGGGGTGCCGCCGGCGGGGGCGGGCCGGGAGACGGCCTCGGTGAGCACGTCGGGCCGGGCGAGCGCGGCGAGGGCGCGGGCCATCAGGTCCGACTGTCCTTCGGCGACGGGGTAGTTGAGCTGGAGGTCGACGGGCGCGGCGCCGGTCGCCTCGGCGAGCGCGGGTCCGGGCAGCGGGGGCGCGGCGCGGACGAAGGTGCCGCGTCCGACCTCGCCGACGACGAGGCCACGTCGGGCCAGCTCCCCGTACACCCGGATCGCGGTCGAGTTCGCGATGCCGTGGCGGCGGGCGAAGATCCGCTGGGGCGGCAGCCGGTCGCCGGGGCGCAGTCGCCCGTCCCGCACCGCGGCCTCGACCCGGTCCGCGATCCTCCGGTACTCGTCCATCTCCGGCCCCTCCCCCATTGCACCGAGAGCAAAGATCTTATTGCACCGAGGAGTTGCGGCTGCCTAGCCTGCCGTCATGCCCGTCGCCGCACACACCTTCCACGAGGACCGGGGCACCGGCCCCGCCCTCCTCCTCGTCCACGGCCACCCCTTCGACCACACCATGTGGCAGCCGCAGATCGACCGCTTCTCCCGCACCGGACACCGCGTCATCGCCCCCGACCTGCGGGGTTACGGCGCCACACCTCTCGGCGCGAGCACCGGCTCCACCCTCCTCGGCGACTTCGCCGAGGACCTGGCCGGTCTCCTCGACGCCCTCGGGATCGACGACTGCGTCGTCGCCGGCCTCTCCATGGGCGGCCAGATCGCCATGGAGTTCGTCCGCCGTCACCCCGGGCGGGTCCGGGGCCTCGTCCTCGCCGACACCTTCCCGGCCGCCGAGACCGAGGACGGCAGGAAGGCCCGGAACGCCATGGCCGACCGGCTCCTGCGGGAGGGCATGCGCGGGTACGCCGACGAGGTCCTCGACCGGATGGTCGCCCCGTACAACACGCACGCCGCACCGCACGTCCACCGCATGATGTGCGCCACCGACCCGGTCGCCGCGGCGGCCGCCCTGCGCGGCCGGGCCGAGCGCCCCGACTACCGGGAGACGCTCGGCGCCCTCACGGTGCCCGCGCTCGTCGTCGTCGGCCGGGACGACACGTACACCCCGGTGGCGGACGCGGAGGAGATGCACGCCCTGCTGCCCCACTCCACGCTCACCGTGATCGAACGGGCCGCCCACCTGCCCAACCTGGAGCGGCCCGAGGAGTTCGACGCGGCCCTCGACGCCTTCCTGCGCTCACTCGTTCGGCCCAGTTGAAAGTTCGGAATCGTACGAACGCTCCCACGATGGGGCCATGAGCCAGAACACCGCACCCCGCAAGGCGGCCCCCCAGCAGAGCACCTCTGGCGCCTGGGCCTCCGGAGGGACCCTCTTCGCCGGCGTCCTCATGCTGGTCACCGGCTTCATGGACGTCTTCCAGGGCATCGCAGGCATCGCCGAGGACGACGTCTACACCCGCATCGGCGACTACGTCTTCAAGTTCAACCTCACCACCTGGGGATGGATCCACCTCATCCTCGGCGTCATCGTCGCCATCGCCGGCTTCGGCATCCTCCGGGGCGCCGAGTGGGGCCGGATCGCCGGTATCTCCCTGGCCTCCCTCAACGTCCTCTTCCAGTTCCTCTTCCTCCCCTACCAGCCGTGGTGGGCGCTGTTCTCGATGGCCATCTCGATCTTCGTGATCTGGGCGCTGGCCACGGACGACGCGTACGGCACGGACGAGCGGTACTGAGGCGCCGGCCCATGCGACGCACCAGGACCGGGGTCGCGCTCGCCGCGACGGTGCTCCTCGCCCTCACGGGCTGCGACACCGCCAAGAACAAGGCGGGCGAGATCGTCTCGTCCGCCACCGCGGCCGTCGCCTCCGCCGCCCAGGAGAAGATGAACGAGGTCAAGGACGGGGTGAACGCCACCGGGGACGTCCGCGCCGGGGCGACGAGCACCGACGGGGACCGGACGGTCGCGGAGATCACCGCGACGAACCCCAAGGACAAGACCGCCGACTACACGATCATGGTCAACTTCCGTGACGCCGACGGCAATCTGCTCGACGTCGTCATCCTGAACATCGACGGCGTCGAACCGGGCAAGTCCAAGACGGGCACGGCCCGCAGCAACCGGACGCTCTCGGGGGCGTCGAAGGCGGAGATCGCACAGGCCCTGCGCCACTGAGACCGCCGCCCCGCCCCGTTGTGGGCATGCGTTCCGCCGGGGCGGAACGGGTGGGCACAACGGAACGGCGCCCTTGCCGGCGCCAGAGGCTCCCGAGCCCGGACCCGCACCACACGTGCGCCGTGCACGCGGTGCGGGTCCAGGCGCGGAACGCGGAGGCGCCGCTGAGGGCGCCGTCCCGTGTGCCCACCCTCCCCCGAGCTCTCGGCTTCGCTCGATCAGGGGGACCCCCCTCGCCCCAGCGGGACGATTGCCCACACGGGCGGGGCGCGGGCCCCACACGGAGGGGCTCGACCTGCGGGCAGCGCGTCGATCCGCCACGCTGGAAGGCATGGACAACGACGAGATCCTGGACGACATCGGCGCCCTCGTCGAGGAGGAGCGCGCCCTGCGCGAGCGCGCGGGAACGGGCGGCCTGCCCCCCGAGGAGCGCGCCCGCCTCGCCGAGCTGGAGATCCGCCTCGACCAGTGCTGGGACCTGCTGAGGCAGCGCCGCGCGAAGGCCGAGTTCGGCGAGGACCCGGACACGGCGGCCCTCCGCCCGCCGTCCGAGGTCGAGTCCTACCGCAACTAGCCACAGGGGCCCGGCGTACGTTGGTCGCATGGAGCGGTCCGTACGGGGCACCCCGCCCGCCTGGCTCACCGCCGGCCTCAAGCCGGCCCCCGCGCCGATCCCCTGGGCCGCCGTCGCCCGCGCGGCGATCGCGCTGTCCGTGCCGCTCGCGGTGGGCCTCGCGGCGGGGCGGCCCGCGTACGGCGCGCTGGTCTCGATGGGCGCGCTGTCCGGCGTCATCGGCGACACCGCCGACGCCTACCGGATGCGGGTCTTCAACATCGCGGTGCCGCAGGCGTTCGGCGCGCTCGGCGTGACCCTCGGGACCCTCGTCCACGGGGAGGGATGGGTCGCCGTCGCCGTCCTCACCGTCGTCGCGCTCGTCTCCGGGATGATCTCCTCGATCGGCGCGGTCGCCTCCGTGTCCGGCCTGCTGCTCCTCCTCAACGCCGTCGTCGGCGCGGGCCTGCCCATGCCCGACCCCTGGTGGAAGGCCCCGGTCCTGCTCGGCCTCGGCGGCCTCTTCGTCCTCGCCCTGACGCTCCTCGGCTGGCCGATGCGCCGCGTCGCCCCCGAGCGGGCCGCCGTGGCCGCGACCTACCGGACCGTCGCCGATCTGTACGAGGCGACCGGAACGGACCAGTACGAGAAGAAACGGCAGACCGTCACCGCCTCCCTCAACCAGGCGTACGACCTGGTCCTCGCCCACCGCGCCCGCCAGCACGGCCGGGCCGCGCCGCTGGTGCGGATCCTGGCCCAGCTGAACGTCGTCATCCCGCTCGTCGAGGCCGCCGCCGCCGCGCATCTGAGGGCCCGGCTCGTCGGCCCGCTGTCCCCGGCGATCCCGGCGGCCGTGCGGGAGCTCGCGGACGCCGTCGAGGAGGGCCGCACGGGCGCCCCCGTGCTCGACGACCTGCCCGTTCCCGAGCGGCCCGCCGAGAAGGCGGTCGACCACGCCCTGCGGCACGCGGCGGCTGTCGTCCACAAGGCGGACCCCGACCCGTACAACGTCGACGACCGCCTCGGCCGCCCCGCCGCGCTCCGCGTCCGGGCCCGCCGGGCCGCCCGCGCGGTGCTGCTCTCCGAGGCGTCCTGGCGGTACGGCCTGCGGCTCGCGCTCTGCATCGGCCTCGCCCAGGCCTTCGTCTCCCTGATCCCGGTCCCCCGCTCGTACTGGATCCCCCTCACCGTCACCTTCGTCATGAAGCCCGACTTCGGCTCGGTCTTCTCGCGGGCCGTGCTCCGCGCCGCCGGCACCGCCGCCGGACTCGTCCTGGCCGCGCTCGTCCTCTCCGAGGTGCCGCGCGGCTGGTGGGACGTGCCGGTGATGGCCGTGCTGGCGGCGCTGATCCCGGCGTCCTCCGCGAAGGGGTACGCCTTCCAGACCGCGGCCATCACCCCGGTCATCCTGCTGCTCTCCGACACGCTCAACCACCAGGGCTTCGACCTCGTCCTGCCCCGCCTCTACGACTCGCTGATCGGCTGCGCGATCGCGCTGATCGCCGGCTATCTGCTCTGGCCCGAGTCCTGGCACTCCCGGATCGGGGACCGGCTCGCGGACGCGGTCGCGGACACCGCCGCGTACGTGGCGCGGGCCTTCGGCGGGGGCGGCCCGGACCAGGGCGCGCGCCTCCGCGCCCGCCGGAAGCTGTACCGGGACCTGTCGACGGTCCGCTCCGAGTTCCAGCGGGCCCTGACCGAACCGCCGCCGACGGGCGCCCGCGCCGCCGCCTGGTGGCCGCTGGTCGTCGCCGTGGAGCGGATCGTGGACGCGACGACCGCCGCCCGGATCCGGGTCGACCACGGTGCCCCGGCGCCCGACCCGGCCGAGGTGGCCGCCGTGGAGCGGGAGTTGCGCGAGCTCGCGGACGGGCTGCGCGGCACGGACACCCTCGTGGAGGTCCGCGCGGAGCTCCCCGGCGACGAGAACGGAGTCCTGGCGCCGCTCCGTTCGGAGGTGAGCGCGGCCCGCGCCATTGCCAGTCCCGACCTGCGGTAAACGTCTCCCGGGGGGCGCGCGGAAGGACTTACCGGCGGTTACGGAATGGAACCTTCCCCACCGCCATTACCGGAACGCCACGGTACGACTACGATGCGCTCGATCCGTCGGCCCCAACCGGCCCGGAATGCCTGACGCTTCGCTCCGCCGCCTCGTCCTGCCCCACCCCAGCGTCCCGAGGACTCCGCCATGCGCACCACCACGAACAGAGGGCTCCAGCCCAATGTCCTCGGTACCTTCGACACGATCGTGATGGCCATCGCCGGCAGCGCCCCCGCCTATTCGCTGGCCGCGACCACCGCCGTCCTCTTCGGCGCGGTCGGCCTCGCCGGGCCCGCCGCCCTGCTCTACTGCGCGATACCGATGCTCGGCATCGTCCTCGCCTACGCCCGCCTGGGCCGTATCGACGTCAACGCCGGCGCCGGATACTCCTGGGTGGGCCGCACCCTCCACCCCTTCCTCGGCTTCCTCTCGGGCTGGGCGCTCGTCATCGCCGCCACCGTGTTCATGGTGGCGGGTTCGCTGCCCGCCGGCTCGCTCACGCTCTCCCTGATCGACCCGGATCTCGCCGCGAACACCCCGCTCGCGGCGGGCGTCGGCGCCGCCTGGTTCCTGATGATGCTGCTCGTCGTCCTGGGCGGCGCGCGGCTCACCGTACGGGCGCAGCTCGTGATGTCCGGCGCCGAGATGCTGATCCTGCTCGGCTTCGTCCTGGCCGCCGTCGTGCACCGGGGCCGGGCCACCGCCTTCGACTGGTCCTGGTTCGCCCTCGACCACTTCCACGGGACCGACACCTTCGCCGCCGGGGCGCTGATCGCCGCGTTCTACTACTGGGGCTGGGACGTCACCAGCAACCTCAGCGAGGAGACCCGGAACAGCCGCCGCACCGCCGGACTCGCCGCGCTCGTCGGCGTCGGCTTCGTCTTCCTCCTCTTCGAGGCCTTCACCGTCGCCGTCAACGTGCTGCTGAGCGCCGAGGAGATCCGTACCGCGGGACCCAACGTCCTCGCCGTCCTCGGCGAGGAGATCTGGCCCGGCGTCGGCGGCAAACTGCTCGTCGTGGCCGTCCTCCTGTCCACCGTCGCGACCCTGGAGACCACCCTCCTCCAGGTCACCCGCTCGCTGTTCGCGATGGGCCGCGACCGGACCCTGCCCGCCGCGCTCGGTCTCGTGCACCGCCGCTGGAACACCCCGTGGGTCGCGATCGCCGCCGTCGGCGGCGCCGCCCTCGTGATGTTCTGCGCGGCCGCGGCCGCCGGCTCCGTGCAGCAGATCCTCAGGGACGCCGTCGCCGCGATCGGCCTCCAGATCGCGTTCTACTACGGCCTCGCGGGCATCGCCGCCGTCGTCGCGTACAAGGCGGTCCTGTTCCGCTCCGTGCAGAACCTCGTCCTCGGCGGACTGTGGCCGCTGTTCGGCTCCGCGTTCATGCTGTGGGCCTTCGTCGCCTCCCTCGGCGAACTCTCCACGACCGCCCTCGCCATCGGCCTCGGCGGCCTGCTCATCGGCGTGCTCCCGCTGCTCGTGTACTGGCGGAAGGGCAGCGACTACTACCGCCCGGCCCGCCTCGACGCGGTCCGCGCGCTCGCGGCGGCGGAGGGCTCGGCGCCGGCGACCCGGCCGCGTACGGGAACGCGCGACAAGAGCTACGCGACGGACTTCTGACGCCGGTACGTCCGTACCCACCGGACAGAGCGACTTCTTCCTACGGAAGCCGAACCCGAAGGAGGCCCCCGATGGCCGTACGCCGCCGCTCCGTGCGCCCGTCCCGCCAGGAGCGCTTCGTACCCGACTTCGACCCGGACTTCGGGGACCGGGCGCTGACCGAGGCGCGCCACGACATCGTCATCGGCCGCTGGCAGGGCGTACGGGACCTGCTCGCCGCCACCGGTACGGACTGGGCGCGCCGCACCCACCGGCTGCGGCTCCTCTCGCACGCCGCCGCCGGCAGCTCCACCGTCGAGACCTGGCGGGCAGCCGAGCCCGGCAGCCCCGACGCCGCCGTGCTGCGGGCCGCGACCGAGGTGGTCCGGGTCTTCGACGCGGCCATCGCGGCCGGCCGGGGCGCCGTCGTCGAACGGGCCCGGATCGACGCGGCCGTCGACGCCTGCCGGGGCGCGGCGGAGGCGGCCCCCGCGGACCCGATGCCGTGGGTCTCCCTCCTCTCGGTGGCCAGGCTCTACGAGGGCGGGGTGGCACGCCGCGAACTGAGACACTGGTTCGACGAACTGCGGCGCCGGGACCCGTACAACACCGAGGGGCACATCCAGGTGCTTCGCTACTGGTCGGCGCGGTGGCACGGCACGCACGGCAGCATGTACGACTTCGCCCGCGACGCGGCGGGCGTGGCCCCGCCCGGCTCCTCGCTGCCGGTCCTGGTGCAGGTCGCCCGGGTCGAGGAGTACCGGTACATCGCGGACGGGGCGCTCGGCCGGGGGCCGGTGCGCGGCTTCGACCAGCACTGGAAGCACGAACTGGCCGTGACGGAACTGCGCCGGACGTTCGCGCGCTGGATCGGCGGCCGGGACCCGGGCCGCCCGGTGGCACCGGAGGAGGTCGGCGACCTCAACTTCCTCGCTCACGCTGCCTGTTACGCGGGCCAGGTGGAGATCGCGAAGGACGTGATGACCATGCTGGGGAAGCGGGCGGCGTGGGTGCCGTGGGCGTACACGGGGGACCCGGAGGAACAGTTCACGAGGTTCAGGGAGGGCCTGGGGGTGGAGTGACGTGGCACCGGAGTGAACGTCGAATGAAAGCGCTGAAACCGGGGGCGACCGGGTCGCCGGAAGGGGAGGGGGCGGCCGCTAACCTTACGTGTCCGCCCTGGCCAGGGATGAACGCCCCGAAACGCCCAGTACGGACATTCACACTGCACCCCCACTCATGCGAAAGGGTTCGCCCATGGGTATTCGGAGCATGCTGCGCAAGGTGTTCGGCCGGGACCGCGAGGAGTCCCCGGCAACCTCCGTCCCGCCCCAGACGCGTGAGTCCGTGGAGAAGGCGGAGACCGTAGAGGCCGTGAAGGCCTCGGAGACCGTGACGCCCGAGGAGCCGGCGGAGCCGGTTCCGTCGAAGGAGACCGCGGCCCACCGGGCGGCGGACGACCTGGTGGCGGCGGCCTTCGACAACCCGCAGATCCCGAGGGCGAGGACGGCCGAGGCGGACGCGGCTTCCGAGCCGGAGGGTGCGGAGACGGACACGGCCACGGCTGCGGAGTCGGCCGAGACGGCGGTGGCGTCGAACGCCGAGGAGCCGGTCGCGGCGGACGGGGCAGCCGAGACGGCGGAGCCGGAGGCTTCGGTCGCCGCGGAGCCGGAAGCGGAGGTTGCGGACGAGCCGCAGGCCGAGGCCACGGAGCCGGTCGCCGTGGCGGACGCGGACGCGTCCGAGGATGCCCCGGCCGAGCCGGAGGCGGCCGTCGCCGCGGATGACACGACCCCGGCGGAACCGGAAGCGGAGGCTGCCGACGAGCCGCAGGCCGAGGCCACGGAGCCGGCGGACGCCGACGAGGCCACCACCCCGGCCGAGCCGGAAGCGGAGGCTGCCGACGAGCCGCAGGCCGCCGCCACGGAAACGGCGGACACCGACGAGGCCCAGACCGAGGCCACCACCCCGGCCGAGCCGGAGGCCGTCACGGCGGACGCCGACACCGCCGTCGAAGACGACGCGACCCCGGCCGAGCCGGAAGCGGAGGCTGCCGACGAGCCGCAGGCCGCCGCCACGGAAACGGCGGACACCGACGAGGCCCAGACCGAGGCCACCACC
>NZ_JBIARL010000011.1:318954-325008 GCF_042889835.1 Streptomyces sp. NPDC002463
CCCCGGCCGAGCCGGAGGCCGTCACGGCGGACGCCGACACCGCCGTCGAAGACGACGCGACCCCGGCGGAACCGGAAGCGGAGGCTGCCGACGAGCCGCAGGCCGTCGCCACAGAGCCGGCGGACGCCGCGGCGGACCAGGCCCAGGCCGAGCCGGAGGCGGCCGTCGTCGCGGACGACACGAACGCGGAAGCTGCCGACGAGGCGCAGGCCGAGGTCGCCGTCGCGGTGGAGCCCGAGGCCACGGCGGAGCCGGAGGCGGGCGCCGACGACGAGGCGCAGGCCGAGGTCGCCGTCGCGGCGGCCGAGGCCGGCACCACCCCGGAGCCGGAGGCTCAGGCCGACGAGGCCCCGGCCGGCGAGGTCGCCGCCGCCCCCGCCGTCCCCCTCCCCGCCCTGAAGGCAGCCGCACCCCACCTCGTCGACGCCTACAAGGCCGCCGGCGCGCAGCTCGAGAAGCAGGAGCTCGCCGGCGCGCGGGCCGCCGTGTACCTCGTGGTCGACCGGTCCGGGTCGATGCGCGGGTACTTCAAGGACGGTTCCGTGCAGCGGCTCGCCGAGCAGGTCACCGCCCTCGCGGCGCACCTCGACGAGAACGCCACCGTCACGACCGTCTTCTTCTCGACGGACATCGACGGCACCGTCGACCTGACCCCGGCCGACCTCACCCCCACCCGTATCGACGAGGTCAACGCCACCCTCGGCCGCCTGGGCCGTACCAACTACCACCGGGCCGTCGAAGAGGTCCTCGCCCACCACGAGAAGAACGACCCGGCCCGCCCGGCGCTCGTCGTGTTCCAGACGGACGGCGCGCCGGAGTCGAAGACGGCCGCCACGCAGGCCCTCGCCGAGGCCGCCGCCAAGCCGCTGAACTGGCGGTTCGTGGTCTGGGGCGAGGAGGACAACAAGGCCTTCGACTACGTCCGGAAGCTCGACGGCACCCCCCGTACGGCGACGTACTTCGCGGGCGCGACCCCGGTCGAGACCCCGCACGCGGCCTTCTACCGGGGCCTCCTCGCCGGTCTGGAGTTCTAGGCCGGGACGGACGCGGTGGTGACGGTGACCGGCAGGGTCACCGTCACCACCAGCCCGCCCCCCTCCGCCGCACCCCGCGCGACCGCCCGCACCGCACCCCCGTGCGCCCCCGCGATCGACCGCACGATGGACAGCCCGAGCCCCGCGCCGGGCCCCGTCCGGTCCCGCCCCTCCCCCCGCCGGAAGGGTTCGAAGAGCCCGTCGAGGTCCTCCTCCGGGACGACGGGCCCGGTGTTGACGACGGTCAGGACCCCGTCCGCGACGCGTACGGCCACGTCACCCCCCGGCACGTTGTACGCGACCGCGTTCGCGACGAGGTTCCGCACGAGCTGCCCGAGCAGCACCCGGCTCCCCCGTACGACACCGCCGTCGGCGACCACGCACGCGCCCGCGTGCTCCTCGGCGACGACGTCCCCGAGCCGCACCTCCTCCCGCTCCGCGAGCCCCCGCTCGCTCCGCGCGAGGAGCAGCAGCCCGTCGATGAGGCGCTCGCTGCGCCGGTTGGCGTCGAGGAGGACCTGCCGGACCTCGCAGTCGTCGTCGAGCCCGATCTGGATCGCGGCGCGCTGCGTGGCGAGCGGGGTGCGCAGCTCGTGGGAGGCGTTGGCGATGAACCGCCGCTGACTGTCGAAGGCGGCCTCCAGGCGCCCGAGCAGCGCGTCGATCGTGTCGCCGAGCTCCTTGAGCTCGTCGTCGGGACCGCGTACGGCGAGCCTCTCGTCGAGGTTCCGCTCGGAGAGCCGCCGGGCCCGCGCGGTCATGTCGTGGACGGGCCGCAGGACCCGCCCGGCGGTCCACCAGCCGACGACGACGGCACCGCAGGCCATGACGAGGAGGGCCAGCGACGACCACATGAGCATCTGCTCGCCGACGGCCCTGCGGATGTCGTCGCCGATCCGGTACGCCTCGCCGAAGGCGAGCCCGTCGCCGTCCGCCTGCGCGACGATCGCGTCCGCGTCGGCGTCCGTACCGGCCCTGACCAGAAGGTTCACCACGAGCAGCAGGACGGCGCCGAGGACGAGGAAGACAGCGCCGTAGACGAGCGCGATGCGGGTACGGATGGTGGACCCGGCCCCGAGGAGCCCCGGGCGGCTCACAGCACGTACCCCACGCCCTGCACGGTCCGGATCGGCCCCGGCTCCCCGAGCTTCCCTCTCAGCTTGCTCATGCAGACCCGTACGGCCCCGGTGAAGGGGTCGGCGTGGGCGTCCCAGGCGCGTTCGAGGAGCTCCTCGGCGGAGACGACGGCGCCGTCGGCCTCCAGGAGCAGCTGGAGGACGGAGAACTCCTTCGGGGACAGGTCGAGGTCCCGCCCGTCGCGGACGGCGGTCCGCCGGACGGTGTCCATGACGAGGCCGTCGCGTACGAGGAGGGGCGGAAGCGCGGGCCGGGCGGAGCGGCGCCGGAGCGCGCGGACTCGGGAGACGAGCTCGGGGAAGTCGAAGGGCTTGCCGAGGTAGTCGTCGGCGCCGAGGTCGAGCCCGTCGACGCGGTCCTCGACGGCGGAGGAGGCGGTGAGCATGAGGATCCGGGTGGGCACCGCGGCGGCGACGAGCCGCCGGGCCACGTCGTCGCCGTGGACGCGGGGGAGGTCGCGGTCGAGGACGAGCACGTCGTACGGCGCACCGCCGACGGGACCGAGGCCGGGATCCCGGCCGGGATCGCATGCGTACAGTCCGAGCCGGTCCAGGGCCTCGTCCCCCGCGTGGACGGTGTCGACGGCGAACCCGGCCCGCCGCAGGCCGGTGGCGAGGAGCGCGGCGAGGTCCCGCTCGTCCTCGGCTACGAGTACACGCATGTCGCCCATCCTCCCTCCCCCCTCGCATATGGATGTGAGTGGATCTACGTCCGACCGTTAGGATTTCGACCATGGCGGCCACTGGATCCGAGAAGCAGGGGGCGAAGGCGTTCTACGTCACGACCCCCATTTACTACGTCAACGACGCTCCTCACCTGGGCCACGCCTATACGACCGTCGCAGGCGACGTGCTCACGCGCTGGCACCGTCAGCGCGGCGAGAAGGTGTGGTTCCTCACCGGCACGGACGAGCACGGTCAGAAGATCATGCGCACGGCCGAGGCGAACAACGTCACGCCCCAGGCCTGGTGCGACAAGCTCGTCGAGGAGGCGTGGAAGCCCCTCTGGGAGCACCTGAACATCGCGAACGACGACTTCATCCGCACCACGCAGAAGCGTCACACCGACCGCGTCCAGGAGTTCGTGCAGGACCTGTACGACAAGGACGAGATCTACAAGGGCGGGTACGAAGGCCCGTACTGCGTGGGCTGCGAGGAGTTCAAGCTCCCCGGCGACCTCATCGAGGCGGAGGACGGCACCAAGCTGTGCCCGATCCACAAGAAGCCGGTGGAGATCCTCAAGGAGGAGAACTACTTCTTCAAGCTGAGCGAGTACGGCCCGAAGCTGCTTGAGTTCTACGAGGCGAACCCGGGCTTCATCCAGCCGGAGTCGGCCCGCAACGAGGTCGTGAACTTCGTCAAGCAGGGCCTTCAGGACCTCTCGATCTCGCGCTCGACGTTCGACTGGGGCATCCCGGTGCCGTGGGACGAGAAGCACGTGATCTACGTGTGGGTCGACGCGCTCCTGAACTACGCCACGGCCGTCGGCTACAACGAGAACCCGGCGAAGTTCGAGGAGACGTTCCCGGCGAACGTGCACCTGGTCGGCAAGGACATCCTGCGGTTCCACGCGGTGATCTGGCCGGCGATGCTGATGGCGCAGGGCCTGCCGGTCCCCGGCCGGGTCGCGGCCAACGGCTGGCTGATGGTCGGCGGCGAGAAGATGTCGAAGTCGAACCTGACGGGCATCAAGCCGCAGGACCTGACCTCGCACTTCGGCGTGGACGCGTACCGCTGGTACTTCCTTCGGGCGATCGCCTTCGGCAGCGACGGCTCGTTCTCGTGGGAGGACTTCACCGCCCGCTACACGTCCGAGCTGGCGAACGACTACGGCAACCTCGCGTCCCGTGTGGCCGCGATGGTCGGCAAGTACTTCGGCGGCGAGCTGCCGGCCTCGACAGCCGACGGCGACGCGGAGAAGGCTATCCACGAGGGCCTGGCGAAGGCCGTCGCGACCGCCGACGCGAAGATCGGCGAGGAGCTGGACTTCCAGGCCGGCATCCTGGCGATCTTCGACTTCGTGAAGCAGGTCAACGGCTACATCACGGAGCAGGAGCCGTGGAAGGTGGCCAAGGACGAGTCGGAGGAGGGCCGGGCCCGCCTGGCGACGATCCTCTACACGGCCGCGGAGTCGCTCCGCGCGGTCGCCGTCCTCCTGAACCCGATCATGCCGGAGACCTCGCAGGCCCTCTGGGAGTCCCTGGGCGCCGAGGCGTCCCTGGGCGCCCTGGCCGAGCAGCCGGTCCGGTCCTCGGCGACGTGGGGCCTGCTCCCGGCGGGCGCGACGGTGACGAAGGGCGCGGTGCTGTTCCCGCGCCTGGAGGACCCGAAGAAGGACTGACGCTCCGACGTACGAGAAAGGCCGCCGTCCCGGTATGCATCCGGGCCGGCGGCCTTTTCCGTGCGCTCGCGTCACCAGGTCAGGACGAGGGCGGCGACGGCGGGCGCCATGTAGATCAGCGGGAAGGGGGCGTGCCCGTACGCGCGGGCCCGCAGCACGGTGATCACGGCCCCGGCGAAGTACAGGATCAGCCCGATGGCGGCGAGGGTCCCGATGACCGGGACGTAGAACCCGACGACGAGCCCGACGGCCCCGGCGACCTTGGCGGCCCCGAGCAGGTTCCACCAGGACCGCGGCACGCCGTACTCGGCGAGCGGCTCGACGACGAACTTGGCCTTGGCGAAGATCGATGCCCCGGAGAAGCCGGCCATGAACGCGGCGACGGCGGTGACGACGATGGCGGTGGTGGACATCTCGGCGAACATCTCGGCTCCTTAGGCCTTCCCGTTGTCCGCCTCGACCGAGCCGGACACTGCACTGACGGAGGCGGGGAGGAGTGTGTGACAGCCGCCGGGAAATTTCTTCTCCGGCCGGGAAAGGCTTTGCGAGCCCTGGCGCCCTGACGCCAGTCTGGTGCCGACCACAGCCGAGATCACCGCCCCGGGAGGGAACCATGCCTGCCTCCGAGAGCCCGGCCCTCTTCAGCAGGCTGCAGATCCACGAGGTGGTGGGAGCGGGCGACGGCGCCGACGGAGGAGTCTGTGTCATCCGCTGCATCGAGGGCATCGCCGGAGTCGGGCAGGTCTTCGTACCGGAGCGGGACCGGGACACGGTGGACCCCGAAGTCACGCTCACGCTGGAGGTCATCGAGAGGTTCCGGCGCTCCCTGGAGTTCGTCGACCCCCCGCACAGCGCGGCGGTCCTCCTGTCCGGCGGGCCGCTCGAAGTGCTTCGGGAAGGGGACGTCCTCGTGTCCCACCCCATGCCCGACTGGTACCGGAAACTCGAAGCGAGCGGCCTCCGGGTCCAGGACTTCGACAGGTCACCGCGTCTGCCCGACGTCCGCCGGGCCCACCTCGCCTTCGCGGGGTACGAGGTGAAGCCGACCACCACGGTCGGCCACGCGCACCCTGATGCCGCGGCAGAGCTGGACCGCCGGTGGAACTCACTGACCACGTCGGCCCGACTTGTGGACGAGGAGGGCGAGTTCTGCATGCTGGTGCCGGGCAGGGGCTGTTTCGAGCGCGGCTGGGTGCGCATCAAGGACCCCGTCGGAGCCGACCTGCCCTCCCGCCTCCTGGCAGGCGCCGGCCACGAGGAGTTCCTGGCCGTCTCCGTGGACGGGCGGACCATGTGCGCCGTGTCCGACGAGGAGTACGACAAGTGGATCATCGTGCACCACTTCGACGAAGAAGACCGAGGAGCCTGATTGTCGGCGACCGCCGGAGGGTTCGGAGGGGCCTGGTCACCGGGGAAGACCGTGGTCCCGGTGCCGGTGGGCGGGGCCTTGAGCCTCTTCCAACCTGACGGATGCGACCGTGTGTTGAACGGTTCTGCACAACGACGAAGCTCCTGGTATACGGGTTCTCGACCAAGATCACCC
>NZ_JBIARL010000012.1:0-6925 GCF_042889835.1 Streptomyces sp. NPDC002463
TCCGTCACATCAAAACGCGCCACACGCGAGTTCTACCAGCCCAGGCCCGCACACCATCGAGCCTCACGAAGATCCGAACTCCGTACAGCTCCTAGGGCCTGTTGGAAAGCGTTGGGCCCCAGCCAGGAACGTCTGGCTCCACCGTGCTGGCTGTCAGTGTGCTCTCGTAGGCTCTCGGCGGTCCGATCGAAGGGATTGCCATGGAAGACCCGACGGGTATCGCAGCGCTGGCCAGGATTCTTCCTCCGGATCTCGGCACTGACGAGGGGATCGACTGGGCGGCCGCGGAGGCGAGGTGGGGCACGCGGTTCCCGCGGGACTACATGGCCTTCATGTCCGTGTGGGGCGCCGGCTCCTTCGAGGAGGTCTGCATCCTCATGCCCTTGCCGAAGGAGTACATCCAATGGGATCCCGGGACCTTCGAGGAGGAGACGGAGAACGCTCGCTACACCTGGGAGATGCTGGACGGTCAGGAAGGTCTCGACATCAACCCGGACCACATCCTCGCCTGGGGTGTCACCTCCGGCGCGGACATCCTGTGCTGGCTGACCACCGACCCCGACCCCGACCGTTGGCCGATCCTGGTCTGCGGTCGCCACACCCGTGAGGACTTCACGCTGTTCTCCTGCGGCATGGTCGAATTCCTCCGCAAGCTGCTCCTGGGCGAGTTCGACCCTTACCCGATCAGCATCGGTCTCCGCGACGCCTCACCACGCTACGTGCACTGGCTCACGCAGCAACGTCGCTGGAAGGCGGGCTTGGACCGGTACCCTGGTGAACCCGCCACCCAGTAAGACCGTGTCCTATGTGGTGAGGCGGGCGTTGGGTTCGTCATGGGGCGGGGTACATGGAGTTGGATTGTTCCGGACGGGTTGTGGGAGATCGCGCGGCCGCTGATCCCGCCGTCGAAGGTGCGGCCGCAGGGCGGCGGGACGCAGGACACGCCTGATGAGACGCTGTTCGCCGCGATCATCTACGTGCTGGTGTCCGGTTGCGCCTGGCGGGCCCTGCCACCCTGCTTCGGGATATCGAAGTCCACGGCCCATCGCCGGTTCCTGATCTGGTCCAGGGCCGGAGTGTGGGGCCGGCTGCACGAGGAGATCCTGCACCGCCTCGACGACGCCGGCCTGCTCGACCTGTCCCGAGCCGTCCTCGGCTCCGCCCACGTCCGGGCGAAAAAGGGGGCGAACTCACCGGTCCGAGCCCCGTGGACCGCGGCAAGCCGGGCTCCAAGATGCACGTCCTGTCGGACGCGAACGGACTGCCTCTCCTCGTCGGCGTCTCGGCCGCCAACACCCACGACAGCCAGGCCCTGAAGCCCATGGTGCTCGGTCACCAAACGAAACACGACCCCCACCGCGGCCGTCACCTCAAACCCCAGCGCCTCCACGCCGACAAGGCCTACGACATACCTGAGCTGCGGAAATGGCTCCGCGGCAAACGCATCGGCGTCCGCATCGCCCGCAAGGGCATCGAGTCCTCAGAACGGCTCGGCCGCCGTAGGTGGGTGATCGAGCGGACCATGTCCTGGCTGACCGGCTACCGCCGGCTCAACCACCGCTACGAACGTCATCCCCGCAACTACCCGGCCTTTCTCGGCCTCGCCGCAGCCATCTGCTGCTACAAGCGACTCCTCCGCCTCACCACATAGGACACGGTCTTAGCCAACTCGTCAGGCAAAGGGGATCGAGCGTGAGTCCCGCTCGCCCTCGGAGCGTCACGCCAACGCGGCAGCAGACTTCGGCATCCGCCTGGCCATCAGCGCCTCGATCGCGGCCTCGCCCGGCCCACACCTGAGTCCCCGTCCCTTCGGAATCATCACACGTCATGGCGATCGTCGACCAACCGCCCTACACACCCTGTGATCCCGTCAGCGCGTCCCCGCCGACAGGGACTTCGACTCCGTCCAGCCCGCACACCTGTCAGACCGGTGACACACCAGCAAAAATCCACCCCCTCTGTACCGACGACATACATGTGAGTAGGTTGTGCCCTCGAGTGGATGAGCACGTTCCAACTTGCCCTGCACCATCCATTCTCGGATGTCTCTGCCGATCGAACTGCTGCAAGTGATTGGCGACGACCTCCTCTCATCTGCAGGTCAGACAGCAGAGATCAGGACACACCTAGGGCCTTGCCCTACTCGGCGTGCTCCGAGCTGTTCGGAGCCATCATCAGGAGAGTCAGTTGAGACAAGAGTTCCTCCGAAGAGGCTGGCACATCGCCGGTGCCGCGCTCGTCGCCGGCTTAATCGGACTGGCCACGGCGCTGGTCGCCGTGCAGATCGCCCTGCGCGTCGTGATCGCGCACAGCAGTACCTATCTCGACGTTCTCGTGGCGAAGCACCTCGCCCCGGAGTTCTCGGGCACCGTGGCCGGACTCGTTGCCGGTTCCGGGGTTCCTGTCCGGTGGCACATGGCGCCGTTCTCGGGACAGATCACCGCCCCCTGGGTGATTGAGCAGCGCTCCGCGCTGCTTCTTGTCGGAATCGGCGCGCTGATCGGTACCGGCGCGCTCGGGTGGTTCGTTGCCGCCGCGGCGCGTGTTCTCGCTCTCCCGAAGTGGTCGTTGCTGGCCGCCTCGGCGGGTTCCTACGCCGTCCTCGCGGGTATCGCTCAGGTGGCGACCCGCGACCCTGGCCCGGGTGCGGCGATGGAGCTGTCGACGTCGACCGTCTGGGCGGTCGTCGCGACGGCCGGCTGGGCACTGGCGGTCGGTGGTGCCGTCGTGCGCTTCTAC
This sequence comes from Streptomyces sp. NPDC002463, assembly GCF_042889835.1. Lineage (NCBI taxonomy): Bacteria > Bacillati > Actinomycetota > Actinomycetes > Kitasatosporales > Streptomycetaceae > Streptomyces > Streptomyces sp. NPDC002463. The sequence continues at coordinate 2,740 of NZ_JBIARL010000012.1, forward strand.
CCCGCAGCGGGGCAGCGTTCGGTTCGGGACGTGCGGGCCGCGCGACAGCGGGCCGTGCGGGGGACGGTGGTCACGGCCGTGGTGGCGATGGTCGCCTCGGCGCTGTCCGTGAGTACTGCGGGGGCGGCGTCCGGGCATCCGAAGCCGTTGCCGAAGTGGCGGGCTTCAGGCGTCCGTGACGCCCTGAACGAGCTCCAGCGTGAGACCGGCCGCAAGCTCGACGTGGCCGACAGTCCGCAGACGGGTACTCCCTCGACGCTGGGTGGTCTGCGCAGCCGGCTGGCGGGGGGCGACGTTCCGGCGTGGCTCCACGCACATGCGAAGCTTTTCGGTGTCGCGGACACCGACGGCATGCTGTCGAAGGTCACCGGCCGCGTCCAGCTGCCCGACCCGAAGGGCGCCCAGCATGTCTGGTACGACCAGTCGATCGACGGCGTGCGGGTGTACAACGCCCGGCTGGGAGTGCACCTGGACCGCGACAAGACGACGGTGACCGCAGTCACCAACGGGTTGCGCCCCGACCTGATCCCCCCGGACTCGACGGTCCCGACGGTCAGTCAGAAGGACGCTGTCGCCGTCGCCGCCAAGACCATGCAGCATGCCAGGACAACCACGGATCCCTCTCTGGTGGTGTACCCCGGTCCCGCGAGACAGGGATTCAAGAGTCCCTCGGCCCTGGCCTGGCAGATCGATGTGATGGACAAGGCCGGGTTCAGCGAGCGGGTCTTCGTCGATGCTCTGCACGAGGGCGTCGTCGCCGGCGTCCAGCCCCTCACCGAGACGGCCGCGGCCGCGGTTCCCGACCCGCCGAGGGCCCTGCCGCAGAACGCCACCCCGAATGACCTCAAGTGGGCGCCGGCCCTCGACTACGACACCGAAGCCTGCTACAACGTCCCGGCGATCGGTCCGGACGGGGCCATATCCCAGGGCCTGGACCACAACAACACGACCTCCTCGGCCTACTGCCGGGACCAGTCCGATCTGGACAACACCAACGCGTACTCCCGGCAGCGGTGCAACTCCGGATGGTGTGTCTACCTCTATGACTACTACTTCGAGAAGGACGTGGCGGTCGAGCTCGCCGACGACGCCGGAGGACACGTCCACGACTGGGAGCACATCGCGGTCTGGGTGAAGGACGACAAGGCGCAGTACGTGGCCGCGTCCGCGCATGGCGGGTACGCAGTCCGACCGGCCGGCGAGGTCCTCTGGGACGGCACCCACCCCAAGATCGTCTACCACAAGGACGGCGGCTTCACCCACGCTTTCCGCTTCGCCAACACGGGCGACGAGCCACCGGAGAACCACTACCACAACTGGCGGCGGCCGACGCTCGTCTCCTACAACGGTTTCCCCGGTGGGCTGAGGGACAAGCTCTACGGCGCGGACTTCGGCCACGCGACGATGGGTACCAAGGACTCGGCGTTCGCGGGCAACCTCGCCGGAGCCGTCCCGACGGTCGAGGAATGCCATGACTTGCCCGATGGAGTCCAGTTCTGCGACGACGTTCCGGCTTTCCCTTTCGACTACAACCGTGACGACGGCTCCCCGGGCAACCCGCAGACGACCCTGAATCGGCTGGTCTTCGACATGAAGCACCAGACAAACTCTGCCGCAGCCGTACAGGTCAGAGGAGAGGGCGGGCCGGCCACCAACGACGCCGACGCGAACGACGCGTACGACCAGAGCGGCGTGGTCTACAGGTTCTTCAAGGACAAGTTCGGACGCAACAGCATCGATGGCGCCGGCATGGCGCTGAAGTCCTACGTGCACTACGACACGAACTTCAAGAACGCGTTCTGGAACGGCTCGTCCATGACGTACGGCGACGGCATGCTGTCGCAGGACGTCTCCGGCCACGAGATGACGCACGGCGTCACCCAGAACACCGCGGGTCTCCAGTACGCGTTCGAGTCCGGGGCTCTGAACGAGAGCATCTCCGACTTCTTCGGTGAAATGACCGAGCGAGCGGCGAAGGGAAAGAACGACTGGCTGGTGGGTTCCGACATGAAGGCCCTGGGGGCCATTCGGTCCATGGCCGACCCCACTGCCTACGGTGATCCGAGGCACATGAGCGCGTACTCCGAGACGTGTTTCGATCATGGTGGCGTGCACACCAACAGCGGAATTCCGAACTACGCGTTCTACCGCATGTCCGTTCTCATGGACCCCGATACCACCACCGCCATCCTGTGGAGGGCTCTGACGCAGTACCTTTCCCCGACGTCGACGTTCGCCGACGCCGAGACGGCCATGGTGACCGCTGCCTCCGACCTCTACGGCCCGTCGTCCCGTCAGGCTTCCGTCACCAACAGTGTCTGGACGAATGAGGTCGGGATCACGTCGAGCACCCCGGACCCGCGGCCTGAGGGCTGCGCCGGCGGAATCACCATTTCGTGCTTGACCTTGGAGCAGGTCTACGACAATTCCGCGGCACTGTCGGCCGACGGTGCCTCGCTCGAGGACGTGGCCGGCTCGCTGATCCACATGTACGAGACAGGCGCAGTCTCCCAGTCGCCCGCTGTCGTCTACTACGAGAAGCTCTTCCTCGACAACAGGGACGATGTCGACGCCACGCTGAGTCTCAGTGGACCGCTGCTGGATCAGTTCGTGCAGACGATCCAGGACTGGACGCCCGTGTTCAAGGCGGTCGGCACGGACCAGGCCGACACGGTGATCATGACCCAGCACCAGGTCGACTCGGCCAACGCCCTCATGGAGGCGATGGTCACCGCCGCCAACAAGGAAGGGAAGCCACAACTGGCCCAGCTGATCTCCAAGGAGTGGGCCAGGATGGACGCACAGCACCTGGTGGGCCTCAGCGTCACCGCGGGCATCCACTACCTCGACGGCATCGCCGAGCAGGTGCCCGCTCCCACCCCCGGACCGGCCGCACCTTCGTTGGCCTCCACCTTCAACAATGTGTCGGTCACGCAGGACACCGCTACCGACGCCGGTGACATCGACGGCGGAGGGGCCACCTTCTCCGCGCAGGCGCTCGCCGCGTCCGGGGTGACGCCGGGTTCCACGATCGCCCACGACGGGGTCGCCCTGAGCTGGCCCGCCGCGGCCGGCGCCGGGCAGCCGGACAACACGGTCGCCTCCGGTCAGACCATCGCGGTCAGCGGCACGGGTGACACGCTCGGCTTCCTGGTCTCGGCCAGCTACGGCCCCGCAGGGGGCACCGGCACCGTGTACTACAAGGACGGGTCGAGCAAGGAGTTCGGCCTCAGCAGCCCCGACTGGTTCAGCGCGAGCGGTGAGGTCGCCGTCGGCTCCGCGTATCAGAACCGTCAGGGCAACGAGAAGTTCGACGCTCCCGGATACGTCCACTACGTCGGTGTGCCCCTGCAGTCCGGCAAGACACCGGTCAGCGTCAAGCTGCCCGACGTCAGTTCCGCTGCGACCGAGGGGACGCCGTCGCTGCATGTCTACGCCATGGGGCTCGGCAACGCTGTGGACGACCTCGCGTCCGCCTTCAACAGTGTGGCCGTCACCCAGGACACCGCGACCAATGTGGGTGATCTCGACGGATGGGGCAGCAGCCTCTCCGCACAGGCGCTCAGCGCGGCCGGCGTGACCGCGGGATCGAAGGTCTCCCACAACGGGCTCGACTTCGTCTGGCCCGCCACCGCCGGCGGCAACGCGACCACGGGCACGGTCACCACCGGTAGCCTGGATAACGTTGTCTCCTCCGGCCAGACCGTGGCGATCAACGGCACCCGCGGGGGCACACTCGGCTTCCTCGTCGATTCGAGCTACGGCCCCGCAGGCGGCACCGCGACCATTCACTACTCGGACGGCACCAGCCAGCAGTTCACCCTGAGCGGCCAGGACTGGTTCGGCGGTACCGGTGACGTCGCCATCAGCACGGCGTACCAGAACCGCCGGAACAACCAGAGGTACGACCATGCCGGCTACGTCTATTACGTGAGTGTGGCACTGCAGTCCGGCAAGACACCGGTCAGTGTCCAACTGCCCGACGTCGGCACCGCGGCCGCTCCCGACAGGCCCACGCTGCACGTCTTCGCGATGACGCGCGGCTGACGACCGGCCAGGGAGACGGTTGCCCGTGGCGGGGGGGGCCCCCGGGGGGCCCCCCGGGGCCCCCCCCCGGGGGGGGGGCGGGGGGGGGCCGCGGGGGTGCCTACGGGGGGGGGGGCCCCCGGGGGCGGCGTGTGTGAAC
>NZ_JBIARL010000012.1:6935-310125 GCF_042889835.1 Streptomyces sp. NPDC002463
GGGGCGCCCCGGGGCCGCCCCCCCCCCCCCCCCCCGGGACGTGGGGCGCCGCCCCGCGGGGCCCCCCGGGGGGCGGGGGGGGGGGCCGGGGGGGGGGGCGGGGGGGGGGTGCCCCCGGGGGCCCCCCCCGACACGTGCCTGCGCAGTCGCGGACCGAGGAGTTCCATCGGTTCGTGGCGACCCGGTGGTCGGCATTGCTTCACCTGGCTCGGCTGCTCACCGCCGGGGACCGCGACCGCGGCCGTCTGCGGGCTGCGGTGCGATGCGGGCGGCGGGCCGGGACGGTGCGGTCTGTCACCTGCTCCGTGCTCGTCCTCGCGGGACTCGGAGTCGTACTGCTAGTTCTCCCGAACGCTTTCGCTGAGAACGGGCCTTCGGCCCATGAACCCCGCCTCGGCATGTCTCTGCCGAGGCCGTCAGTGGAGAGTCCGTCACGTGACCGATGAGAATTCGCTGGGAAGCGCCGGCGGAAGGCTGACTGCCACAGGCCGTCAGCCCGTGCCCTGGGAGCGGCGACTGCGGGACTTCGGACATGTCGAGCGCCCTCACGCGTCCGTCCGTGATCGCTTGGTCGCGCCGTTTCCGGCGCCCCGTACATGGATCTGGCGCACGCTGGGGTGTTCGCCGAGCGCGGCGGTCCGGGCGGCGCGCTTGTCGGCCTGGGGCGGACCGGTCCTGGTGGCGCTCCTCGCGGGGCTGCTTCGCTTCTGGCAACTGGGCAGCCCGCGCGCTGTCGTCTTCGACGAGACGTATTACGCCAAGGACGCCTGGTCCCTGCTGCGGCTCGGCTACGAGAGCGACTGGCCCGACCGTGAGACCACCGACCCGCAGATCCTGGCCGATCCTCAGGTGATCCCCCTCTCCGAGACCGGGGCGTTCGTCGCACATCCTCCGACGGGCAAGTGGGTGATAGCCCTCGGCGAGTGGGTGTTCGGCCTCGACCCCTTGGGCTGGCGCTTCATGACAGCGGCCCTCGGCACGCTGTCGGTCCTGATGCTGTGCCGCACAGGCCGCCGGTTGTTCCGTTCGACGCTGCTGGGCTGTGTGGCAGGCCTCCTGATGGCACTGGACGGTCTGCACTACGTCATGAGCCGGACCGCGCTGCTCGACCTCATCGTCATGTTCTTCGTTCTGGCATCGTTCGGATGTCTGCTCATCGACCGGGACCGCACTCGTGCGAGGCTCGCGGCCGCGCTCCCTCCCGACGAGGACGGCCGCACACGCCCGTACGGTCCCGTCGGTGACCATGCGGGAACGGGTGTGCGTCCCTGGCGGCTCGCGGCGGGCCTCTTCCTGGGACTGGCAGCCTCGACCAAGTGGAACGGCCTGTACTACCTGGCCTTCTTCGTGCTCCTCAGCCTGCTGTGGGACGTCGGCGCGCGACGGGTGGCGGGCGGGTACCGCCCTTACCGTGCGGTGCTGCGCAAGGACCTCGGCTGGTCGGTGCTGTCCCTGGCCCTCGTCGCCGCCGTGACGTATGCGGTGGCGTGGACCGGCTGGTTCCTGTCCGACGACGGCTACGGACGTCACTGGGCCGACGGGCGTGGCGGGACCTGGTCGTGGATTCCGGCACCGCTCCGCAGCCTTTGGCACTACGAGTACGGGGTGTACCGGTTCAACGTGGGACTGCACACTCCCCATCCGTACGAGTCGAACCCGTGGAGCTGGCTGGTCCTCGGCCGCCCTGTGCTGTTCTCCTACACGTCGCCGAGCTCGGGCACCGAAGGCTGCCACACGGCGGGCGCCTGCTCACAGGCCGTCCTCGCCCTCGGCACTCCGGTGCTGTGGTGGTCGGCATGCTGCGCACTCGTGTACCTGCTCTACCGGTGGGCATGGCGCCGGGACTGGCGCGCCGGTGCGATCCTGTGCGCGGCGGCGGCCGGCTACCTGCCGTGGTTCCTCTACCAGGACCGCACCATCTTCTCCTTCTACGCGGTCGTCTTCGTGCCCTACCTGTGCCTGGCCGTCACCATGGCACTGGGAGCCCTGCTGGGGCCGCCCGGGGTGACCCGCAGACGTCGTGCGTACAGCTCGATCGTCGCGGGCGGGCTGATCCTGCTCGTCGCCTGGAACTTCATCTATCTCTTCCCGATCTACACCGGCCGGACGATCCCGTACGCCGACTGGCACGCCAGGATGTGGCTCGACACCTGGATCTGAGGCCGGGGCCGGTTTCGTCGTGGTGTCCCGAACGCGGACGAGGACCCGGAGTCCTGGCTCGGACCCCAGCCGCAAGGCGGCACAACGCTGCCTCCCTCGAAGCGGCACGTGCCCGAGCCCGCGACGAGGCGAACGAGGCACGCCGCCGCCTGGGAACACTGCCGCGCGGCGAAGCCAGGACGGCCCTCGACCAGGTCGTGGGGGCCGCGGCCGACCGGCTCGCCTAGGGTGTGGCAGGGCGGCGGTAGGCGCCGTACCACCAGGTGCGGGCAAGTTCGCGCGCCATGATGAGCAACCTGACGCCGGAGATGTTCCCCGGGGACCCGGAGCGGGCCGCCGAGGCGATCCAACAGGCCGTCAGCGCCCCGGAGTTGCCCCACTGGGTCGTTCTGGGCAGCGACGCCCAGCGGCGCATCGGCGTCAAGCTCGACCGCCTGAGGGCCGATTTCGAGGCCGACGAGGAGCCGGCGTCCAGTACGGACTTCCCGGTGCCGCCGACAACGCGGTGCTCCGACGAGTAGAGCCTCTCGTCGGCCGCTCCTCCGGCCTGGACATCCACTGGATACGGGGGTCGTCCCTTCGGACGACCCCCGTCGCCGTCGAGGGCTTGGCGGACTGTTTCCGTCGTTCGAGCCCGGCGGCCCTGCGTGGCCGTCGGCCGGGCGTGCAGCGCACGTCGACGGTCGAGTGGCCCCCGTCTGCTCGTCCTCATGAGTGCCGCACATCCCGCCCGCAGACGCGACGGCGCCGCGACACGCGAGGCGATCCTCACCGCCGCGGTCGTCGAGTTCACCGAGGACGGGTACGCCCGGGCCGGAGTGCGGCAGATCGCCGAGCGGGCGAGTGCCACAGCGATGACGATCAACCGCTGTTTCGGTTCGAAAGAGGGCCTGTTCCCCCAGGCCGTCGACCGTTCCTTCGGCCCGCCGACCGTCGTCGGCGACGAACTCCCCGCTCTGGCGCACTCCATCGCCCATACGCTCGCCGAGCGCACGGCGCCCGACGCCGAACGGCTCGACCCGTTCCTGCTGTTGCTGGGCTCGGCATCGGACCCGGAGGCGACGGACATCGTCCGGCAGGGTGTCGAGGCCCACGTGGGGGCTCGGCTCGCCGGGCTGCTCGAGGGTTCCGACGCGGGCGTTCGTGCTCAGCTCGCACTCGCGCTGGTCGCCGGTACGTGGTTGCTTCGCAGCGTCGTCGGCACCACCGCTCTTGCTTCGGCCGACGACGAACGCCTGACGGACCTCCTCGCCGACACGCTCCGCCCGGTCATCCGCGAGGCCGGTGCCACGTCCGCGCCCGTGCCCACCGCCCCGGACGGCGCTGCCGGGCAGCCCGCCGTTTTCCAGGGCCCAGTGGCGGCGTGCCGTCCGCGTCCGGCTCAGAACGCGGATCGGATGAGCCCGCCGTCCACGCGGATGGTGGCTCCGCTGACGTACTGGGCGTAGTCGCTGCACAGGTACGCCACCGCTGCTGCGATCTCGTCCGGCTCGCCGAACCGTTCCTGGTCGTTGGGGATGAGCGCGTGGACGGCGTTGGGCTGGATCTCTTCCCAGGTGTCGCCCCAGCCTCGGGCAGGGCCGATCTCCGTGACGAGTTCCTTGGTGGCCTCGACCAGGATGGCTCCGGGTGACACCACGTTGGAGGTGACGCCGGTGCCCTTCAGTTCTCGGGCCAGGGACACGGCGAGATTGTGCCGGGCCGCCAGAGTGGCGTTGTACTGCGGGTGGGTGTTCATCGGCTGGGAGGCGAGGCCGCCGCCGATCGTGACCACCCTCCCCCAGCCACGCTCCCGCATCGCCGGGACCAGGTGCTGGATCATCCGGACACCCGAGACGACGTTGATGTTGTAGGTGTCCCGCCATTCGTCCGGGCTCGCTTCGGCCCACGACAGGTGTCGGTAGAAGCCGGCGTTGTTGACGAGGATGTCGACGGGTCCCTCCGAAGTCGCCGCTCGGGCAACGTCGGCGGCGGCCTCGTCGTCGGCCAGGTCGCCCACCACCGTGGTGACGATCCCACCGGCATCACGAATGTCCCGCGCGACCCTTTCCGTACGTTCCTTGTCCCGCCCGTGTACCACGATCGCCGCGCCCTCGGCCGCCAGCAGCTTCGCGGTGGCCTCACCGAGCCCGGAGTTCGAGCCGGTGACGAGCGCGCGCTTTCCGGTGAGATTGAGGTTCATGCCTGCTTCTTTCTCTGTCGTCCCGTGCCGTTCCTGACGGCCGGGAAAGTGTGCCGCGGCTCTCAAGTACGCAGCCGTAGACTTCTCCTGAGTCGGGACAAGCCGGGGGGCGCTCAGTGGGACTACCGGCCAGGGAGCCCCGGCTGGAGGTCAGACGGTGATCGTCTTGTACTCGGTGTAGGTGCCGAGGCCGACCGCACCGTACTCGCGGCCGATGCCGCTGGCCTTGAATCCGCCGAACGGGCCGTCGAACGCGACGGATGCGCCGTTGACGGTGACGGTGCCGGTGCGGATGCGGCAGGCGACCGCCAGGGCGTGTTCCTCGTCGGAGGACCAGACGCCGCCGGAGAGGCCGTACTCGGAGTCGTTGGCGATGCGGACGGCGTCGTCCTCGTCGTCGTAGGCGATGACCACCAGGACGGGTCCGAAGACCTCCTCCTGTGCGATGCGCATCGCGTTGTCGACGTCGGCGAAGAGGGTGGGGGTGACGTAGTTGCCCTTCTCCAGGCCCTCGGGGACCTGCGGACCGCCGGTGACCAGGCGGGCGCCTTCGTCGATGCCGAGCTGGATGTAGGTGCGCACCCGTTCCTGCTGGTCGGGGCGGATCATCGGGCCGATGAAGGTGTCGGGGTCGTCCGGGTGGCCGACCTTCAGCGACTCCACCATGTCCTTCAGCGCGGTCACGACCTCCTCGTACCGGCTGCGGGGGGCCAGGATCCTGGTCTGCGCGATGCACGACTCGCCGTTGTTGAGCAGGGAGCCGAACTTCAGGCCCGCGACGGCCTCGTCGACGTCGGCGTCCGGCAGGATGACGGCGGCGGACTTGCCGCCCAGCTCCAGGCTGACGCGCTTGAGCTGCTCGCCCGCGATGGCGGCGATGCGGCGGCCGGCCCGTGTCGAGCCGGTGAAGGCGATCTTGTCGACCTCCTCGTGGGAGACCAGGTACTCACTGGTCTCCCGGTCCGCGGCGAGGACGCTGATCACGCCCTCGGGCAGGCCCACCTGCTCCAGCAGCTCGGCGAGGAAGCCCATGCTCAGCGAGTTCTCCGGGGACACCTTGAGGACCACGGAGTTGCCTGCGAGCAGAGCGGGGATGACCTTCGAAGTGGCCGACGAGAACGGCGAGTTCCACGGGATCACCGCGGCCACCACGCCGACCGCCTCACGGCGCACCACGCTGCGCACCGGGGACGCGGGGTCGGAGGGCGCCGGCGTCTCCTCCCAGGCGAACTCCTCCGCCGCCTTGAGGTAGGCGTTCGCCTGCCGGGTGAGACCGGGCTGTCCGGCGCGGGTGAACCATCCGGCCGACCCGTTCTCCAGCGAGATCAGGTGCGCGATCTTCTCCCCGTTCTCCTCGCGCAGCGCGTTGAACCGCCGCAGGACGGCGATCCGCTCCGCAGGCGGGGTCAGCCGCCACTCGCCCGTCTCGAAGGACGCCCGTGCCGCGTCGACCGCGCGGTCGACGTCCGCCGGCCGTGCCTGAGCGGCGCGACCGACCACCGCCCTGTCGTGCGGCGAGGCGATGTCCAGCAGTTCCGGGTTGCTCGGCTCCACCCAGGAACCTCCGATGAAAAGCCGGTCGTAGGTGATCATGCGTCTTCTCTCTTTCCGGTGGTCGGTCGTGGCGTGCTGTGCGGTGGTTCAGGCCTGGACGGTGTCCTTGGCAGGGGCGGACCGGGTCGCAGGAGGGCTCACCGCGGCCCCGGGCTTCCGGGCGGGCTTGAGGAGGGCGGCGAGGAGAATGCCGACGGCGAGAGCGGGGGCGATCCACAGATATCCGGCGGCCGTGGCGTGGGCGAAGCCGTCCAGTGCGGTATCGCGCAGGGCGGCGGGAAGCCGGCCGATGGTGTCGGGGCGGGTGGCGTCGAACCCTGCCGTGGCCGGCAGGTCGCTGGTGCGGGCGGCGAAGCCGCTGTTGAGCAGGGTGCCGAAGACGGCGACGCCGAAGGCCGCGCCGATGGAGCGGGCGAAGGTGACCACGGCGCTGGCGGCACCGAGGTCAGCGGTGGGCACGCTGTTCTGGACGGTGGTCAGCACGACCATGGGCACCATGCCGATGCCGACTCCGGTGACCAGGAAGCAGGCGCTCAGCGCGAGGGTGCTGGTGGCGGCCCCGATCGTGCCCAGCAGGAGCAGCCCGGCGAGGTTCGCGGCCAGACCCGCGAGCAGGATCACCCGCAGCCGCTCGATGTGCGCGGCCCAGCGTCCGGCCAGTGACTGGCTGATGACCAGGCCGACGACCAGCGGCAGCATGTGGAGGCCGGACAGGGTGGCCGAGACGCCGTGGACGATCTGGAGGTAGGTCGGCAGGTAGACCAGGACGGCGAACATCGCGGCGTTGGCGAAGAACCCGATGAGCGAGGAGAAGACCACGGTCCGGGAGGCGAGCATGTTCAACGGCAGGACCGGGGCCGCCGCGCGGCGCTCGACGGGCACCAGCAGCGCCGCCAGCGCGACGGTGGCGAGGACGAGGCCGACGATGGCCGGCGAACCCCAGCCCCAGCGTTCACCGAACGAGGTGATCAGGACCATGCCGGTCGCGATCGCTGCCAGGACGGTGGCGCCCGGCCAGTCGATGCGGGCCCTGGCTCCCTTGGCCCCGGCGGGTAGCGCCCGCGCGGCGACGACCAGGGCGACCGCGCCGATGGGCAGGTTGATCAGGAAGGCCCACCGCCAGGACAGCTGGTCGGTGAAGACACCGCCCAGCAGGGGGCCGACGATGCTGGCGACGCCGTAGACCGAACCGAACATCGCCTGGTAGCGGCCTCGTTCGGCCGGGGCGACGATGTCGCCGACCAGGGCGAAGGTCAGCACGATCATGCCGCCGCCACCCACGCCCTGGAGCACCCGGGCTCCGATCAGCTCGGGCAGGTTCTGCGCCAGGCCGCAGGCCACCGACGCGACCAGGAAGACCGTGGTCGCGGTCAGGTAGAGGCGCTTGCGACCGAACATGTCGCCGAGCTTTCCCCACAGCGGTGTGACCGCCGTCGACGCGAGGAGGTAGGCGGCGCTGACCCATGCGATGTCGTCGAACCCGTTCAGGTCCTGGGCCATCCGGGGCAGTGCCGTGGACACGATCGTCTGGTCGAGGGCCGCCAGGAGAACCGCGAGGACCAACGCACTCATGGCGGCGGCCACCCCACCTGCCCGGGGGGACGAGGACGATGACGACTTCAACATCAGAGTTGCCCTTCTTGAAGTATCTGCCACATCAATGTAGCACTTGATGGGCACTTCTCCACACGCCAGTGGCTATAGCTGGATCAGGCTCCACATTTCCTGGCTAGACTCGGGGCGGTGAGAGCCGATGCAGCACGCAATCTGGAAGCCGTCCTGACCACCGGAGCACGGATGCTCGCCGCCGACCCCGGCGCGAGCATGGCGGCCATCGCCGCCGAGGCGGGCGTGGACCGAAGCACCGTCTACCGGCGCTTCGACTCCCGCGAGGCCCTCCTCGCCGCCATCTACAAAGCCCGCCTGACGGCCATCGAAGAGGCCATCGAGGACGCACGGCTCCGCGAGGCACCCGTCGCCGTCGCCCTGCACCGCTACGTCGAGAACATCATCACCGTCAACCGCACCTGGCCGGTCGACCTCACGCGCATGCTCGCCGACGACACCGTCCACGCACGCCGGGACGCCGCCGTCCGCGACGTCGACGCCTTTCTCGAACGCGCCACCGATGAAGGACTGCTCCGTCCCGGCCTTCCCGAAGGATGGGCAAGCGCACTGCTGCCCCAGCTCATGCACCTGGTGTCCCGGCAGAGCCCCGAGCTGAGCCCCGGCCAGGCGGCCGACGTCGTCGTCGACACGTTTCTGCACGGAACCGGAGCGCCCTGACACCATGACGGCTCTCGATCGAGAAACACATGTCTCCACGTATCGCCGCCGGCGAACGCCATAGGAAGCGGCCGTACATCAAGAACATTTTCGGCCATACCAGGTGACGGAGCTCCTCGGGGACATCTAGTGTTGCCTCCCGGCGGCTCGCAGGGTGGCGGGACGCCACGGGCACGGCCGCGGTGGAGGAGACGGCACGGAGCGTACGAACGGAGCCGGCCGAGGGGGCAGCCGTCCCACGGCGAGGGGAGAACGACGACGTTCCCTCCCCGTCGCGTATGGCCGGATCCGTGCGCGTAAACCGCGAGGCGTTCAAGCCGGGCCGGTTCAACGGGGAAGGATGTAGGGGACGATGAAGTCGATCGACGGGTCGATGGTCGGCCGCGAACACGAGCAGGCGGTGCTGTCCGAACTCGTGGCGGCCGTCGGAGGCCAAGCCCTCCTCCTGCGCGGCGACGCAGGCGTGGGCAAGAGCGCCCTGCTGGACCACGTCGTCGGCCTCGCCGTGGACGAGAAGCACCGAGTGATCAGGGCTGCCGGGGTCGAGGCCGAGACGGAACTGCCGTTCGCCGGCCTGCACCAGTTCCTGTACCCGCTGCTCTCCTACATCGACCGGCTCGACGACGGCCACCGAAAGGCGTTCGACGTCGTCTTCGGCCGGGGCGAAAGCTCGCCTCCCTCGGTCATGACCCTCGGCATCGCCGTCCTCGACCTCCTCTCCCTCGTGGCGTCGCAGAAGCCCCTGCTGCTGGTACTCGACGACGGCCAGTGGTTCGACACCTCCAGCACCGAGGTGTGCGGATTCGTGGGCCGCCGGCTCACCGGCAGCTCGGTGAAGCTCGTCGTCGCCCTGCGTTCCGGCGTGCCGTCGGGCTTCGACACCGCCGCGGTTCCGGAACTGGCCGTGACCACGCTGTCGGGAACGGCCTCGGGACAACTGCTGGACATGCACCACCCGGAGCTGGACTCCCGGATCCGCAGTCTGATTCTGGACGAGGCCCAGGGCAACCCGTTGGCCCTGCTGGAACTGCCGTCGTACGTGCGCGGCAACCGGACGGGGCACACGCCCGAGGAACTGTTCGGTTACGCCGGCATCCCGCTCCCCCAGCGTCTCCAGCAGGTGTACGGCGCACGGATCGAAGCTCTCGGCGACGACGTCCGCACCACGCTGCTGCACGGCGCTCTGGACGGCGTCGGTGCCGGCACGGCGACCGGCCCCACGGGGAGCGCCCGCTACCGCATGCTGGACGCCCACGAGGCGGTGACCGCCGGCCTGCTGGAGATCGACGCGTTGAGCGGCGACTTCGTGTTCCGGCATCCGCTGGTGCGTTCGACCGTGGTCCAGATGGCGACGCCCAACGAGCGGCGTGCCGCTCACGCGGCCCTCGCCCAGGTGCACCGCGACGACATCGAGCGGCGGGCCACTCACCTGGCGGCCTCGACGGTCGACCCGGACGAGGAGGTCGCGGCCGTCCTGGAGGCGGCGGCCGACTCCGCGACCCGTCGTGGCGGCGCACTGGCCGCCATCACGTGGCTGACCCGCGCCGCGGAGCTGAGCGAGAGCCGCGAGGGAAGGTCCAGGAGGCTGGGCAGCGCGGCGTACATCGCCGGGCACTCCGGCATGCTGGAGCACGCGCAGCAGTTGCTCCGCTCGGGTACCGACGCCTCCCCGGACTCGGTGGTCGCGTCGGGCTATGTCGCGTTCTTCGAGGGTGGGGACATCCGGTCCGCGCAGCGGCAGGTCTTCGCGGCGATCGAGAGCATGCGCGACAGCGGGCTGCGGGAACCGGACGAGGTGCTCACCCGCTTGGTCGACCTGCTGCTGGCCATCAACCAGTACGCGAGTGACGAGGTCTGGTGGGAACGGACTCACGAGCTGCTCGACTCACTGGGCGATCTGGTGCACTCGTACTCACGCATCTACCAGGACGCCTGGGGCGACGTGGTGCGTCGCGGCGCTGGTGTGCGGGAGCGGGTGGAACGGGCCTACGCCGGCCTCCACCTGGAACCGTGGGACATCACGCGGCTCGGTGCCGCCTCCTACCACGTGGACACCCTCAGCCAGTACCGGCCGCTGCTGCAGCGCGCTGCGGACCGCGAGCTGGAGACGGGGGCCGTGGGCGACGTCATGACCATGCTGCATCTGATCATGCTCGACCAGATCGCGGTCGGCGAGTGGGACGAGGCCGAGCTGACCGGCCGGCATTGCCTGGAACTCACGACAGCGCACGGGCACGGTCTGCTCATTTACAACACCCATGCCTATGTGGGCTTGTTGGCCGCCCTGCGCGGCCGGGTCGACGAGGCCCGGGAACTGCAGGCCGTGGTCGACGCCTGGGCCCGTCCCCGCGGCGTCGGATTCCTCACGCAGATCGCCGACGCCATCGGCACCGCCGCCGCGCTCTCCGAAGGCGACTACGAAGCCGCGTACCTCCATGCCATCGGCCTCACTTCCCCCGGCTCCTTCGCCCCTTACGCTCACCAGGCCTCCCGTACCCTCCTCGATCTGGTCGAAGCGGCCCTCCACACCGGCCGCGCCGAACAAGCACGCAAACACGCCCTCGCCGCTCAGGCGGCGGGCCTCCCCGACGTCTCTCCCCGCCTCGCTCTCATCACCTACGGCGCCCTCGCCATGACCGCCACCGACCCCACCGAAGCCGACGCCCTGTACGACCGCGCCGAAGCCCATCCCGCCGGTGCCGACTTCCCCTTCGAGCTCGCCCGCATCCGACTCGCGCGCGGCACCCGTCAGCGCCACACCCACGGACGCAAGGCAGCACGACGGCCGCTGACCCTGGCAGCGGAGACCTTCGAGCGGCTCGGAGCAGCCACCTGGACCGAACGCGCCCGGGCCGAACTCCGCGCCACCGGCAGCCCCACCCTCACGTCCTCGGCGCCCCTCACCCCGCTGACCTGGCAGGAGCGCCGGATCGCGGACCTCGCCGCCAGCGGCCTGACCAACAAGGAAATCGGCGAGCGCATGCACCTGTCGCCACGCACCGTCAGCTCACACCTGTACCGCGTGTTCCCCAAGCTCGGCATCACCGCCCGCGCCGCCCTGCGTGATGCCCTGGGCAGGCTGCCCGACGACCAGAACGTGTGACTCGGCGTTCAGCCCACCACTGGGTGGGCTCGGATGCCCCGCATCTGCAGCCAGCCGAGCACGTAGTCGGCGACGAACCTCCATCCGTTGTCGATGACCAGGGAGTGGCCGCGGTCCGCGAACTGCTTCAGGTCGGTCCCGGCTCGCGAGTCGCCGTACGCCTTGTACACCGCGCGCGTGACGGCGTCGGGCACCAGCCGGTCCTCCTGCCCTGAGATCAGCAGGAGAGGGCCGCGGTTCGCGTTGCCGACGTTCACCACGGCACGCGGGCCGCACGCCCCGCCCGCAGGCCCGAGTTCGGCGGCCAGACGGTGGGGCGCCGGCCCGACGTAGCGCTCGAAGAGCCGGTACGACTCCTCTGCCGCGACCGTGTTCGCGAAGTATCGGTGGAACCGCTCCGGAGACAGGGCCACCAACCGGTCGGCAGCGCCTGCCCGGCCGGGAGTCCACAACCGGGCCGAGGAGTCGGGGACTGGAATCTCATTGATCGGAGCAGGTGCGATCGCCACCGCCGCGCGGCCCATATCGGCTCCGATGAGGTGCTGCGCGACCAGGCCGCCCACCGAGTGGCCGATGATCACCGGCGAAACTTCAAAGGACCGCACGATCTCCGCGTAGTGGGCGATCAGCCCGTCCAGGCTGATGCCCGCGCGCGTCACTGACGACGTGCGCGACTCCGCGGAGGTGCCCTCCCCCGGCCAGCCCGGTGTGAACGCGAGGAACCCCCGGCCGGCGAAGCGCTCCGCCCAGAGCTCCCAGGAGCGCGTGTCCAACCAGGCGCCGTGGATGAAGACGACGGGAGTGTGGTTCACGGATGGCCCTCCGAGCATGACGATCAGCCGGCACCGGAACGCCGACGACGGTTTCAGGATCGTTCCGGCGCGGATCGGAGGCGACAGTCGAATGACTCAATGTCGATCGTCAACGGCGCCCGATCACCAGGGGAAGACCGCTGCGGACAAAGCGCGCGGATACGGACAGCGGTCCGGTCGGCAGGCTCCCTCACTGCCCGACCGTCGTCGAAGTCGGCGAACGTCGACGGTCACATTACTTACACACGGCGCTCCTGCGCGGACGAGGGTGGGCCCGGTCAGCTTCCGTCGCAGAGAGGGATCCACACATCATGAGCGGTGACCGACCAGGGGTACAGGTCCGCCGAGCGGTCCCGAAGGGCCGCCTTGAGCTGGTCCTGGACGTCGAGCGCGTGTTGGACGTCTCCACCCGGCAGCCCATCAGGGCGGAGTTCCGGTTCGTCCCGGAGGACCCTCTGGCCGTGTGCGTGGAGTTCCTCGTCCAGGGCGGCCCGCGTGTGCTGTGGCGGATCGGCCGCGACCTCCTGCGGCAGGGACTTCGCTCGGCGAGTGGCTTCGGTGACGTACGGGTACGGCCGTCGCAGTCCGTGGACCGGCCCACCGCATGGCTTCAGCTGACCTCCAAGGACACGGCGGCCCTTTTCGAGGTACCCGTGCCTCCGCTGACGGAGTGGCTGGAGCACACCTATGCCCTCGTGCCCGCCGGTCAGGAGCTCGCCACGATCGACTGGGCCGTCGCCGCCGCGGACCTCCTCCGGAGTTCCGGGCCACGCTCCGACTGATCACGACGCCATGAGGCCGACCGGCCGGACCCGCCGCGGACGACACGGTGACCACTTCGGACGGGAAGACCTCACGCAGACGGGTCTTCCGTGCGCAGCCGCAGGGGCGGCCTGTCGTCGAACTCCATGAGGACGTCACCTCGGATGATGCATCCGACCTCGACGCCGGGATGGCTGTGCCGACCCGACTCCTTGTGCCGGGGGATCTGCACCAGAGTCTGTACGGCCTCCCGGCCCTCGGCGGGCGACGGGCGCTCTGGAGCAGGGTGCGGGTGACGTCCGCGGTCGGGTCGGGATTGCCCGGGCCCTGGGTGCCGGACGGATGAGACGCCGCGCGACCGCGCGGGAGGGCGGCAGGGCGGTGACACCGAGTGCGCCGACCGCCGCGACGCCGCTGGTGCGCAGGAGAACTCGCCTGCCGATCAGAGGGATTCCTTCCGTAGGGCAGACCGATCGCTCTGCAGTTTGCGCCGATCACGTGGGCCGGCACACGCAAGGACGAGAGTCGACCATGGCGCATGTGAACACATGACGTCCCGTGCCGAGGGGACAACCGCAGCAGGGACCATCGTGGAGGACCTTTCGGCAATCCTTGCAGTTCAGAGCACTGGGTAGAGGTGCCTCACCGTTTTGAGGAACGCGCGATCCAGAACTGGTAGGTTGCAGAACATTCTGAGGGGTGGCGGCTACCTCAACGGTGCGGCGGGACTCAGCCGGGGGGAAAGTGAGCGAGACGGAATTCGGCGAGCTCCTGCGCACGGCACGCCTGCGCTCGCTGCTCACCTTGGAGGGCCTGGCGGAGGCCTCGGGTGTGAGTGTTCGGGCCATCAGCGACATGGAGCGGGGCAAGAGCCTGCCACGGCAGGGGACGCTGGCCGAACTCATGGACGCTCTGGGGCTGGACCAGAGCGAGCGGGCGGATCTCGTGCGGGCGTCGAAGCGGCGGGGCACCGATGTGCCCCGGCGGTTGCCGCCTGATCCGGCCGTGTTCAGGGCTCGTGAAGCAGCGATGACAGCCGCTCTCGCCCTCACCGAGCAGGTCTCCTCGGTGGGACGGCACGCCGTCGTCGCCGCGATCAGCGGGATGGCGGGGGTCGGCAAGACGGCTCTTGCGGTGCACTGGGCGCATCGGGTCGCGGACCGGTTTCCCGACGGGCAGTTGTACGTGAACCTGCGCGGGTTCGAGGGGGCCGGCCGGCCCGTCGACGCCGGGGACGCGCTGGGAGGCTTCCTCAGGGATCTCGGTGTGCCCACGGAAGAGATTCCGCGCGGCACGGAGGAGCGTGCCGCGCTGTTCCGGGAACAGACGGTCGGCCGTCGCCTGGTCGTCGTCCTGGACAACGCCCTCGACTCCGAG
Organism: Streptomyces sp. NPDC002463; assembly: GCF_042889835.1. NCBI lineage: Bacteria > Bacillati > Actinomycetota > Actinomycetes > Kitasatosporales > Streptomycetaceae > Streptomyces > Streptomyces sp. NPDC002463. Next base: position 21,172 of record NZ_JBIARL010000012.1, read on the forward strand.
CACGCGCGGCCACTGCTGCCCGCCTCCGCCGGGTGTCTGACCATCGTCACGTCACGTAGCCGCATGTCCGCTCTGTCCGCCACTGAGGGCGCTTCCCTGATCAGTCTCGACGTATGGTCCCGGGAGGAGGCGCTGGCGGCGCTGGCCGCCCGGATCGGTGGCGACCGGTGCCAGGCCGAACCGGAGGCCGCCGCCGAGATCGTCGACCTGTGCGGGTATCTGCCGTTGGCCATCGCCGTGGTCGGCGCGCGGTTGGCAGCCGACCCAAGTACGTCGTTGCGGGGAGCCGTCCGGAAATTGAGGGAGATCCGTCCCCGGCTGGACGCCTTGGTGTCCGATGCTCACCCGGGCGACGTCCGTGCCGTCTTCTCCTGGTCGTACCGAACGCTGTCCGACGCGGCCGCGCGCTTCTTCCGCGCCCTGGCCCTCCATCCCGCCCCTGCCATGTCCGCGGAGGCAGCGGCATCCCTGGCGGGGGTAGGGCTGTCAGAAGCCTGGCGGCACTTGCGGGAGCTGACTTCAGGGAGCCTCCTCTCGCGTAACGGAGAGGGCTTTTACGTGCTCCACGACCTGGTACGCGCGTACGCCTCCGAACTTGCCGAGAGCGAGGGCGACGACCGCCTCGGCGCCGAGATCCGTTTGTTGGACTACCTCCGCCACAACGCCCACACCGCCAACCGATACGTGTCGCGGCTGCCCTCCGATGAGGCCGGCACCGCTGCCTCCGGGGTCGTGCAGCTGGAGTTCGAAGACCGTGAAGAGGCGCTCGACTGGTTCCGTCAGGAGGAAGCGACCGAGTCGGCCGTCTTGCGCCGCACGACCGATCGACGGCTGCTGCGCCGCCTCATCGGCCTCACCGAGGAATGGGTGAGTTACAACTCCGTGATGGGGCATTGGACCGAGGAGATCGCTGTCACCCGCATCGCGTTGGACGCAGCCCTGGCTCTCGACGACCCGAGCGCCATCGTGCGCAGTTGCCTGAACCAGACACGCGCGCTGATCGAAGCCGGGTACCCGGACGAGGTCGACGAGCCGGCCGACCTGGTGCTGCGGCAGCTCGATCGCGTTCCCACCTCGGCACGCGCCCGGGCCGAACGGAATCTGGGCTGGCTGCGCGACCAGCAGGGCCGGTTCGACGACTCCCTGCGACACGCGCGCAACTCGCTGGACCTCTACCGGACCTTGGAACTGCCCAAGGAGATCGCACGGTCACAGGTGGACGTGGGCTACTCGCTCGCCCTCGTCAACGAGCACAGAGAGGCCATCGCCATCAGTGAGCGGGCGATCGCCACGCTGCGGGAGCTCGGCGATGATCGTCTTGAGGCCGGCGCCTGGGACACCATCGGGTTCGCCCAGCACGGACTGGGCGAACCTCGGGCTGCGATCGATGCCTACGAAACGGCCGCCGCGCTCTACTCCGCGGTCCACGACGACTACAGCCACGCCCTGTTGCTGGATCATCTCGCGGCTGCCCGGGCGGATCTCGGGGACACCGAGGGCGCGCGGGCCGATTGGACCCGGGCGGCCGATCTGCTGGAGGCTCTCAAGGTGGTGCGCTCCGCGGAGATTCGGGCCAAGGCACACGCCCTGTCCGTCCCAGTCGTCGTCCACGACCTGGGAGACCCCGGCGCGGCAGGCTGACCGAACACGTCGCCACACACGTGTTACGTTCGATACGTGCGCAAGGGGGTCATGTATGCCTGATCGACGCGATTCCCCCTGATCAGCCGGATTCGCCAAGGAGAGACATGTCCATCACCGCCATGGACCGGAGGAGCGCCCTCGTCGTCGTCGATCTTCAGAAGGGCGTCGTCGGGCTGCCTCTCGCGCACTCTGCCGAAGAGGTGCTGGCCCGCAACGCCGAGTTGCTCGCGGCTTTCCGCCGCCGTCGCCTGCCCGTCGTCCTCGTGAACGTCGCCGGGGCCCCGCCGGGCGCAACGACCTGGGAGTGATCTTCCCCGAGCTTCCGCCGGAGTGGTCCGAGCTGCTCGCCGAGTTGGGTGCCACGGAAAACGATCACCTCGTGACCAAGCACGCGCGCAGCGCCTTCACCCGGACCGGCCTGGACGAGTGGCTGCGAGACCGCGACGTCACGCAGGTCGTCGTCAGCGGCATCACCACCAGCAGCAGTGTGGAATCCACCGTCCGCGACGCCCACGAGCTGGGCTACAGCGTCACGGTCGCGACCGACGCCGTCACCGACGTCGACGGGGCAGCCCACGATCACACGCTCACGAAGGTCTACCCGCTGATCGCCGAAACGGGCCCGACGAAGTTGGTTCTGGCCGCGCTCGCCGTGGCGAGCTGACTTCGGTGCACCGACGACGCGGTGGAGCTCGTCGACGCCGCCGGGAAGCACCCCGACGAGCCAGTCCGCAGTATTCCGATCGACGCCGTGGAGCGGGTGGTGGCCTGTCGCTCGGCGCTCGCCCCGGACGTGATCGCGGCGCTGCCGGACGCAGGCGTCAGGAGGAGCCGTTGGCAGCCCCGGACACCCTGGGGTCACCGAGATACCTCCCGCGCGTGTCGTAGGGCCATGCGTGGGGCTTGCAGTCGTTCAGTCCGTCGATCTGCTGCATCATCGCCGGCGCCGGCCTGCCGGGGCCCGGGCACCCCTCGTGGTCGTGCCCGATGCGGTGGCCGACATCACAGTTGACCTCGCCGCGCGTCTGAAGCCCTGCCGCACCGCAGATCCGGTCCACTGTCGCGGGAGAAGCGATGACGACCACGAAGTCCCGGTTGCCGCTGGACACGAGCTCGAAGCCGTTGTGACCGTCGGCCGTCCAGGACCTGCGGTCCGCGAGGATCTCGTACACCTCGCGCGCCGCCCTGCCGGCCGACAGGCCGATCCCTTCCTCCACCCGCACCTTGAAGCGCCGGGCCGCAACACGTACTGGGCTCCCAGCGTGCCGCCCCCGAGGAGCAGCACGGTCAGGACGAAGATCTGCCCTCGGCCGCTCGGACAGTGAGGGGGACGGATCCTTCCCAGGCAGAAACCTGTCTCTCCCGCGTACGGGCGGAAGGGCGGATGGTGGTGATGTGCCCGACGGAACTGTCAGGGCCGACCGATTCACCACCATCGTTTCCAGGAGTGTTCTCATGAGCAGGACCCGTGCGAGTTTCGTCAGTGCCGGTATCGAGATCGCCGCGCATCTGTACACCCCCGACACCCCCGCGTCGGTCCCGTGGCCGGCGCTCGTGGTCGGCCACCCCGGTACCGGGGTGAAGGAGCAGACGTCGGGCACGTACGCGCAGTTGATGGCCGAGCGTGGTTTCGTGACGCTCGCCTTCGACGCCGCCTACCAGGGCGAGTCCGGCGGTCTGCCGCGTGGTCTGGAAGACCCCGCGCAGCGCGTGGAGGACTTCAAGGCCGCCGTCTCCTACCTCACCACCCGCGAGGAGGTCGACCCCGGTCGGATCGGCCTGCTGGGCATCTGCGCCTCCGGCGGCTATTCCCTGGCCGCCACGGCCGGCGACCACCGTGTCAGGGCCGTGGCCACCGTCTCCACCGCCGAACCCGCCCGCCAGTTCCGCTTCGGTGCCGACGGCGCCCAGGACCCGGTCGTCTTCCAGACCCTGCTGGCCGCCGCCGCCCAGGCGCGCAGCACCGCCGCGCGTGGGGAGGACCCCGGTGTGATGGCGATGTTCCCCCAGACCGCCGAGCAGGCCGGCGCCCTCGGCGGGCAGCACGGCATCGAGGGATTCGAGTACTACTGCACCCCGCGCGGCGAGCACGAGCGCTCCGCCAAGTTCCTCGCCTGGGAGAGCATCGACCGAATGGCCTCCAGCGACGTCTTCCACGCCATCCCGCTGATCGGCGACCGACCTCTCCTGCAGATCATCGGAGAGCGTGCCGTCACCGCCTGGATGGCCGTCGAGGCCCACCAGCGGGCCACCGGCCCCAAGGAGATCCACTGGATCAAGGGCGCCAGCCACGTCGACCTCTACGACAAGAAGCAGTACATCGACCCCGCCGTCGACAAGCTCACCGAGTACTTCACCGAGCACCTCACCAAGTGAACAGCCCCGTCCCACGACATGCGGATCAGTCGTTTGCCCGTCGGAACCGTCGGAACTGCCGGATCGCGCAGGGACCGAAGGGACCGTGGATCCGCTATACGACGGAAAGGCGGCGGGTCTCAGTCCAGCGCCTTCAGCGCCCCGGCGACGGCTGATTCCAGGAACTCCCGGCCGACTCGCGCCTGGCCCATGACACGAATGCCCTGGATGAATGCCGTGAGGAAACGGGCCAGTTCTTCCGGGCGTTGCTCGCCCCGTAATTCTCCCCGGTCCCGCGCCACGCGGAGCACCGCGGTCAGCACCGTCTCCACCTCCGTCATCGCCGTCCTCACCCGTTCGCTCGTGCCCTCGTGGGCCGAGCGCTCGGTGGTGGCGCTGACCAGCAGGCAACCGCGCTCCGGGTCCGCCGCGTCGGCGTCGACCATCGCCATCAAGAGTCCGTGCAGTGCCTTACGGACGTCGGGGCCGCGCCGGACGTCCCGGTCGAGCGCCGCGACCAGACCGTCGCAGTACCGTTCGAGAGCACGCGCGTACAGGCCGTCCTTCGAGCCGAACGCGGCGTAGAGGCTGCCCGTGCCGATGCCGAGCCGCGCCGTCAGTCGTGGCATCGGCGTGGCGTGGTAGCCATGCTCCCAGAACAGGTGCATGGCCTGATCCACGGCCACTTCGGTGTCGAACTCGCGGGGGCGTGCCACTGCGGGATCCCTTCCTCGGCCGTCACACATGTACTCGTCAGCCCGACTCTGGCAGGGCGCTCACGGGTGAGCATGAGTCGATCGACTGCAATCCGGAAGGCCTTCGACCTGGTTCCGTATCGATACGGGCAGGGGGCATGTCGGATCGGGGTTTGTGCGGTTAGCCTCGACGGCATTGACGGCAACAGCCCGAGGACCAAAATGCAGGTGCACCTGAACCCCCCGCTGGAGCCGGGCAACGCGCCCCGGCACGCCGCTGCCATCGTCGCGGCCGCGGCCGACATCAGCGGTGCGGAACTGGACTACAGTCCGGAGAGCATCGTTCTGGTGGAGGACATCGTCGACGGCTTCCGGGCCGAGGGTGTCACCGATGCGGACATGGCCGAGTCCCTCGTGGCCTTCGGCTGCTACGTGGGCGAGATCCTCACCCGGCACGCCGGCGGAGCATGGCGGCACTCCCGGGCGACGCGGGCCTTCAGTGTCCCCGTCGTCGTGGAGCTGCCCGACACCCGGGAGTGCGACCCGATCGACTGGGTCATCTGCCGTCTCAAGTTCGGCGCCGGAGTCAGCATCCGTGACCTCTACGCCGCCGTCGGCACAGGGCACGGCCCCTCGGACCAGCAGCCCTATAGATGATCATGTCCACCTGGAGGTATCCGCTGCCGGTCGAGGAAGCGTTGGAGGACACGAAGTGAGCACGTACAGCAGCACGGACGGCCGGAGTCCGGACGGCACGGTTTCGTGCCGGTCCGATTCCGACGGGGCCGTGCTGCTCGGCCGCGAGCACGAGAAGCAGTTGGTGGAGACCCTTCTGACGGACCTGGCGCACCAGGGACGTGTGCTCCACCTGAGCGGCGCCGCGGGCACGGGGAAATCCGCGCTCATACGTTACGCCGCGGCATCCGCCGAGCACCGGGGCATACGTGTGCTGTCAGCGACGTGGGCCCCTTCCGAACGGAGTCTGCCGAACTCCGCACTTCACGGCCTGCTCCGCCCCGAACTGGTCCGGGCGGACAGACTGCCGGCCGCGGAACGGGCCGTCCTGGACTCTGCGTTCGGCGGCGGTCCGACCGCTCCGGAACCGGCGGACCTTGCGGCCGCCGCGCTGAAACTGCTGGTCACAGCACCAGGACCGGTTCTGCTGTGCATCGACGACCTCGACCGGCTCGACACCGTGAGCCGCGGCGCCCTGAGCGCCATGGCCTCGCTCTGCGCGACCTCACGTGTGAGCATGATCGTCACAGAGCGCGCGGCATCCGCGTCCCTGTCGGCTCCGGATCTGCTCACCGCGACACTCGACGACCTGCCCGATCCCCCGGCCCGTGCCCTCCTGGTCCGCGCGGGGCGGACCACCGGGTACACGGAGGCGCAGCTCGTCCTCTCCCTGGCCAGGGGAAACCCGCTGGCCCTCACGGAACTCTCCCTGGGCAGCGGCCCGCTCGGCGACGCGGCCGGCTTCGGCATGCTGTCGGCGACCTCGCGTCTCGCCGAGTCGTACGCGGAGGACCTGCGGGATTTGTCGGAGCCGGCCCGGACGGTCCTGCTCGTCGCGGCGCTCAGCGCCTCTCCTGTCGCACGGGACATCCTGGACGCGAGCAGCCTGCTGCTGGGCAGCGGCCACGACGCGCGCACCGGGCTCACCGAGTCGGTCGCCCGGGGTCTCGTGACCGAGGACGGCGAGACCACGGGCGAGTGTCGACGCCTGCTCTTCCCTCAGCCGTTGGTCCGACCCGCGATCCTGTACCTGGAGCCGGCGTCCCGGCGCATGGCCGCCCATTCGGTGCTGGGACGGAGCCTCACCAGTGCCCCGCACGCGGCCTGGCACACAGCCCGGTGCACGGCGGGCCCCGACGAGGAACTGGCCCAGCAGCTGGAGGTCCTGGCCGACGGCCCCTGCTCGGGCACCGACCTGCTTGTGGCCCTGGCCGCCCTGGAGAGCGCGTCCCGTCTCTCCCCGGACCCCGAGCTCCAGGCGAACCGGCTGTTGCGCGCCGCCGAACTGGCCGTCGACCGCGGGCTGGTGGACCAGTCGCTGCGCCTAGGCCAGCAGATCGACACGGCGGCCCTCGGCGCCCTCGGGCGTGCTCTGCAGCTGTGGGTGCACGACCTGATTCCGGGCAACACCGTGGTCGGCCGGGAGCGGATCGCGGAGCTGTGCGAGGCGGCACGCGCCGTGTCCCAGCAGGACCCTGTGCTCGCCCAGAAGCTCCTGTACGCGGCGGCGCGGCGCTGCTGGTGGCAACAGACCGGGCTCGGGGAGCGGCGCACCGTCCGGCAGGCGTTCGAGAGTCTGCGGTCCGGGCCGAGCGACGTGCTCGACCTCTCCGTCATGGCGCTGACCGACCCCCTGTCGGCCCTTCGGCCACCGGAACCGCACCCCGTTCCCGGGCTCAGAGAGGAGGACGAGGCGAACCTGATCGCCCAGGTCGCCCACCTCACCAACGACCTCGACCGGGCGGCCCCGCTCTACGTGAAAGCGGAGGCGGCACTCCGTGCCGACGGCCGGTACGGACGGCTGCCGCAGGCCATCGTCCCGCGGGCGATGGGCCAGATCTGGCTCGGCAGCCAGTGGGACACGGTGCACGCCCTCACCGAGGAGGGCAGGACCGTCGCCGAGCAGACAGGGCAGCCCGAATGGGTGGCCCGGGCCACCGGTGCCAGAGCCGTCGTCCTGGCACTGCAGGGCGACCACGAGCAGGCGCTCGCGTGTGCCGCAGAGGTCGAGGAGTACTCCCTGCGCACCGGACTGAACCGGCAGTTGCATCTCGCCTCGCTCGCCCGTGCCCTCACGGCCTCCGGCACCGGCCGGTACGCCGAGGCCTACGCCCGGCTGCGCGCGCTGTTCGCCGAGCCGGCGGGGCCGTACGCCTACGAGGATTTCTGGGCGGTCGTCTTCCTGGCCGAGGCCGCGTTTCCCGCCGGGGAGACGGAGGACGCGAGGTCCGTCGTCAAGCGCCTCGCGTCCCTGACGGATTCGGGATGCCCGCCCCTGGTGGAGCGGATGCTGGCATACGCCGAGGCGGTCATCGCACCCGACGAGGAGGCGGAGAGCCGCTATCTGCGGGCGCTGGGCCCCGGGGTCGAGACGTGGCCGCTGCTGCACGGCATGGCCCTGTTCGGCTACGGAGCCTGGCTCAGGCGCCGGCGCCAGGTCACCACGTCACGCACACCACTGGCCACGGCCGAGTCCGTCTTCCGGGCTCTGGGGGTGCGATCGCGCGCGGACCAGGCAGCCTCCGAGCTGAGGGCGACGGGGCATACGACACCGGTTCAGTCCGCCGGGGAGGGCGCGGACACCGTCGGGGACGACGTCGCCCAGGTGCTGTCCCCGCAGCAGCTGACCACCGCACGTCTGGCCGCTCGTGGTCTGTCCAACCGGGCCATCGCCGAGCAGTTGCGGCTGTCCCCCCGCACGGTCGCCTCGCACCTGTACCAGATCTTCCCCAAGCTGGGCGTCGCGTCCCGGGCGGGGCTCGCGGCGCGGCTCGGCGCCGAGGCGGAGTGAGTGCCGGCGGTCTCAGGCCTGCCGGTGCTCCCGCAGGACCTCGGTGAGCTGCGCCCGCGCCGTCACGCCGAGCCTGGGGAAGATGCGGTAGAGGTACGCCCCGATGGTCCTCGGTGAAAGACCGAGGAGGTCGCCGATCTCCCGGTTGGACCGGCCGCTGCCGGCCAGTTCGGCGATGCGCAGTTCCTGCGGGGTCAGCAGGTCGCGCGGTGCGGTGTGGTCGGCCCCGGCCGTGCTGCCGGTCTCGGGCCGTTCGCCGGAAGCACGCAGTTCCGCGGCGATCTGCGCGACCCGTGCCTCGGCACCCATCATCGTGAAGGTGGCCGCCGCCTGCCGCAGGGCCGTCCGGGAGTCGGCGAACCGCCGTCGGCGCCGCAGGCGCCGCCCGTGGGCCAGCCGCAGCGGTGCTTCCAGGAAGGGCCGGCCGGACAGGTCCTGGGCGAACGCCCGCTCGAACAGCTCCTCTTCCTCGTGGTCGTCCGCGAGGATGGCTCGCGCCACCGTGAAGCGGGCGGCCGCGTCGGGGGCGCACTCCGCGCCCAGACGCTCCTCGAGCCGGTCGAGCACGGCCCGCGCCTCCGCGGTGGCGTTCGCGACCTCGGCGGCCTCCGCGAACGCCACCAGCGCGAACATGGCCGCCGCGCTGACCTGCGGGCGGCCCAGGAGAGCCGACAGCGTGGGGAAGGCGGCCTCGAGGTCCCCCTTCTCCACCTGCGCGCGGGCCGCACCGACGGCCAGAACCGCGTCGATCGTGCGGACCGAGCGCCGTGCGGCCGCCAGTTCTCGTGCCGTGCCGGGCGGGACCGTACCACCGGTACGCAGTGCTCGGAGCAGGTTCTCCAGCAGACGGGCCGCCGCCGCGTGGTGGTCCTGGCCGTGGGCTTCGGCCAGCTCCACGCACCGCCGCAGCGCGTGGCTGCCCTGTCCCCAGTCGCCCGTGGCCAGGTGCGCCAGGCCCTGCCTCAGCAGTACGGGGGGCAGCTGGTCGAGCGCGTCGTGGAAGCGGTGGCGGCGTTCGGCCTGTCGGTACAGGCCCACGGCGCGCAGGGGGTCGCCGGCCGCCAGTGCCGCCTCACCCAGATACTGGACGTCACGTACGGGCAGGTCCGCCAGGTTCCGGACCGCGTGGACGCCCGCGAGGACCGTCGCGGCCCGACGGACCGGGCCGACGGTGGCCATGGCCAGCAACAGCCGCGGGTCGTCCGCGCGGTCCGGCATCCCGTCCAGGAAGGCGAGCAGCGCCTCGGCCCGTGTGCCATCGCCCACGAGGGCGGGCGCTGTGATCCGGGCCAGCTCCAGCCCGTCCACCTGTGCGGCCGGGCCATCGGGGTCGGGCCATGCGGCGGGGTCGGCCGGAAGCGGCGTGCCGCCGGTCCGTGCCAGCGCCTCGGCGCACAGCACGCCCAGCGGGCCCAGTGGCCGGCTCAGTGCGCGGTGCGCCATGGTCCGGGTCATGCGCTCCAGGCCGAGGGAGTGTGCGAGCTGGGCGGTCCGCAAGGCGCAGCGGCCCTGGTCCTCGGGCGTCGAGTACAGCTCGGCCGCACGCCGCAGGAGCCGTACGGCCATGACCGGCTCACACTGCTCCAGCGCGTGCTGGTGCACGGATTCGAGACGGCCGGCCAGGTCAGGGTCGTGTCCCTCGATGCTCTGGGAGAGGTGCCACAGCATGCGCACCGAACCGTCCGCCAGCACGTGCGCCAGGGCGGCGTGCGCGGTACGGATGCGCCGCGGATCGGTGCCGTGCACGATCGCACCCGCTGTCGCGGGGTGGCCGAAGAGCAGCCGCATTCCGTCGAACTCCACCAGACCCTCGCGCTCGGCGGGTTCCAGCGTCGTGAAACCCAGTTCGGTTCCGTCGATCCGTGACGCGGCCGACAGCAACAGGGGCAGGTCGCCGGCCGGGTGCAGGGCGGCCACGAGCAGCAGGTCCTGGGTTCCCGCCGGCAGGCGTGCGGCGCCCGGCGCCATGGCGGCGGCCAGTCGGTCGGAGGAGACGGGGACGTGGGGCACCGAGTCCTCGGAGCGGGCCGGGAGTTCGAGCAGTGCCAGGGGGTTGCCGGCGGCGGTCCCCAGCAGTTCGCGCACGGCCTGGGCGTCCAGGCCCGGACGCCGGGCCGCCAGCAGACGGGCGGACCGGCCGGGCGTGAGCGGGCGGAGCCGCAGTTCCGGGAGGCCGTCCAGGGGTGCCAGGCGGCTGCGGTGCGGTCGCGCGGTCATCAGCAAGGCCATCCGGGGGCCGGTGGTCCGGCGGGCGACGAAGGACAGCACCTCGCGACTGGGCTCGTCCAGCGCGTCCCAGTCGTCCACCGCGACGAGCAGGGGTTGCTCCGCACTGACCGTCTCCAGCATCTCCAGAACGGAGAACGCCAGCCGTGAACGGTCGGCCGAGGGCGGAGTGCCGTCGACGAGCAGCATCTCCAGCACATCGGGCCGCCCACCGCTCAAGGACCTGCCCGTTGGACCCAGCACCGGCCAGACGATCTGCCGCAGCCCGGAGAGGTCGGACGGCTTCCCGCCCCGGATGCCCGCACCGTGCAGCACCCGCAGACCGGCGGTGGTCGCGGCCCGGACCGCTGCCCCGAGCAGCGCCGACTTGCCCGAGCCGGCGTGACCGCACACCACCCGGGTCGCCCCGTGCACCGTGGCCTCGAGCAGAAGATCCCGCAACGCCCGCAGTTCGGCGTCGCGACCGATGATCCCGGTGTCCGCCGCCGGCTGAGGGAGCGGCGCCATCAGCGACAACGAGTGGTTGCCCGCCTCACCTCCGGTGCGGCGGGAGAGCCTGGTCTGCGTGTCGTTCATCGCTGCCCCTGTTCCCAGGCGAGCGTTCCCGCCGGGCCGGGGCCGGCGCTCTCCTGTCGCCCCCCCATCCCACCGGAGCGGCGTCCGCGGGGCCAGGCAGTTCGCATGCAGCTTGCCTTCCGCATGGAGGAGGCGCAGGTGGTCGATGGCTGCAGGCGTGACGTGCCGCGCCTGCGCAACCTGATGTCAGGCCTGTTCCGAGGATGCTCCGGAAGCGTCCAGCGCCTCCGCGTTGGCCCGCATCCGAGCCGCGTGCGGGCTGTCGATCGTACTCAGGAGCTCGGCTGCCCGCAGCCAGCTCGCCCGTGCCTCCGCACGAGAGCCCTGTTCCTGCTGCGCCGTCGCGAGGTGTTCGAGCACCTCGGCCTGGTTGTAGTCGTCGAAGGCATCTCCGTAGACCCGCAGGGACTCCTGGTAGTCGGCGACGGCGCCGCCGAGGTCGCCGAGGCGATGCCGGGCGTAGCCCATGGTGTCCCAGGCGGCCGCCTCGATACGGAGGTTGTCGTAGCGCTGGAGCAAGGGGATCGCCTCCTTGCACAGCTCGATCGTCTCCTCGTACCGGCCGAGCAGTGCGAGGTACCAGCCCACCGCGTTCATCTCGCGGGCCGCGGCCCGGTCGTCTCCGAGCGTGCGGTAGATGTCCAGCGCGTTGCGGGCGTGGCGCAGGGCCTCGTCATGGCGCTTCTGCCGGCCGCGCACCCAGCCCACCGTCCGTTCGGCGACCGCTCGTTCCACGGGGCCGAGCCGGTGCAGCTGCCCGAGCATCAGCTCGACGTGCCGGTCCGCGTCGGCGGCCTGCCCGGTTTCCGCCAGAGCACGGGCGAGGTGCGAGGCGTTCCCCATGATGGCGGCCGGGTCGTCCAACTGCAGAGCGGCGTCCAGGCCGATCCGCTTGGCGGCGATCTCCTCGCTCCAGCGGCCCATGAGCGAGTAGTAGCTCACCCAGTCCTGTGTGAGGGTCATGCGGAACCGCAGCAGCCGCGGATCGTCCATGGAACGCAGGGCCGACGAGACGGTCGCCTCCTCCTGACGGAACCAGGCCAGCGCCTCCTCACGGGTGTCGAGCGGGACGCTCACCACCCCGTCGGCCAACGGAACGTCCTCGTCCGCCACGGTGATCCCGAGGAAACGGTTGGCCGCCTGGGCATTGTGGCGCAGATAGTCCAGCAGCCGGGTCCGAGCGCCCAGACCGTCGTCCTGCTCCGACTCGACGAGTTCGACGCCGTAGACCCTCACCAGGTCGTGCAGGACGTACCTGCCCTCCGCGTCCCGCGACAACAGATTCGCCGAAGCCAGCCGGCGCAGATGCCGCCGGGCTTCCGGTACGCCGATCCCCGCGAGGGAGGCCGCGGCCGCCGCCGACACCGACGGGCCGGGGTGCAGGGCCAGGTGCCGGAAGAGAACGGCCGTCTCCGGCGGCAGGGCCCGGTACGACCAGGAGAACACGGCCCGGACGTCGCTGCGTCGGGCCCCGGCCGACAGCGCGTCCAGCAGCGGTGCGGTCCCCCGCAGGTCCCGTACCGCCACGCGCAGGGGGAGCTGCGGCATCGCGCTCAGCTGCGCCGCGACGATCGCGACCGCCAGCGGCAGGTATCCGCACAGCTCCACCAGTCGGGCGGCGGCTTTCGGGTCCGTCCGGCAGCGGTCTTCGCCGATTCGTGCGGAGAGCGCGGCCAGCGCCTCCTCGCGGGTCCACACGTCGAGACCGACCAGCTGCGCGCCTTCCCTCGTGGCCAGGTCGGCCAGGCGGCTGCGCGAGGTGATGATGGTCAGGCACCCGGTCGAGGCCGGGAGCAGTGGCCTGACCTGCTCCTCGTCGCGTGCGTTGTCGAGTACGACGATGAGCCTCCGGGACTCGGTCCGCTTCCGGAAGAGGGCGCCGCGCTTCTCGGTGCCACGAGGAATGTCGTTGTCGGGCACCCCGAGGGCACGGAGGAATCCGCCCAGGGCCTCTGCCGGATCCAGGGGATGTGCGGCGTCCTCGAAGCCACGCAGGTTCACGTAGAGCTGTCCGTCCGGGAACCGGTCCGCGACGTGATGCGCCCAGTGCACGGCGAAAGCCGTCTTGCCCACACCTGCCATCCCGCCGATCGCCGAGACGACCACGTGTCCGCCCTGGTCGGTGATCCGGGAGGTGAACTCTCGCACGGTCTCCAGTGCTTGCGTGCGGCCGCGGAACACCGCGAGATCGGGCGGGAGCTGTCGCGGCACCCGTCCGGCATGCCCTTCGGCGCGGAGCACGGACGCCTCGAGGAACCGTCGCCGCTCGTCCTCGTCGAGCTCCAGGGCGTCCATCAACTCGCTCAGCGTGGCCTGCCGTGGCAGGCTCTGTCCGCGCTCCATGTCGCTGATCGCCCGGACGCTCACCCCGGACGCCTCCGCGAGGCTCTCCAGCGTCAACAGCGAGCGCTGCCGTGCCTCCCGCAGCAGACGCCCGAACTCGGTCCTGCCCACACCCGCCCCCCGGCGCTTTCTGTTCTGGAACGCTCATTAAAGCAAGGAGGGGGACAGCAGGACGGGGCGAGACTCGGTCTCGCCCCGTCCTGTCGGCCGCGCGGGGCGGCTGCCGTCAACGCAGGGTGTACGCCGTGGGGATGGTCTGCCGGACGGTGTTGCCCTGGCTGTCGGTCGCACTGATTCTCAGCCCGACGCCCTGGGCGGCCTGGTCCCGGCGGGGGTTCCCGACCGTCGTGGTGAACGTGTTCTTCCCCGTGGCTCTCGTCGCCGCCGGGTGCCAGGTACGGCCCCCGTCGAAGGTGGTCTCCGCCTTCAGGGAGGTCACCCTGGGCGGCTCGGTGAGGCGTGGCTGGTAGTAGCCGGTGACGATGATCTCGTGCTGCTCCCCCGCCTTGACCGTGTTGTCCAGGGCCAGGCCGAGGTCGTAGCGCAGGAAGATCAGCGGCTCGGGTCGGCAGGCCGCCTTGTTGGTGCCGAGCACGTCGCCCATGCACGGGCTCTGCTTGGGCGCGTCGGTCTTGGTCGCTCCGGCGGAGGTGTATTCCCAGACCGTCTTGGAGTCGTCGGTCTTCGTCTCGAACGTGTACCGGGACGACTTCGCCGGCAGGTCGTAGGAGACGAGGTCACCGCTCTTGCAGCCGGCCAATGTCAGCATCGTCGCGGCCGCGCACAGCATGAGGGTCCCTCTGCGGCGCCGTGCCGAAGGCACACGGGTGGTCATCTTGGGGTCTCCTTAGCGGATTCGGACGCCGTCACCGGTTCTCGTCGGGCAGGGGCTCCGTGCGGCTCTCGATCTCCCGACCCGATGCGTCGAGCAGCTTGAAGGCGCAGGTGTGGTCGAGGTTCGGCAAGGTCGGCGAGACGGTCGGCCCGCACGTCGGGATCTCGGCGAACTCGCTGGTGAGAAGTTCGTTGTCGACGATTCCGATCAGAGCCTGGCGGCCGCCGCCGCTTCCGGTCAGGTAGACGGTCGGGTAGAAGACGTCGCCCTGCCGGCATCCCGCGCACGGTCCGGCCCCGACGGTGAAGCCGGACTCGGTCCGCACCTGGGGCACGGCCCCCGGAACGGAGGGTCCCGCGTTCACGTGGAGGGAGTTCCGGCCGGTGAGGACCAGGTCGTTCGACTCGGAGCGGTTGTGCGCCAGGAAGGAGTACGCCCCGGTCGTCTCGGCCCAGGAGGCGGTGAACCTGCTGATCGCGTCGTCCTGCCGCTTGACGAAGGCGGTCATGCTCCGTCGCGTGGACGGGTGCGGCAGGGCCACCGGGGAGGTGTTGGGGGTGGCCTGGAGCGACTGCATCCAGCTCAGCTGGTGGACGACTCCGGGCCGGGTCGCGTGGAAGTGGAGGTCGACCCGGTCGAGGTCGTCGTTCTCGACGCGGTAGGCGTTCGGTCGGATCTGCCCCTCGTCGTGGTACCTGGCGGCGTACGCCCTCGGCACTTCGCTGCCGCCGAGACGGATCTCCACGTGCGCCCGGTCGGCTCCGAGTCGCTTGATCAGGTCTTCGGCCTCGGCATGAGGCACCGTCAGGACGGGCAGAGCGGCGTACGACCGGATGTCCGGGCAGCTCTGCGGCCCGTCCGGGCAATGGTCGAGCTCTCCGGGACCGCCCAGCGAGGTGAGGCCGGGTGCCGCGACCAGCACTCCGACGGCGCCGGCGGTGGCAGCGGCCGCGACCCGCTCGTCCCGGAGCCGGGAGAAGTCGCAGGTCTGCTGGCAGATGTCGGTCGGGGTCAGCAGGACGAGCTTGCCCCGGACGTCCGCCTTCGCGAGTTCGGCAGCGGTGCCGGTGCCGGCGTGGACCACCCGCAGGCGCCCCTTGAGCGGCAGCCGGGGGACCGTGATCGCGGCCTCGCGGAAGACCGGGTCGCCGTCGTCGCCCAGCCATACCTGTGTCGTGGTCACCGCGGCGTCCGGACTCCCGTAGCGCGGGGACAGGCCGGCGGGGGCGCCGCCGCCCGTGGTGCGCATGGTGACGACGGGAGTGGTCCCCGAACTGTAGAAGTCATGGGTGAAGGTGCCCAGTCGGAC
The DNA here is from genome assembly GCF_042889835.1 of Streptomyces sp. NPDC002463. Lineage (NCBI taxonomy): Bacteria > Bacillati > Actinomycetota > Actinomycetes > Kitasatosporales > Streptomycetaceae > Streptomyces > Streptomyces sp. NPDC002463. The sequence goes on from NZ_JBIARL010000012.1 coordinate 36,681, forward strand.
TTTCTCCGTGGGCAGCACCCACCAGTTCGGCTCGCCGGCGTCGTAGTCGTAGTTGACCGACGTGCCCGCCGTCCACTCCCCGGTCGCCGAGACCCGCTTCACGTAGTCGCCCGCCGAGTAGGTCTCGGTGGCCTCCGGGTACCGCACGCTCAGCGGCTTGGCCCTGCGCAGGTCCAGGGTGACCGTGGTCGCCTTGGTGAGTGCGACCTCCGGGGCGATCGGCTGGGCGTGCTGCCACGCACCGGAACCGTCGCGCCAGTCGACCGGTATCTGCACCGCGTAGGTGCCGCGGAAGAGCTGCCTGGTCACGGTGCCGGCGCCGGTCTCGGCGGCCGGGCCCGAGTGCAGGTACACCTGGTCGTCGACCGGGGTGAACGTGGCGGTTCCGTAGCGCACGTCGGTGGTGTCCGCCGGGGTGACGACCTTGAGGGTGAGGGGGAACCCCTCGGCTTCGACGAAGGCGTGGACGACCGAGCTCAGCCGTATGCCGCCCGTCTCGTCACGGGCGCTGACCAGCCCGTTGTAGGTGCCGTGGGCGTCATCGGCGCCGAGCACGCCCGCGTTGAGGGTCACGGGCACCTCTGCTGACCCGTCGGCGGGGACGACCACCTTGTCCGTGCCGAGGGTGAACATGCCCGTGGGGGCGGGTCGTCCGTCGGCGAAGGAGACCGGCATCGTGAGGTGCAGGGTGATCGCCTTGTCGCTGCGGTTGGTGTACGTGATCTTCTTCGTCGTCGGCGACTGCGGGTACGGCAGGCGGCCGAAGTTCAGGTTGCCCTTGGGGACGATCCGCGGGTCGGTCGCGGTCGCGAGGTCCACCCGGCCGGTCCCCTGGGCGTACAGGTCGTGCCCGAGATCGACGGCGGTGTCCATCAGCCGCGCCTTGATCTGCCGGCCGGTCAGCTCCGGGTTCTGCTGGGCGACGATGGCCGCGGCGCCGGCCACGTGGGGCGTCGCCATCGAGGTCCCGTCGAACGCGGTGTAGTACTGGTCCACCGGCGCGCCCATGGTCGTGCCGGCGGCGCGTGCCGCGACGATGCCGACGCCGGGAGCCGCGATGTCGGGCTTGGCGGCACCGTCCCCGATGCGGGGTCCGCGGTTGGAGAAGCCCGCCATCTCACCGAATTTGTCGACGGCCGCCACGGTCAGGGCGTCGTCGGCGGAACCCGGGCTGACGACCTTCTGGGGGAAGAGACCGGAGTTGCCCGCCGCGACCACGAACAGGGTGCCGGTGCTGCGGCTGAGGTCGTTGAGGGCCTGGCTCAGCGGGTCCGTGCCGTCGGTGGGGTCACCGCCCAGGCTCAGGTTGACGACCTTGGCTCCCGACCGGGCGGCCCACTCCATGCCGGCGATGATCTCGTCCTCGGGGCACTGCCCGCTGTCGTCGCAGACCTTGCCCACCAGAAGCCTGGCTCCGGGTGCGACGCCCTTGCGCAGGCCCTTGGACGCGGCGCCACTGCCCAGGACCGTGGACGCCACGTGGGTGCCGTGCCCGTGCCCGTCCTTGGCGCCGGCCGGGCTGCCGGTGAAGTCACGCTGTCCGACGATGCTCCCGGCCACGTCCGGATGGGTGGCGTCGATACCGGTGTCGAGGACCGCCACGGTCACGCCGGTGCCGTCGTATCCCCGTTCCCAGGCGACGGGCGCGCCGATCTGCGGCACCGACTGGTCGAGGTCGATCCGCGCCAGGCCGTTGAGCCAGACCTTCTCGACCCCGGCCAGGGAGCCGGCGGACCGGGCGGCGGCCGCGGTGGCGGCCTCCTTGCCCCGTACCTCCTGCCACCACCGTCCGCTGTCGGTGATGTTCATCGAGCGGCCGTCGATGCTCGGAAGTGCCCTCCCGCCGGACGCCCCGGCGATCTGCCGCGTCCTGGCGACGGCTCCGGCCGCATCGGTGTAGGTGACGAGCACCGGCACCGTGGTGTCCTTGCCGGCCGCGACGAGCCTCACCAGTCGGCTCACGTCGAACAGGCTCCAGTCGAGCAGTCCCTTGCCGACCAGCGCGAGGGCGTCGTCGGGTACGACGTACAGCTTGCCCTGGCGGGTGAGGGTGTGGAACACGACGGGCAGCCCGTCGGACCGCTGCGCGCTCCTGGTGTCGCGGACGACCGGCTTGCCGTCGTCGTCGACGCCGATGTGCACCTTGTCGCCGGTGACCAGCGTGACCGAAACGGACCCGCCGGACGCGGAGACGACCCGTGCCAGGTCGGCGTCGGCGGTGACCGTCGCGTTCTTCTTCTGCGCGCCGCTGGACGGCTTCTGTGCGACGCCGGAGGGCGGCGGCTGCTCGGCGGCGTGGGTCGCCGTCGTCGACACGAGCATGCCGAGGACGGTCAGTCCTACGGCCACCGCACCCCGGCGTCTGCCGGTGCGCTGTCTTGCACTTGACCTCATCGATCAGTCTCCTGTGCGAGGAATGACGGGGAAAGTGGGAGGAGTTCGGCCTAGAGCGGTTCGTACTCGCCGATGTCGTCGGCATCAGCCCCCGCGTCGTCCGAAGGGGCGGCGTCCGCCGCGACCGGTGGCGTCGACGACGGCTCCGGTCGGCCTCGGGGGGCATGCTCGGTCACGGACGGGGCGCCTTCGGGCGAAGGCGCGTGCGGGTCGGGGGGCGGCATGGCGACGAGTGTGCGATCGGGCAGGCCGCCGGCACGATCGGTCAGATGCGGGATTTAATCCCGCCGCTCACCCGCCCGGCTTTTCTTCGACTGCTGGACGGTGCGCGGAATTCACTCGTCGCCGGAGCGCCGTCGGCTCGGCTCGCCGACGAGGCCCGCCTCGACGACCCTGACCGCGAGTGCGGTGCGCGAGGTCACGTCCAGTTTGCGCATCGCCGATCTCACCTGGCTGGCGACGGTCTGCGCCGACACCACGAGCGCGTCGGCGATCTGCCGGTTGGTCAGGCCTTCGACCAGCAGCCGGACGACTTCCCGTTCACGCGGCGAGAGCCGGTTGCCGTAGCCGGGACGTCCCCGGCCACGGGTCGCCGTGGACACACCCTCGTACCGCGCGGCGAGGAAACGCTTGATCCGATCGGCGTCGTTGTGGGCGCCGAGTTCGGACAGTTCCTGCCCGATGCCGGACAACAGCGGCAGCGCCGTCTCCTCCCGGCCGTCCGCGAGGAGACAGTGGGCGGCGCGCTCCCGGGCGAGCAGAGCGTCGTACGGGCGCGGCAGCGCCTCCCACGCGGTGGCGGCCCGGGTGAACAACGCGGCGGCGTCCGCGAGGCGCCCCTCGGCATCGGCCAGGATCGCGCGGCACAGGAGCAGGGATGCCTGGGGGGCCGGAGCATCCCTGTCGCCCAGCGCCTCTCCGAAGACGGTCACCACGTCCGTGGCCTGACCGAGCCGGCCGGCCGCGGCCAGGGCCATGGCTCGTGCCGGGACGAAGTCGACGGCCCGGGACCACAGACCGCCACCGACCGCGGTCCCCGCGGGCTGGTCGGTGACGCGGAGCGCCTCGTCGACGTCTCCGTCGTGCAAGGACAGCCTGGCCAGCGCGGCGGCGGCTTCGACGCGTTGCTGGTCGTCCCGTCCGGCAAAACGCAGCCAGCGCCTCGCCGCGTCCCGGTCTCCGGCCGCGGCCTCCAGCAGGCCGGCCACGAGCGCCGCCTCGCACCGGTCCTTCTGCCGAACCCCGCGGTCGTCGTCGACCAGGCGCGCCGCCCGCTCGGCGAGGCCCGGCCAGGCGCCGGTGAACCAGTCGAGGTGGGCCTTGGAGGAGGCGATGCTGTCGAGGTAGTCGGGGAGGCGGTGTCGCTCGGCGAGGTCACGGGCCTTGGCCAGTCGTGCCCGGGCCTCGTCGTACCGTCCCCACCGCGTCGCCTCCTCGCCGATGTTCGTGTGACCCGCCGTGACGAAGGACGCCGCCCGGGGATCCAGCACGTCGTCCGGGATCTCGCGGGCGGCGTCCCATCCGGCCTCCTCACCCAGCGCCAGCAGGGCGAACGCGCGGTCCACGGAGAGGTGCAGCCGGTCGAGGGAGCCCATGGTCCGCGGCGGTGTCGGCACCTCCCTCAGCCACCGCAGGTGTTCCGAGACCGGTCGTGCGTCGCCCAGGGGCAGGGCCAGCAGGATCCGGGCGCGTGCCGTCTCCGGGGATCCCGGTGCCAGGTGGGGTACCGCGGTGAGGATCTCGCGGCGGCCCTCCTCGATCTCGCCCGCCGCCATGAGCACGCGGCCGGTCTGGAAGCGGACCGACGCCTGCTCGACCGGCGTCAGGGCCTGGCTGCCGAGGGCGGAGCGCAGCGATGCGACGATCGCCGAGTGCGGGTCGGAGCCGGGCAGGGCCTGGAACTGGATCTTCGTCACCAGCCGTACCAGGGCAGCCGCGGGCAGCGGCGTGGTGGTGACGAGGCTGTGGATGAGGAGCGCCGACGTGGCCACGTCACCGGACTGGACACAGAGGTCGGCCGCCTCCTCGGTGTACCGGCATGCGGCCTCGGCCTCGCCGGCCAGCCGGAAGTGCCGGGCCAGCTGTGCCACGGGGGGCAGCGGCGACCGCTCCAGTGCCCTGCCCGCCCGGAGGTGCATGACACGCCGTTCGGCGGCCGGGATGACGTCGTACACGGCATGGCACGCCAGCGAGTGCCGGAACGACCATTGCCCGGGCCGTTCCTCGCGCAACAGGCCGCAGCCGAGCGCCTCCGCCACCTGCTCCGCGAACCGCTCCTCGGGCAGACCGGTGACGGCGCGCAGCGTCGCGTGGTCGGCCGGGCCGGACAGCACGGACACCGCGAAGGGTACGGTGCGGGAGTCGGGCCGCAGCCGCTGGACACGTTCGAGCATGGCGTCGCGGATGGTCGGCGGGACCTCGATGCGGTCCAGGCGACGCCGTGCCCACCCTCCGTCCCGGTGGATCAGATCGGCCCGGTCGTGCATCAGCCGCACCGATTCCTCCATCGCCAGGGGGACTCCTTCGGTGCGGGTGTGCAGGAAGTCGGCGAACTCCCTCGACACATGCCCGCCGGCCAGCATCGACGAGACGAACGAGGCGGTCTCGCCGACATCCAGCGGTCCCAGGGCGAGTCGGACGGGACGGGCGTCGGAGGGCAGCCGGGAGGACAGTCGCAGTAGCAGGGAATCCTGCGGTATCTCGTCCCGTCGGAACGTCAGCACCACGCTGACCGGTTGCGGTCGGCGGGAGACCAGGAAGAGCAGGAACTCGAGCGTCGCCTCGTCGGCCCAGTGGACGTCCTCCAGCGCGAGGACGTCCACGTCGAGCCGGCCGAGGACCTCCGTGAACGCGCGGAACAGCCGGTGCCGGGCGGCGGTGGCGTCCTCCAGCGTCTCCGGAGCCGGAGGGAGTTCACCGGCCCACTCGGGGAACAGGGGTCGCAACGCCCCCGCCAGTCCGCTCAGGCCCAGCGCGGCGACGTCGTCGACGCCGTCGCGTACCGCGTCCACCACGGCCCCGAGGGTGTACGGCACCCGCAGCTCCAGGCAGGCGCCGACCAGGGCGCGCCGCCCCTGCTCGGCCTGGGACGCCAGGAACTCACGCAGCAGCCGGGTCTTGCCGATGCCCGCCTCGCCGTCGATCAGGACGACCGCGCGGGTGTGTCCGAGCGCCGATCCGAGGGCGTCCAGGTCACGGTCCCGGCCGACGAACCGCGGCGCGGACAGCGCTGGAAGCGGGCCACCAGGTGTGGGGGTGTCTGCGAGCATCGCCCTATCCCGTCAGCCGACCGCCAGTACGCCACGCCGACTCTAGACGACGTGTGGGACGGCGTCATTGGTGTGTGCATACGTGACGGCAGCTCACACCCAGGACCGGGAGTCGGGACACACTTGGCTGGATGAGGGTGTGTACGGGTCCGGCCGGGGTCACCGCATGCCGTGGACCTCCGGGACCGCGGCGGTGAAGGCCTCCGGTCGCCCCTGAGGGAGGTTGCGGCCTGCGTCGTCCACCACATGGTGCGTCCGGAACGGGGACATCGCCGCACCGGCGACCTGGATGAACAGCCCTGGCTTCGGGTCGCTGACGCCGTGTTCGATGCGATGAATCGTCTTGTGGTCCGCCCGGCGAGGGTGCCGACCCGAAACCCGGGCCCCGGCTTGATGAGAGGGCGGTGCCGGCACGCTGCGCGTGCTGGTGGACGACGACGTTGCACGGGCCGTCCGGTGCGGTATGGCCGGTGCTCCGCCCTCGAGTTCGGTCGCCCCGGTGTCCCCACTCACCGTAACGGGTCGGGTCGAGCGGCGAGGGGCGAAATCTGGACGTCGCTCGCATACGAGTGATTGCATGGTGCAGAAGGAGCCGGAAGCAGGCGTGATCAGCCGGATCGGCACAGTACACCGGACCCTCCGGTACGTCAGCCGATGGAGGCCGCACGATGAATGACCTGAATTCGATGGTCTACCCGGCGTCGACCCGTCTGGTCGGACGGGACGAGGACCTGGCGTACATCCAGTCGTTCTTCGCCGACTCCTGGGTTCAAGGGGCGTCCCTGCTCCTTTCGGGCGAGGCCGGGGTGGGCAAGACGACGGTCCTGGACGCGGTGGCGCGGGGCGCCGCGCATGACGGTGTCCGCGTGCTGCGGGCGAAGGGCGTGCAGTTCGAGGCGGACATCGCCTATGCCGGTCTCAATCAGCTCCTGGTACCCCTCTTCGACGACTTCGACGTGCTGGACACCGTCCACCGGGACGCCCTGCACGTCGCGGTCGGCATCGGTACCGGTCCGCCTCCCGACCGCCTGCTGACCTCTACCGCAGCCCTGTTGCTGCTGCGGCTGGTTTCCGCCCGTACGCCTCTGCTGCTCGTCATCGACGACCTGCCGTGGCTGGACCGGGCGACCAACGCCGTGCTCGGTTTCGTCGCCCGGCGGCTCGTCGGCAGCCGGATCGGCTTCCTCGCGGCCTCCCGGGAGGGCTCCGACAGCTTCTTCGAGTCGAGTGGTCTGCCGGAGCACCGGCTCAAACCGCTCGACGAGGCGTCGTCCGCCGAGCTGCTCGCTCTCGCCCACCCCGACGTCGCCCCCGCGGTGCGGCGCCGCATAGCCTCCGAGGCACGCGGGAACCCGCTGGCACTGATGGAGTTGCCGTCGGCGCTCTCCGCCGAGCAGCGTACGACGCTGACAGCGGTACCCGCCGTGCTGCCCCTGAGCCAACGGCTCCAGGCGATCTTCACCTCGCGAGTGGCCACGCTGTCAGCCGCCGGCCGGGAGCTACTGCTCATCGCCGCCCTGGACGGTACCGGCGATATGGCTGCGATCAACGCGGCGGCGGGGCGGGCCACCGACGACGACCTGGCCCTCGCCGAGCGCAACCGACTGGTGACGGTTTCGGCCGACAGCCGACGGTTGTCCTTCCGGCATCCGCTCATCGGCGCCGCGGTGGTGGAGCTGGCGACGGCGGCAGAGCGCAGACGGGCGCATCAGGCACTGGCCGACGTGCTCGAGGGCCAGCCGGAGCGCCGCGCGTGGCATCTGGGCGAGGCCACCGTCGGTCCGAACGAAGGCGTCGCCGCCCTACTGGAGGAAGCGGCCCACCGCCGGCTGCGGCGTGGGGACGCGCTCGGCGCGATGGCGGCGCTGGCCCGTGCGGCCGGACTCAGTCCCGCCAAGGCCGACGAGAGCCGCAGGCTGGCCAAGGCGGCCTATGTCGGCGCGGACTCCACCGGTGAGCTGGAGGACGCTTCGCGGCTGCTCGCCGACGCCCGGCTCGTGCATCCCACGACCGGACAGCAGTCACTGCACGCGGCGGCGGCGTCCGCGTTCCTGCTGATCAACCGGGACGGTGACGTCTACACCGCGCACCGGCTCCTGGTCGGCGCGATCGAGGCCGGAGATCACGGCTGGGACGCCTCGGACGACGCGCTCATCGAGGCGCTGCACCTTCTGGTCCTGCTGTGCTGGTACGGCGGCGAACCCCATCTGTGGCAGCCGCTCCTGACTTTCGTGGAGCGGCTGACCCCCGAGCCGCCTGAGCTGCTCTGGGTGACCACCCAGACCTTCGCCGACCCGGCGCGCACCGGCGCCGCCGCGCTGCCCCGGCTGGAGAAGCTGATCGCCACCGTGGGAGAGGAGCCCACCCGCGTCATCCGGGTGGGCACCGCGTCGGTCTTCCCCGACCGGCTCGGCGATTTCCGGTGGGCCACCCGCCAGCTGGCCGAGCAGGGCCGCGCGGGTACGGCGCCCGTGCGCCGGCATCTGGGCGCACTGATGCACCTCGGTCTGGACTACTTCCATCTGGGCCGCTGGGACGAGGCCGACCAGTTCGCCGACGAGGGGCTGGACCTGTGCGAGAACCACGACTATCGATTCTTCGCGTGGTACTTCCACTACATCAAGGCGACCGTGGCCGCAGTGCGCGGCGACACGGAGACCAGTGACGCGCTGTGCGAGGAGGTCATCCGCTGGGCGGCTCCCCGCGGTGCCCACGGTGCGCGCTTCTTCGCCGCGCAGGCCAGGGCACTGGCCGCGCTGGGCGGCGGCGATTTCCAGACGGCCTACCAGCACGCCTGCACGCTCAACCCGCCCGGGACCGTGGCGCCCTACCTCCCGATCGCCATGTGGGGTGCGATGGACATGGTCGAGGCGGCCGTCCGCACCGGTCGGGAGGCGGAGGCCGCGGCTCACGCGACAGCGATGCGGGCCTCCGCCATGGCGGAGCTGTCGCCCCGTCTTGAACTGCTCGTGCTGGCGGGCGAGGCGATGACGGCGCCCGCCGACGAGTCCGTGGCCCTCTTCGAGCGGGCGCTGTCCCTGCCCAGCTCCGATCGCTGGCCCTTCGACGCCGCGCGGGTGCGCCTCTTTCACGGTGAACGCCTGCGGCGGCAGCGTGCCACGACAGAAGCCCGGGAACAGCTCACCCTCGCGTTGAGGAGCTTTCAGCAGCTGGGCGCGCAGCCATGGGTGACGCGTACGGCGGCCGAGCTGAGGGCGAGCGGACAGCCCGCGCCGGCGGCCGCCAGGGGGAGGCCTGCGAAGCTGACCGCACAGGAGCTGCAGATCGCCACCCTCGCCGCGACCGGTCTGACCAACAAGCAGATCGCCGAGCGACTGTTCCTGTCGCACCGGACCATCGGCACTCATCTCTACCAGATCTATCCGAAACTGGGCATCACCTCGCGTGCCGCGCTGCGGGACGTGCTTGCGGAGCTCGCTGCCGCCCCCGAGGACGGCTGAGCCGCACGTCGGCTCGGCCCCGCCGGCTCAGTCATTTGACGTATGCCGGCCTCAGAGCCTCCGGGCACAGTGATCCCGGGGTTGCCCTTCCCCGTCAGGCACCGCGAAAGGGGAACCGGATGCTCGGCGCCTCGGACAGCCATCCGGACATCCACTGGCCGTCCGGTTTCTCACCGTCCCACGCCCACAGCTTCTGTCGGGCTCAAGTGTTCGTGCACGCCCCGCCCGCAGCCGCCTTCCACCTGCTCACCGATGTGTCGCGGTGGCCGGACTGGGTTCCGGGCGTCACCGGAACACGCTCGGGGACTCTGGAGGACGCGTTCGAGGTCCGCTTCCACGGACACCGGTTCGAAATCTTCGTCGGAGAGCGGGTTCCGCCGAGGCGTCTGGGCTGGTCCGGCGTAGGCGCCGGTGTGCAGCTGTACCAGGCGTGGCTGCTCACCCCGGTCGAGGACGGCACCCGTGTGGTGACCGAGAGCGTCGTGCGCGGCCCAGCCGCCAAGTCCCTCGATGCGCTGGCCCCCGTGTGGGCACGCCGCCTGCACGTCCTGTGGCTGGCGCGGCTCAAGCGGCTGTCGGAGAACGCCCCCGGCAAGGTCGCCGGTTAGGAGTTGTCCGGCCGATCATGCGGCAGGGGCAGATAGGGACACCGGTCTTGCCTGTTTGCTGAGGGGTTGCAGAGGCGCCGACTCCACCCTGCCTGTGAATCGGCCACCCACCTGATCGGCGAGCCAGTGGACGCGGGCGATCTGGTCGCCGTTCCGGTCCCGGGCGTGAACGTGGACGGTGTGGTCCTGCGACGGTTCGTCCTGTACGTGACGTACTTGCGCCAGGACATCCGGCGACCTGATCACGGCTTCGAAGTCGACCTCTCCCTGATCGATGTCTGCCGTGCCCAGCAAGGTACGCACCGCACGTATCGCTTCAGACAGGTCGGTGGTTGTGAGGACCGCAGCCGCAGCAGAGTTACTCATCCCGGATCCATAAGACGGCACTCACAGACCGGCCCGAGCGGGTGCTGACCTGCCTCGCATTTGTCAGGACCGGAGCCATATTGCAAGTGACGCTGCGGTGACGGTGCCGAGGAAGACGTAACCGCGCTTGTCGTACCGCGTGGCCACCGCTCGGGACTGCTTGAGTCGGTTGATCGCCCGTTCCTCAGCATCGGCGCGCTCCGCATCGACACGGCGGCCGACGATCTGCGGCCGGCGATCCGCAGTGCCTTCTACGGCGACGTCGACCAGTCGATCGCCGACGCGGCGATCGCCCTGCTCGGCCCCGAGTCACCGACGGCCATGGCCACGCAGCCGACCACGCTGACCGAGCGGGGACGGGGTTCGATACCCCGTACCTACGTGCTGTGCACCGAGGACAAGACCATCCCGTCGCTCTCCAACGCTTGTTCGTCAAGCAGGCCGACAGCGCCTTCCCTCACCACACGACCAACGTGGTGACGTTGGAGTCCACACACGCGCCGTGCCTGTCGATGCCGGATCGGCTCGCTGACGTCGTCGCCTCACTGGCCTGATCGAGGGGCTGCAAGCGCTTGTCGGCATCGGCGACGCAGTCGGGCGATGTGCCGCCCGACGCATCTGCTGCCGAGCGGCAAGCGGGATGCAGCCCGCCGCCGAGGCCGTTGTCGACCTCTGCTGCCGGAGCCGGTCTGTCAGGTCTCCAGGTTCCTCCCGGCGCATCAGCCAGCGGATGCAGGCTGCGGAACTCGGCCGTCAACTCGCGGTGCACCGCGTGCCTGTACAAGGTTCCGCTCAACGATGCATACGGGCGGAACGGCGGGCGGCGTCGATGGAGCCCAGGACCAAGGCGTGCTGGTAACCGGGCTCGGCTCTGTCGGGCAGGCTGGCCGCAAGCGCCTGTCCGCAGGTGTCGAGGACAGCCTGGTGCTCTGAGCGAACCCGGGCAGCCGGCGCCGCGGCCAGGTCGAGGCCCGTTGCCCGTGTCCGCTCCGGCCAGCGGACTGAGCGCCGCGCTTTCACAGCCGAGGCAGGTGAGCAGGCGGCGCGATGCCGGCAGGCGCAGCGCTCGAAGAGCCGGCCGGACTCCTCGGGGGCCACGGTGTTCGCGAGTACCTCATGAAACTGCTCCGGCGACAGGGTCACCAGCCGGTCGGCGCCGTCGTCTCCAGGTGTACGCAGGTGGTGGACCGGCGCACCGGGCAGGAACACCTGGTTGACCGGGGCCCGACGCGGTGGCCACCGCCCCGGCCCATATCGGCAGCGATGAGGTGCTGCGCGACGGGCCCTCCGACGGAGTGCCCGGCGATCACCGGTGGTGCCTCCGGAGAATTCGCGATGCCGGCGTAGTGGTCCGTCAGCGCGTCCAGGTCGAGACCGGCGAGCGGTCCGGGTGAGCGGTACACGTCGCAGACGGACGCCTGCGACGTCACATCACCATACGGACAGATATCCATATAACGCCGACGGTCTCGCCGATCACCGTCATGAAGGGTGGAGACCGACGGTCAAGTTACTTATGTACGTCACCCGAGCCGAGACGAGAGTGGACCTTGCCACCACACGCCGACGGGAAGGACCAACCCGGCATGAACCGCAACCACCCCGATGTCCAGCACCGCAAAGCGCTTGAGGGCACCCCCGTCCTGAGCCTGGACATCGAGCGCGTACTGGGCGCCTCCGCCCGGCAGACGGTCGGGGCGGAGTTCCGGTTCAGTCCGGAAGCCCCTTGGGTCGTGTCCGTGACGCTTCTCGTGGAAGGCGGCCCGTGCGTACGCTGGCGCATCGGACGGGATCTGCTCCAGCAGGGGCTGTACTCGATGAGTGGTCTGGCTGACGTCCAGATGTGGCCGTCGAAGGAGCGGGCGACCTCATGGCTCCAACTTTGCTCGGGTGACATGGCGGCTCTGTTCGAGCTGCCCGTGCCTCCGCTGGCGGAATGGCTGGAAGGCACGTACGCGTTGGTCCCCGCGGGCCGTGAACTGGCTGAAGTGGACTGGGACGCCGCCAGTGCAGGCCTGCTCCCCGCTCGCCGCGCGCAGTTCGAGTGATCACATGAACGCCTGTGCCACCGCCCGCCCGACAGGCGTCGGCCTGCAGGAAGGGACGGTCGAGCACATGGCTCGGCATCCTGGGGGCGGTGTGGACATGAAGGCTCCGAAACAGGGACTGTAGACACATGTGTCATGGCCGCTAGGACACATGTTGCCATAACAAAGATGCGTTGTCCGCATCCGGCGAGCGGCAATCTCGCCAGCTGAGGCACCGGCGCACGCGTTCTCCTCGCTCCCCGTTTCTCCCGGCTGTGTGAACCCCTGCAGCGTCGGCTCCGTTCCCCCGGAGAGCCTCTTCACACGACTTCGGTCGGTGGATCACGGTGCGGCGATACGTCGCCATGACCTGTCCGATGCCGGGTGGGAGCGGTGGGACGACCCCGCTCCCGCACGTTTCGACCTCCGCGACGTCTCCGCGCGCCAGTTCGCCTTCGGTGTGGGGCATCCGGCGGGCAGGGCTGAGCTCGGCGCCGTCAGAGCCTGTCGCCGTCTGGACTTCCGACCCGTGCCGTCCGCTCCAGCAACCGAAGGGTGGCGGACAACACGGGCTCGGCGCCGGGCGCCGCCGCCTCGGCAACCTCGCACGATCCGGCCGGCCCCGGAACCCATGCCCTCCGGTCGAGGTCCTCGGTGAGGGTGGCCGTCAGGGAGTCGAGCTGCCGCACGGCCGATGTGTGCCGTTCAGTACCCGTCCGGGGATCGACGGCATCAAGAGACATGTATCCAGGCCCTTTTGATCGATCATGATGGGTGTGCCCTCTTCAAGGGCAGACAGTGTTGGCTTTGCCGAGCATACGTTTCTCCAGGTGTCCCCGGGGACAGGCTGGTCAGGGCGCCGGAGGGGCCGTGCGACTCATCGTCCGCTGGTGGAGACGGTCCTGAGCGGGCTGTGCCCGTCCGCCTTCGAGCGGGAACTGCCGGTACGCGATGCGGTGACGCCCGGGATCGATCGCACGGACCGTGCAGGCGGCGGCCTGGCCCCCGCACAGCAGGGGGTGCAGGGTGCGCCCGCCGCCTTCCCGCAGTACCTTCCTGCACGGGGCGATCAAGGCGGAGTACCGTGGAGCACCGTGTAAAAACCGAGCCTCCCAAATGAGGGAGAAGGTATGCAGGGAGAGTCGCGTTGCGGCTCTGCCGTCGCAGTCCGGGGGACAGCTTCCTGATGAACGACGTGGACCGTTCCGGTTGTCGTGTGGGGTCACGCCTCATCGGACGTGAAAGGGACTTGGCGTATATCAGGTCCCATTTCGATCATTCCGGACGCGGTGCAGCTCTGCTGCTGTCAGGGGAGGCCGGTCTGGGCAAGACAGCGGTCCTCGAAGCGGTGGCAGCCGAATTCCGTCACGAGGGCGCCCAAGTCTTGCGCGCAAGCGGCGTGCAGTACGAAGCGGACATCAGCTACGCCGGCCTCAATCAGCTCCTCGTTCCGTTCTTCGACTCCTTCGGCTTCCTGGAACCCGACCACCGCGACGCGCTGAGGGTCGCCGTGGGTATCGGTGACGGCCCGCCCCCGAACCAGCTGCTGGTGTCCACGGCGCTCCTTTTCCTGCTTCGCCGGATAGCCCGTGAGAAACCGCTGCTGATCACGGTGGACGATCTGCCCTGGCTGGACCGGGCCACCACCTCGGTGCTGGCTTTCGTGGCCCGCCGACTGACCGGCAGCGACATCAGCTTCCTCGCGGCCACCCGCGTCCCCTCCGACGACTCCTTCGCGTTGGGTGACCTGAGCGAACACCGGCTGCAGCCCCTGGACGACGTGGCGTCCGGCGAACTGATCCGCAGCGCTCACCCTGATGTGCCGCTCTTGCTCCGGCGACGTATCGTCGCGGAGGCACACGGCAATCCGCTCGCCCTGGTGGAACTTCCCACCGCCCTGAAGAGCCGGCAGGAGGCAGGCGCGTCGCTGCCCTCCGTACTTCCTCTCACCGAACGCCTCCAGAAGCTGTTCGCCTCACGCGTGGCCGACCTGCCCCTGGCCAGCCGGGAGGTGCTGCTGGTCGCGGCGCTGGAAGGCACCGGCGATCTCGGCGTGATCGAGGCGGCCACCGGAAGCAGTCCCGTCGTCGATGCCCTGGAACCTGCCGAACGCGACCGGCTGTTGACCCTATCGACGACGGCCCGCCGCATGTCCTTCCGGCATCCGTTGATCGGTTCCGCCGTGGTGACGGGGGCCACGGCCGCGGAACGGCGAAGGGCGCACGAGAAGCTCGCCGACGCACTGACGCACCAGTTGGAGCGCCGCGCCTGGCACCTCGGCGAAGCCACGACGCAGCCCACTGGGACGGTCGCCGACCTGCTGGAACAGGCTGCCCACCTGCGATCACGCCGGGGCGACGCACTCGGTGCGGTGGCCGCCCTCACCCGCGCCGCGGAGCTCAGCCCTGTGCCTGCCGACAAGAGCCGTCGCCTGGCGGAGGCCGCATACCTCGGGGCCGAGGCGACCGGCGAGCTGGCGGATGCCTCACGTCTGCTGGCCGGAGCCCAGCAGGCCGATCCCGCAGCGGAGTCCTCGCTGCATGCCGCGGCGGCATCCGCCCTTCTGCTGATCAACCAGGACGGCGACGTCAGTACCGCACACCGTGTCCTCCTCGATGCCATCGAGGGGGGAGAGCACGGCTGGGACGCCTCCGACGAAACTCTGCTCGAAGCCCTGTTCACGCTCAACCTCTTGTGCTGGTACAGCGGGGACCCGGAAAAGTGGCCGCCGTTGTTCCGGGCGATCGACCGGCTGGCCCCTGCACCCCCGGACCTGCTGTGGGTATGCGCCCAGACCTTCGCCGATCCCGCGCGTACCGGGACGCGGGCATTGAGCCGGCTGGACGAGCTGCTCAGTGACATCGGCGAGGACCCGGCCCGCATCGTGCGCCTCGGCCACTGCGCCGTGTACCCGGATCGGCTCGCGGACCTACGGGAGCCGTCCATGCGCCTGGTCGAGTCGGGCCGTGCGGGCACGGCGCCCCTGCGCCGGTACCTCGCCGCCCTGCTGCACGTGTGCTTGGCCGACTACGACGCAGGGAAATGGGACCACGTACTGACCCTGGCCGACGAGGGCATCCGCCTGTGCGAAGAGAACGGCTACCGCTTCCTCACCCGCAAGTTCCAATACCCTCTGGCCCTCGTGGCCGCGGCTCGTGGAGACACGGAGGCGAGCGCCGTACTGACCGAGGAGATCGTCGGCTGGGCCACGCCCCGCGGTGCCGACGGAGTACGGGCCCTTGCCTGCCACATCAGAGGCCTCACCGCTCTCGGCTCGGGGGACTTCGAAAGCGCCTACCTGCACTCCACCACGTTGACGCCTGTCGGGAGCCTTCCCCCCTATCAGCCTCAGGCCATGGCCAGTGCCGTGGATGTGGTGGAGGCAGCTGTCAGAACCGGAAGGGTCGCGGAGGCCGCCGCGCACACGGCGGCCCTGCGAGCATCGACGATGGCGGAACTCTCGCCCCGCCTCAGCATGCTCGTGCTCGCCTGCGAAGCTCTGATCACGACGGACGAATCGTGCCTCCCCCTCTTTGAAGAGGCGCTTTCCCAGGTGGATGACGGGCAGTGGCCCTTCGACACGGCGCGGGTACGCCTGTTCTACGGTGAGCGGCTTCGTCGTCACCGGCTGACGAGTCAGGCACGGGGTCAGTTGGCCGAGGCCGCTCGGGTCTTCGACCAGCTCGGGGCGGCGCCGTGGAAGACGCGCGTCACGGCTGAGCTGCGCGCGAGCGGCCATGTCTCGATGGCCGCCGCAAGGCCGACCAAGGGTCCGCTGACGGCCCAGGAGCGGGAGATCGCCACCTTGGCGGCGACGGGACTGACCAACAAGCAGATCGCCGAGCGGTTGTTCCTTTCGCACCGGACCATCGGCACGCACCTGTATCAGATCTATCCGAAGCTCGGAATCAACTCTCGTGCCGCGCTGCGTGACGCTCTGGCTGCTCTCGACGTGGAGGACATCGGCTGACGGCCGCCCCCCGGTTCCTGACCGGGAGCGCGTCTTCACCGGTCTGCGAATGCGGCAGTCCGAGCGGTTGCTGAAGGTGGTCCGGGTACGCCGAGCAGGCAGCCCCGAAACCAGCCCTCACCCGCCCGGACGATCGAGCCGTCAGTCAAGTCTGTTCTTGGACCAGTCGGTCAGTCTCATGGTGCCGTCACGGACAACGGCGATGGCGACGTCCTCCGGCGAGAGACCCGCATGGTCGCGGTCCGTATAGACGTACTCCCCCTCCGGTGTGACCAACTTCAGTTCGGCCAGGGCCTTTTGGATTCTTTCCGGGTTCGCGCTCTGCGCCTTCTCGATGGCCGCGGCCATCAGCTTGACGGCGACATAGCCATCGACGTCGAACTGCGGGGGATTGGTGCCGTGGGTCTGTACGAACCGCTTGCTCATCGCGAGGACGGAATTCTTGACCTTGGAAGCGGGAAGGTCCGCGGCCACGCCTGGGAACGTGGTGGCAAGGACGACGCCTTCGGCCGCAGGGCCCGCTCCCTTCACGAATTCCGGTGCCGCCGCTCCGTGGCTCATGGTCAGCAGCATGCGGCTTCCTGACGCGGCGAACTCCTTGGCGATGTCCACGGTCGTGGGGCCGGTCGCCCACACCATGAGGGCCTGGGCATCGGTCGCGTTGATGCGCCGCACGACGGCGCGGAAGTCCTTGGTGGTTCGGAGGTCAGACGGTCCGGTCCATGCGCGGGATCAGTAGCGCTGCCGCCGCCTGCGCTTCCAGCCACACCCCCGCCTGGCCGTAGGTCCAGCCCAGCTCCCTGACCGCGGTCGTCCAGGCTGAGGCTCCGAAGTAGAACCACAAAATGTCCCGGGTCTGCTCTCGGGTGAGATCGGGACGCACCTCGCCGAGGTCGAAGAGCCGGTCGGCGATCAGGTTCACGTGGTTCCGGTAGAACCCCAACGCGTAGTCGGCGGCCTTGGCCACATCCGCGTCCGAGTTGCGCGCGTCCATGAGCACCACAAGCGTCTTGAAGTGCCGTTCGATCACCGCGCCCGTGCCCGCGGCCGTCAGCCGCAGGATCTCCCGGCCGTCGCCGGCGGTCACGATCTGCCGCATGGTGCGGCCGGTCAGCTCGTCGTCGGTGCTGTCCTGTGCCATCGCCAGGATCAGTGCGGGTTTGCCGCCGACGCTGGAGTACACCGTGTTCAACGCGACCCCCGCCTCCTCGGCGACCGTCGCGACGCTCACGCGGCCGTATCCCCGCGAGACGAAGAGGTCACGCGCCGTCTCGACGATCGCCCTGCGGGTCTCCTCCGCCCTCCGGGCGCGGAGCTGAGATGTGTACACGCGCTGGCTCATGTGCGGCATGCTACCCACCCACTTCAATGGATGCTGTATATATTCAATGTACGTTCGTTCCATCCAATTCGGGCCGCACCCGCACAGGCCGTCACCGCGGGCACCCCCAGAACCTTCGCGAAGGAAGCGGGAGAACATGAAGCACAGACTGGCCGTACTCGCCTGCGCCCTCACCGTCACGGCGACGACCGCCGTCACGGCCGTCTCCGCCTCGGCGGCGACGCGCCCCAGCCCAGAACCGCGTGTCGTCGCGCACCTCGACCTCTCACGTGGGCAGACGCCCGAGAACATCGCGCTGACGCCCGACGGCACCGCGGTGGTGACCTTCGCGGCGGCCCGCCAGGTGGCCACCATCGACCCGAAGGGCGCAATCCGGATCCTGGCCACCCTGCCGGCGCCCGCCGACGGAGGTGTGCACACCCCGGTGCTCGGGTTCCCCCTGACCGCGGGCATCGTCCGTGCCCACGACGGCACGCTGTACTTCCTCTACGCGACCGGCACCTCGGACCTGACGGGCCTGTGGCGGATGCGTCCGGGCGGCGCCCCGCACCGCATCACCGCGCTCCCCGCCGACAGCCTCCCCAACGGGCTGGCACTGGACGAACACCACGGCCGGCTCTACATGGCCGACTCCGCCCTGGGAAAGATCTACACGGTGCGCACCTCAGGAGGGCCCGCCACCACCTGGTCCGCCGCTTCCGAGCTCGCCTCGACCGGCTTCGTCGGCGTCAACGGCCTCAAGCTCCACCAGGGCGCACTGTGGGCCGGCAACCTCGACCAGGGCACCATCGTGCGCATCCCGTTCGGTCCGGGCGGCCGACCCGGGCACGCCCAGGTCCGGGCGACGGGGCTGCAGGGCATCGACGACTTCGCCTTCACCGGTCGGGGCGACCAGATCCTCGCCGCGATCGACGGTCCCAACAAGGTCGTGAGCGTCGAGCACGACGGCAGCTCCTCCACCGTGCTCACCGGCGCCGACGGCCTGCAGAACCCCACCTCGATCGCCGTGCGCCGGGGCACCGCCTACATTCCCAGCGCCGCATACCAGACGGCCACCCACCCCAACCTGATGGTGCTTCCCGGAGTGGGCCCCATGGGCAACTCCGGTCAGGCCCCGCACGGTCACGGTGGTCGGTGATGTGCTGCCCGGCCCGAACATCCTGCCGAGGCCGGCGGGAGCGCAGTCGCCGCGAACGTGATCGCGATCGCGCCACCCGCCTGAGGCAGCCGAGAGGTCGGTCAACAGCACGAAAGGCGTATCCCCTCGCCGCGTACCGTACATGTGTATCGGCACTCAGCGGATACACCCGCTCCACGAAACACGTTGAACGAGATACTAGAAAGACGCGACCCGGCACTCACGTCGGGCCTTCTTTCCGCGAAGGTCCCCGCGAGTGATCACCGGTACGCACATGGCCGGTGTCCGCCACGAGGACCCGCTCCATACCCGGCCGGTCCTCAGCCGATGGCCGTAGCCAGCTGGTCCGCGACCTCACGCGGTGAGGGCATCGCGGCGATCTGGTCCGCGGCACGGCGGGCGTTGGCGCGGTACTCGGGATTGCCGGCGACCTCGTGGACGGCCTCGGCGACGGAGTCGGGGGTGGCCGGCGGCATGACCGCCCTGCCAATCCCTGCGGCTGCGACGGCGCCGGCCTGAAGGAACTGGTCCGCGCCCTGCGGCACGACCACCATGGGCAGGCCACGCGAGACGGTGCCCATGGTGGTGCCGGCGCCGCCATGCGTGACGACCAGGTCGATGTCGTCGAGCAGCTCGGCGAGCGGGGTGAAACCAACGAACTGCACGTGCTCGAGACCGTCACCGAAGTCGGCGGCGTTGCCCGCCAGGCCGAGCGTGACGACCAGGTCGACCCCGGTGCCGAGGGCGTCGATGACCGGCCGCAGAACACCGGGCTCGCCGAAGTGGGTGCCGAAGGAGAGCAGCACCTTCTGACGGGCGCCGGGGGCACCGGAGGCGATGGGGGCCGTACCGGCGGACGCCGGGGTCTCGGCACCGCGGTGGGCCTCGGGCCTGATCGGGAGGCGGCCGTTCGGAACCTGCCGGTTGGGATCCTGGAGCAGGTCCGGGCAGGGGTCGAGGTACCAGGTGGGCGCCGGCACGGTCAGGCCGCGCTCCTTGTAGCGACGCTCGGCTACCGTGTCGAAGACATCGGTGAACTCCGCCGGGATCTGCGGTCCGAACGCCAGCTTGGCGTAGGGGACTTCGAGGGTGGCGGCTACGAGCGGGCCGACATAGTCGGTGGCCTCGACGACGATCAGGTCGGGACGGAACTCGCGTGCGGCGGCGACGGCCTCGTCGGCGGTGAAGTCGATACGGGCACCGGCGAACACCTCGGCGGCGACGGCCGGGTCGGGCGCGGTCGGGTCGTCCACACCCGCGAGTCGGGCCGCCTCGGTGAGGAGTACCGGCATCTCCGGGCCCACCGGGAAGAGGGTGATGCTCTCGGCGGCGAACAGAGGGGCGAAGCCGGCCGAGGTGATCACGGCCACCTCGTCGCCGCGGTCACGGAAGGCCCGGGCGAGGGGCAGCTCCGGAAGGAGGTGTCCATGCGCGGGTGTGCTGGAGA
Source organism: Streptomyces sp. NPDC002463 (assembly GCF_042889835.1). NCBI lineage: Bacteria > Bacillati > Actinomycetota > Actinomycetes > Kitasatosporales > Streptomycetaceae > Streptomyces > Streptomyces sp. NPDC002463. The sequence continues at coordinate 56,703 of NZ_JBIARL010000012.1, forward strand.
AAAGGATACGCATGGCGTGAGCATACGTGACTTGAGTGAGGTGTTTCACTGTCCAAACATGCCGATTCACACATGTCAGTTGGTCGACACCTGGGAGGCTCCCAGCGCCATGACTTCAGGCATCGCCGGCGGATGAGTGCGCATCCGAGGGTCAGGAAGGCTTCGCACCCGGCAGCCGCTCTCGCGGAGCCGTCTCCTGGGGGGAGCCCGACGTCATGGCCCAAGCGTACGGAAGGCCTGCGGGACGGTGGTTGAATCCTTCCCCGCGGCATGCCGCGCGCCGTGTCGTCGGCGGCCGACAACACCAAGTACACACGGCACTCGGCACTCGGCGATGACACGGTGCGCGGTGACGCACGGCGGCGCCGACCGTGTCAGTAGGTGGTCACGAGGGGCTTGGTCTCGTCGACGACGTACGTGGAAAGCATCATCGTCGTCACCGTGCCGACGTTGCGGGCGTTGTGAATCACCCCGTTCGGGATGAAGAACGGGTCGCCCGTGCGCAACCGCAGCGGTGGCCTGTCGTCGAACTCCATGAGGACGTCGCCCCGGACGATGTACCCGACCTCGACGCCCGGATGGCTGTGCCGGCCCGACTCCCTGTACCGGGGGATCTGCACCAGCGTCTGTACGGCCTCCCAGCCCTCGGCAGGCGAGGGGTGCTCCTGGAGCAGGGTGCGGGTGACGCCCTCGGTCGGGTCCTGGCCCGCGGGAACAGGGGTGCCGCTGGCGCAGCACGGCTCGGCGGCCGCGGCGGAGGACGGCAGGGCGGCGCCGAGTACGCCGGCTGCCGCAACACCGCTCGTACGCAGGAGGACACGCCTGTCGAGCATCATGATTCCCTTCCTAAGCCAAACCGCCTCTTTCCCTACCAAACAACCACGTGTGCATACTCACGTGCAAGAACCAAAGTCGGCCAGTGACACACATGTGCAAGGCAGGGGTTCACGGACTGGTACCAAGAAGGGTTCCCCACGGCTGAACCTCGGTCCGGGCGCAACCTCCATGCTCACCCTGTCCCCGGCCCCGACATGTGTCCGCGCGCCGAAGCAATCGGGGCGGCCCCGTGCCGGGGCGAGGCGGGGAGGATACGGTCACGGGAACCGCAGCGCGGCGTGGCGCGGTTGCACGGTCCGGCAGGGGACGCGAAGGTCAGCTCCACCGGGCCGCGACCAGCACGGGGCCGCCCGGCACCGTGGGGAACCTCCGCACCTCCACCGGGTCCGTGGCGGTGAGCGTCTCCGCCATGCGCTCCGTGTCGTAGGAGTTGCCGCCGTTGCGCACCGCGTTCCATCCCGCGACGGCCCGCCGCAGGGGGTCGGACACGGCGGGGTTCGTGCCCACGACGAGCCAGCCCTCAGGGCTCAGGGCCTGGATCAGCCAAGGCACGGCGGCGGTCAGCGCCTCCTCCGACAGGAACGGTGCGGGCAGCCAGGCGAGGTCGTAGACGGCTCGCTCCGTCAGATCCGCGACGTCGAGGTGGCGCAAGGTCACCCGGCCCGTGACGTCCGCTTCCGCTTCCGCCAACTCCCCTGCGGCCAGTCCCAGCACACGTTCCAGGACGTCGATGCCCACGACCTCGGCACGCGGGAACTCCCGGGCCAGGACGATCGCCAAGGCCGCCACGCCGGTGCCGACGTCCAGGACGCGGCTGCCTTCCCGGCCCAGCCGATCGGCCAGACCGGGCAAGGCGGGAACCACCCGGGCGGCCAGCGCCCGGCCGGTCATCGCGGACGCCCGCCCCTGGCTCAGCAGCACGGCGTCGTCCTGGTCCGCCCAGCCGCCCGACGTACCGGCCGGGACACCCGCCGCGGCGGAGACGGCCTGGCGCAGAGAACTCAGACGTGCCTGGACGGCGCTATCGGCCGTCGGACCGTCGGCGTACACCATCGATGGGTGGGGCGTGAGGGTGTCTCCCTCTCGGCGGATCAGGCCTGCGGCCTCCAGTACGGCGGTGCGCGCCGGCTCCGCCTCCAGCACGTCGGCGAGAGGCGTCGTGACCGCGTCCGCGATGGTCCCGAGCATGGCCGCCAGGGCCCACGGCGCGGCGTCGAGTGTGGCCGCCGGATCGTCACCCAGGGCCACGGAGGCGGTCTTTGTGGGCTCGGGGGCCCCGGACGCGGCGCTCACAGCGCGGCGCCGAGGTAGGTGACAGTCGCGGGGGTGTCCGTAGGCATTCATGCATTGTCCCTTCGACTCTTTCAGCCTGCCTCCACGATCATCACCTGTCAATATGGTGACTTGCTGCGCGTGTGTGCATGGATGTGTGACTGACATGTGCAGGCGTGTGTCGGCCTCACCCGTCCCGGCCGTCAGACACCCATGCCCGAGGAGCTCCGGCCCGACTTCCGCTGCGCCGCAGGTGGGTGATCGAGCGGATCAGTGGGGGCGGCCAGCCATCGCGCTGGCTGGAGCGCCTCTCACCGAAGGCGGACGCGCGGTCTCTCCCGTCTGTCGGGCCGCGCTCTCCGCCGCAGAGCGCGGCGGAACGTTCGGTACGCATCGCGGAGACCGAGCGGAACGTGCCGCGCGACTGCCCCTGCCCGGTACACCGAACAAGTCGCCCGCCAACGAAAAGGCCCCGGGGCTCCCGGCCGGTCCGCGCGCCGGCCAGCGGCCGAAAACTCCGCCGCCACTGCGGTGTGCTGCCCCGGCTCGTGCTCTGACATCCGCGACAGCGGGCGTCAGCCGAGCTCCAGCAGACCGGTTACGGCGACGTGCAGGGTACGGCCGAGCCGTTGGGCGAAGTCGACGCGCGTACCGGCGAGTTCGGGGTCGCGCTGGGCCTCTGCGACGGCCTCCGAGGGATGGGCGAACGGCCACAGACCTGCCGTGCACACGATGGTCAGGGAGACCAGCTCACGGGAGGTCGCCGGCGTCAGACCCGTCATGCTGCCCCGCACCACGTCCGCCAGTCGGTCCAGGAGCCGAATGTGAGCGAGCTTGAACTCGCGCGCCGACTCGGCGGAGATGTTCCGTTCGAGTTCGGATCCGAGCGCGCTCAGCAGATCGCACAGAAGGGACCGCTCGGCCAAGGACCTGGCCAGGGCGTCCGTCACGGCAGCGGGCGAGGCCGCGCCGTGCGCCATCGGAGACGGGAGTTCGGCGGGCAGCTCCTCGATCCACTGTGCGAGGGACCGGTTGAGCAGCTCGAAGAACACCGCCTCCCTGGTCTCGAAGTACCGTACGACGTTGGTCTTCGACAGTCCGACCCGTCGGCTCAGCTCGCGCAGGCTGATCTCGCCGACGGGCATCTCGCTCAGGAGCTGCGTCGCGGCATCGAGAATGGCCTGCCTGCGGATCTCGCGCTGTTCCGCGCTGCGCGCACGCTGGAATTCCGTCGACCGCTCGTCTGTCATCGTCACATCCCCGGAGTAACTTCGTGGTGGGACGCTCCCGGCGCCGCCTTGAGAAGCCTAAGCCCGGATGCCGGCACCGCCCGAAGGGCGGTACCGGCGCGGTTACGGACCCGAGTGCGGGTCCGGTGGTGCGGGTCACACGGACTCACTGACACGCCGCCACTTGGCGTCCGAGGCGGCGAGCGTCTCGGACACGAACCGGGCGACCTTGACGGCGTCCCTGCCCAGGAGCAGGTGCAGCGGCGGCTCCTCGGTCTCGGTGATGTCGATCAGAACCTGCGCGACCCGCGCCGGGTCGCCCGGCTGGTTGCCGTCGGAGGCCCGCTGGCGGGCGATGGCGGGCTCGATGACGGACTTGTAGGCCTCGCTGACCGGCGGCGTGGCCATGGAGGAACCCGCCCAGTCGGTGCGCATGGCACCCGGCTCGGCGACGGTGACCTTGATGCCGAGGTGGGCGACCTCCTTGGCCAGGACCTCGGAGAAGCCGCCGACGGCCCACTTGGCGGCCTGGTAGGCGCCCAGACCGGGACCGCCCACGCGTCCGCCGACGGAGGAGATCTGGATGATGTGGCCGGAGCCCTGCTCGCGCAGGACCGGGAGGGCTGCGCGGGTGACGTTGACGACGCCGTAGAGGTTGGCGTCGATCTGGTCGCGGAAGGCCTCGTCGGTCATGTCCTCGATGGGCGCCATGTCGGCGTAACCGGCGTTGTTGACCACGACGTCCAGACGGCCGAAGGCGGTGACGGCGGCCTGCACGGCCCGGCGGGAGGCCTCGGCGTCGGTCACGTCCAGAGTGACGAGACGGACCTTGTCGCCGTACTTCTCCGTGAGGTCGTTCAGCGACTCGGTGCGCCGGGCGGTGGCGACCACGTTGTTGCCGGCCTCCAGCACTGCCTCGGTGATGGCACGGCCCAGACCGCGGGAACTTCCGGTGATCAGCCAGGTCTTGCTCATGATGACGCCTCGATTTCTGTGTCTGAAGAGAGTTGTGCGGTGAGTACGGGTGGGACGAGGGGAGCCAGGCGGCTCGGTACGCGGGGAGGGTCCTCAGATGAGGAAGCCGCCGTCGACCGCGAGGTGGGCGCCGGTGACGTAGGACGCCTCGTCGGAGAGCAGGAACGCGACCGCCTTCGCGATTTCCTCGCCGGTACCCAGACGACGGGCCGGGATCTTCTCGGCGATCTTCGCGACCTCCTCCGGGTTGCCCTGCTGGCGGGGGACGGGGATGACACCGGGCTGGAGCTCGTTGATCCGGATGCCGTGCTGGGCCCAGTCCGCGGCGGCGGCTCGGGTCAGGCCGCGAAGGCCGTGCTTGCTCGCGCTGTAGGCGGCGCGGTGGGACAGTCCGCGGTCGGCGAAGACGCTGGAGATGTTGACGATGGCGCCGCCGCCGGCCGCCCGGATCGCCGGGATCTGGTACTTCAGTCCGTAGAAGACGCCGGAGAGGTTGATCCCGAGGGTCTTGTTCCACTCCTCCTCGGGGAGGTCGGGAACATCGTGGTGGACGCTGGACGTGCCCGCGTTGTTCACGGCCAGGTGCAGAGCGCCGAAGTGGCGGACGGTCTCGGCGACGGCGTGCTCGACCGCACGGGGGTCGCTGACGTCACCGGCGACCGCGAGCGCGTTTCCGCCTGCCTTGTCGATCTCGTCGGCGAGCTCCTGCAGCGGTTCCGGCGAACGGCCCACGAGCGTGACGTTGGCGCCGCGGGCGGCGAGCAGCCGGGCGATGGCGGACCCGATGCCGCTGCCGGCACCGGTCACGAGTGCGGTCCTGCCTGCGAACTGGTCGTCGTAGTTCATCAGAAGCTCCTTCGCTGTGTCGTTCTGCACGTCTGTGGTGTGAGCCGGGGGGGGGCCGGGCGACCGCCGGTGCCTCACTTGCCGGTGTCGCTCGCCCGGACGTTGAGGGCTCCGTACCGGCCGCCCTTGACCCGCGCGGGGTCGAAGAGGGCGTCCAGGCGGGCCACGTCGTCGGCGCTGAGGCGGACCGAGGCGGCCGCCAGGTTCGCGCGGACGTAGGCCTGACGCTTGGAGCCGGGGATCGGGACGATGTCGTGGTGGCGGGCCAGCAGCCAGGCGAGAGCGACCTGGCCGGCGGTCGCACCGATGCCCTCGGCGTACCGCTCGAGCTCTTCGACCAGCCGCAGGTTCTGCTCGAAGTTCTCGCCTTGGAACTTGGGGAGGGTCGAACGGAAGTCGTCGCTGTCGAACTCGGCGCCGAGCCGGAAGGCTCCGGTGAGCATGCCGCGCCCCAGGGGGCTGTAGGGCACGAGGGTGATTCCCAGGCGGCGGCACTCGGGCAGCACCTCGGCCTCGACGCCGCGCTCCCACAGCGAGTACTCGCTCTGGAGGGCTGCCACGGGGTGGACGGCGTGTGCGCGCCGCAGGATCTCCGCGCTGACCTCGCTCAGGCCGATCGCGCGGACCTTGCCGTCGGCGACCAGTTCGGCCATGGCGCCCACGGTGTCCTCGACGGGGACGGCTGGATCGAGCCGGTGGTAGTAGTAGAGGTCGATCCGGTCCGTTCCGAGCCGCCGCAGGCTGGCCTCGCAGGCGGCCTTCACGTACTCGGGCCGGCCGTCGAAGAAGCTGCGGCCCTCGGGGGTGGGGCGGGCGGAGAACTTGGTCGCCACCACCGCCTTGGCCCTGCGGCCCCGCAGGGCCCGCCCGAGCAGTTCCTCGTTGTGACCGAAGCCGGCCACCGGCCGTCCCGGGGTGGCGCTGCTCGCCCCGTAGTAGTCCGAGGTGTCGAACAGCTCGACACCCAGGTCGATCGCGTCGCGGATGGTGGTGACCGAGGCGTCCGGGTCCGCCGCTCCGTAGAACTGCGACATCCCCATGAGTCCCAGGCCGACCGGCCGCACCGAGATACCAGAGCCGCCGAGCGGCGTACGGGCTACGGCTGCGAGGTCTTCCTTCATGGCCTGAACCACCCTGCTTCCTGGATTCTGCCCGAGCCCCCTTAAGAGGCCACTGGAACCTTATGCACTTCAAATTAAAGGACCACTGGCCTCTTGTCCACTTCAGGCACCTCGGAGTGACGCAGGCCACATCAATGAACCCGTGTGTCAAGGAGGCAGGGGTACGAGGCAGCCGGTCAGCGCTGCACGTGTCAGAAACACACACGTGTACGCAACAAGTGCTGAGCAGCCGCACCGCCCTCACCGCTGAGGCACGTCGAAGCCGCCGCCCACGGAGCCCGGCCGGTGCCAGGACGTCCGTACGGTGAACGTATTTCGCTGACATGTTCCTGATCCTGAGCGCCCCCACACCGTCCGACGGGACGGGCCTCGAGAGCGTGGTGGTGAACCGCCTGAGCGTCGAGACCGGCACCCTCTTCGTCACGTCGGCGGGCAACACCTGGGCTCCGGACAGCATCGGCGGCCCAGGTCGCGGTCGTCACGGTCGGCGCCGGCGGCTGGTTCGCGGACACCAGGCCAGGGAGCGAAGGGATTCCAGCCGCTGCCCAAGCGGCTGGTGAGCGAGCAGGGGGCTACGGCTGACAGGATGAGCCGCGAACTCACCGGAGAATCTGCACCAACCTGGGGAATCGAAACGGACATCCCCACGCGGCCGCATGAACGTCGATCAGATGCCCTCTGAGCCGGGCGCCGTTTCGGGGGCCCGCTCCCAGATCGCGCCGACGGCCCAGAGGTGGGACTCGGGCCGTCGGCGCGAGGGACGGCTCCTTGCCACCTGGGCGGGTGGACCCCGGAGTGCCGTCCCGGCCCGCCGCCCGCGTGTACAGCGACGGAGCCTCCACTGGAAGGACGAAGCGGCCAGTCGAAAGGTTCAGCACATCGTGCTCGGAGAGACAACAGGTGTCTCGACGGTTCTCAGAAGTACATGGCCCGATGGCTGCGATAGGTGAAGGTGTCGCCCGAGCCGAGAATGGTGACGATGCCCTCGCAGAAACGCCGGTACTCCCTCTCCTCCTCGGCGGGCAGGGCCACGGAGCGGGCCGCTTCCGGGAGCCTGACCCGGCTCAACATTTCCAGGTCGGGGACCAGAACGTACACGGGACTCCCCTCCCCAGTACGGCGGCTCGTGGGGCGAGTCCGCCGGTCGGCTGCGCCACACGGCAGAACGGACTCCGCCGGCGGTCGCCGGTCCGTCGACGGCTCGGCGTCGGGTGAACGCAGCGGCCCGCCACGAACTTGCCCCGCTCTCCAAAGGATCTCAGCATCCCGGCACACGTGTCAGCTGTCAGAACGTGACCGGAGGGCCTTCGGCCAGGCGGATGGTCATCTCGGCTGTCATGTGATGCGCCACGCGCGTGAAAGGCCTCAGAGGGGTGAACGCGCGCTCGGCCCGGGACGCCGGGAACTCCCGCAGCAGCCTGGTCTTGCCGATGCCCGCCTCACCGTCGATCAGGACGACCGCGCGGCCGTGCCCGAGCGTTGATCCGAGTGTCTGGACACATCCGGCTGGATGAGGGCGTGTACGGGTCCGGTCGGGGTCACCGCATGCCGTGGACCTCCAGGACCGCGGCGGTGAAGGCCTCCGGTCGCTCCTGAGGGAGGTTGTGGCCTACGCCGTCCACCACATGGTGCGTCCAAGGTCCGGCATAGTGCGACGCGTAGGAACTTCCGTCGGTCCAGGGCGTCACACCGTCCGCCTTCCCGTCCAGTGTGACGGTCGGTGCGGTGATCTTCGGCTGCTCCAGCAGCCGGCGCTCCAGTCTCGCGTAGCGGGGCTCACCGGGAGCGGCGCCCAACCGGTGACGGTAGCTGTGCAGGACGACGTCGACGTAGTCGGGGTTGGTCCACAGCTCCGCGGCCTGCGCGAACTCCGCCTCGGTGAACTGCCATTCGGGAGAGTTGCGGTGCCAGACGACTCGGGCCAGATCGTTCCTGTTGTTCGTCAGGCCCTTCTTGCCCCGCTCCGTGAGGAAGTAGAAGAAGTACCAGTACCCCGACTCGACGGACGGCGCGAGGGGCTCTTCCGCGAGATCGAGGTTCTGGATGAGGTAGCCGTTCACGGACACCAGGCCGGAGCAGCGGTGGGGCCAGAGCGCCGCGGCGACGTTGGCGGCACGCCCGCCCCAGTCGTATCCGGCGTACAGGGCCTGCCGGATCCCGAGCGTGTCCATGAACGCGATCAGGTCCGCGCCCAGCGCGGCCTGCTCTCCGGAGCGGAAGGTGTCGCTGCGACGGAAGGTGGTGTCGCCGTGGCCGCGCAGGTAGGGGACGTAGCACCGAAAGCCGCGGGCGGCGAGTGCCGGTGCCACCTGAGCGTAGGAACCCACGGGGCTGAAGGGCCAGCCGTGCAGAAGGACCGTCGGCGTACCGTGGGCCGGGCCGACATCGTGGTAGGCGACATCCAAGAGGTCGGTGCGCACGTGGCGTACCGGCCCCAGCCCCTGATGTGTCCGTGTCTCCCTTCCTCCGGACGAAGCCGCGGAGGGCGATCCTTGGGCCAGGGCTGTTGCCCGAGCCGCGCCGGAAAGTCCGACCGTGCCTGCGGCCACGGCCCGGGCCGCTCTGCGTCTGCTGATCACGTCATCCCTCTCGTCGACTCGAGACATGTTCGTGCGCGCGTACGCCCAGGACGAGCCGCCCCGCGGGAGTCAGAAGAAGAGACTGAGATGGATCATGGTCGCCAGAAGGCGTACGGGCATGCCGTCCTCCCCGCTCGGCTCACGTCGGTCGTCACGGTTCTTCCGGCGCCGAGGGGCATGGAGTGGTTTCCGGTCCTTCCTCGTCCGCGCGGGGACACAGAGGTCCTTCTCCATGTTTCACCCTTCGGGTAGAGGTCGCGTATCGGCTGCTCCGGTCGTGTCGGCCGGGGCTCAGAGGGCCAGGTCGGCGGCCACGCACGAGAAGTGGTTCCACGAGGCTTCAGGGTTGTACGTGGACCTGCCCTTGGAGTCCGGGTCGATGTCGGCGCCCTCGACCATGTCCTCGAAGCGGATCCGCTCCGGGAGCGTGCCGAATCGCGCCTGTCGGACCGCCGCCGCAGCGTCCGCCGTGACTCCCTTGTCCATGGTCCGTCTCCCCTTCTGTCGATCAGTGATCGTGTCCTGATGTCCGGACGAACAACAGCTTGCCTCTTCACTCGTCACCAGTCAAGCCGGTTACGCATCATGTGTGTCCGTGCCCGGGCACGGGTTTGCCGGAGCCGGCTTTCACCACCCGGGCGATGTCAGGGACGGGCCGCGCCTGCCACCTTGCGCCACGCGCTGCTGCGCACCAGGTCGGTCAGTCGGTCCAGGCTCACCCCCGGTGTGGTGCGTGTGGCCGGCAGCAGGTAGGCCCTGGCGTTGAGTTCGCTGACCACCACCCGCAGACCGTCCCGGCTCAGCAGGTCGGCCCGCCACTCGACCGCACCCTTGCCACCGTTCTTCGTCGCTGAGCGACTGGTCGTGATGCGCGTGCCGTCCGGGAGTCGCGCCGCTGCGGAGAAGAGGTCCTCGATGGTGGAGTCACCGGGTTTCCACCTCTGTACGGTCACCGCGACCAGGCACTTGCCGCGTCCGTCGTCCACGGTGACGTGGCCGTATCCGGGCTGACCTCCCTGGTCGGCGACCTTCAGTGCTCCGGGAAGCAGCCCGGTCAGGGTCTCGGTGATCCGCCGGGCCGGTGCTGTCTGGTTCACCTGGAGATCAGGCCGGCTGTCCGGCTGGGAGAGGGAGGCCAGGAACGGGTCCCAGGTGGGCGATCCGGCCGTGTCGCCGAGTTCCTGCAACGTCAGCGGCAGCCCCGGGCCCGTGACCGCCCTGCCCCGCGCACGGTCGGCGGGGGCCTCCGTCACCACGACCTGCCGGCCGTCGGCGAACGTGAGGGCGGCCGTCCAGCGTTGTGCGCCGGCGGGTGCGGACTCGTCGACCGGCGACCTGTCCAGTGCCAGGTCGGCGCCGCGGTGTTTCCTGACCGTGCAGGTGCTGTACGGATGGAGTGCGCCGTCAGGACAGTCCGAGTACAGCGGGGAGACCGGGACCGGAAGCCGGTTGACGATGACCTGGACGCGCACGTCTCCCGTACCGCTCTTCAGGTCGAGAGCGGTCGTGGCCGACGAGGTTCCCTGGGCAACCGGAGTCTTCGCGGCCCGCGTCACGCCCTCTCGCGCAAGCAGCTTCTTCAGGTTGTACGTGAGCTCGTGCTGTGGACCGGGGTCGGTCGTGGCGGCCGCGGCGCCTTTCTGGTCCGGGCCGCCGCAAGCGGCGGCTCCCGACAGCAGGAGGGCGAGCAGCACGGCACCTGCCGGCGTGGGGCGGCGCAGCCATCTCATGGACGCCTGCTCTCAGGAACGACACACATGTGGATTCAGGTTCTCCGGAGGTTCGGGCTTCGGCGACGGGAGAGGGTGACGCCGGTCCGCTGTGGTCGCGCGCGCTGTGTGACCTCCGTGGATCCGGAGGTCACACAGCGCCGCGCCACCTCGACCGGCGGAGGTCTGCCGGTCAGGTCAGCAGGGGCGACCCGACGAAATGGAGTTCTCGTACGGATAACTCAGGGTGTTCCAGGTGTAGTTGTTCTGGAACTCCCCCTTGATTCCGGAGTAGCCGTTGTCGGTCCAGAAGCACCACTTGCTCCCCGAGTAGTTCCTGATGGAGGAGATGTCGTCCTGGAAGTTCCCCTCACTGGCCCACGACATGTTGGGGACGGAAGAGCTCTCGTACGTACAGGGCCCACTGAGGTAACTCTGCGTGCACAACTGGATGGCGCCGCCTGCCGGCGCGGCGGAAGCGGTCGCCGCGGACGAGGCGACGAGCGAGCCCGCCGCCAGCGCCAGACCGGCACCGGTCATGACCTTCTTCATCGGATTCACAATGACTCCCTTTCGTCATTCATTACGCCTGAGGCCGATTAATCGAATCGACCGGATCACGATAAATATGCGGACATTGGAGGGCAATGCCGAACCGGGCCAACGAAGTTTCAATTGCTCCGGTTCATGCGGCCGAGGTGAAGACCTTCAAAAAAAGGGGGGGTACGGAACGTTCGACGATCAGGTCTACGTTGCTGCCGCCATGTCGATCCTCGCCGCCGGCCTGGTGTGGGGTGCGGTGGCGTCCGACCCCGTCGGGTTCCAGGTGAAGGCGTTCTTCCTGGCGTGCGTCTCCGTGGCAGGGGTGTACGGCGCCATGACCTCCAGCTGTCAGGATTCCGTTCGTGCAGACCGTCCTGGCGCTCGTCGCTCTGGCGCTGGTGCTGGCGGCCCACTGAGAGCCGGTCAGCTGTCGACGCGCGGGTTGTCGAGGGCGGACAGCGTCAGTTCGTGCACGGCGGGGTCGTCATGGACCCGACCTGGAGGCACGGGTGCCCTCTTCACGACCTCGGGGAAGTCCAGAACTCGCCCCCGCTCCGGCCACCACCGTGAGTCCGCCGGCCGGCGATCCCCGTCTCCCGAGGCTTGAGGTCCCCTCCGTCATCGCACCTCCATTCGTCGACGGCGCCGCCGCGCGGGCGCCGCATTCCCGCCCGCCGCGTCCGGGGCGGACACCGGGGAAACGGTTGCGATCGACCGTCCGGTTCATGGCGTTCATGATGATGGCCGGAAAACGATCCTGACCGAATTTGCCGAATCGTCATGAACCCAAGCCGTTCGTATTTCGTACTCCTGACCCCTCTTGCGGAACCCTCGCACACCTTCTAGATTTTTCGACAGTCGCCGGGTTCTGCGCAGCCCCATAGCCCTCTGCAAAAAATGAAGAAGGCTCTGGGATGCAGTGCCGCAGCCGTGCCCCTTTCACCGGGCGCTCTCGTCGCAGATGCCACCAAGAGCACCGCGGCAACCCAGACAATCGGCCAGGGAAGAGTCCAACCCTGCTCGAACGGAAATTACGCATCGGATTTCCAGTTCCAGATCGCGTTCCACAGCCGCCGCGGAGATCACCACCTGGACCGGATCGAGGTGGCGCTCGTCGTGTGGGTCAGGACCTCGATCGTCTGCCAGGCGCCGGTGGCCGCGAGCGACCGGTACGGTCGCCGATCACGGCTGCTCTGCGTGCTCATGCCGTTCTTCCGAGCGGCCACAGGTGCAGTGGCTGCCGCCCATCCGCGGATCATTCCCCGCTGAGATCCGTACGGCCGATGGTGTGGACCGTACGGATCTCAGCCGGGTTCCGGCGGTGACGATGCCCTTGCCTCCGAACAGCCGGAAGCTCGGCGGTGTCGAGCGAGCGGCAGGACCCGCAGGACGTTTGACGGTCAAGTTACTTATGCACGACGCCCTCGCAGCGGACAGAGTGACCCGGAGCAGGCTCCGCCCGATCACAGAGAAGGACCCATCCGTAGATGAGCGGCGAACGATCCGGAGTGCAGGCCCGCCGGAGCACGGTGGGCAGCCCCCTTCACCTCACCTTGAACATCGAACGCGTGCTGACCCTCGCGAGCCGACAGGACGTCAGGGCGGAGTTCCGGTTCGCACCGGATGCTCCCTGGGCCGTGTCTGTCCAGTTCGTCGTCGAAGGTGGCTTGAGCGTCCATTGGCGGATCGGCCGCGACCTCCTTCAGCAGGGGCTCTACTCGATGAGCGGGCTGGGCAGCATCCAGATGTGGCCATCCGGCTTGAAGGAGAGGACCACCGCATGGCTCCAGTTGACCTCCGGCAACGCGGCCGCTCTCTTCGAGTTGCCTGTGCCACCACTGGCCAAGTGGCTGGAGTGCACCTACCAGCTCGTCCCCGCCGGCGTCGAGCTCGCCGAGCTCGACTGGGACACGGCAGCCACGGCACTGCTCCGTGACCCCGAGGCACAAACCGACTGAACCGGCCGAAAGCATCGCGCTGGCCACAACGGCCGACGATGCCTTCTTGAAGCTGGGGCCCATGTGGCGCGTCGGCGACGCCTGCGAGGAGGGTCGCGTACGGGCACGACGGCTGTTCGAGGCGGTCATGCGAGGTCTGTGCCCGTCCGGTGTCCTGCAGGACACCGGCTCCGCCTTTCCTGATCTGGCCGGCTCTCACCTCGCGGTGATCGACCTCATGCCCCGAGGGCTCACCGCCGAGTCCACCGTGGATCAGCCGGCGAGCAGATGGGTACGGCCGAACAGGGCCGCGGCGGCTCGCGCGGTCGGTGTGCCTCGGTCCAGGTCCGCGCCTGCCTCGTACAGCACCGCGACCACCACGTCAGCACCTTTGAACAGGGCTCCGGCGATGGGTGCCTGATCCCGGTCGTTGCGCTGGTCCGGGTCGGCGCCGAGCCGGAGTAGAGCGCGTACCGTGTCGGCGTGCCCGTGGTAGGCGGCGAGCATCAGGAGGGTGTTGCCGGCCGTGTCGGCAGCATCGACCGGGAGGCCGTGTTCCACGAACTCCTCGAGCTCACCTGTCCTGCCGGTTCGGGCCAGGTCCGCGGCGATGGCCAGGACGCGCCGGGTCTGTTCCGGAGTCAGACCACCGCGGTTCTTCATGTACGCGCCTTCTCGTGGTCGGGTCGGGTCGGGGCCGGCCCGGCGCGGGCATGTGTGGTGCTCGCGCCGGGCCGGTGGCTGATGTCCGGCGTCAGAGGCGACCGGCTGCCAGGGCCTCGATCGCCTTGCGGACGCCTTCGCCGTAGGCCGGGTCGGCCTGGGTGCAGTTGGCGATGTGCCGTTCCACGGTCGGCCGGGAGGCTCCGTCGATCGCGCGGGCCGTGTTCTCGAACAGGGCCCGCTGCTGTTCGTGGGTCATCAGGCGGAACAGGTCGCCGGGCTGTTCGAAGTGGTTGTCGTCGTCCGCGCGGTAGTCGAAGCGGTCGGCGACGGCACCCACGGCCTGGCTCGGCTCGCGGTAGGCGGGCTGTTCCTGCCAGCGGCCGTAGGAGTTGGGTTCGATGCCCGGGGTGGATCCCTGGTTGCCGTCGACCCGCATGCCGCCGTCGCGGTGGTAGGAGTTCACCGGGTTCTTCGGAGCGTTGACGGGGATCTGGTGGTGATTGACACCGAGGCGGTAGCGCTGGGCGTCTCCGTAGGAGAAGAGGCGGCCCTGGAGCATGCGGTCGGGTGAGAAGCCGATGCCCGGAACGACGTTCGCGGGGCTGAACGCGGCCTGCTCGACGTCCGCGAAGTAGTTGTCGGGGTTGCGGTCGAGTACCCACTCGCCGACCTCGATCAGCGGGTAGTCCTTCTTCGACCAGATCTTGGTGAGGTCGAAGGGGTGGAAGCGGTAGTGCTCCGCGTCGGCTTCCGGCATGACCTGGATGAACAGCTTCCACCTCGGGAAGTCGCCGTTCTCGATGGAGTCGAAGAGGTCGCGCTGGTGGGATTCCCGGTCCTTGCCGATGAGCGCTTCGGCCTCGGCATCGGTGAGGTTCTTGATGCCCTGCTGGGTGCGGTGGTGGAACTTGATCCAGAACCGCTCGCCTTCGGCGTTGACCAGGCTGTAGGTGTGGGATCCGAAGCCGTGCATGTGCCGGTACGAGGCGGGGATGCCCCGGTCCGACATGACGATCGTGACCTGGTGCAGGGCCTCGGGGAGGTGGGTCCAGAAGTCCCAGTTGTTCTCCGCGTCGCGGAGGTTGGTGCGCGGGTCGCGCTTCACCGCGTGGTTGAGGTCGGGGAACTTCAGCGGGTCGCGGAAGAAGAAGATCGGCGTGTTGTTGCCCACGAGGTCCCAGTTGCCCTCATCCGTGTAGAACTTCAGTGCGAAGCCACGGATGTCGCGCTCGGCGTCGGCGGCGCCGCGCTCGCCCGCGACGGTGGAGAACCGGGCGAACAGCGGAGTCTTCTTGCCCACTTCGGAGAAGATGTTCGCGCTCGTGTACCGGGTGATGTCGTGGGTGACGGTGAACGTACCGAAGGCGCCCGAGCCCTTGGCGTGCATCCGACGCTCGGGAATCACCTCGCGGTCGAAGTGGGCGAGCTTCTCCAGGAACCACACGTCCTGCAGGAGCATCGGTCCGCGCGGCCCGGACGTGAGGGAGTTCTGGTTGTCGGGCACCGGTGCGCCGGCGGCCGTGGTCAACGGCTTCTGATTGTCCTCGGGCATAGCTCGCTCCTCGGTGAGTTTTCCTCGCCTGTTCAAGACATGGCGGTCCTGGCCGGCCGAGTGTGCCTGCAAGCAACCCTGCGGCTCGCTGCGGCACACATCCTATGTTGGAACATGTTTACGTCAAGGTGTGCCCCAGGGAGTCATGTGTCTACCGGTTGCTGATCGCGCGCCGCTGCGATGTCACCCCGAGCCGTGTGGGCGAAGCGATCACCGGACGTCGGCAATTGCTTCACATGGATGTGATCGAGCACGCCGCGAGAGCCGGCTGAGACGTCGGCCTCAGTTTTCGAGCCACTGGGCCCAGGGCTGCCGACGGCAAGTCCCTCCAGGGCAACCCGGTAAGGAACTTGAGCCGTGACCGTGGCCGCGCTCGGATGCCCCGGTGCGGAAGCACTGCGGCCCGTGGGCGAGCAGGTCCGCCGGGAAGCCGGGCCCGTGGTCGCGCACTTCGATCGTCGTCCCGTCGACCGTGACTCCACCGGTGCCGCCCCGTGGCGGTGCGCGTTGAGGACCAGGCCATCAGGACCGCGACGGCGGACACCCGCACCGTCCGGCTCCCGATCCACGTTTCCTGCCTGCCCCGACCACTCCATCGCGCGCATGCGTCCCAAACGGCTCCATGACGACACCTCCCACGCTCGTTCGCACGCGAGCACCGCGTGCTTACTGAAGCCTGGAAGACGACCGCGTTCGAGAAGTCAGGTCCGTGCGTCCGTGAGCGCGCGGATTTGTGTCAGTCGGGTATCGGCCCATCGGCCCCAGCAGGGCAGGGCACGAGACCGGCGGCGCTCGGGAAACCGCGTCACGACGACGAAATTCCGACCTGCAGAAACGACCGGAAGCCAGCTCACGCGGCCGGACTCCCACATGATGCGCTAGGACGGTGGAGGGGATCATTGCCGGTGCCATAGCAGTGGTAGGCACCTTGTTGGGATCTGTCATCGCGCACCACTACCAGGAGCGGTCCGCCCGCCGAGCCGAGGCCCGCGCCCACTCTCATCTGCTACAAGAGCGTCTGTTCGACAACTGTGCCGCCTTCGTCGCCCTCGCCGAGGACTACCGCCGCGCGCAGTACGACCGATGGTCCAGCCAGGATGCCAACCCCTTGAGTGAGGAAGCGGCGGCCGCACGGGCCGAGTCCTACCGCCTCTACGTGGAGACACGCAGCAGCGCGTCCCGTCTCAAGCTCATCAGCAACCAGGCTGCTGTACAACAGCTCGCCGAGCAGGCCAACTCGGTGCTGGAACTCACCAGCGCGATCATCCGGACCGACGACAGGGCAGACATGCTCCAGCGCGGCAGCGCGGCTCAGCAGGCCTGCGACGCTTTCGTCGCCAGAGCCAACGCCGCACTGCACGGATAACCGGTCCCCCACGGACGCGGGAAGCGGCCGACGGCCACGGGCTTGAGCACCTCGCGCATAGGGCGTACCTGCGCTTCGCATCGGATGCGTACTGCTGACACGGCCTTCGGGGCAGGGGCATCGATGTGGGGAGAGCACCGTGCGCGGCCTGTGTGAACCGGATGCTCGTCTGTTCGGCGGTGGCACGTAAGATCCATCGCCAGCTGCCCGGCCTGAGAGGGAACCCACGTGACTGCCCGCATCCTCCCCGCACTTCCCGGCGACCCGGCTCGTGTCGGCCCGTACCGGATCGTGGGCCGTCTGGGTGTCGGGGGGATGGGTACGGTCCATGCCGCCCTGGACGCCGGCGGTAATCGTCTGGCGGTGAAGGTCGTCCATCCCGCTCAGACCGGTGACGAGGAGTTCCGTGCCCGGTTCCGGCGTGAGGTGGCGCTGACGAGCAGGGTGAGCGGGCCGTGTCTCGTGCCGGTGGTAGCGGCGGACTGTGATGCCGAACGTCCGTGGCTGGCCACGCCCTACATCTCGGGCCCCACGCTCCAGGAGCACATATCCGCGCACGGTCCTCTCCAGGACGTGATGCTGTACGCGCTGGCCGCCGGCACCGCCGCTGCCTTGACGTCGATCCACGAGGCCGGTGTGATTCACCGCGACATCAAGCCGGGCAACGTGATCCTCTCCCCCAGCGGTCCACGTCTGCTCGACTTCGGCATCGCGCACGCCTTCGGCGGGACTGCGGTCACCCGCACCGGCATGCTGACCGGGACCCCGGGCTGGATCAGTCCCGAGCAGTACCGCACTGGCGCCGTCGGGCCGCAGTCCGACGTCTTCGCCTGGGGCGCACTCGTCGCCTACGCCGGGACCGGCCGCCACCCCTTCGGTACCGGGGCCCCGGACACGGTCGCCTTCCGTGTGCTGTCGCAGGAACCTGACCTGGCCGGTCTGCCCGAGGACCTCGCCCGCCTCGTGGCGGATGCGCTGTCGAAGGAGCCCGCCGACCGGCCCACCGCCCCGTCTCTGAGCGAGGAATGCTCAGGGTTCCTCGGGCATCAGACCACCCAGGTTCTGCCACGGCACGATCCGGTGCACCCTTCGGTCGACGTTCTGGTCTCCGATCGCTGGAGCATGCCGCCCACCCATGCGGACCTGTGGCCGGCGCACCGGCCCAGTGGACAGGCCCGCAGATACAGTTTCATCGCCGCTACGGCGATCAGCGTCCTGAGCATCGCTGCCGCTGCCGTCTACGCGTCCACAGTCCGGGAACGGCAGACGCCGTCGATCGCCGCTGCGCCCGTCAGAACATCCGCTTCCTCCTCTCCATCGCCTTCTTCCTCAGCCGCTACGACTCCTGCCGCCGTACCCGCAACGCCGACGAGTACCGGACCCACGGTCGTCGCGGTCAGCACGCCCACCGTCACCACGCCGACGGCCGAGCCGCAGCCGGCGTACACCCGCAGCGACTACGCGGAGCCCACCCTCGGGGAATGGTCAGCCGCTCGCGACGCCATGACGGCATCCGAACGGGGCATCGCCACCGCCATCAACGAGGAGCTCAAGGCGTTCCTCCGCGACGAATGGGGACTGTCCGGGGGTGTACAGGTGACGTTCAACCCTGAAGCCCAGACCATGTTCCTCACTGCTGGGCCCTCAACGACGGTGTGGGAGAACGGCGGCGACTCCACCGACCTCGCGCGCAGCATGATGTTCACCGGCTGCTCCCTCGGCAACAACAAACTGCGCACCGACATCAACTGGCCGTACGGACGAGTCGTCGTCATCTACCGGGAATCCATGGCGAATCCCGTGATCGCCAACTATCGCGAGGTCACGAACGACATGAACTGCCGGGTCTGACCGGACCACATCGCGCCGGCCCAACGCCAGGTACCGCCGCGCTCAGGCGATCGTCGTTCTCCCCCAAACATCCGGATGAGCCGCCTGGCCTACGGCTCCATGAGGAGGGCGACTCGATCGGTCTCGACATCGAAGCCGAGGATCGGATGGCCATAGGCACCCTCCCCGTCCATCAGCACCGGCTTGCCCAACCGCCGCCCGATCCCCCGGAGAAAGCCGCACAACACATCGAGTCGTTCCTGCCCCTGCAGCTCCCGCAGCTCGACGTCGAAGTCGACCACCTCGTCATCGAGGAAACGGAAGATCGCCAGCACATCAGCAGACGGCCAGACCCGCAGGTTCGGGCACTCGGCGTCCACCGGACGGGACAGCACGACCTCCGCCCGGGGCAACGGAAGCACCGTCTCCCCCTCCGCGTACTCGTGCTTCCAGCCCTTCTCCACCACAAGGTCGAGGACCGTCTGCCAGCCCTCCACCGAGACGTCCGGGACACGCACGTCCGGCAGCGACCCCATCGAGTCCGGGTCGAAGAAACAGCTCACGTCATCCCACAGCAGGTCGGCCACCCCGCCATGGTGCCCGGCTCCCCCGCCCCGACGCACGGGGCTTTTCGCTCGTGTGTGAGGAAGCGCTCGTGGTCTCTGCCCAGCAGAGGGCGGAAGCGGCACGGTCGGCGGGCGAGGGTGGGCTTCGAAGTCGTCCGTCGACGAAAGGAGTTCGCTGTGGGGACACTGTGGAGTCGGAGTGCCGCGCGCAAGGGTGAGGCCTCGCTGGAGGTGCTGCGTGCGCGGAGTGCCGAGCTGTTCGTGGAAGTGCAGCGGGCGGATACGAAGGCGACGGCTCTGTGCGGGGTGGCCGGGGGACTGCTGGCATTGGTCGCGGGGGTGTGGGTGTCGTCGCCGGCGGGCGGTTCGGTCGGGCCGGTCCTGGTCGTCGTGGCCGTACTGCTGGGGGCCGCCGTGGGGGCGGCGCTCATGGCTCTGCGCCCCGTTCTTCCCCGGAGAGTCGGGTTCGGGTGGGAGGCCGGCGGCGACCTTGAGGGCCTGATGCGTCAGGAGGCCGGGCGGATGGCGGTGTTCGAGGGGCTCGCGCGGCGGAAGTTCGGTGCGGTCCGCTGGTCCGTCGATCTCGTCGTCGCCGCGCTGGCCGTGGCCGGATTGGGACTGTTGATCGTTCTTTGCGCCCCCTGAAACCATTCCTCCCCACGAGTGGGCTCCTACGTCTGGGGGGTTATGTATCAACCACACAGAGCCGTGCTGGGCGAGCGGCTGTGGGCGCAGTTGCGTGACCTGGCTCCGGTGCGGGTGCGTCCGGCGCGCAGCGTGCTGCTCCGGCAGGGTGATCCCGGTACGCACGTGATCGTGCTGGCGGAGGGATCGGCACTCGTCACGCTGACCGGTTCCGACGGGGAGCGGGCGCTGTTGTCGGTACGGGGTGCGGGCGAGTTGCTGGGTGAGCTGGCGGTTCTGGACGCGAAGCCGCGTTCGGCTTCGGTGATCGCGGCGGAGGTGTGCCGGATCCATCTCGTGCCCGCGGCCGACTTCCTCCGGTTCGTCGAGGGGAACGGGCTGGTCAACTCGCTGCTCAGACACGCGATCGCGCGGATCCGGGAGGGGGAGGCCGTCCGGCTCGAACTCGCCACCGCCTGTGTTCCCGTACGTCTGGCGAATGCTCTGAGTCGGCTTGCCAGGGCGGTCCCGGCGGGCCGGCCGGGGCTGGTCGTGCGCCTGACGCAGGCCGAGTTGTCCCAGATGATCGGGGCCTCGCGCAACGCTGTCGGTACGGCGATCAAGCCGTGGCGGGAGCGGGGGTGGCTGGAGACCGACGCCGGCGGTGGGCTGTTGATCCATGACATCGCGGCGATCGAGGCTCAGGCCCGCGGCGCGAAGTGACCGGGCACACCCGCATGGTGCCCAGTAGTGGGCACCACGGCGCGGACGGGCCGATGAACATGGGGCAACCGATTCCCCACTCCTGACCGAAAGGTCGGTGGCATCATGCCCCCTCTCCCGTCCGCGTCGCTCGACGTCCCGCCCGAGCAGGCGCTCCTGGCCGTCGACATGCAGGGCTACAGCAAGATCCCGGAAGCCGGGATGGCGCCGGTGCGGTCGGACCTGGACGACGTCCTCACGACCGTCCTGGCCCAGAGCGGTTTCGAGGACCCCCGGGCCGTGCCCGGCGCGTACAAGGACACCGGCGACGGCGCGATCTTCGTACTGCCGGCCAAGGACACCGCCCGGCTGATCGATCCGCTGCTCGGCCACCTGCACGCGGCACTCGTCCGGTACGACCAGGGACGTCTGGCCGACGCTCCGTCGATCCGGCTGCGCGCCGCGGTGCACATCGGACCGCTGACCCTGCCCGACCACCGCGGCGACTCCATCAACGAAGTGTGCCGGCTCCTCGACAGCGATGCCGTCCGCCAGGCCCTGGCCGCCGCCGGAGAGCAGAAGAACGGGTTCCTGGCGGCCGTCCTCTCGGAGCCGGCTTACCGCCGCACCGTGCGTGCGGGACGGACGACGGAACTGGCCGAGGAGCACTTCCTGCCGGCGGTGGCGCGGGTCGAGGGGAAGCCGCACTTCGAGGAGGGGTGCCGGCTCTACGTGCCGGGGCTGACCCCGTACCTCCTCGGCCTGGCGATGTCCGCGAAGGCCGCCGAGGCAACGCCCGGCGCCACCCGGGCTCCCGGGACGGACGTGCCGCCCGCCGTGTCGCCCGCGCCGGCGGGAGCCGCGTCACCCGCCTTCCAGATCAACGGTGCCATGACCGACCCGACGCTCATCAACCAGATCGTCGGAGACGTGCGCATCGGCCGGGGACGGGCCTGACCCCGGCCGGCCCTGGCCCCGTCCACGCCCCCTTCTTCTCCCCGTCGCCCGTGCGGAAAGGAACCCTGCGCATGACCTCGCATGATCCTCTCGTACCTCCCGACTCCGTCCCGCCCAGTCCCGAGAGCGGCTTCCCCGTCGGTGACTTCGGTGATGTCGGCGACTTCGCCAATCAGGCGGCCCCGCGCAGCGCTCCTGCCTGGCCCCCGATCGCACCGCCCGCCCCCTCGTGGCCCGCCGGCACCCCGGTCGGTGCACACTCCGATCCGCGCGTGATCGTCATGCCTCCCCTCGGTCCCGGCCCGGGACAGGTGCCGGTCACGGTGAACAACCCCGACGTGGTCGTGGGCAGTGTCGCCGGCAATCTCAACTTCGAGATCAGGAAGGGGGACATCCTCGAGGGTCCCGTCCTGACCCGCGACGCCATCAAGCAGACCCCGATGGTCCGCTCGGGGCAGTGGACCGAGGCGTGGACGCGGGCGCTGGACCCCGGGACGACACCGGCACGTCTGCGCAAGCCGGTGTTGATCATCGTGGCCCCCCGTTCGTACGGGTCGACCACGTTCGCCCTGCACCTGCTCGCCGAGACCACCGACGACCTCACCCCCATCGTCAAACTGGACGCCGACTGGACGACCCCCAGGGTGGGGCGGCTCCCCCAGGAGCTCCGTCACGCGTACCAGCTCGATCTCAAGGACCCCGATACGGACGGCATCTCGACGGACTTCCTCGACAATCTCGAAGACCATGCCGAGAAGCTGGGACGTCTCGGTTCCACTCTGGTGCTGACCGTGGCCGAGGGCCTCTGGAGCAGCCTCCCCGCACCGGCCCGTACGGGAATCCACGTCGTCCACCTGACCGAGCCGCCGCCGGCACGCAAGGTCGTCGAGGCCCACCTGCGGGCGCGGAAGGTGCCCGGTCTCGTCTCCTACCTGCGTTCCGGCAGTACGGCCGAGGACTCGCTGAATGGCCGGGACGCCGTGGAGGCGGTCCGCGCGGCCGACGCGATCAAGGACGCGTGGCAGGAGCACGTACGCCTGACGGGCGCCGCTCTGCCGATGGACGAGGCGTCCTGGCGGCCCACGGTCGACGACGGGCTTTCGGCACGCATCGCCGCCGCCTTGTCCGACTGGCGGGACAAGCTCGACATCTTGTTCGGGGAGACGACCCCGACACACCGCGGCAAGGACACCTCCTTGCCCCTCGAAGACCGCTGCCTGCTGCTCGCCCTCGCCGTACGCCAGTCCGCCCCCATGCCCCAGGTGGCCAAGGCCGCACGCTCCCTGCAGAACATCATCAGCACGAACGACGCGGCCAAGGGTGGCTTCGCCTCCACGCCCGAAGCCGTGTTCGCGGGACGGGGGCTGCGCCGCCGCGTCGTCGACGCCGGCGCCGGGGTCGACACCCACGACAACGTCGTGTTCGACCAGCCCGGCTACGGCAGGGCCGTCCTGACCTACGTCTGGGACAACTACGAGATCATGCGCGAACCCCTGCTGAAGTGGCTGGTGAATGGCGGGGAGGGCGCCGGGGACGGCGAGCGCGTCGTCGAAGCACTCAGCGTCCTGACCCTGCGGCACGGGAACACCCCCCACTTCCAACAGCTCGGCACCCTCGCCCGAACCGGCAAGAAGGCCCTGCTCAGCGCGGTGATGGTGCGGGCGGTACAGGACGAGCACGCGGGTCGCCACGCCTGGGGCACGCTGTACGGGTGGGCGCAGGCCGCCGAGTACGCCTCGACGGTCATCGCCACCTGCCGCGGCGTTCTCGACACCACGGACGTGACCCCGTCTCAGGCCAGGATGGCCATGGTCCGACTGCGCCGCGTAGCCAAGCACACCCATGTCGAATCGGTCCTGGCCGAAGTCCT
Organism: Streptomyces sp. NPDC002463; assembly: GCF_042889835.1. Classification (NCBI taxonomy): domain Bacteria; kingdom Bacillati; phylum Actinomycetota; class Actinomycetes; order Kitasatosporales; family Streptomycetaceae; genus Streptomyces; species Streptomyces sp. NPDC002463. The sequence goes on from NZ_JBIARL010000012.1 coordinate 79,884, forward strand.
CGACACCTTCGAGAAGCTGGTGCCCCGGCCCGGGGGCTTGCAACTGCTGGTCTCCGAGGTCCAGGCCTGGCAGCAGTCGGGGAAGACCGGCAAGGGCGGCCCTCTGGCCTTCCTCGCCCTGATGTCGGTACCGAACGACACCGGGCCGTGGCTGCTCTCGCAAGGCGTGCCGCCGAGCGTGGACGTGGAACGTGCCTTGCAGACCCTGCTCGGAGACATCACCACGGCGCCGGACACCATCGACCGGATCACGGGCTGGGTCAGCGCCTCGGCCACCGACCCCGCCTCCTATGCCCGGATCCGGGACCGGCTGCTCCCGGCGCTGCGCGAACAGAAGTTGTTCAAGGCCGTCAGGGAGCTGATGGAGGCTCTCGACGGGGTTCCCCTCGAAGACGGGGCGAACGCGGCGGAGGACTTCTGGGGCCGGCTCGTCGATCCGCGCGTACGCGGAATGTTCCCGCTCACCGGGACCTCGGCGTGAGGTGGCCCTGGCAACGCGCGGCCCGCGTCGCCCATTGCACCCAGCCCCGGATGCTGACCTGCGCCACACCAGGCGTCCACTTCGAGGCGACGTTCACCGTCGAATGGCGTCCCGCCCTACGCACCCGCCCCAACCTCGAAGAGCTCGTCGTCAGCCGGACCGTGGCACGGGCCGGCGAGATCGCACGACACTTCACGGCCATCGAGATCCGCACCGCGCAGGACACCATCAACGCCGAGCTCGGCGCCGCGCAGCACACGCGCGGCACCTCCTACCGCTGCCTGGCCGCCCGCGCCGAACTCGGCCTGTCGGCCGAAGCACTCGCGACCATGGCCCAGCGGCAGACCGACGAGGAGCGCGTACGGCGCCTGCGCTTCCTGCGTGCCCATCTGTACGACCATCCGGACCTGTTCGTACTCGACCGGATCGAACAGCAAGCCGGCTGCCCCGGACCTGAGCAAGTGGCGGACTGGCACCGTCTGGCCCGGTCGATCGCCGCATCCGGCCGCTGGTGGGAACCCCTGCTCGAACAGTGGCAGAGCGTCGGCCGGGGCTTCACCGACGTCGAACTGCAGAACCGGGCCATGATCGCCCTCCACGACGCGCTCGGAGCTCTGCGCGGCGAGGAGACGCCGAGCCCTCGGTCCACGAAGACCCCGTCCCTGCCCGACCCCGCCGTCGTGGAGAGGCCGGTGGCATGAGACTGGCGCTGATACGACTCCTGCTCGACCCCCACACCAGCTGGCGCGCGCTCCGCATGCGGCGCGAACCGGCCGCCGACCGCCTGTCCTACGACGCGGTCTGGCGCCAGGCACGCATGTTCACCGCGCCGGACGAGATGGTGTACCGGATGTACGGCCACCGATTTTCCGTAGGACAGGAGGAAGAGCAAGGGGAAGAAGACGGTCTGGCAGGGCCTCAGGCCGGCGCACCCCGCCCGTGGTGAACCCGCCGCCGGCCGCCTTGGGCCGGCCCGGGCCGTACTGGTCGACGCCGTACGCGACCGTCGAAAGCCCTGTCCCTCACGCCCGCACCGCCCGCTGTACGAGGGACACGACCGCCGTGAACGCGTCCTCGGCGTCCTGGGCGGACCAGTCGGCGGCGTGCGCCGGGTTGTGGAAGCGGTCCGTGGCGTCGAGGACCGCGCGGGCTGTGGTCGCGAAGTCCCACTCCGGACCGCCGCCCGCCTTCTTGTGCTTCAGGGCGAAGAGGGCCGTGAACCTTTCTCACATCACCATGGCGTACCCCCTGTGGGGTTCTCCGCGATGAGACGACGCCTGCCGCTCGGGAACCTCTGGCCACGCGTCGGCGGGTCATGGCCCATCTGGGCACCAGGAGCGGGAGCTTGGGGGCGGCCCGGTGGTACCGCCCCCAGAGCGCATCCGGGCACCGGGCCTCGCCCGAGCACGCCATGTCGGCACGGGCTGTCTCCGACCCTAACCGCCGGGCATTGGGGTGCGGAAGGGACTCCGCCGGCCGGATGGTGCCGTGTGAACCTTGCGCGCCCTTCGCACCGTTGTGCGATGAGTAAGCCTGAGGCTCTCTTCATTCAGCAGCGATGAAAGGCATTCCCGTTGACTAACTTGGCATTTAACTGCTCTAGTGCTGTGCCGCGTTAGTTCGTGGAGAGGCGCAGGTGAACCTCCGTGCGTCCGCTACGGCGGCTGAACGTGACGGTGCCGACGCAGACACCGTCCGCGCGGCCTGGATCTGCGAGCTGTGTGTCCAGGTCGTAGACACGATAAGGTCCGCTCGATAGTTCGAAGCCTTCCGGTCTACCGGAAGGCTTCTCGCGTTCTCGAGGAGGATCAGATGGCAGACTTTGTTGTCCGCAGAGCGGGCGCCGAGGACCGCGACGTCCTGGAACGACTCTGGCCGCTTTTCCTGCACGACCTGTCGGAGTTCTGGGGCCTCCTGCCGAACCCGGACGGAACATACCCCCGCGAGTGGCTAGAGACGGCGATCGGCGATCCCACCTGGTCGGCTTATCTCGTATGGTCTGGTGACCGGCCGGTCGGCTTTGCGTTCGTACGCGCGCTGGACAGCGATGCGCACGTGCTGAACAGCTTCTTCGTGGTGCGTGGGGCACGCCGGTCGGGCCTCGGGTTGCGAGCGGTGCAGGCCGTCCTGGCCGCGCACCCTGGCCGATGGGAGATCGCTTTTCAGGAGGAGAACGCGGGCGCGGCACGCTTCTGGCGTCACGTCGCTTCCGAAATCGCGGGCGAGGCCTGGACCGAGGAGCGGCGACCGGTGCCTGGGAAGCCCGAGCTGCCGGGGAACACATGGGTTGCCTTCGATGCGCGGTAGTCCTCCTTCGCGTTAGTTCGTGAAGGGGTGCTGGTCAGGCCGGCTGGTCACCGAGGTAGAGGCAGCAGGCACGGTCCATGCAGCCTTCGGGGCTGCCGATAGGTAGGCCGGTGGGCAGGAGGTTGTCCTCGTACTTGCCTCGGCTGGCGAGGTAGAGGGCGAAGCCCCAGGTGGGCAGGACGCCGGTGAAGCGCAGGCGGCATAGCGGCAGCAGTTGCTCCTCGCCCGGCAGTTCCCCCGCCACGTAGGCGAATCCTGAGCGAAAGCGCACCTGGACGCGGGCGAGCTGGGGCGAGCGTTCCTTGGCGCGGACGTTCAGACGGTGGCACAGGTGATCCTGCATGGACTCGGGCGGATTCTTCGGCCCGGGTCCATCCTGCTGGGGCACCCCCGCATACGCCATGATCATCACTTTGGTCGGGGCGGGCGAGGGTGTGGCCGGGATGGTTGAGGCGGTCGTGGTGGAGTTGGACGAGAGAGTGCGCGAGCGTCTGATCCGTACAGCGGTTTCCCTGAAAGCGCAGGTGCGGGCGGTGCTCCGGGCACGGATCGTGCTGGCGGCGGCTGAGGGCCTGAGCAATGGGGCCATCGCGCGGGACCTGGTGGTCAGCGTGAACACGGTCCGTAAGTGGCGCGGACGGTTCGCCGCTCTGGGCCGGGACGGGCTGAAGGACGCCGCCCGCTCGGGCCGACCCAAGGTATACGGGCCCCAAGTGGCGTTGGCGATCGTGGCCGCCACCAGTGCGCCCCCGCACCCGGAAGCGACCTGGTCGCACCGCACGATCGCCGCCCAGGTCGCCGACACTGTCTTCGTCACCATCTCTGCCTCCCAAGTCGGCCGGATCTTGGCTGACTTGGACCTCAAGCCGCACCGGGTCCGCGGCTGGCTCACCCGCCGGGACACCCCTAACTTCTGGGACCGTGTCGCGGACGTGTGCGACCTGTACCGCGACCCGCCTGAAGGGGCGGTGGTGCTGTCCATCGACGAGAAGACCGCGATCGTCGCCCGAGCCAGGCGCCACCTCGGTCGTCCCGCCAGGCCGGGCGAGCCCGCTCGCGAGGAGTTCGAGTACCGCCGCCACGGCACCGTCTCGCTGGTCGCCGCCCTGGATGTGCGTACCGGCGAGGTCCTCACCGAGATCATTGCCCGCAACGACGCAGCGGCGTTCACTGCCTTCCTCGGCCAGCTCGACACGGCCGTCGCCCCAGACCAGGACATCCATGTCGTGCTGGACAACGGCTCCTCCCACACTGCCAAACACACCAAGGCGTGGCTGGCCGACCACTCGCGCTGGCACGTGCACTGGACCCCGCCGCACGCCTCCTGGCTCAACCAGATCGAGCTGTTCTTCTCCGTCCTGACCCGCCGCGTGCTGCGACACGGTGACTTCTCCAGCCGCGATGACCTCATCGACAAACTGGAGAGTTACGTCATCGGCCGCAACGAGACCGCGAAGCCGTACAGATGGACCTATGACGGCAGCCCACTCAAGACCGCCTGATCAGACCCAACACCCCTCCACGAACTTGCGCGGGGCAGCACTAGCCATACTGGCGATCTGAGATGATGTAGGTGTGGGATTCGAATCGATAGCCGCGATCGACTGGAGCTCGTTTCCCAGGCCCTGGCGTCCGCACCCACCACGTGACGTTGCAGAACAGTTGCAAGCGCTGGCCGAGGCGGCCACCTTGAACCAGGCGGCTGACGCGATGACGGCGCTGCTCGACAGTGCCCTCATCGACGATCTCGAAAACGATGTGCTGCCTGCCGCAGTTGCTGCTGCGCCGATCCTCCTCGACATCATCGAGCGCGGGCACCCTCGGGCCCGCTCCGCGGCCATCGACCTTCTCTGGGAAATGCTCGATCTGCCGCCAGCGTCCGAATTCAGCCGGGTCGACGCCACGCAGACTTCTGGCTTTCGCCTGTGCTGCGCCATTGCTGATCACATCCGGGACCGACGGGGCATGCTGCGAGTGCACGGACAATCAGGCCAGGAACTGTTGACAGCTACTGACAGGCACTGGAGGTTCACGGTGCAGGAGGTGGTCGCGGCCGACGGCAACGACGTCATGGTGTTCGGCACCCTCACAGGGCAACTTCCCAAGCGGTCGTGTGAGGCAGAGCTGCATAGCGGTCGTACCATCGTCGCGGTCCCTGCTGTCGAGGCGGAGTACGGCGGTGCAGATGAGGATGGCGCGGCATTCCTACGACTTCCGCGAACAGCCAGGTCCGCAATAGCTCCGGGCGCTGTGCTCCGTCCGACCGATTGCGCTGCGAACCAGGGCTGAGCTTGATCTTTGACGTCCGATCTCGAACGGTGCGTCGTACTTGATCACTCGGTTCGGTAACCGCCGTACGCGCAAGCGGCCTTCGTCTGAACATGTGCTCCGACCATGGAACACACACGTCCAGGACGAAGGCTGTGAGGATGAGTCTGCTGCATCACGATGCCAGGCAAGAGCCGTTGGCCGAGCTGTCACGCTTCCGGGGCGAGTTCTTCTCCTGTCTCACCGCTCGTTCGGATGCACTGTTCGAGCTGGCCGACGCGGTGTTGTGCGGGGACGGGCCGGTGAGGTCGCTGGCCGAGCTGTCCTTGGTGGGCGAACACCGCCGCGGTCACGGCGGGCTCTACGCCGCTCTCGCCCGCGGCCGGGTCGACGCAGACCGGATGCGGCAAGCCCTGGCCGCGGTGCCGCTGCCGCGGGCCGTCGACGGCCGGCTGGTCCTGGCTGTCGATGTCACGTGCTGGCTGAGGCCGGACGCCCACACCTCACCACAGCGGATCCTGTGTCACACCTACGGCCGGGGCAAGGACCAGCACATCCCCGTGCCCGGCTGGCCCTACTCGATCGTCTGCGCGCTGGAACCCGGCCGCAGCTCGTGGACCGCGCCGCTGGACGCGCTGCGTCTCGCGCCCGGGGACGACACCGCCACCGTCACCGCCCGGCAGCTGCGCAAGCTTGTCGAGCGGCTGATCACCGCAGGTCAGTGGCAGATCGGGGACCCGGACGTCATCATCATCGCAGACGCTGGATACGACGCACCCCGCCTCGCCTTCCTGCTGAAGGACCTGCCGGTGCAAGTGCTGGCCAGGATGCGCTCGGACCGCGTCCTGCGCCGGCCAGCACCGCCCCGGAAGCCTCACACCAGGGGCCGGCCGCCCCGCCACGGCGGCGAGTTCGTCTTCGGACAGCCCGACACCTGGGGCACCCCGGACACCGAAACCGTCACCGACACACGCCTCTACGGCGCCGCCACCGCACGCTCCTGGAACCGGCGCCACCCCAAGCTCACCCACCGCTCGTCCTGGGCCGCAGCCGACGGCACCCTCCCGATCATCGAGGGAACCGTGATCCGCCTGGACATCGACCACCTGCCCAGCGGAGCCACCCCGAAGCCGGTCTGGCTGTGATGGTCCGGCACCGACGCGGACGCCGCCGACACCGACCGGCTCTGGCAGGTATACCTGCGGCGTTTCGACATCGAGCACACCTTCCGTCTGTTCAAGCAGACCCTGGGCTGGACCTGTCCGAAGATCCGCACCCCCGAGGCGGCGGACCGCTGGACCTGGCTGATCCTCGCGGCCTACACCCAGTTGCGGCTGGCCCGGCCACTGGCGGCCGACCGGCGCCGTCCATGGGAAAGGCCCGTCACCTCAGACAGGCTGGCCCCGGCACGGGTCCGCCGCGACTTTCGGCACATCCGCCCCAAGGTTGTCTGCCCGGCCCAGGCACCGAAACCCACTCGTTCCGGCCCCGGACGACCACCGGGCCGGAAGAACACCCGACCCACCCCACGATACGACGTCCACACAGCCCGCAAGACGGGCAGCAACACGTCCCAGGCCAAGAAGTCGACCAACCCACGACCCCGCCGCACAGGTTAAAGATCAAGCTAAGGGCTGTCCCATAATCGACCGTTGAGATGGCCAGGACAAGGTGGGCTGATCGCCGGTGGGTCGGGCTATGCGGCCTGGAGAAGGTTGTGGAGGCGGACGATGCCGAGCATGGCGCGTGGTGGACGCCGTCGCCCTTGCCCCGGCCAGAGCGCAGCGTCCGCTCCCGCCGCGTCCGCGACGATCCGTCAGGCCGGCGCGGCTCTTCTCGATAGCAACCCGCCGCAGGCCTTGACGGACGAGATCTGACGTCGTGCCATGAGAGGACACACCGCGACGGGGGGGACGTCACGATGGCGGCAGAGGGACATGACGGACCCAGTGGCGAGCCCGAGAGCCACAATGAGGTCCCACAGAGCAGCGCTCCAAGAAAAATCCCACTTGGCAATGACTTCGCCCATGTAGCTTGGATCGTCCTGGCTCTCATCGTCTTCGGGCTGATCCTGACCGCGGCATCCGGCGATTGCTCTAACTGCGGCAGCAGCAACACGCCCTTGTGGCACTGATCACCGAGCTGCCCGCGAACCTGGCCGCCGCCGCGCTGGTCGCCACCACCGGTTCGCTGCTGCGGCGCCATCGCCGGGGCGTTGCGGTCGACAGACGACTTCGACACTCCGTACAGCGGCGCCAACTGCCGCAGCGGAGGTTGGCCCGCCAGTATCCGGCGACCAGCAGGCCCCAGTCCTCCAGCGGCAGGCCTCAGGGCCGACCCTTGCGGACCGAACCTGCACCTTCCCACCGCAGCGTGGGTGGACAGCTTGCCGAACTGCCTCGGACACAACCCGGTGAACGGGGCTAGCAGGACGGCTCCGACGCCGTGAGCACACCAACCACAGCAAAACCATCTCACTCGGGACCAGCAGTTACGGGACAACCCTTACCTTCAAGAGGCATCTGGCCGCACTGTCCGTTGTCCTGATGGCGGCCGGTGTGGCCGTGACCGGGACGGCGACTCCGGCCTCGGCGACTGACGGTGGGTGCGACTCCGCCCTGTACGAGTTCTGCGCGTACGCCCACACCTGGTACGGCGGTGCCAGCTGCAAGGTGGCGTGGGGCCAGGCCGACTGGTACGTCACGTTGCCCGACAGCCTGCGGAACAACGTTTCGTCGGTGGTCAACAACACCAACTACGAGTGGGCCCTCGCCCACGACTCCGGGCAGATCATCCCGCGAGTGGGGGCGTTCCACCACCTGTCGAGCCTGGGGGCGCCGACAACAAGGCCCAGGTGATCGGCATCCTCAAATAGAAGTCCCCGCGCGAGCGGGAAGCAGACTCCGCGAGCTGCAGTTCTATCGTGTGTTCAGTTCCGTCTGAACCACTTTCACCGGAACGGTCAAAGCCGCCGCAATCGGGAGATGAGCATCCGAACAACTGCGGGAAGCAGGTCGTGGGCGCCGGCATGGTCGGATGGGACTCTGGGCCGTCCGTCGGGGCCTGGAGTCAGGTGGCTGGAGCCCGGCCTCTGGTGCAGGTCAGCCTGGGGACGTTGCCGCCTTTGACGAGGTGGGCTGAGCCAGGACGGTCAGTTCATCGCCGTCAGTGGCACCCCGAGGAGCGCCTCGATTTCGGCGACGGTCTGTTGGGGCTCCTTGGCGTGGACCGTGGCGAAGCCAAGTTCCGCGGCGGGCGGTAGGTACCGCTCCGTGTCGTCGACGAACACGCAGGCGTCGGCGGGTAGTCCGAGGCCGTCGAGGACGAGCTGGAAGATCTCCGGTTCCGGCTTGCGCAGTCCGTGGTCCTCGGAGATCACCACCGCGTCGAAGCGGTTGTCCAGGTCGTGACCCGCATAGAGGTTCCACGGGTCGGTGCCGACCGAGTTCGAAAGGATGCCGACCTTGATGCCGGCCCGGCGGGCGGCCTCGGCAGCGGCGAACATCGCTGTCTCCGGACGCAGGTCGGCGAAGATGCGGCCCATCAGGTTGCCGTGCGGAACGCCGATGCGTTGGGCGGCAGCGGCGTTCCACTGGTCCTGGGTGATGCTCCCGCGTTCCAGGTCCTCGGTGCGCCGGATCATCTCCTCGTTGAGGTACAGGGCGTTGAACAGAGTGCCCTCGGGCAGTGACTCCCGTTTCTCGAAGGCGAGCGCTGCCGGGATCAGGGGTGTGGTGAGTACTCCGCCGAAGTCGAGGACGAGGCCCTTGCGGTTGGTCATGACCCGACTCTAAACGGCGGTCCACACGGCGGGTGGCTCCGGGGCGGCACGCCGAGCCGGAGGCGGCCGGGCGGCCGCCTCCGGGGTGTGGCACGGGGTGGTCAGCGTCCGGGGGCTCGGACGGTGACCTCCTGGAGGAACCACTCGTTGCCGTCGGGGTCGGCGAAGCCGGCGAAGGTGCCGTAGCTGGGGCGTCCCGCGGCGACGCCGGGCACCCGGTGGGTCCCGCCGGCGTGGTGGAAGGCGCCGGTGGAGTCGTGGAAGGGGCCGTCGACGGCGACCCCGCGCCCGGTCAGTTCCTGCACCGCCTGCTCGATGTCGGTCACGATCAGGTGCAGCCCCTGGGCCGAACCGGCGGGGAGCGTGGTCAGACCCTCGCCGAAGATGATCGAGCAGGCGGAGCCGGGGGGCGTCACCTGGACGATGCGGTACCCGTCGTGGATCGGGAAGTCGGCGTCGGCGCGGAATCCGAGGGTGTCGATGTAGAACTCCTTGGCCTTGTCGACGTCGGAGACGGGGATGACGAGGACTTCGAGCTTCAGGTCCATGGCAGTGCTCTCGCTTTCGGGGGTGGGGTTCGCCGGGGTCAGCGGGTGGCGCGGGCGGCGTCCTCGATGACGCGGGTGACGATGCCGGGGCGCGAGACGGCGACGGAGTGCGAGGCGGCGACCTCGGTGATGTGGGCGTCGGCCCGCTCGGCCATGAAGCGCTGCGCGGCGACGGGGATGTTGAGGTCCTGGGTGGTGACGACGGCCCAGCTGGGGATGGTCTTCCAGGCCGCCACGGTGGCCTTCTCCTCGAGGGCGGCCTGGGCGATGGGGCGCTGGCCGGCGGCGGCGAGGGCGGCTTCGTTGCGCGGGACGTCCGCCGCGAACTGGTGGCGGAACTTGTCCTGCTGGATGTAGAGGTCGGTGCCCTTGGTGCCGTCGGGGTTGGTGACGGCGACCGGGTCGAGGGTGCCGGGGAGGGTGGAGCCGGGGTACTTGTTGGTCAGCTCAAGCGCGGTCTCACCGGGGGCGGGCAGGAACGCCGCCACGTAGACGAGGGCCTTGACGTCGGGGTCGCCGGCGGCGGCCTCGCTGATCACGGAGCCACCGTACGAGTGGCCGACGAGGACCTTCGGGCCCTTGATGTGGTCGAGCAGGCCGCGCAGGGCCGTGGCGTCGTCGTGCGGGCCGCGCAGCGGGTTGGCGGCGGCGACGACCGGGTAGCCGTCGGTGCGCAGTCTGGAGATGACGCCGTTCCAGCTGGAGGAGTCCGCGAACGCGCCGTGCTCCAGCACGATCGTCGGCTTGGGCTCGTGCTTGCCGCCCTGGGAGATGACGTCGACGGTGGCGCCGGTGATCACGCCGGAGCCGGCGCTGGCAGTACCGGTCAGGGCGAAGGCGCCGAACGCGGCCCCCGCGATGACGGCCGCCGCGGCCCCGGTCAGCACCCGCCGCTTGCCTGCACCCTTGCTGTTCATCACGACTAGTCCTTTCGACAGTGGATCGGTAAGCACGTCATGCGTTCGTCACCAGTTTGTATGGTGATTAACTTGCCAGGCATTTCATCACCTGTCAAGACGGTGATGCTTCACATGTATGTGTGCGCCGGCCACTCTGGTCGATACATCCGTCGCCCCGCATCAGTCACTTGACGGTTCGGCAAGGGGCGCCGAGGGCAGCGCACACCTCCGGGCTTAAGCCATTCGCCGGACGGACCGCACCTCGGCCGATTCGTTACCCGGATCGGTGATCCCCGGGCGGGGCTCGACGCGTGCAAGAAAGGGGGCCGACTGCGCCCGTCCGACCGGCACTTCGCGCATGGACGAACGGAGGCCGGGGATCACCCCGACGAGAGGAAAGATCTTGACGACACGCCTTCCCACCTCGGGCGCGAAGCGCGCCCTGGCGGTGGGTGCCGCCCTGATCAGCGGCGCCACCGCCCTGGTCACGGCACACCCGGCGATGGCGAGCGCGACCGCACACCACCCTCACCGCACGGACTACGTCGCCCTCGGAGATTCCTACGCCTCCGCGCCCCTGGTCCCCGACCAGGTCGACGCCTCCTGCGGGCGCAGCAGCAACAACTACCCGTCTCCGGTCGCGCGTTCTTCGGCGGCGACGAAGCCGACGGACGTCACCTGCTCGGGGCGACCACCGCCGCCATGACCGCGCCGCAGGGAACGGCCGCGCCGCAGCTGGACGCGGTGAACCGGCACACCGGTCTGGTGACCCTCACCATCGGCGGAAACGACATCGGCTTCACCACGGTGCTTGGCACCTGCGCGAAGCTGTCGGCGACCGACCCGGCCGGCGCCCCGTGCTGGGACCACCTCGCCGGCTCCGGCACCGACCGGGTGACGGAGTCGATCGCCGCGACCGCGCCGAAGGTCGCCGAAGTGATCCGCGGCATCCACCGCCGCGCATCGCACGCGAAGGTCGTGGTGGTCGGCTACCCCGGCATCTTCCCCGAGGACGGCGTCGGCTGCACGAGCGCCTCCGTGCCGCTGGCGGCCGGTGACTTCGCCTACCTGCGGGACAGGGAGAAGGAGCTGAACTCCATGCTCGCCCGCCAGGCCCGGCTCGGCGGCGCGACGTACGTGAACACCTACGCCCCGACGGTCGGGCACGACCTGTGCGCGCCGACCGGCGAGCGGTGGATCGAGACGTTCGCCCCGCAGAGCCCGGCGGCTCCGCTGCACCCCGACGCCCTGGGCGAGAGGGCGATGGCCACCGCGGTGGAACGGACCCTGGCCCACCACCGCTGACCCGAGCGGCGCGCATGACGAGAACCCGGCCGGAAGATGTCCGGCCGGGTTCCTCACCGTCGTCGGTCGTCGGGCACCACGGGGAAGGGCGGCTCGTTCTCGGCCACCGTGATCGGACGGCTCCGCCTGCGGGTGGCGTCCCCGTCGGGACGGCGGCAACGTGTACTCCTGACACCTGTACGGCGGCCCGGAAGGTTCGGCGGAGGCCGACCCACAGGGTCAGCCCGCTGACGGGGCGGGGCGCGGGGTGTGGTGGAGGCTCACTCGGCCGATCCGGCCGCCCTCCAGCGTCATGACCCATGCCACTCCGGGCGGACAGTGGTCGGGCGCGTCCGGCGGGTTGACGAGGTCCATCTCCCATACGACGAGCGACCGCCCGGCGATCACGTTGGCGGGGCGCTGGCGGACGCCGGCGGACAGGTCGCCCTCCATGCCCGCCACCAGCAGTGCGCTCCCCCCGATGCGCCGTCCGGCGCTCAGCAGGGTCACGCCGGGCGTGTACCGGTCGGCGACCACCTTGTCGTACTCCCCGCGCTCCGCGGCGGCCAGGGTGTCGCGCACGTCCAGCCAGCTCTGCTCGGTCCTGTGCCGGACGTCCTCGTGGGCGCCGGACGCGGTGGCCTCCAGGGCCTTGGCGAGGCTCGCGCGGGCCTGGTGGAGCCGGCTGCGGACCGTGCCCACGGGCGTTCCGCACGCCTCGGCGATCTGCTGGTAGGAGGTCATGCCCGTGGAGAAGTAGCGCAGCACGACGGGGAGTCGCAGAGCCGGGGACAGGTCTTCGACGGCCTCCCAGATCCAGTCGCGCATCGCGTGTGCGTCGAGTACGCCCTCGGGGGTGGCCGACGTCGGCGGCAGCGGTACGTCCGCCAGCGGTTCCGTCCTGCCGGCCACGCGCAGCACCGAGCGGCTGCCGTTGCGGACGACCATCCGGAGCCACGCGCCGACGGCGGCCGGATCGCGGACGTCGCCGATGCGGCGGAGCGCCACCAGGGCGGCGTCCTGCATCACGTCGTCCACGTCGGGTCCGGGCCCCAGCAGGCTCAGCGCGACCGCTCGCATGCCGGGGCGGTGGCGCTCCAGCAACAGCCCCAGGGCGGTGACGTCGCCGCTCTGGGCCGCCCGGGTCAGTGCCGCGTCCTCGGCGTGCTCGGTGTCCGGCACCATGGTCATGGCCTGCCCTTCCTTCACGACGCTCCCGCGGCTGGTGGGTTCGTCGACCGCAGACCTGCCCGGGAGCGTCGTTCAGTTGTCGCTCTGGTCGTGTCAGTCGTCGCTCTGCAGGATCGTCAGGACGCGGAGGGCCTCCAGGTAGATCCACACCAGAGTGGTGACGAGGCCGAAGGCGGAGAGCCAGGCGTCCTGACGGGGAGCGCCGTAGGCGATGGCGTCCTCGACCTGCTTGAAGTCCAGGGCCAGGAAGGCCGCGCCGAGCACGATGCCGATGAGTCCGAAGGCGATGCCGAGGCCGCCGCTGCTGAAGCCCAGACCGCCTTCGGCGCCGAAGAGCGAGAACAGCGCGTCCGCCGCGAGCAGGAGCAGGAACCCCGTCGCCGCCGCGATGACGAAGCCGTAGAACCGCTGGGTGACACGGATCCAGCGCATCTTGTACGCGACGAGCACGGCCACGGAGACCGCCATGGTGCCCAGCACCGCCTGGATCACCACGCCCGGCGAGATCCATGCGGAGGTGGCACTGGAGATGACACCGAGGAAGACGCCTTCGAAGGCCGCGTAGCCCAGGATCAGCGCCGGGGAGGGTGTCTGTCGGAACGCCTGGACCATGGAGAGTACGAAGGCGACCAGGGCGGCCCCCAGGCCGATGCCGTAGGAACGGCCGATGCCGGTGCTGTCGACCGGCAGCAGGATCCAGGACAGCGCGGCGGTGAGGACGACCGTGCCGAGCGTGGCGGCGGTGCGGACCACGACGTCGTCGATGGTCATCGTCGGGCCGTCGGCCCGGGCATCCGCCCTGGAGTCCCAGGCCATCGGCTCGGTGTGCGCGTCGGCGTGGGGAGCGTAAGGGTTGGTGAGGGCCTCGCCGGCGACCGCCGGCTGGGGGTGCCGGACGGCCGACCCGTCCGAGCCGTTGTCGCGGCGGAAACCCCGCCAAGCGAAGACCGGGTTGCTGCTGCGCATGTCGTTCCCTCCCGGGCCGCATCCCGTGCGGTCCCTGGTGTGAATGGAGTGCCCACGGAGGAGGTCGGCCTGCGACCACGCCCCCAGTGAGCGTGTAACCACTTTGACAGGTGACAATAATATCTGCAAGCTCAAACAACCGCTTTGACAGGTTCCTTTGGGCGAATGCGCATACTCACCAGAGGACGGTCTCTCCGAGGCTGGGTGCGACGTGTGGAAGACTGCGCACCTCACATGCCACCCCACACCTCATCACCGCCGGAGGGCGTCATGAAGATAGGTTTCTCGCTTCCCCAGTTCCATCGCCAGGCGTTCGGTGTCGCCCGGACCGCGGAGTTCGCCGCGGCCGTCGAGGACGCCGGAGCCGACAGCCTCTGGGTGGGTGACCGAAACCTGGCCGCGGTGGACCCGATCGTCGGCTACGGCGGGCAGGGCACCACCATTCCCGAGGAACTCAACCCCGCCGCGGACCCGTTCGTCCTGCTCGGCGTCGCCGCGAGCGCCACCCGACGCGTTCTCCTCGGCAGCCATGTGCTCATCGCCCCGCTGTATCCGCCCGTCCAGCTGGCCCGGTCGCTGACGACCATCGACCTGATCAGCGGCGGCCGCCTCCTGCCGGGCTTCGGCATCGGCTGGTCCCCCGAGGAGTACCAGGCGGCAGGGCTCGACTTCACCCGCCGCGGGGCCCGCATGGACGAGCTGCTCGACGCCCTGGAGGTCCTGTGGACCGAGGATCCGGCGCGGTACGAGGGAGGTCAACTGTCCATCCCGGCACACCACTCGCCGCTCAAGCCGGCCCGGCGCCCCCGGCCCCCGATCTACCTGGGCGCCCTGTCCGCACGCGCTCTGCACCGGGTGGCGCGGCGTGGTGACGGCTGGCTCCCGCTGTGCGTCGTTCCGGGCCACGTCGACGTCGACGGCCTCGTCGCGCATCGCGCGCAGCTGGACCGGCTCGCCCGCGAGGCCGGCCGCGACCCGGAAGCCATCGACACGGTGCTGCGCGTGAACATCGACGCCGGTACCGAAACGTCCCTGGTCGCCGACACCGTCCGGCGCGTGCACGAACGCACCGGCATCCAGCACTTCATGATCGACTCGATGTACGACGTCGACACCGTCGACGGTTCCATCGCCCACGCGCACGACTTGCTGAAGCGCGTGGCCAAGGGCTGAGCCGGGGTGGGGGCGGGCGGGCAGCCGGTGCCCTCCCGCCGGCATCCCACCCCCTGCCCCTGCCGTCAGGCGGGCTTGACGTTGTGGTTGAAACGGAACAGGTTGGCCGGGTCGTAGCGCCTCTTCACCTCGGCCAGCCTGGCGTACCGCTGCGGTCCGTAGACGTTCCGCACCCCCTCCTCGTCCGTCGCCTCGTCCGGCGACAGGAAGTTCGCCATGGCACGGTCCGCGGCCCACGGCGCCAGCCCGTCCACCACGTCCGCCAGCTGTCCCCGCAACAGTTCCGCCTGGTCGGGGCCGCCGACCCCGAATCCGAAGACGACGAACGGAACACCGCGGGTCGAGACGGCACTGCCTGCCGCGGGCTCGCGGTCGAAGGCTCCGCCGAGTGCCCGGATCTCCACGTTCGCGAGCACCGACCCGGAGTCGGGGCCGGTCAGTCCCACCAGCGCCAGCGCCGTCTTCTCGGTGAACTCGCTCAGGCAGACGCTGCGGTCGTAGTACGGCATCGGGTCGACCGGGTCCAGGTGGATCTCGCCGATGGCGGCGAACGGCTTCTCGCCCACCAGGTCGACCAGTACGGGTGCCGCCGCCCGCAGCGGGGCGATCAGCCGCTCGCCGTCCTCGGCCGTGCCCAGGTACCCGATCCGCAGGTGCACCACGAAGGCACCGCGAAGCGGCTCGGGCAGCACGGGCACGTCGGGCAGCCGCTGGATGCCGACGGACGAGGTCATGTCCTCGCCGACCGTCGGCAGCCAGGTCCGCCAGGCCTCCAGCACCTCGGCCAGCCGCTCGCCGGGGAAGTAGAGGCCTCCGCCGTAGAAGCGCGTCACCGGGAAGAGGTCGAACTCGATCTCGGTGACGACGCCGAAGTTGCCCTTGCCGCCCAGCAGCGACCAGTACAGGTCCGGTTCGGTGTCCGCGGTGACCCGGCGCAGCTCGCCGTCGGCGGTCACCACGTCCAACCGGCGCACGTGGTCGGCGGCGTAGCCCAGCGTCCGGCCCAGCAGCGGGCTCTGGCCACCGCCCAGCGTGTAGCCGACCACCCCGACGTCCGGCGCGGAGCCCACGAGCGCCGCCAGGCCCGCTTCGGCCAGGTGCGGCAGCAGCTCGCGCCAGCGCACTCCCGCCTCGACGCGGACCGTCCGCCGCTCCGCGTCGACGTGCACGCCCTGCATCCGCGTCGTGGTGATCAGGAGTCCGCCGCGGGCCGGCGAGACGACCTGGTGGGCGGTGGCCTTCACCGCGACCGGCAGGCCGTGCCGGTCGGCGAAACCGACCGCGGCGCGCACGTCCCTGTCGTCGACCGCACCGACGACCACGGCCGGTTCCAGGCCGGCGCTCAGGTTGTACGTGGCGCACTCGGCGTCGTACCCCTCGGACCCCGGTGTGAGCACCGGGCCGCTCACCGCGTTCCGCAGGGCCGTCAAGTCCTCCGGGGGCAGATCCGTGCCGGTGGGAAGGGGAACATGTGCGCTCATCTTGATCTCGCAATCTCACGAACGGTGTGCGGAGCAACCCGGCCCGTCCCTGTCCGGCGCGCGCTTCAGGTGTGCCATGACCAACCATGACACATGTCGCACCCATCGATCGTCACCGCAGGAGGACGGCCGATGGAGGGAGCCGAACAAACATGTGCCACCGCGCAGTCAAGCGACGGATGTGCCGCGTGGCCCTGCGAGCCCTAGGGCCTGCCGGCCCTGTTCGAACTCCCGGTCCTGCCGCTGGTCGCGTGGCTGGAGCACAGCTACCTGATCGTCCCTGCGGGGTCGGATCTGGACGGCGTGGACTGGGACACCGGCTTCCCGTCCTTGCCCGTCCCCGTGAACCCCGGCGCCGCCCATTGCGTTGTACCAGTGGGTGCTCGCGCCGTCACGAAGAGGTTGATCGCTGGTCAACGACGGCGGGAACAGGCGGCCGCCTCGCTTTCGATTGGGAGCGGGGCGGTCGTCCCATCCTCTCTTGCCTCAGCCTTCGGGCACCGCCCACGAAGGCGGCCTCGGCCCGCTCCCTGCAGGGAGCGGGCCGAGGCCGTGACACGGGGAGATCAGTACTGGTACGGAAGGACGCACCGGAAGCTGCCGGCGACGGCCGGGTCACCGTAGCCCTTGTAGCGGGAGACCTTCGGATAGGCGCACAGGTCACGCGTGACCTGCTTGCCGGTGGAGTCGACCAGGGTGGCGGTCAGTGTCGAGGGCGCCTTGCCCTGCTCGACCCAGGCCCGCAGGGCGCCGAGGTCGTCGGTCTGCCCGTTGAGGGCGCAGTGGGCCGTACCCGGCGCGAGGAAGAGACGGTAGAAGTCGTCGACCCGCTCGGAGCCGCCCATCTTCTGCTCGATCTGCTGGCGGTAGGCCACGGTGCCCCGGGTGGGGATGAGCTGGTCCTGCCGGCCGTGCCAGGTCAGGAGCTTGCCTCCGGACCTGCGGAAGGCGGAGAGGTCCGGATCGTCGGTGCCGATGACCTCGTCGTACTCGGCCTGGGACTGCCGGAACAGCTCGGCGAACTGGCCGTAGGTGATCGTCGAGACGTCGAACGAGGGCTGCTTCTTCACCCAGGACGCGACCCAGGCGGACGGGACGGGGAACGGAACGCCCTTGAGGTCGCCGTTCGCGTCCGGCAGCGTGCCCGCGAGGTACGGGAACTTCAGGTCGGCGCCGATCGGGACGCCGTACCACAGCTTCGTGCCCGAGGTGGTGCGCGGGCCGTCCCAGATCTTGCGGACCACGGCCGCGTCGGCCGCCGTGATGGTCAGCTCCTTGCCCTCGCACACGACCGTGGTGCCGATCAGTCGGCGCGGGTCGAAGTCGCAGCGGGCCGGATCCTCGACGAGGCCGTCCTTGACTCCGTCGAGGGGGTCGCAGGCCTTGACCGCAGCGGTGTTGAAGGCGTCGAACTCGCACCCGCTGGGGTAGGTCTTCTCGTTGTTCATCACCACCTGCGGCCACAGGGTGGCGACCTCGAACTCGTCCCAGTTGATGGCCGGGGCGTTGGCGAGGATGCCGTCGTAGTCGTCGGGGTGGCGCTGGGCTTCCGCGTAGCCCTGGCGGCCGCCGGTGGAGCAGCCGTTGAAGTACGCGTAGGAGGCCGCCCGGCCGTAGTAGCCGTTGATGACCTGCTTGGCGACGACGGCCGCCTCGTGCTCGGACCGGGAGGCGAAGTTCTTCAGGAGCGGGGAGTCGACCTGGCCCTCGCTGTTCAGGGCCCAGCTGGTGTCGAGGTAGGTCTTGACGCCGGCGTCGGTGGTGGCGGCGGCGTAGCCGTTCTTGACGGCGCCCGCGAGGGCGGTGCCGTAGTCGCCGGCGGCGAAGGCGCTTCCGCCGACGGTCTGCAGGCGGCCGTTCCAGGTGTCCTTGGGCAGCCAGACCTTCACCTTGGCGTGGTCGCCCTCGCCCGGGTGGGTCAGCGTGACCGTCACGTCGCAGTAGGCCGGCACATCGGTGATCTGCGCGGCGGGGAGGGGTGTGATCTCCGGTACGTCGACGGTCCCGGCCGGCCGCTCGACGGCCACCACGCTCTCCACCTCGGTGCCCGCCGGGGCCGGCACGGTGACGGTCGAGCAGGTGGACGACTGGGCGGCGGAGCTCTCCGTTCCCGCCCAGGCAGTCGGCAGGTACACCGATGCGGCCAGCGGGACTCCCGCCGCGACGGCGGTCAGAAGGCGTCGTCTCATGGATTTCCTATCAGGAGAGGGCAGGTTACGAGGAAGGGGGAAGGGTGACCGGTCGGCCCGGGCCGCGCCCGGAGGCGTCCGAATCAGCAGTGCCTACAGTGGTCGCGCTCTCGCGGCGGCACATCAGTCAGTTGACGGTCGGTTGCCGCTCCGGCGGGACCGTCACTGCGACCTGTCCTGGTCCAGCCATCGGGAGTGGTGGCGCTCGACCCAGGACTTGCTGACGTAACCGGTCCGCAGGCCCAGGCGTGACTCCGGGTCCGCGGCCGCCTTGCGCATGTGACCGATGACGACGATGGTGATCGCCCAGGCCACGATGTCGTGGACGAAGATGGCGCTGGTGCGGGAGATGAAGGGCAGGAGGTCCATGAACCACATCAGCAGGCCGGTGAACATCATGACCAGCACGGCACCGGCGATCCAGCCCGCGTAGAGCTTCTGTCCCGCGTTGAACTTGCCGGCCGGGCGCGCCCCGGGCCAGTCGTGACGCTTGCGGACGGCCTGCAGCCATTCCCGGTCGTACGGGGCGAACCGGTTCAGGCGACGTAGGTCGGCACGGAATTCGGCGGACAGCAGGCCCAGCAGGACGGGGGCCGGGAGCAGGATGCCGGACCATTCGTGGACCGTGGCCATGAGGTGGCGCCGGCCGACGAGTTGGGCGAGCGGGCCCAGGTACAGACAGGCCGCGGTGGTCAGGCAGATCAGCATGAGCCATCCGGTCGCCCGGTGGACCATCCGCTGGGGTCGGCCGAAGCGCCGGATGCGGCCGTCCTGGTCAGGCAGCGCCATCGGTCCGGTCCGCATCGTCGAGCCAGCCGTCGACCGGATAGCCGCGCTCCTCCCAGAAGCCGGGGACCACCTGCTCGGTGACCTCGATGCCGGAGAGCCACTTGGCCGACTTGTAGAAGTACATCGGTGCCACGTACAGGCGGACCGGGCCGCCTTGCACATGGCTGATCGGCTCGTCCTGCAGCTTCAGCGCCACGAGGACGTCCGAGCGGCGGGCCTGCTCGATGGTGAGGCTCTCGCTGTAGGCGCCGTCGAAGCAGGTGAACCGGACTGCCGTGCCCTTGTCGCGCACTCCGGCGGCGTCGAGCAGGTCCGACAGCTTGACCCCCTCCCACGGGGTGTTGTCCACGCGCCACCCGTCGGTGCAGACCGCGTCGCCGATGACCCGCGTCTGCGGGAGCGCCCGCAGTTCGGGGAGGGTGTAGGTCCTGGGCCGGTCGACCAGGCCGCCGATCGCCAGCGCGTAGTTGCCGTCGTCCTTGCGCGGCACCGATCCGACGATGCTGTAGTACCGGAACCCGCCCGGATTGGGCAGTAGTCCGGTGAGTCCGGTGGGGTCCTTCTGGGAGGCGGCGCCGAGGAAGCTCTCCCAGCCGCGCTGGAGGGGCGGTGCCGCGGCGAGTCCCGCCGCTCCTGCGGCCAGCATGCCCAGCAGCGCGCGCCGCCCCACTGGTGCGCCCTTGGCGCGTCGTTCCGGCTGGTCAGCCATGTTCGCTGCTCCTTCGGGATGGGCGACCATCCTTAGTCACCGCTCTAAGCGGTGATGATTTTGCCACGCATTGATACGTGCGTCAACGGTACAACTTCTTGCTCGACATGTAGTAACCTGCCAGACTGGTTATATGACATCTAGACACGTCTTCGTGTGTGGTGATCCCGCACTGGACTTCGCCGCCACGCTCCGCGCGCGGCGCTCGTCCGGAACAGAAGTGCTCACGGCACCGGCACAACTCGAATCCTGGTATCTGGCGTCCGGACTCGTGGACTCCATCAGCCCCTGCACGGAAGCCGACCTCGAACGGGCACGCATCGTGCGAGAGGCCGTCTATCAGCTGGTCACGGACCTGCGCCACGGCAGGCCGTACGGCGAGACCGCACTCGACGTGGTGAACGAAGCGGCCCGCAGGCCCGCCGCCCAGCCACAGCTCGCCCCGCCCGGCCGGCTGACGACAGCGACCCCGCAAGAAGCCCTGTCCACCGTGGCCCGCAGGGCCGTCGAACTGCTCGGCGGCCCTGATGCCCGCTTGCTGAAGGAGTGCGGCAACCCGGAATGCACCCGGGTCTACGTCGACCGCTCGCGGGGCGCGAGACGGCACTGGTGCGGCATGGAGTCCTGCGGGAACAGATTCAAAGCGGCCGCCTACCGCGCTCGCAAGAGGCAGGCACCCGCCCTGACCGTTCGCTGACGGACCCGGCACCGGTCGGACGACATGAGCCGCACGCGGTGACGGGGCCCCTCGGTCCCGTCACCTCGGAGGCCACGGCCGACGTGTGGAGCAGGTCGCGTGCCGAGCCGGGCCTCGGGGATTCGCAGACATGTTTCGGGGGCATGTCCTTCCGAAGGACCCGCTGCGCCGCCGATCTGTTGTGGGTGGCGCCGCACCGGGCAAGCGTCCTGCGCACATGTGCTTTCCTGCGCGGAAGCTCCGGCGTAGGTACCATGCGCAGCGCCATCCATTACCAGGGAGTGAACGGTCGTGGCCCATCAGTCAACCTCCAGACTCCGAGCGCGGCTCGTCGATCAGGCGGCATCGGATCTCGAAGAGAACCGCCGGCGTCAGCTGGAGCTGGCCAAGAAGATCGAGCTGCTGAAGCAGGAGGAGGTCCTCCTGATCAACATCCTCGATCTGGCCGAACGGTACGAGGGCCTCTCCGAGCCCCCGCCCCTGCCCGAACAGGCCCAGGAAGAGCCCGTACTCGACGGGAGGGTAACGCTCCGGACATCCGCTGCGCCCCCGGTCACACCCGTACGGGATACGGCGCCCGGCGGGGGGACAGCACGAGCCGCCGCGAAGGGGAAGTCGCGGCCGCCTCTGCTGGGAGACCTCCTGACGGCTCTGCTCGCCGATCACCGCGAGCCACGCCCGGCGAAGGAGCTGCGGGACGAACTGCGGGAGAAGCACCCGACCCGCAACCCCACCCCACAGGTCGTACGCAACACGCTGGAGTCACTCGTGGCCAAGGGGCAGATCCTGCGTCACAAGCAGCAGCGGTCCGTGACGTACGCCATCGCCGAGCCGGGTCGAGGCGCGGACACGACGCCGACACCGACGCCGTAGGGATTCGGCACATGTGTGTGACATACTCCGTCGCACACATATCGGTCGGCAACTCCGATGCGGGGCATCGGAGTTGTGAGGTGTCCCCTTCCTCCGCGGATCGCCACCGGTGACGGGCCGTCGCCCCTGGCCGCCGAAGGGGAGCGTCCGAGGTCCTCCTCGTCCGACTGTCAGCCGCCCTTCCCCAAGAGCGAGGAACGAGACGACCGCATGAGCAATCTCGACATGGGCCGCAGGCGCCTGCTCAAGATGTTCGGGCTGAGCGCCACCGCGACGACCGCGGCCATCCTCCAGGCCGATCCCGTGCTCGCGGCGACCCTCGGGCACGACGAGAAGACCGGCGTCTCCCCCGCCACCTACCAGGCACCCAAGGGACTGGCCGTGAGTACGGCGGCCAAGCAGACGGCGCTCGACTGGATCAGCTCGAACGCGGGCGCGATCACCAAGCTGAGCGACGACGTGTGGCAGCACGCGGAGCTGTCCCTGCGCGAGTGGAAGTCCTCCCTCGCCACCGCCTCCCTGCTCAAGGCGAACGGCTTCACCGTCCAGTGGGGTTCGGCCGGCTTCCCGACCGCCTTCGTGGCCACGTACGGGACGGAGGGGCCTGTCATCGGCTTCAACGCCGAGTACGACGCCCTGCCCGGACTCTCCCAGAAGAAGGGCGCCGCCTCGCACGACCCGCTGGTCTACCACTACGACGCCTACGGGCCGACCTACGGCGCCGGTCACGGCGACGCGCACAACACCCTCGGCGCGGGCGGCACGGCCGCCGCCATCGCCGTCGCGCAGGCGATCCGGGCCCACGGACTGAAGGCCACCGTCAAGCTGTTCGGCAGCGCGGGCGAGGAGCAGCTCGTCGGCAAGGCCTACGCGGTGAAGGAGGGCGTCTACGACGGCCTGGACGCCTTCCTGGACTGGCACCCGTTCAACATCACGGTGCCGTTCTGGAACACCACCAGCGCCCTGATATCGACGACCTTCACCTTCCTGGGCGCCTCGGGGCACGGCGGCACCCCGCTGGGCAACAAGAGCGGCCTGGACGGCGCCCTGCTCATGGCGACGATGTCGGAGTACCTGCGGGAGAAGAACGTCGCCCCGTCCGGCAGGTTCCATTACGCGATCATCAACGGTGGTGGCGCCCCCAACGTGACCCCGGACATGTGCTCCATCTGGTTCTTCGTCCGCGAGGGCAGCCCGGCGCGCGCCCGCGTGCTGTACGGCAAGATCGTGGAGTGCGCGAAGGCGGCCGCCCAGGCCAGCCAGACCCGCCTGGTGCACAAGTTCCACGCCGCCACCTGGAACCTGCTGGCCAACAAGGCCGGCGCGGAACTGCTCAACGACAACATGCAGCAGATCGGCGCGCCCCGGTTCACCGACGCGGACCACGCCCTGGCGAAGGCCGTACAGAAGTCACTCGGCAAGCCCGAGGTGGGCATGCCGACGGGCCTGACCCCGCTGGCGCCCCCCGCCGCCGCCTACACGGGCGGTCTGGCCACCGACACGGCCGACATCAGCTGGCAGGCGCCCACCGCGGTCCTGCTGTCCGCGGCCTACCCGCCCGGCATCCCGAACCACAACTGGGGAGTCACCGCCACGGCGGCCACCAACATCGGCCACCAGGCGCTGCTGTCCGCCGCCCGCTACCTGGCGGCGGGCGCGATCGACCTGATCGAGCAGCCCGCACTGCTCGACGCCATGAAGCAGGAGTTCAAGGACCGCACCGAGGGCGTCTCCTGGGCGTCGATGATCCCCGACGGAACCCAGCCGCCCCTGTACGAGCCGCCGGCGAGCTTCCTCAGGGCCACCGGCCAGAGCTGGCCGCCGGCGGGGGTGACGTGGCCGGTTCCGCCGGTGATCGCCGCCGAGCAGCTCGGCACCACCGGCCCCGGCCTTCCGCCCGTGACCTGACGGACCCCACCCGGGTCCGCCCTCCTGCTCCCCCGTCCGCCGCGACTCCTCCCTGTGCGCGGCGGGCGGGGGCTCCGCCCGCCCACGGAGGAACGGCGGCGATCGTCCGCGCGGCGTGATGCAGGACACACCGAGGGAATCGAACTTCGGGGTCTCCACTCCGTCCTGTCGGTGTCAGTCGCCTACTCACCACAGGGAGACCTCCATGAACATCCCGACGCACACCGCCGCCGGGCGGGAGCCGAACGGCCCGCTGTCCCACGGCGCCCACTCCTACGAGGTCGGCGGGATCAGGCAGCGCTACCACGTGTACGGCGACGGCCCGGTCTGCGTGGTCCACTCCGGCGGTCCCGGCATCTTCTGGGAGTACATGCGGATGCCGCTGCTGGAGCGGCACCTGACCATGGTCTACGTGGAGCCCATCGGCACCGGTGACTCCGGGCGGCTCCCCTCCCACCCGCACGGATACACCCGGGACCGGTACAGCCGCTTCCTGGAGGTACTGATCAACCGGCTGGGCGTGGACAAGGTGCACCTCCTCGGCCACTCGCACGGCGCGTTCGTCGCCGCGTACCACGCCCTGCACCGCGCGGAGCGGCTGGCGGGGGTCGTGCTGTACGGGGGCGCGCCCGTCACCGGTCCGGAACACGGTGAGGAAGCCGGGCGCAGGGTGCGGGAGTTCGCTGCCAAGCACGCCGGGCACCCCGGTCTCGTCGGGGTCCTGGCAGCGTTCGACGCGATGTCCTCCATCGCGGACGACGACTCGACCCTCGCCGTGGCCCGGGGCGTGCTGCCCTCGTACTTCGCGGACTACTGGGGCGACGAGGAGCGGTTCGGCCCGGTCCGGGACGCGCTGCGTGCCACGTTCGTCTCGGGTCTCGACGAGGACCTCTGGCCCGACCTCATCGACGACCGCGCCGCGCTCAAGGGGCTGGAGCTTCCGACGCTGGTCGTCGTGGGCCGGCACGACGTCATCTGCGGTCCGCGCTGGTCCGGGGAGCTCCACGAACTGATCCACGGTTCCCGGCTGGTCGTCCTGGAGAACAGCGGGCACCTGGGCCACATCGAGGAGCCCGAGCTCTTCCGTGACGCGGTTCTCGATTTCGTGACCGCCCCCGGCGGCATATGCAGGCCTTGGGACAGCCTCACAGGTGTCGGCAACCGACGGGTGTGCTCCGGGTCTGACAACGACATACCTGGGTCAACGGCCCCGCGTGCGCGTCACGATGGACGATTCCGGTCCCTTCAGTCCCTCGCGAAGACCTCGCCATGGCTCTGAACTGGGAAATCCGGCGCACTCGGAGACAGGGACCGAGGGGACGTCAGGTGCGGGCCGGCGCAGGGCGGCGATAGGTACTGCGCTGCTTCGGCGTCAGCCCTCCCCAGATCCCATGCGTGGCGAGAGTGGGGTTGTCGAGAGCCCAGGCGCGACATTCCTGCAGGACAGGACAGGTTCGGCAGAGCGCCTTGGCCCGATTCACCTCTCGGTTGTCGTGGTAGTCGTCGGGGAAGAAGACGTCCAGTCCCACACATGGCTCGGCGCCCGTGGTCGTGAAGACGGCGGCTGTGCTTGTGTCCATAGCTGCTCCTTCTGCCAGGCGGTCGCCCTTTTCAGGATATAGGTGTTCACATAAGGTGCCATAGTCGACCACTCGGATCCAGGGAACCGTCTTGACTGGTTATCCGTCTCGTGTCTACTATCGATTCGTAACCAGTCAGGTCGGTTACTTCGCGAAGGCGACGTGCTCTCGGGTGTCGACTCATCCCGTGGTCCCCTTCACCCCGCGAACGGCGGGCCCCGTGCCACTTCCCCCGGCACGGGACCCGCTTCCCGCGGCCACGGACGACATCGGCATCGCTGACCACGGGTGGGCCGACCGGACAGACGGGCGAGAACATGGGTCTCACGACGTACATCGAGGAAGGCAACACCGAGGATCGGCCGTCGATCGCCGGCCGCGATGACGACACGCGTCGTACCGCCGCGGACGGGCCTGCCCCGGGCGTCGGTGCCGGCACACTGCTCGACGCCACGCGCCTCTGGACCTGGTCGGCGACGGTGCCGATGTGGGGGTACGGACCGGCGGCAACGGATTTCTGAGGAGCGAGCCGCAAGAGGCGCGTCGAAAAGGCGAAGACTCCGTGACCTCGCGTGAACCCGCCGGCTCCGCCCCTCGTTACCAAGTAGGTGAGACTCCCGTGCCTCGGCGACGAGGCTGCGGGCGTGCGCCCACGCTCCGGCATCCCCCGACCGGGACGTGGGCGCACTGATGCAGCTTGCTCTGTGCAAGCGGGAGAAGGGGGCCAGGCACCATGGGTGCCTGGCCCCCACTGACGCTCCGTCCGCGACATGTCGAGAGTCCGGCAGGACCGACCGCCCCTCCGACGAGCGCTGATCGCGCAGCGGACGGCATCGGTACGTACGTCGATCTCCCGAGAAGAGACATGTGTGTCGAGCTACACTCACACATATGGACAATCGAGATGTGGTGAGCCAGGCCGCCGGAGCCTTCCGCGCGGCAGTCGAGGCTCTCGCCGAATCGCTTCCGAACGGCTTCGTCGAGCATGGTCCCGGCGGTGCTCTGCTGGCGTTCACCCGCTCGCAGATCCCCGCGCTGAACGGGATCGTCAGCGTGGCTGCCGCACCCGACACGACGGAGATCGGCCTGCTGTGCGAGAACGCCGCGAAGCAGGCGCAGAGACTGCCCTGGAGCATCCGACTGCGGGGAGAGCCGGAGGAGGCCCTCGTCGGGCTGGCCCTCGACCACGGACTCGGAACGGTCTCCCGGCAGCCCTTCATGCTCCGTCGGCTGACAGGCACTCGGAAGGAGACAGCCGGCGGCGGGGGTCCGGTGCGGCCCCTGCGAAGCGATGAGTCCGAGACCTTCGCCGAGGTTCTCGGCGCCGCGTTCGGTGCCCCACCCGCGGTCATCACCAGCCTCTACACGCCTGCCGTGCTCAGCCTGCCCTTCGTCCGCGCCTATCTCGCCGAAGCGGACGGGGAGCCTGTGGCGGCCGGGCTGGGAATCCTCACCGAGCAGCACGTCGGGCTCGCCAACATCGGCACGCTTCCCGAGTACCGGCGCCGCGGCCTGGCCAGGGCGATCACCGACACGGTCGTGCAGGACGCCACGCACGCCGGGGCGCACACGGCATATCTCCACTCCAGCGACGAGGCAGTGCCGCTCTTCGAGCGAGCCGGATTCCACGTCGAGGAGTCCTGGACGGCCTTCACCGCTTGACGACCTTCGGCGGGGGCGGGGCCGGGCAGAGGCCCGCCCCCGCCGGTGCGCTCCTGTGTCAGTCCCCCGAGGGACATCCGGATATCCCGTCCCTTCGGTCCCTTCCGGGCGCGCATCAGTCAGGTGACTGCGCCCAGGCCTGTGGATCAGTCGCCGGAACGTTCACCGACATCCTGCAGTTCACCGAGGAAGGCGTCCCAGTCCAGGGTGTGTGCCTCCACCTCCGCCGGTACGAGTTCGTACGTGGCGTCCAGCCACTCCTCGACCTCCGCGACCGGCAACTCGAACACCGCGCTGCTCGTCCTCGACTCCAACAGCAGCCAGGAGGCCGTCTCCCCCGCTTCGCCCCGCACCGGCCACGCCTGTACGTCGCCCTCGCCACTCTCCTCGTACAAGCCCAGGTACAGCAGCTCACGGCTGATACGCCACGTCACGGCTTGCCCGCGCCACGGAGTGAACGTCACCGACACCAGCATCGGCGACGACATCTCGAACCGGAACTCGGCCCGGACGGGCAGCAGCGGCACACCGTCCAGCACCCGACGAACGTCCAGACAGAACACCGGCAGCTCCCCCGCCTGGCCCGCCTGGACACCGGCCTGTTCCCCGTTCATGGCAGAAATCCCTTCCCTGGTCCGAGATCCCACCCTCCGACCCTCCCGCAACAGGACCGCCACGACATCCGTCACCTGACCCTGAAGTGTGATGCAGCGCCGGGACGCCCGCCGGTAAGTCATCTGACCGGGCCCACGGGCGCCCGTACCGGTGGGGCGCCCGGATCATGTCCGAGTGAACCCCTGGCGGGGTCCAGGCTGTTGCACAGGTGTGAATCACATACGCACCCCGCAAAGGCAGCGGCCGTATCCCGCCCGCACCTTCCGTACGTCGAGCCGCTACGGCCCCGTGCTTGGCGTAGTACTCGGTTCCATGGTCGCGCTGAGTGGCTGCGCCGTCGGAGACGGCACCGGCTCGGCGTCCCGGCCCCCCGAGCCCGTACAGGCGCCCCTCGCCGCCAGTCTCCCGGAGCTCCCCGCCACGGCGGTCGAGCACGCGCCGGGGCCGAGTGTTCTGCCCGGGGTGGGACCGGCCATGCTGGCCGACATCCCTGCCGGATCCCGCCAGGTCCTGCTCGTCACCGGCGACGGCGCTGACGCATCCACCTCGACGGTCCGGCTCTACGAGCGAACGGACGTGGGGTGGCGGCCCGCCGACGGTTCCTGGCCCGCGCACAACGGGTTCAAGGGCTGGACCGACGACCACCGCCTGGGAGACCTGCGCTCTCCGGTGGGGGTCTACGGCCTCACGGCGGCGGGCGGGCTGCTGCCCGACCCGGGCGCTCGTCTCCCGTACGACCACTCCGGCGGCTTCTCGATCAGCGGCACGGGATTCAAGGGCGAGCCGCTGGCCGGGTCCTTCGACTACGTCGTCGCCATCGACTACAACCGCGAACCCGGCACGTCACCGCGGGACTGGACCCGGCCGTTGGGCAGGGCCAAGGGCGGTGGCGTCTGGGTGCACGTCGATCACGGAGGACCGACCCATGCGTGCGTCAGCATCGCGAAGCAGCACATGAAGGAGCTGCTTCGCGCACTCGACCCCGCGAAGGCGCCCGTCATCGTGATGGGAGACGCCGCCTCGCTGTCGCGCTGAGCGGGTCAGGACTCTTCTCGTCTGGGCAGTCGCCAGCCGGGGCGCGGGAAGTGGCATGTGTAGCCGTCCGGGTAGAGCCTCAGGTAGTCCTGGTGCTCGGGCTCGGCCTCCCAGAACGTGCCGGCCGGCGTGACCTCGGTGACCACCGGGCCCGGCCACAGTCCCGAGGCCTCGACGTCGGCGATGGTGTCCAGGGCCACCTGCCGCTGCTCGTCGTTCAGGTAGAACACGGCGGAGCGGTAGCTGTCCCCGATGTCATTGCCCTGTCGGTCCTTCGTGGTCGGGTCGTGGATCTGGAAGAAGAACTCGAGGAGGGTCCTGTAGTCGGTCGCCGTCCGGTCGAAGACGATCTCGATGGATTCCGCGTGCCCCTGGTGGTGGCGGTACGTCGGATGGGCCAGGTCACCGCCGCTGTACCCCACCCGTGTCGTCAGAACGCCCGGCTGGTTGCGTATGAGCTCCTGCATCCCCCAGAAGCAACCGCCCGCCAGTACGGCCCTTTCCTCACTGCCTGCCATCGTCCGTCACCTTCCTCGTCACGTATCGAATCACCTCTGCCGACCACGCGAGTCGGGTGGTCGGCGCCGTCCCGTGGGGTCTCGGCCGGTGCGGTCAGGCCTGCTCGGCGTGCTGGCGCGCCCGGTAGTTGGCGGCCTTGACCCTGTTGCCGCAGGTCCGCATGGCGCACCATTCGCGGCGGTGGCCGCGCGAGCGGTCGAGGTAGACCTGCGTGCACTCCGGACGGGCGCACTCCCGCAGCAGCGCGGCATCGTCGCCGCCCAGGAGCTGCACCGCCTCACGGGCCAGCGAGGCCAGCCCCTGGGCGACCGGGCCCGTGCTCACGACGCCGTCCGGCCCCAGTCGCACGGTCACCGGCAGGCCGGAGGCGTGCATGTTCACTTCGGCCACCGCCTCCGGCGGCAGGGGCCGACCGTCCAGCCGCGCCACGACCAGGTCGTAGACGGCCTCGCGCAGCTGCACGGCGACCATCACGTCGGCCTCGCTCGCGCCGGGCTCCAGATCCATCATCCCCGACTCCACGAACCAGTCGTCCAGGAGTCCGGGCGTGGCCAGCTTCTCCAGCGGCATGGCGTTGCGCCGCGCCCGCAGCGTGCCGACGAAGTCCAGACAGAGCGTCCCACAGGGAAAGGCATGATTCACGTAACCATACTGACCGGTGACACCACACAATGCAAGTCTGCCCTCTCGAACCCTCGAGGACCCGGCCCCCACAGCCCCATCGTCCCTCATCGTCACCGTTCTGACCGGCTCCACACGCAGCGGGAAGCTGCCGAAGTCCTGGAAGGCGGCGAGCCCGCCGAGCAGCACCAGCCGGGACAGCGGGCGCAGCACCGTGACCGGGTCGTACGGGCGGGCCCGGAGCGCGAGCCGATCGGTGTACGCGTCTCGGGAGGGGAACCGGGTCGTCTCCCCGTAGAGGCGTTCGTCCGGAGCGGCGACACCGGCGAGCTCGAGGAAGCCGCGTGGTCGGTGGCCGACCGTCTCCTTCTTCCTGTGCATTCGGACCACAACATACGTATCCCTGCTGACGTGCATGCATACGACGTCCGCGGCGATCGGCGCATGTGTGTCCGGTGTGCTCAGCCTCCCATTTCCCGGACGTGTCTTCTGCTCCTCGCGGATGCACTGCACACTTTGGTGTCGTCATCCATTCCATCGGGGGCAGGCAATCCATGAACACAGGGCGGAAACACAAGGGTCGGCGACTGGGGCTGACGAGCCTCACGGTCGCGACGAGCGGCCTGCTCGCCCTGTTGATCGGTGTCGCGTTCGCGGTCCTGCTGTGGGCGATCAACGACGCGAACACCTCCATTTCGGACAGGCGGGCCTCGCGGACCGCCCTCGTCAACGCCGGAACCATGGAGCAGCTCCTCGTCGACCTGGAGACCGGACAGCGCGGCTATGTCATCACCGGGCGCGAGGGGTTCCTGGAGCCGTGGCACGCGGCGCGCAAGGCGCTGCCCGCGGAGAGCCGGCAGTTCACCGACAGCACCACCTCCTCGGGCCAGCGGGATGCCGCCGAACGGATCGCGCGGGACGTGCGGTCCTTCCTCGACGACTACTCGATCCCGCTGGTCGAGATGGTCCGGCGCGGCGACCCCGCCGCCGGTGGCCTGGAGCAGGCGACCGAGGGCAAGCGGCGCGTCGACGCCTTGCGGGCCCTGTTCGACCAGTACATGGCCGACGAACGCGTCCAGCTCGCGGAGCGCACGGACGCCGCGGGGACCAACAGCCACCAAGCGGTGCTCGCCGCCGCCGTCGGGCTCGCGGCGTCGACGGCGCTGTGTGCCGTCTTCACGGTGCTCCAGCATCGCGCGGTGGTACGACCGGTGCGCGGGGCGGCGGCAGCGGCACAGGAACTGGCGGGTGGTGACCTGGGCGTGCGGGTGCCCAGCAGCAGGATCGCGGAGATCGGGGCACTGGGCACCTCCTTCAACAGCATGGCCGCCTCCCTCCAGGACAGTCGCCGCCGCATCATGGAGAGCACCCAGGCCGTGCACCGGCGTACCGCCCGGGACCTGCACGATGGCGCGCAGCAGCGCCTGGTGAGCCTGATGATCAGCCTGCGGCTTGCCCGTGAGCTGCTCCCCGACACGGAATCGTCCGCGACCGACCTCATGGATCAGTCGATCGACATCGCTCAGACGGCGATCAACGAACTGCGGGAACTGGCCTCGGGGATCTACCCGCTGGTGCTGACGGTCAAGGGTCTGGTGCCGGCGGTGCGGGATCTGGCGTCCCGGTGTCCGGTACCCACGGTCGTCGCCTGCGAGGACGAGCGCAGGATCTCCCCCACCGTGGAGGCGAACGCGTACTTCGTGGTGGCCGAGGCCGTGACCAATGCGGTCAAGCACGCCCAGGCGTCCCGGATCGACGTCCTCGTGGAGTTCGGGGAGGTGCTGCAGATCAAGGTCGTCGACGACGGGATAGGCGGTGTGGGCAAGGCCGACGCCGGCAGCGGGATGACCAGCCTGGCGGACCGCGTGGCCGCTTTCGACGGCAGACTGACCATCGATTCCCCTCCCGGCGGCGGCACCACCCTTCTGATCCGGATACCGATACGGGACTGAGCCGGCCGTTCCCACCGTCGGTTCACGTCATTCCGCGAGCTGGAGCAGCTCGTCCCAGTCGACGCCGTCCAGCTCGGTCCCGCTGGGCACCATGTCCCACGTCCGGGCGAGCCACCGGCTGACCGGCTCGGTGGGGACCTCGAAGAGCGCCGCGCGGTCTCCTCCTCCCAGACGTACGCAGAAGGAGGGCTGCTCACCGTCCCTGTCGAACAGCGGCCAGAGCACCACGTCGCCCTCGCCGACCCTGGAGACCAGGCCGTCGGCGAGGAGTCGCCGGCAGAGGTTCCACCGCACCGGCCGCTCGCCGTCGCTGTTCAGGATCAGGGTGACGGCCAGCGGGTCGCGGGTGTCGTAGGAGAACTCGCAGTTCAGCTCCAGGGGGAGCTCGGACGTCCCCCAGAGGGTGATCTCCAGGGAGAGGTGGCACTGCTTCATGGTCGCCTCCTAGGGACCGGGCCGGTCGGCCGGCCCGGACGTGGAATGTCGTGGGCTGCCCCGGGTCGGGGCCGCCTCATTCGATGGCCCGGACCTGCGGGCCGCGAGCAGTCGCTGCGCGCCCTGTACGGCCAGGTGCACCCCGAGGAGCGTTCCGGCCGCGGCCACCGTGCCGTAACTCCCCTTCCAGACACCAAGTTTCGGCTGATGACGTATCGGGATCTGTCGTGCGATCCCTCGGCCTTCCTCGGGGATCCCCCATGCTTCTGTAGGGCACACCCCACACTGCGGGGCCTGCGCCTCTTGTCATGTATGCGTAGATCGGCTCAGGCTACGATGCCGTCATGAGCGAACCATTGCGGGCGGTGCTCGGAGAAGACCAGCCGATCGTGCGCGAGGGGATCGCGACCATCCTGGGCAGGGCGGGCATCGACGTGGTCGCGTCCGTGGACAACGCGGTGGACCTGGTCCGCGCCGCCGAGGAGCACCACCCGGACGTGGTGATCACCGACATCCGGATGCCGCCGGCCCTGGAGGCGGACGGTCTCGACGCCGTACGGAAGATCCGCGCCGCGCGGCCGGAGACCGCCGTCATCGTGCTGTCCCAGTTCCTCGACGCCTCCTACGCGCTCGACCTGGTCGGCGACGACCCGAGCGGGGTGGGCTACCTGCTGAAGGAGAAGGTCGCCAGCCCCCAGGTCCTCGTCGACGCCGTGGAACGCGTCATGGCCCGCGACTCGGCGCTCGACCCGGACGTCATCTCGGCGCTGCTGGGACGCAAGCGTCCGCAGGACCCGCTGGCGGGGCTGACGCCGAAGGAACGGCAGGTCCTGTCACTGATGGCCGAGGGCCACTCCAACACGGGCATCTCCGAGCAGCTCTTCGTGAGCGTCGCGGCCGTGGAGCGCCATGTGACCGGCATCTTCATGAAGCTGGGCCTCAGTCAGGCGGCGTCCGGGCAGCACCGGCGGGTGCTCGCGGTGCTGCGCTACCTCGGTCAGTAGCCGTCCGCCGGGCAGTGGCGGGAGGGCCTCAGCCCGGGGCGGACCGTCAGGTCGTGGCGGAGGTGAACAGGCTCCGCAGATCGGCATCGACCAGCTTGTCCTTGGCCACGAAGCACTCGATGCCGGCTGTCTCCAGTTCCTCCTGCGACCACAACGACCTGTCGGTGGAGGTCAGGACGATCCGCGGCGGAGCCTCCTCCTGGGCCAGCTGTCGGGCCACGCTCAGTCCGTCCAGGTCGGGCAGGTGGAGATCGAGCAGCAGTCCTTGGGGGCGGTGTTCCCGCACCGCGGCCAGGGCCGAGGCACCGTCCCGGGATTCCGCCACGACCCGCAGCCCCCGTGCCGTCAGCAGCGTCGTGGCCATGCGGCGGAATCCTGGGTCGTCGTCGACGACGACGATGTCGATGCACATGCCCTCAGCATGCGCAACGGTCCGGCGGGCGGACCATAGGGCGAGCCCTACGGTTTGTGCATCACTCACGCACGTCGTGCCCGGCATGGACGACGCCGGACCCGACGCCCACAACGAACGGCTCGCCCGCGCCGTGCAGGCCGACGGCCGGGTCTTCCTCGCACCCGCCGCCGTCGACGGCCGCCCGTCCCGCAGACGTGTTTCGTGAACTTCCGCACCGCCCGGGACGCGGTGACGACGGTCCCGGAGATCGCGGACGAGCTGGGCCTTTCCTCGGCCCGAGGAAACACCCCGACGGGGATCCACGTCGCACACATGTAAGGTGCTTCCTCTGCACATCGGCCGGAAGCACCGGACTGCTTCCTCGTGCCGTGTGTCCGGAGCGAGAAACATATGTATGGAACTCCGGGCGGCCGCGGTCGGCTGGGGACTCAAAGACCGCGGCCGGTGTCACCGGGTACCCGTGGGGACGGGTGCCCGGTGACGATCATTCGTGAATCGGCCCGTGCCGTCATGCCGGACCGACGGGGGCATCCCCCGCCCGCCGTGTGCCCATGACGCCGTTCTCCCAGGCCCAGGCAGCGATTTCGACCCGGTTGCGGGCGGCGAGTTTGCGCTGGACGCTGCCGAGGTGCGTCTTGACGGTGGAGAGGGAGACGTACAGCTCGGCCGCCAGTTCCTCGTTCGTACGGCCGCGGGCGACGAGTCGCACGACGTCCAGCTCACGGGCGGTGAGCGTGAGCTCGGGCGCCGACGGGCGGGGGCCCGGAGGCTGCGGCGCCGGCTGGCCGGGAGCGGCCTCCGCCGCGGCGTCGGTCATGTGCTTCAGCAGTCTGACCGTGACCGAGGGGGAGATCAGGGCGTTGTCGGCGGCCACGGCCCGCACGGCCTCGACGAGCAGTGCGGGGGAACCGTCCTTGAGCAGGAACCCGTGGGCACCGTTGCGCAACGCCCGGTACACGTAATCGTCGAGGTCGAAGGTGGTGGCGATGAGGACCTTCAGCGGATCGGATGCGTCCGGGCCCGCCAGCAGGCGGGTCGCCTCCAGGCCGTCCAGGCCCGGCATTCGGATGTCCAACAGGCACACGTCCGGGCGCAGCCGCCGGGCCTCCCGCACGGCGGTGGCGCCGTCGGCCACCGAGGCGACGACCTCCATGTCGGGCTGCGCGCCCAGGATCATGCCGTAGGCCGAGCGGATCATCTGCTGGTCGTCGGCGATGAGGATGCTGATCGTCATGCGTCCAGGGTGGCAGGCGTGGCGGCCGGCCGGTCGTCGCCGGGTGTGGGCAGCGGGCCGGGCAGGGGGATACGTGCCTCGACGACCCAGCCCACACCCGCTCGCGGGCCCGCGGTCACGGTGCCGCCCACCATGGCGGCACGCTCCGCCAGGCCCACGAGACCGTAGTGGGACCGCGTCCGGCGTACGGGGTCGGTGGAGGCGCCGCCTTCCCCGCCGGCCGCGGCGGAGTCCGCCCCGTCATCGGTCACCGACACGAGCACGGCGGGGGCGGTGCCGTCGTCCAGGCGTACGTCCACGGTGACCGCCTTCGCCCGGCGGGCGTGCTTGCGCACGTTGGTCAGCGATTCGCGGACGACGTGGTGCACGGTGGTGGCGATGCCGGGCGGCAACTGGCCGGCCACGAGCCGTGGGTCGAGGGTGAGCGTGGGGACCGGGCCGGTCGCCGGGAAGCGGTCCGTCAGCGTGCGCAGGTCGGCGAGGCCGCCGTACGGGCCCTCCACGCCCGTCGGATGATCCGGCTCGCGCAGGACGGCCACCATGCTGCGCATCGACCGCATGGCTTGCGAACCGGCGTCTTCGATGTCCGCGAGCATGCCGTCGAGTTCCTCCGGCGACGGCGGCCGACCCGCCGCGGTGGCGTACCGCACCGCTTTGGTCTGGGCGATGATCGCGGTCACGTGGTGGCCGACGAAGTCGTGCAACTCCCGTGCGTACTCCAGGCGCTGCGACTGGACGACGGCCTGGTGCTCCCGAGTCCGGTAGCGGTCGTGCAGCCGGAGGTAGAGGCCCAGCACCGTCGCCAGGACGGCGGCGCACCAGAGGGCGGGGACCAGGAACGGCACCAACGGTTCGTACTCGGACGGCGGCAGCCTCAGCACGATCACGGTCAGTGCGGTCAGGGCCCCGCCGGCCAGGGCCGCCGCCCGTAGCGGCGGGCGCAGGCGCACCGCGCGGACGAGGACCAGCAGCAGGGCGCCGGTCTCCACGATCCCGAAGGTCGTCTCGGGCCTGTCGGCCCCCAGGGTGGTCAGCAGGGTCGCTAGACAGGACGCGAGGACGCCGGCGGCGGCCACCGCGTCGAAGCGGTCCCGGCGCGTCGCGACGGCGGCCGACAGGAGGCCGCCGGCGAGCGTCCAGGCCACGGCCAGGGCGAGGGATCCGGTGTCGGCTCCCTCGGCGGCCACCGCGGCCAGCAGCGGCACCCCCGCGCCGACCGCCGCGATCCGCCTGCCTCCTGCCGGGACGTCGAAGAGCGGGTTCATGCCGTGGACGCTACTGCGCCGCCCCGCCGCCCCGCCTCGGCCGTTCGGCCGAGGAGCACCGGTCCGGCCTCCGCGGTTCCGGCCCATCGGCCGATTCGCGGACGTCCGGCCACGGCGAGGATCGGACCGTCCGGCCGCTGGGCCGGACGCCGTCGGCGGCCTTGCTCCGTGCCGTCCGGCCGTCGCACTTCTCCCCCGCGCCTGTCCCGCCCCATCGGAAGGTCCCATGTTCCGCACCGTCGTTCGCTCCGTGCTCCGCGACTGGCGCCGCTTCGTGCTGCCCGCCCTGGCCGTACTGATCGGGGCGGCCTGCGTCAGCGGTTCGCTGCTGTACACCCGGTCCCTGGCCCAAGGTGCCGAGCAGGTCCAGCGGGCCTCGCGCCCCGACGTGTCGGTGGAGGTGCGTGTCACCGGAGGAGGCACGGATCCCGACGAGTCACTGCGACGCCGGCTCGCCGCGCTGCCCGGGGTGTCGGCGACCCGGGGCACCCTGCGCGGCCGTGCGTTCCTCGTGGCCCGTGACGGCACCCTGGTGGGGCCGCCCTCCGCCGCGACGGGCGTCGCTTTCGTCCCGGGCGCGCGGGGCACCGATCCCCGCTACCCGCTGACGCACGGGCGCGGGCCGCACGGTCCCGGGGAGGTCGCGGTCGACGTGTGGTCGGCCTCGCGGGCCGGATACCGGGTCGGCAACCGAGTACGGGTCGTCGTCGCCGGGCAGGTCCGCTCGGCCCGGCTGACCGGTGTGTTCACCGTGTACGACCCCGCCACCGCGACGGGCGGCACGGTCACCGCCTTCGACCCCGCCACCGCCCGCACGCTGTTCGCGCCGGCGCCCGGACGGTACGGGTCGGTGACGCTGACGGCAGTCCCGGGCACGTCGGCGTCGGTCCTCGCGGACCGCGTGGCGCGGGTCCTGCCGCGTGGCCTGGAGGCGGTGACCCGCGCGGAGCTGGAAGCGGAGGCCGCGGCGGCACCCGACCGCGAGAAACTCGGCACGCTGCTGCTGCTGTTCGCCGGGATCGCCCTGTTCGTCTCCGCGTTCCTGGTGAGCAACACCTTCTCCATGCTCAGCGCGGCGCGCGCCCGCGAACACGCCCTGCTCCGGGCGGTGGGGGCGAGCCGTCGCCGGGTACTTGCCCAGGTTCTCGCCGAAGCGGCCGTCGTCGGCACCGTCGCGGGAGCGGCCGGATACGCCCTCGGGGTCGGCGTGGCGGCACTGCTCACCGTCCTGTTCCGCCCGGGGGCCGGTCCCCCGGCCGCGGCGCCGCTGGACGTGCCGGCCCCGCTTCCCCTGCTGACGGCCCTGTCCGTCGGTGTGCTGTGCACGGCCGCCGCCGCATTCGTCCCCGCGCGCCGTGCCGCCGCGGTCTCCCCCGTGGCAGCGCTGCGCACGGACGTGCCGGCCCCTTCCCTCACGCTGCGGCGCCGCAACTGGACCGGCCTCGCCGTCACCTCCGCCGGAGCGCTGCTGCTGGCGGCCGGAGCGGGAGACCTCGCCGTCCTGGCCCTCGCCACGCCGATCCTGCTGGTCGGGCTGATCCTGCTCACGCCTCAGCTGTCGCGTGCCGTCACCCGCGTACTCCGGGCGCCGGTGAGGCGGCTCGTCGGCATGAGCGGCACCCTGGCCCTGGCCAACGCGCGCCGCAATCCCCGGCGTACGGCCGCGACGGCCGGTGCGCTCACCGTGTGCCTGGCCCTCGTCGCGGCGGTCACGGTGGCACTGGCCTCGCTGAGCGCCACGGCGGGGCGCGAGGCCGAGGCCGCCCTGCCCACCGATCTGCGGATCACCGCGATCGACTTCGCCGAGATCGGCGCGGACACGGCCGCGCGCGTGGCGCGGCTGCCTGGGGTGACGGCGGTCAGTTCGGTGCGCGAGGCGGGCTTCGGGCTGTCCGACGGCTCCGACCTGTGGGCGGCCGTCGTCGATCCGCAGGCCGTGGCCGAGGGTCGGCTCGCCGACCTCGACGTGCGGGCCGGTGACCTCCACGACTTGGCCGCTGGCATCGCGGTCACCGGCGCCCTCGCCGAGGAGCACGGCTGGCGGGTGGGCGACCGTGTCACCGGCCGGGAGCTGTCGGACGAGGGGGCGGCGGAGGGCCGGAGTCTGGACCGGCAGATCGTCGCGGTCTACGACGGTCCCGAGGCCCTCGGTCCGGCCCTGCTGCCCGAACAGGCCCTCACGGTGGACGGCACACCTGCCGGTGAGGTTCACGCCGTCCTGGTACGGGCCGAGCCGGGGCACACGGCGGCACTGAAGGAGGAGATCCGCCGTGAGCTGCGCAATCCGGTCCTGCTCGTCCAGGACCGGGCGGATGCGGCTCGGGAGGCGGAGCAGGGGTTCGGTGCGCTGTTGTCGGTCCTGTACGCGATGCTCAGCGTCACGGTCGCCGTCGCGGTGCTGGGTGTGGCCAACACCATGGGCATGGCGGTGTTCGAACGGACCCGGGAGATCGGCCTGTTGCGCGCGGTCGGTCTGGACCGTGCCGGGGTGCGGTCCATGCTGCGGGTGGAGTCGGTGGTGGTGTCGGCCCTGGGCGCCGGGTTGGGTGTCCTCGCGGGCACCGCGGCCGGGGTGGCGGCGGTGGCGGGGCAGCAGGGGGCGGTGATCTCCGTACCGTGGGCGACCCTGCTGGCGCTGTTCGCGGGCGCGGCTGTCGTCGGCGCCCTCGCCGCGCTCGGGCCCGGGGTACGGGCGTCGGCGGTCGCGGTGACGCGGGCGGTGGGCGGCGAGGTGGGGTGAGCGGTGAACCGGGGTGCCTGTCAGAGCCGTTGACTCATCGGCAAGGCTCTCCACTGATCGGTTGACGACAGATCAGACCAGGACGTGGAGAACGGGACGGCCGCCTGCCCTCGTTCCCCCACGGGTGCGGGCGGTCGTCCCTGCCGGGACAGGCCCGGCCGGGCCGGGACGGTCAGCCCATGGACGCCGTCACTCGGATGTCGTGGACGAGCGGCTCTTCCGTCACCTCGATCGTGGACGTCTGCTGCTGGTACCCCTCGGCGGAGGCGACCAAGGCATAACGCCCGGTGCCGGGTGCGTCCACGGCATACGAGCCATCGGCCCGGACGGCCGAGCGGCTCAACTCGCGGCCCTCCGCGGAGGTCAGCGTGACCACGCCCTGCAGGACCTGCCGGCCCTCGGCGGCGAGGACACGGCCACGGACCGCCACGCTGCCGGAGGCCGCCGCCTCTTCGGCGGCCTCGACCTCCGCGGCCCGGGCCGCCTGGTCCAGGCCGCTGGAGGCGCGCAACGGGACCTCCTTGATGAACAGCGTCACCAGGAAGGCGAGCAGGGCGATGGGCGCGCCGTACAGGAAGATGTCGCCGATGCCGTGTCCGTAGGCGCTTTCCAGCCACGTGCGGACCGGGACGGGCAACACCGCGAGGTCGGGCAGCCGGCCGCTGCCGGCGGCCTTCGCGGCGGTCGCCCGGTCCTGCGGGTCGAGCCCGGTGATGGTCTCGCGGGCATGGTGGCCGATGCGGGTGGTGAGGACCGAGCCGAGCACCGAGACGCCCACCGCACCACCCAGAGACCGGAAGAAGGTCACCGTGGAGGACGCGGCGCCCAGGTCCGACGGGGACACCTGGTTCTGTGTGCACAGCACGAGGTTCTGGAGCGTCATGCCGACGCCGAGTCCCATCAGCGCCGTGCAGGAGGCTGTGTACGGGTACGACGTGTCGTAGCGGAGCATCCCCAGCAGTGCCAGGCCCCCGGTCAGCAGGACACCGCCCGTCAGCAGCCACCCCTTCCACTTGCCCGTCGTGGTGATGATGCGGCCGGAGACGGTGGAGGAGACGAAGAGGCCCGCGATGAACGGGATCGTCATGACGCCCGACATGGTCGGGGACTCGCCACGTGCCAGCTGGAAGTACTGGCTGAGGAAGACCGTGCCCGCGAACAGCGCGATGCCGACGAGCAGGGAGGCGGCCGAGGCGAGCGTGATGGTGGCGTTGCGGAACAGCCGCAGCGGCATGATCGGCTCGGCGGCCCTCGTCTCGACGAACAGGAAGACCAGCGTCAGCACGATCGACGCGCCGACCAGCGTGTACGTCTGCCACGACAGCCAGTCGTACGCGTCGTCGGCGAAGGTGACCCAGATCAGCAGGACGCAGACGGCCGCGGTGACGAAGAAGGCACCGGCCCAGTCGACCTCGACCCGGCGCTCGACCACCGGCAGGTTCAGCGTCCGCTGGAGCACGAACAGGGCGACGACGGCGAAGGGGATGCCGACGAAGAGGCACCAGCGCCAGCCGAGCCAGTCGGTGTCGGTGATGACACCCCCGAGCAGCGGGCCGCCGACGGTGGCGACGGCGAAGGTCGCGCCCAGGTAGCCGGAGTACCGCCCGCGCTCACGCGGGGAGATCATCGCGGCCAGGACGACCTGCGCGAGGGCGGACAGGCCGCCACCGCCCAGTCCCTGGACGACCCGGGCGGAGATGAGCGTCGCGGGATTCTGCGCGATGCCGGCCACCAGGGAGCCGACGACGTAGACGATCAGTGCCGACTGAACCAGGACCTTCTTGCTGAACTGGTCGGCGAGTTTGCCCCACAACGGGGTGGACGCGGTGACCGCGAGGAGGGAGGAGGTGACGACCCAGGTGTAGGCGGACTGGCCGCCGCCCAGGTCGCTGATGATCCTCGGCAGCGCGTTGGTGACGACGGTCGAGGACAGGATGGCGCAGAACAGCCCGAGCAGCAGCCCGGACAGTGCGCGCATGATCTGTGCGTGCGTCATGGGCTCGTGGGCGGACCCGGCTCCGCGACGGGTGGAGGCCCGCGCGCCTGCGTGCGGGGTGGGTGTCATGAGGTTCCTCTTCCTTACAGGGGTCTGATGGTGTGCCCGAGCCAGAAAGTCGCTTGAGGCAACCATGAGGTGGGCCGGTAGCGAGTCACATGTCTCGCTACGGTGGGGTCAGCGCAGGATCCGGCGGGCGACGTTCGTGGAGACCAGGTCGAGGAGCTCCCCGCCCCGGCCGGAGAGAATGGTGCGGAGGGCGTAGAGGGTGAAGCCCTTGGCCTGCTCCACGGTGATCGCCGGAGGAACGGACAGCTCCTGGCGGGCGGTCATCACCTCGACCAGGGCCGGCCCGTCGTGCGCGAAGGCGCCCTTGAGCGCGTCCTCCAGGTCGCCGGGCCGCTCGACCCGGCGTGCCCACAGGCCGATCGCGGCGGCGACCTCGGCGAGCTGCGGATTGTCCAGCGCGGTGGCGTAGTTGACGATGCCCGCCGCTTTCATCTCCAGCTCGACGAAGTTCAGCGATCCGTTGTTGAAGACGACGATCTTCGCGGGCAGGGCGTTCTGCCGGAGCGTGAACAGCTCGCCGAGGAGCATGGTGAGCCCGCCGTCGCCGGACAGCGAGACGATCTGACGGCCGGGGTAGGCCGCCTGTGCGCCCACGGCCTGCGGCAGGGCGCAGGCCATGGTGCCGTGATTGAAGGAGCCGAGCAGCCGCCGGTGCCCGTTGAAGTGCAGATAGCGGGCCGCCCAGACCACCGGGGAGCCGACGTCGACCGTGAAGACCGCGTCACGGTCGGCGAGGCGGTCGAGCGTGCTCGCCACGAACTGCGGGTGGATCGGCGTGCGGTCGTGGTCGTTGACGGCGAGCGCGTCCAGCGACCTGCGGGTGCGCGCGTAGTGCGCGAGGGCTGCGTCGAGGTGCTCGCGGTCCGTCTTGGTGACCAGCAGCGGCAGCAGCGCGGGAAGGGTGTCACGCACGCTGCCGACCAGGGGCAGGTCGACGTGGGTGCGGCGGCCGATCTGCTCGCCGCGGATGTCCAGCTGGACGACCTTGGCATCGCGCGGATAGAACTGCCGGTAGGGGAAGTCGGTGCCGAGCATCAGCAGGGTGTCCGCCTCCTCGATCGCCTTGTAGCCGGAGGCGAAGCCGAGCAGGCCGGTCATGCCGACGTCGTGGGGATTGTCGTACTCGACGTACTCCTTGCCCCGCAGCGCGTGCACGACGGGCGCCTTGAGGGTCTCGGCGAGCCGGACCAGGTCGTCGTGGGCACCGGCGGCGCCGGCACCCGCCAGGATCGTCACGCGCCGTGCGCCGTTCAGGAAGTCGGCGGCCTTGCCCAGGTCGCGGTCGTCCGGACGGACGACGGTCCCGGCCGGGCGCACGACGGCGGGCGCCACGTCACGGTCGGTCCGGCCGAGGAAGATCTCGCCGGGGACGACCACGACCGCCACTCCCCTGCGTTCGACGGCCGCCCGCATCGCCGTCGCGAGGATGCGGGGCCCGTGCTCCTGGCTGGTGACGACCTCCGCGTAGACGCTGCAGTCGGCGAACAGTTCCTGCGGGCGGGTCTCCTGGAAGTAGCCGGTTCCGACCTCGGCTCCGGGGATCTGGGCTGCGATGGCGAGGACCGGCACCCGGCTTCGCTGGGCGTCGAAGAGCCCGTTGATCAGGTGCAGGTTGCCCGGGCCGCAGCTGCCGACGCAGACGGACAGCTCGCCCGTCAGCCCGGCCTCGGCCGCCGCCGCGAGGGCGGCGCTCTCCTCGTGCCTGACGTGCACCCAGTCGACGCCGTCGGCGCGCCGTATGGCGTCCGTCAGCCCGTTGAGGGAGTCACCGGGCAGACCGTACAGACGTCGCACGCCGGAGGCCTGGAGCGAGGCGATGACGTGGTCGGCAAAGGTGGGCATGCCGGTTGCCTTTCGTCGGTCGTGAGCGCGTCCGGCGCGTGACGGGGAGTCGCACGGGCCAGAGCCGCCATGAAGGGGCGGAGCCGCCCGTGGCCGGCGGGTCATCGCGCACGAGGCGGGCCGTGCGTGGACCGGGCCCGCCGGCACCGGGCGCCGCGGGCGACGAGTGCCCGCTCGATCTC
This sequence comes from Streptomyces sp. NPDC002463, assembly GCF_042889835.1. Lineage (NCBI taxonomy): Bacteria > Bacillati > Actinomycetota > Actinomycetes > Kitasatosporales > Streptomycetaceae > Streptomyces > Streptomyces sp. NPDC002463. Next base: position 122,594 of record NZ_JBIARL010000012.1, read on the forward strand.
CGTTCAGTCTCCAAGAACCTGCATGGGCCACACATCCGTCGAATGACTGCGTCTCAGATGCCAGAAGCGTTCCCTTCCTGGGTCGGACGACTGTCGGATCCGGGGCTATCGCACACACCGCATACGTGTGAAAAGGTCGGCCAGGCAGAGCATGGACGGAACACGTATGCCGGACGTCGCCCGTCCCGCGGTCATCACTCACGCACAAGGAGATCAGGCCATGAACAAGCTTCCGCAGAGCGACAACACCCTGCTGATCCGTACCGACTTCTCCGACGAGGCGGCCTGGCTGGCCCTGCGCACCTCGGTCACCACTCCGGCCGCGGGCGATGACCCGTACATGGCCTATCTGCACATCGTGGACGATCCCTCCTACAGCGGCCTGACCACGGAGCAGCTCGTCGCGCTGGCGCCCGACGAGGACGATCTCCTGATCGTGGCGGACAGGACAGCCATGGCCGAGGCCGGGATGCCTCTGCTGGCCATCCACGTGCGCGGGGAGGACGAGGAGGACGGGATGGACGGGGACGCGCGGCCGCGGGTCGAGGAACTGCGTGTCGTCACGGAAGTGCTCCGGGCGGTCGAGAACAACATCTCGATCGCCAACATGGACTGGGAGGACTTCGTCGATGCCGCTGCGGAGGACGGCGTCTTCCGGGGCTTCTGACCGACCGAGCCTCTGTGCGTACGCCCGAGGGTGCCCGCCGTGTCACAGCGGCGGGCACCCCACGTGCGCGTGGGCGGCCGATCCGCCTAGGGAGTGCGCGTACTCCACTTCTGGTTGGGCGAGCCCGCGCACTGCCACAACTGCAGACGCGCGCCGTTGTCGGTCCGCTGATCGACGACATCGACGCACCTGTTGCCGGACTGCGGGTTGGTCAGGTCGTGCGACGAGTTCAGCCGGAACTGCTGCGCGCCCGATCCGTTGCATGTCGTCCAGTTGATGACGGCGCCGTTGTTCGTCGCGCCACCGCTGACGTTCATGCACTTGCCCTCGGACTGCACCGTGCCGTCGACGAACTTCCACCGCTGGTAGGACTCGTTGTAGCAGTCCCAGATCACCAGCTTGGAGCCGACGGGCGCGCCAGGGCTGTTGGCGATCCCGATGCAACGACCGGAGGCATGGCCGTAGATCTGCACACCGCCGGACCAGGACTCTCCCGAGGTCGTCTGGGACGTGTTGTTCGACTTCGTCCCGGAGCCGGAGGAAGTGCCGCCCGACGTGCTTCCCGATCCGGAGGAGGTACTGGTCGACGTGCTTCCGGACCCGGTGGCGGTGTGGCTCGACGTGCCTCCGGAACCCGAGGTGGTGCCGCCCGAGGCACCCCCGGAGCCGGATGGCGTCTTGCCCGATTGCTCCTTCACGCCGACCGGTCCGCCCCCTCCTGTCGGCTTCTTGCCGCCACCGGAGCCTGCCTTCGGCCCCGTCACGACGATGGGCTTGCCGTTCGGACCGGTGGTGGTGACACCCTTCGGCCCGGCGCCGCCCTTCGTACGGGACGCGGTCGGAGAGGGCGATTCCGACCCGACCACGCCGGGTACCGCGCTCGCCATGCCCTCCAGGACCGTGCCCGGGGTGGCGCCGGGCTTCGCGGCCGACCGTCCGTCGTCGTCGCCGCCGATCAGGAAGGGCACGGAGAGCAGCAGCGCACCGATGATGGCTGCGCCCGCGAGCAGGCTCTTGTGCGGCCGGCCGGGGTCGGCCTTGGCCGCCGTCCTGTCGGAGTCGCCGATGACGTCGTCGGATTCGGTGGCACTCTCCGCGGCCGCGGTCGTCTCCGCGGTCGATTCCGCGGTCGCCGTGCCCGCGGCCGCCGTTTCCCCGTCGGCCGACGGGGTCGCGTTCTGGTCGGCGGGCGTCCGGGCGGCCGACTCGGCAGTGCTCGGCGACGCCCCGGAGGCGGCCGCGAGCGCGATCGTGTCGAGAGCCTGGGGATCGGCTTCGGCTTCCTCGGTCTCCGGTCCCTCCTCCTGTTGCTCGGGCTCTTCGGCTTCGGGCTCGGACATGGCAGCCGGCACTGCCGAACGCCCCTGGGGCCGCGCCGGCGTCAGGATGCGTTCCGCCATCGAGGCGGCACTCTCCGGCCTCTCCTCAGCCTCGCCGCCACACTCCGCCTCGGCCGGCTCGGATGCCACGGCTGTCGGTTCGTCGGGGGAACCGTTCGGTTGGGAAGTCGTCATGACACCTTTCCGGTGAGTCGATGTGACGCGTGGACACGGCATTCTGATGTGACATCACGGGCGGGCGAGCTGGTGTGCCGTTGCCTCAGAACACCTATGGTCGATGACGTGCGGGTGTTCAGTCTTCGATTCTAGGGTTCGCGGACTCTCCGATGAACACACCTATGTCTGGGCTGGTGGGATCTCCGCCGAGGGCCGAGCATTTCAAACGAGACGAAGCATCAGCCGGTTCCGCCACTGAGGATGTTGACGAGGTGTTCCTGGGTGGAGGAGACCGATGGGGGACCGACGTTTCGGTTGCCGCTTTCCCGATCGGAGCCCTGCTCAGCGGCCGGCTCGGGATCCTGCTCGTCGGGCACCCCGTCATCCGCCTCGGTGTCGTGCTCGTCGGCGGCCCCCTCGTCGGCCACTTCGGGGCCCTGCTCGCCGGCCCCCTCGGGAGCGACGTCGGGCAGACTGCGGGGGGCCGCCACGGTGGTCTCCTGGGGCTGCTCGGCCACCGCGTCCGTCGCCAGCTGCGCCGGGGCGACGGTCATGCTGACCGCACCCGCGGGATTCACGTAGAGGTACGTGGCGTCGCCGAGATCACGTACGAGTCCCCGTACCGGGAGGGTGCGCCCCGCGTACCGTCCGCCGGACCAGAGCTGGGCGTTCGAGGTGAAGACCGGAACGACAGGAGTGCCGTCCGGACTGCATGCCTGGACCGGGCTGCCGTCAGGCGCGAGCATGATGCCGACCTCCGCATCGGCGAGCAGCCGGAAGACGTCGTCCTCCGGGCCGTACCCGGCGGCCGCGAGCTGGATCGCCTCGTCGACCGGATCGGTGGGCTCAGGCCAGCCGTTCGCGCTCGGGGAGGGCCGATAGTCGTCGTTGTACCGCCACTCGACCACCTCTCCCCTGGAGTCGGACCGGTACTGTCCGACCACCGCCCAGTTCGGTGGAGCGTCCTCGCCCCGCCAGGCGGGGTCGACCATGCCGAACCAGTGGTCGGGGGCCGCCCGCGCGGCCTCCCGGATCGGGTCCGGCACATCGGTCAGCGGTTCTTCGTGCCGCGGTGTCTCGGCCACATCGGCCATCCGGTCATCAGCCTTTCGGGATGAGATGGTTCGCGCCTGCCCGATCAGGCACGGTCGCGAGGTGCATGCACATGTGTTCCGACCATGCTCACACATCGATTCGCCCCTACGATGCGGTGCCGGATGAAGGGCCGCCTCCCCAGCCGAGCACACGTTTCCACGAGGCCGAGTCGAAGGGCCGGCACCGGATGCGACCGGTCTGGAAGGCCGCCGGACGGGGTGGCTGTGGCATCGGTGACGCGCTACCGCAGTCGGAGGGTGTCATTTCTTCTTGAAGATCTTTGAGAAGAGGCTCTTCTTCTTGCTTTCCTCATGGACTGCGTTGTGGTCCGGGATCTGAGAGACGGAGGGCGTGGCGGGAGGCTGGTGGGACGCGGGATCGGTCGTCGGCGGCACGTGGACAGCCGGGGGCGCCACGTGCTCGAAGGCGGGATCGGCCGTCGGCTGCGCGCCGACAGCCGGGGGCGCCGCCTGCTGGAAGGGGGCCTGAAGAGACGGAACCTGCTGGTGGAGGGCCTGCTGATGACGGGTTTGCCGCTGTGGTGCCGCGTATCCGCCCTGGTACAGGGTTCCTCCGGCGTAGAGCCCTGGGAAACGGGTTCCGTTGCCGGACGTTCCTGCCGAGGTGTTCGTCGCGAGCCCGGAACTCGATGCCGGCGGCTTGTGGGACATCTGCTGGTAGGGCGAGATCCGCTGAGCACGAGCGGCCTGTATCGCCAGCGGAATCACGGCGCTCTGCGAACCCCCGGCACGACCGGGGTGTGACGACGGCGGCTGGGGCTGTGACAACGACTGATGCGACGACGGCTGGGGCACGGATGTCCGGTGCGAGGACGCGTGGTGCTGCGACGACGAGCCTCTTGCCCGGTAGGGGTTCGACGCGGCTGTCTGGAGGTCACCCCTGCTCCATTCCACCTGGCGCGTCGCGGAGTTCCAGTAGCCCGTACGGTCCGTGTCACGGTCGTAGACGCTCACGACGGTCTCGGGCTCCATGCGCAAGGTGAAGGTCACCTCGCTTTCGAAGGAACCGGTGTCGATGCCGGTCCTGCCTCCGGGGTCCGGGCTCAGGGCCGGCTGGATCTCGTACCGATACCGGCGGTTGTTGTACCAGAGGTCCCGGTCCCGCGTCGTGGAGATGAACTGCGCGACGTTCTCCACCCCCATGTACTGCCTCAGCGTGACGATGCGATCGGGGTTGGGGGCCGCGAATCCTCTGAGGAAGATCCTTTCAGGCGGAAGGGGGCTGAAGCGCCAGAGGATGTCGTCCGGCGGGCTTTCACGGATTCGTTCCGAGTCGGCCGGGTGGACGTAGGCGTGGTGAACGCCGTACCGGCTGTCGGCAGGGGCGTCGAGGAGGGCCTGAACGGTCGAGGCGGACTCCACTGTACGGGGCAGGGCATCGGCGCGCGGGGTGCCACCGGGCCGCAGGACGACGGCGCGTGCCCTGACCGCGTGCCAGACCGGGCTGCTGCTGGAGACGCGCTCGCCGGCCGGTGCGGTGGGGTCAAGCCACAGCAGGTCCGCCGACGCGTGGCGGTACACCGCGACGAGATGACCGGGGCGATCCTGGCGCTGCCAGGCGATCAGTCCCATCTCGCCGGGCGCCAGCACATCGGTCACGTCGTCCCATTCCGTGATGCGGCTCCAACTGTGGTGCGGTGCCAGTCCGTCCAGCCCCGCACCGCCGCCGAGGTTCGCGTCGTCCGCGCTGCGCGTGGTGATCCCGGCACCTTCGGACGTGACATGGAGGAGCCCGGGACGGAATGCCTCCTGCAAGGCTTCCTGGACTGCGATGCACAGCCGCAGATCCGCCTGGCCGTCTTCGTCGAGGCCGAGCCGGGCACCCAGCTCCAGGTGCGGCTCGCCGGTTCCGGGACGTTGCTCCTGGAGTTCCCGGAACACGCTCTCGGTCACGCCGTCGACCAGGTCGCGGATGGCCTGCGGGGAGGGCTCGCCCGCGTCCGGCCGGGGAGCGAACCTCAACCACTCGGCCCGCCCGCCGTCGTCCCGGCTCACGAGGTTCGAGCGGACGTCGACGAGCGAACTCGGGGCGAAGACAGTGGTTCCGATGATGTCCGACACGACCTGTGCGGATTCCGTGCGGTCGCCGTGCCGCCTGCCGGCATCGCAGGCGACCAGGACGACGCTCATGGATTCCGCGCTGGGCCGTCGGCGTGGGTACCTGCCGAACTCAGCGGCATCGAGGTGCGGGGCCCAGCGCTGCCGGACGTCGGCCTCCGTCGCGGTACCGGCGGCCCGCGCCTCCTGCGGGAACAGGTCCTCCCGCAGCTGCTGCGTCAGCGCCCTGCGCTCCTGCACCGACCTGTCGTTCGCTGCCGCCGCCCAGGGCGACGGGAGCAGGCTTCCGACCGGAGAAGTCCAGAACGCCGGGCGACCAGGGCCAGGCTCGGGTTGTGGCTGCGGCTGCGGCTGCGGCTGCGGCTGCGGCTGCGGCTGCGGCTGCGGCTCGGACAACCGGGACCACCGCTCCAGGAAGTCCAGCTGGCCTGTCTGTTGCGCGGTCATCACCTCCCGGTAGGAGGCGAGGCGGCCGATCAGGGTCTGCGTGTCCGGATCAGCCAACCGGTTGTCCCCCACCGCGGTCCACAGCGTCTCGAGAGCACCGGTCACGAAGGCTTCCTCGGCGTTCGCCGACCACACCTCGACCTGTGGGCCGGTCGCGCCGGCGGCGGGGCGACCGCTGCCGAAGGCTTCGGCCGCCTGCTGGGCGAGGCGAGCCGCGCCGGCCTCCGCATTGGTGGTGCGGCTTCTGGCATGCAGGAAGAAGGCCACGACGTCGACCACCTGCCTGTGCAGTTTCCGGTACGCGCTCGCTTCCGCCGACGCGTCCTCCTGTCGGGTCGGGGGTTCGATGTGGTACTCGTCCACGATCAGCCGGGCCCGCTGCCGGAGCTGGTCGGCCTTCGCCACCCCAGGGAGGACGTCGCGCGCGTTGTCGAAGCGGTCGGCCCACTCCTCCAGTGCCGCCGCCGAGGGCTGAGGCCAGCTCCGCTGCCCGGCATGGGGCCCCGATCCCGCCGACGGGGATGCCGTGGCGAGCGAGGAGCGGGTCACGTTCTCGCTGTCGCCTTCCGCATCGGACAGCCGGTACAGCGTCCAACGTTCCAGGTCCCTGACCACGGGATCGCGTTCCTGGCCTCCGGCCTCGCGGTTCCGGACACGGAGCTGGTGAAGAATGTCCAGCAGCGCCGTCGTGTCGCCCGGGGCCGCCACCGCGCGTGCCACGGCGTCGTCGAGGGCCTCGGACCCCGTCGGGGCAAGGTCGTCCAGCGTGCCCGCCGGCGGCCATGGGCCGCGCTCCCCGGTCAGTACCTCGTGCAGCCGCGACGACTCCGCCATGGCCTGTGCCCATGTGCTGCGGATCGCCTGCCACGACGTGGGGGCTGATGTGTTGACGTAGACGGCGAACTCGGTCAGACGTTTGTCGAAGTCACGCAGAACCGTGGACGTACGAGCGCGCTCCTGTTCGTCCGGGAGTGGTCGGGAGTCCTGCCCGACACCGTCGGCAGGCTCCAGGGCGAGGCCACGGCGCACCTGCCGACCGACCTCTTCCCGCCAGAGCGGCCGATTCCCGTATTGCTGAAGGCGTCGGAAGGTGTCGAGTTCATCTGTGCTCCGCACCAGGCGCTCGACAGTTCCGGCGAGGTCCGTGTCGGCCGACATCGCCCGGCAGGTGCGCAGCGCGGAGCCGGATCCGGACGGAGACCGACGGGCCAGCGTCTCGCAGCGGAGGTGGGCACGTTCTTTGAGCGTCTCGTAGGTCTCGCGGGCCTGGCCGATGCTGTAGGCGTCGGGCAGTTCGCGTACCTCGACCAGCACCTTCCTGTTGTCGAGCTCCGGGAACACCGTGTAGATGCTGAGGTTCTCCTGAGTCACGCGCCGGGAGGGCTCGTACAGAGTGAAGTTCTCAAGGTAGTCCCTGACGCTCGCTCCGTGGAGGAGGTCGCTGTCGAGCGGATCCTCGACGTGCTGGATCGCGCTCGTCGCATGTCCGGTGAACTTCTGCAGTACGTAGTCGTTATTGGCGTCGAGGAAGTCACGTGTGCGAGGGGTGAGCTCGCGCGCCAACGTTGCCGGGTCGTGGCGGGACGCAGCGATGAGGTAGCTCTTGAGCCATCGTTGCGGCTGCCGCTTCGCCGCACGGTCCGCCGCATAGCGCACGCCCGTCACCGCGTGGGTGTACACCAGCGTGAGCAGACCCGCCAGCGACCGGTATTCGACGTCGTCAAGCAGGTGCCAGGCCAGCGAAGGATCGAGCCCGTCCGTGTCGTGTGTTTCGGCGAAGAACCGGGCCGCCACTTCCTTCGCGAAGGCGGCCCCGGCCTCCAGATCCCGACGAGCGGTACCGGAAACCGGTTCAGCCATCGGCCGTGCGTCGTCCAGGAGGAAGTCGAGGAGTTCGGACGGGTGCATGCCCACGGTCCACTGCGCGGAGAGGATGAACTCCTTGCCCGGCTCCGCGTGCAGCCCCGCGCCCTGGAGACGCTCGAAGCCGTTGTGCTCACCGAACAGGTCGGCCACAGTGGCGCCACTGCGCAGGATCCCTAGGGTCTTCTCGAGGGCCCCCCAGAACTTGTTCTCCTCGACGCCGCTCGCCTCGTTCTGATAGGTGATCGGCCTGCCGACGACCTCAAGTATCGGGGGCAGGTCACCCATCTGCTCCACTGTCAGCTCCAGCTCGGAGCTGCGGGCCAGGATCTCGCCGTGCTCGAAATCCTTGGAAAGCGTGAGCAGCCAGTTGGTCTCGAACTCGCCGCCGAGCTTGCTGTAGTCGGCCTGCGGCTGACGGGGCGGCTCCTCAAACATCGGAACGCCGGGGGACGGGGCGACGCGGGACGGTTCGGACACCGAGGTGCTCGCGCTCCCTTGGAGGCGCGTGGCCGGCGACCCGCCTGCCACACCGCTACGCCGCTTCAGGTCCGGGAACGCCTCGTACAGGCGGGAGGTGAGAGCCCGGGCGAAGAGGACGGCCTCCGTTCTCCCCCGCGTATCCAGGATCTCGGCGACGGAGCGGATCACGGACTCGCCGAGGCCGCGCCGTGCCTGGTCCTCCTCGCTCGTGCCGATCACCATCGGGTAAGCGAACCGCTCCGCGCGGAGGATTTCCCGGGCCTCCTGGACGGTTCCATCGGGCTCGGGCGTCTCGTGCTCGTCCTCGGCTTCGGTGCCCGCCTCAGGGGTCGAGTGGAGGGGACTCCCTCCTGTGCCGGACACCGTGGCGGGGCCTGCGACGGGCAGAGACGACGCCGACATCTGAGCCCGGTACCGAACGACCAGGCCCTCCGGGTCGGTGTGTCCCCAGGTGCGCAGCGCTTCCTCGTCGATGCGCAGGCGCATGCGTGCGGCTGCGAGGGCGATGGGCTCCCGGGCCGGGGCGTCGGTGTCCGGCCCCGGAACACCGCGGGCCGCGTCGACACGCCGGCGGCGGAGGAGCCCGTGCAGCTGCGCCAGCCGTTCGTGGGACGCGAGGTAGCGCTGCCAGGCCGCGGCCCGCGTCGCGGGGAAGTGGTCGGGCCGCTTGGTGCGGTCCGGTACGTGGCCGGCGGCGTCCTCGTCGAGCTGGTCCACCCAGGAGCGGAGGTTCTCGGGGATCCGTGCGTCCTGGTCCTGAGGGGCGGGCTCGGGCACGGTCTGTGAGGCGTCAGGCTCGGGACCGGCGGTGTCCGGGTCGACGAGCACGTCGCCGGCGTCGTCCCCCGGGGTGGCCGCGAGTGGGCCGAGAGCGGGCAGCGTACGGAGCTCCGCGGCCAGCTCCTCGTCGAGTCCCGGTCGGCGCAGGAGCAGACGGGCCCGGTCCAGGGGCGTCAGGCCGGCGTTCTTCACGGGGACCGTTGCGGCCGGGTTGAGGGTCCAGGTGACGTCGAGCGCGGCGTTGTGCCTCAGGCCGGCCAGGTCCTGCCGGGAGACATGGGTCTCCATGAGGGGGGAGGCGTCGAGCCGCTGCGTCAGCCGGTCCCCGAGGCCTCCGTCCGCCGGAGTGTCCTCGGAGGTGGGCTCAGGGGCGCGGTCCTCCGGGACGCTGTTCTCGGGGACGCTGCGCTCCGGCTTGGTGCGCTTCTCTGGGCGCGCCAGGAGGTACTCCGAGCCACGCCGGAAGAGCGTGATCCGCCGACCGGGGCGCGGGTCGCCCGTGCCTTGGCCGGTGGGGCTGTACGTCTCGTAGGTGCCGTCCTCGCGTACGACGACGATCTCGGCGGCGTAGCTGTCGGCGGCCACTTGGGCGGCGGTGGCCGCGGTGGCGGCGTTCCATGCGTTGCCGAGGAACAGCTGGGCCTTGATCAGGTTCCGGCGCTGGCCGTCGCTCAGCTCGACGTCATCGGGCAGCCGTCCGCCGTTGGTCCGGAACCGCTCGCGCTGCTCGGGGGTGAGCGGCTTCCTCCCCGCGCGGACGTCGGCTTCCTGTTCGGGGGTGGGAGTTTCGCCGTGCTCGGTGCGCGGTTGCCCGACCGGGGACAGGTCGACCTTCGCCCAGAGCAGGATCTCGTAGGGGAAGGGGGTGTCACGGTCGAGTACGGCGTCGTCCGGGAGCCGCTGGCCCATGACCCGGTTGACCGGAAGACGGTCCCTGCGGTCGAGGGACCTCTCCACTTCCTGCCAGTGGGCGTCGTCGTCGCCGGTGGCGGGTGTGGCCGGGGCCAGGGACTGTTCCAGCGCCTGCCAGAAGCCGTTGCCGTCGCCGGTCGGTTCGTGCAGCCGGTACTCGGTGCCGTCGGGGCCGCTCAGCGCGGCGGAGCCGCGGCGCGTGTAGCCGGTTCCCTCGGCCTGGCGGGTGTTCCAGGGGGCGCCGGTATGGGCGGGTCGGACCACCTGCGGGAGCGGTGTGAGGGACGCCCCTCCGGAGCGGGTCGCAACCGTCTGCCGCGCGCCGTCCTCCGCCTTGCCCGGCTCCTCGCTCTTCGCCCGCCCCTGCTCCTTGCCCTTCTCCTTGCCCTTCCCCTTGTCCTTCGCGGGTTCGGGCTGCTCCTGCGCCGGCTCGGAGGCCGGGACGTCACCGGACGACAGGACGCCGGTGGGCAGGGCGTACCGGAAGTGGCCGCCCGCCCGCTGGAGCACGAGGTGCGGTGCCCCCGCATGCGTGTTGTCCGTGCCGAACCCGGTGACGAGGCCCCCGGTTCCCACCACGGTCACGCGCGCGCCGAAAGCCCGGGCGGCAAGGGCGGGCAGCAGGTCCGCGACGCTCGCCTGCCATGCGGTGTCGTCGGGGCGGCTGCCGTCGCGCCGGAGCAGTACGGCGGCCAGGCGGGCCCGCTGGTCGGCGGGAAGCCGGTGGTGCAGGGGGATCCGGCGGGTTTCGGTGAACTCCTTGTGCTCGGGGCTGCCTTCCCGGAACGTGACGCCTGCCTCGGCGAGCTCGTCCGCCGAGACGACGCCGAACGACTCCGGGTCGAGGTCCTCCGCCAGGTCCTGGTTCTCGTGCGCGGTCAGTGTGCCGGCGAACAGCGACCGCAGGGCCCCGACGGTGGTGCGCGCGCCCCCGCTGCCGCGTACTTCCCCGTCGTCGGGAGCATCACCGGCGTCCAGCGCCCCGGCGAGGGCGTGGAAGAAGCTGTCGTGGTCCTGCGGGGTGTCGTGGACCGTGTACGTGTCCACGCCGGGCCACGGGCTGCCACCGACCTCCGGCGGGGAGGTGAGCGTACGCACCCCGTCGTCCGCCGTGGTCTCGCCGAACCGGTCCGGGGCGGGCGTGGGGTCGGCCGGCTCCACGGGGGCGGGCTCACGGTAGGTGATCTCGGCGGACGGCCGGGCCACTCCGTTCCGGGGTGTGTCCGGGCCGTGCGTCACGTTGTCGGGGACCAGCCGGTGCCAACGGGTGAGCCGGTCCGCGGCGAGCCGCACCCGGTGGTACTCGATCGCGGCGTCCACGGCGGCCGTGCGCCAAGGGCTCAGCCGTGCCACATCCTCGTTCAGCGCGACCTGCGAAGCCGCGGCGGCCTCCTTCGCCTTGCGTACGGCGGCCCTGCCCTGGGCCGCCTCCGGCGAGCGGCGTCCGAAGGCGTCGACGTACTTCTTCAGCCTGTGCTTCGCGGAGCTGATCCAGCCCTGGGTCTTCCGGTACTCGGCGCGCAGCTCGTCGCGTCCCTTCTGCAGCGCACGCCGTCTGTCCCAGTAGGTCTTGTCCGCCGTCTCCCACGCCTTGCCCGCCTTGGCGACCTCCTCCCAGGCCTTGGCGACGTCGGCCGGGAAGTTCTCGTCGGTGATCAGCCCGTGCTGTCGCGCGACGTCCTCGCTGAGCCAGGTCAGGACGTGGCCGCGGGTCTCGACGGCCTGTGGGCCCGGCCGTACGCGCCCGAACGGGCCCAGCTGTTCGGCCAGCCACTTCGCCGGCCTGCTGTCCTTGATCTGGTGCTCCACCTCGCTCACCGCGAGCCAGGCGGTCGGCACCTCGAACAGGAACGCCCGGCCGACCGTGGGCTTGAGGGTGATCTGGCCCGCGTTGGCGTCGGCCTGCTTGCTGCCCTCGGCCTCGGTGCCCGAGCCGTCCGCGGGTGAGAAGGCGGGCAGGGCCTGCCCCGCCTCCGCCGTGCTGGCCTGGGCGTTGGCGGCGAACATCAGCTGCTGGTCGTGGCTGATGCCGACCAGGCTGTCGCCGCCGGCGGTGTTCCTGAGCGTGGCCTCCATCTTGACCGCCGGGGCCACCGACATCAGCCGGGCACCGGTGAGGTCGGGCCGGGAGTAGAGGCGTAGCGAGCCCGACGCGCTGCCGATCAGCGCGTCGTCCGTCAGCCCGACCACCTGGTGGCCGGAGGCCGTGGTGCTGTCGTCGTAGAACGCGGTCAGGGCGGCGTTGCTCATGCCTTCGCGCAGCGCCAGCGCGGACGCGGTGCCCGTCTTGGTCAGTCCCGTGGTGCGGATCTCGGCGAGGGCCTTGTCGAGGGACGCGTCGGTCGCGCGCTGTCCTGCGGGCAGGTCGAGCTCGGTGCCGTAGGCGCGGGCGACGGCGACGGCCGCGGCTTCCTCGAGGGTGGCGAGGCCGGTGACCTCCCCGGGGAACCAGCCGGTCCGGTCGGGGGTGAAGGGCCGGCCGCCGGGCAGGCCGCGGGTGCGCCATGCGTCGATCTTCCGCCGGTTGACGTCTCCCGCCGCCCACGGGGTGATCGTCCGCTCGGGCTCCGTCGGCCGCGGTGGACCCAGCGGGTCGTCGGCGACGGCCTGAACGCCGGAGGCGGCGGGGGTGTCCATGACCGGCACGCTCATGGACATCGGCACCTGGTCGCGGACGGTGCCGACCGGACCGGAGTGCACGACGGGTGGTTTCCCGTCGCCGCGGTGGAAGGAGAGGTGGAGTTCGTACGGCGTCAGCTGCTCGGTGTACGGCTCGTCGAGGGTGAGCGCCTTGCCCTTCAGCCGTGCCTCGGTACGGCTGTTCGCGCTCTGGCGGGTACTGGTGCCTCGCTCGATGAAGCTGGGGCCGACCGCCCGGAACAGCCCGTGGCCCGTGCGGATGTTGCTCGTGACGAGGGCCGCGAGGGCCCAGTGCTTGAGCTTGCCGGAGGACTGCTCGCTCGTCTCGGTGGCCTGCCGGCCGATCTTGAGGGTCGTGCCGTGTCCGAGGCCGTCGAACCGCGGCGTACCGGGCACGAGCCGGATCTCGACCGCCCTGTTTCCGCCGAGGCTCCACCGCCGGACCGACACACCGGCGCGTACCTGGGTCTGTTTCCCGGTCCCGGACATCTGGCCGCGCAGGGCCCGCATGGGCCGGGAGGCGAGCAGGGAACGGATGCGCTCCCGGCCGGTCTGGCCGACGCCGGCGTCCCGCAGCTTGCGCTCGAACCCGGCGAGGACCTCGCTCGTGTCGAGGCTGTTGACGGGGTAGGTCGCGAACGGGTCGCCGGGCAGCAGGGGATCCCAGCGCCGCTCGGTGTAGAGCGGTACGTCGCCCAGGTGGTCCTGGAGGAGGCCGAGACGGTGGGCCGTCTTCTCGGAGAGGTGTCCGTACCAGCCGGCGGGGATGTCGAGCCGCCGTGCCGCCCAGTGGTCGCGGTGCAGGGTCGCGAGAGCGTGTGCGGGTGTGAGCAGCCCGTCCACGTTGGCGTGCGCGGCGACTTCGTGAACGGTGTCGCCGACGACCAGTACGTGACGGCCCTTGATGGTCGGGTTGACGTCCTCCAGGGCGGAGCGGGTGACCGTGTCGGACTGGACCGACGACATGGTCCTGCTGCCGAGCCCGCCGTAGGCCCCGTAGATCCCGGGTCCCTCGTCGTGGGTCTGCCAGTACGAGAGGGCGAGGCCCCAGGTGATGCCGTCGATGTTCACGAGGGCACCCGATGTCTGGGTGTCGGCGCCGAGGACCTGTTCGATCTCGAGGTTCGTCGGCTCCGTCACCACCCTCGGGTTCTCGACGCGCAGCCGGTGGTGGAGGACGCCGCGCCGGTCGTAGTAGGGGCCCGCGCCGAACAGGCCGTTGACGGAGTGGCCGACGGGGCCCGTGGACTGGTCGTGGTTGGCCGTCAGGTACTGCGACAGCAGGGAACGCAGCGCGGTCTCGTGCGCGGGCGCGCCGGGCTCGCTGAGGTGCCAGGAGCCCTGTGACGCCTCGCTCAGGGCCGCCGCGGCCGCCTGCGCGAGTTCGGGGTGCGCCCCGACGCCGAGGACGTGGTACGGCAGGTCGCGGAAGGGGGTGCCCGGGGCCGCGGTGCCGGTGATGATGTCCCTGGCCCGTCGGGCGTTCAGCCTGGTGACGCGCGGCTCCGGCACCCCCTGTCCCGCACGCCGTTCGGTCTCCTGCCCCGGCGGTACGGGAGCGGGTGCCGGGGTGGTGTGCTCGTCGGACACGGCCAGCAGGACACGACCCGTCGTCTCGTCGCCGCCGACCAGTTCCGTCAGCGGTTCGTGCATGACGAAGGACTGGGTGCCCAGGACGCCCAGGGACAGGGAACCCCTCAGCAGGCTCCGCAGGCGCCAGTACCCGCCGATCTCCGCGCGCAGGGAGAAGCGGTACGAGTACAGCTGGGAGGTGGTGGTGCCGATGTGCGTCGTCTCGTACGACGCCGTGGAGCCGTAGCCCGAACGGCGACCGGTGCTGAGCACCTTGCGGGGCCCGACCCCGACGTAGCCCATGTTCGCCGGGACCCCGAGCTCGTCCCGCATGCCGTCGCGCACCCCGGCCGTGAGGTCGACGCCGAACTCGTCGGTGTGGACCACGTTCTGCGAGGCGTCCAGCCGCGCGGTGGCAGTGGTGCCGAGGCGCAGCAGCCGGTCGTCCTGGGCGCCTTCGTGGCGCAGGTCGGTCAGCTCGGCGCTGATCCGGATGTACCGGTGGGCCCGGCTGATGCGCCCCGGACCGGGGCCGGGGGCCACCAGCTGGATGGTCACGCCGGTGGTGGCCAGGGTCTCCAGGTTCGCGGCCACGGCGTCCGGCGACAGCGCGTTGAGGATGGTCAGGGTGTTCTGGAGCTTGAGCTCGTACCGCTCGATCTCGCCCGTCAGCGCCTCCGGCGTCTTCATCCAGCTGCGGGTGCGGGGCGCGCCCAGCTCCTTCAGCGGGGCGAGCATGTCCGGGTAGCGGGCGGCGGCCTCCTCGACGACCCGCTCGACGAAGACCTGGAGCGGGGTGGGCCGCAGGGTGTCGGCGACGGACCTGGCCACCGACTTGGCCACGGACCTGGCGACGGACGGGGCCGTGGACCTGACGGTGGACATGCCGTCGAACCTGACCATGGACGCGGCGTCGGACCCGGTCACGGACGGGGCGTCGGACCTCGCGACGGACCCCGCCTCGGACGCGGCGTCGGACCCGGTCACGGACGGGGCGTCGGACCTCGCGACGGACCCCGCCTCGGACGCGGCGTCGGTCCGGAACAGGGACGCGGCGTCGGGACGGCCCGCGGACGGGGCCGTGGACCTGACCGTGGAGGTGCCCCGGACCGTGCCCGGGGACGAGGAGTCCGTGTCGGTGTCCGCGTCCGTGCCGGCGGGGGTCACATCCGAGTCGAACAGCAGGGCCTCGGGGCGGCTCATGCCCAGGACGACCGGATGGTCCCGCTTCAGGTACACGGGTGGAACCGGCGCGAGGCCCTCCGGGAGCGGTCGGGTCGTGCCGTCGTCCCAGCCCGCGAGCCGGCGGGCCTCGCCGCGTGGGATCCGGTCGAGGCTCCACACCCGGAACTTCCGCGGCTCCGCGTCGCCGGTCCGGCGTACGTGGACGTCCTTGAAGACGATGTACAGCTCGGTGGGAGTGTCCTTCACCTGGCCCGCGATCTTGCGGTTCGCGGTACCGCCGAACGCCTGCGACTTGGTGCTGGAGCGGCCGTGCCGGACGTAGAGCGCGAGCAGGGCACGCAGTCCGGCCACGCCGCCGAAGAACTCGTCGAACGTGATGCTGGGGCCCACGCTGCCGAAGACCTGCTGGGAGAACGTCCGTCCGATCACCTGCTCGTTGCGCACCGCCTGCTGCACCGTGTACCGCATTTCTGCGGCCGTGGTCTCGTTGAACAGCAGCCCCTGGACCGGCACCATCCGCTCGACGACGAACGCTCCGAGCGGGCGCCGGCCCCGCTCACCGCGCAGCGGTCCGGTCGGGACGGGACCCTGCACCGCCCGCTGGGCGATCAGCCCGAAGTTCTCGGAGCTGAAGAACGCGCTGATCGTCTCGTACGCCGGGTCGTCCGCCTTGGCGTCCACCTGGCTCAGGGCCCAGGCACGGAGCGGGCCGACGGGGCCGAACTCCTCGGTGCGCACGAAGCGGACGTGGGAGTTCGGGGCGAAGTCCAGGACGCGTGGCGCCCAGGTGCCGCGCGTCGGCATGGTCACGTCGTCGGGCAGACGGACCGTCAGGCCGGAGCGCACGGTGAAGGAGAAGTGGCTCTCCCCGGGGAAGACCTCGTCCGTCGGCCTGTGCTCCGGGCTGACGATCTCCACCTCGTAGTGGACGTCGGCCAGGTGCAGGTGCGAGCCCTCCTGGGACCGGGTCTCGCTCTGTTGCAGCGTCTGGTCGTACAGGGCGTAGTCGTAGGACTTCGTCAGCCCCATGCCACCGCCGACCCGGACGACGGCGCCCATGTTTCCGGGAGTGGGGCCGAACCCGAGCGAGGGGGTCACCCGCCGCGAGGAGCTCTGCATGACGTTGGACCCGACGGAGAACTGGCTCCGCTGCACCGTGTCGAACTTGTACGGGTCGCCGAAGCTGTCGGCGAACCGCTCCCAGTTGTCGTACGGGCGGGTGGTGACCCGCAGGATGCGCGGCCGGCCGTGCCGGTCCAGGAACACGGGCGACCGGTAGCCCTCGCCGTGGAACACCGCGGGGGTGTCCCGCAGGGCACGCGTGAGGTCGTCCAGCACGCGCGCCTGGCCGCTGCCCTCTTCCGTACGGGACAGGCCGGTCCGGGAGGCGATCTCCGCCACGACCGCGGTCGCGTCGCGGAGCGTGACGCGCGCGTGTCCGTACGCGCCGCTGACGACGCCGTGGACGCCGTTGCCCGTCACGTAGAACGGCAGTTCGCTGCCGTCGCTGAACACGAC
This sequence comes from Streptomyces sp. NPDC002463, assembly GCF_042889835.1. NCBI lineage: Bacteria > Bacillati > Actinomycetota > Actinomycetes > Kitasatosporales > Streptomycetaceae > Streptomyces > Streptomyces sp. NPDC002463. Next base: position 139,330 of record NZ_JBIARL010000012.1, read on the forward strand.
GCGTCGGCCGTCCGCCGGCGGCGCGGGCAGCGAGCGGACGATGCGGGGCGGCCGGCGGGTCGCGAGCTGGGCGTCGACGGTCTGCACCGGCGCGTCGGTGACGGACGTGCCGGTCTCGGGCTTGGCGGTCTCGGGCTTGGCGGCGGCGGTGCCGGGCCTGGTGCCGTCGGCGAAACGCACACGCGGCGCCTCGGCCCGCGGCTCGAAGGACGCGGCCTCGGCCGACGGCTCGGTGGGGGCTCCGTCAGCCGGGCGCGTGTCACTCGGGCCCGGGGCGGCGGGCGTGTCCGGGGCCGCGGCGACGGTGCGCACGGGCGCCGGGTCGTCGTCGGGGGGCGTGACGACGATGGTGGGCACATCGGACGGGGCGGACCGCTGCGCGCGGCGCAGGACGTCGAGGTGCCGGTCGGAAAGCTGCCCTGTGATGCGCGGATCGGCCAGGAGCCGGTCGATCCCGGCGGACAGCACGTGATCCGTCTGGGCCATGAGGACCTGCGCTTCCCGGCCCTGCCCGGTGCGGTGCGGCTGCCGAGTCACCTGGTCCGGGGAGGGCGGAGCGGTCCTGAACGCATGGCTGAGATCCTCCATGTCCTCCTCGATCCGGACACGTGCTTCCTCGTGATCGCGCGTGTTCAGGATGATGAGGGCGGCATGATTCAGAATGCTCTGGTACAGGTCGCGATAGGTCTGTTCGTCGACGGTGGGATGGGCCGACGGCGCGGGCGGTGGTCGATGATAGGCACTCATGACGGAACGAGCCGCATCAAGCGCCTGGAATGCCTTCCCCGGATTCTTCGACTTTTTTCGATGAATCTCCGCGCCGGCATCGTTGAGCCGGGGTGCCCAGTAATCCAGGTGTTCGTCACCATCGTCCGGGAACCGCCAGTCGAACGAGGCTACCTCCGCCACGGCATGCTCGTCCCCCGGCTCCTCGGGGACCGGCTGCGACCAGTCCTCATCCGGGTCGGGGGGAAGGTCCTCACAGGTCTCGGAAACTTGGAGGGCGGCGGTGTACAACGCCCGGGCCACGTCCCTTCTCAGTGCCCAGCTGAGCTCCACCTGCTCCACGTTCCGACCCTGGTCCCGTGGATTCCGCTCTTCCAGGACCACCAGGGGTACGGCCAGTTCTCCGGAATCACCGTAATCAAGGTCGACCGAGTTGTTGCGCACCCCCATGATGCCTTGTGTCAGAGGTTCTTCGATGTCTTCGAAGAGGCCGTCGTCGAGGTACTGGGAATGAGTGGGAGTCACATCGGAGTCGAAAAGTCCAGCATCGAGGATCGACTGATGCTCCGACCCCTGCAGGTATTCCTCGACGAGCAGACCGTTGTTCCGGGCGAAGACCCTTTCGAACTCTCCATGAATCCAGTCCCGCTCCTTGGCGAGGAAAGCACGGGCCACCGACGGGAGCCCCTGAAGCGTCCCGTTGAAGGATGTCCTCGAAGCGAGATCGAGCATGTTCTTCTTGAGGCCGAGCCTTCCTTGAGCCCCGTACGCCTCGTTCAGATCGCGAGACATCCTCATTCTCAGGGAAGCGTCGACGTGCGGGTAGAGCACCACCTTCGAGTAGCCGAGAAGTGACCATGCGGCGTAGTCGCCCCTCAGCAGGTCGACTTGGGAGACCGGTACGCGGGCGAACCTGGCGGTCACGCTCCTGGCGAACTCATCCGCAGCATTTCTGTGAACGTCGTGCAGAAAAGAGTCCCGGGCGCCAGAGCTCGCGACGACCCACGCATGGAAGTCGTACAGCCCGTAGATCGGTATTCCGGTGGTGAACTGCAACCACCAGGGCGATGCCTCTTGGTCACCGATGACGAGTCCCGCCCCGTCCGCGTCCTCCGAATACTGATAGATGTCAGGCGGAAACACCTCTTCGAGTATTTCCCCAGGATGGTCTTCGAGCTGCTCGACGAGGGACGAGAGGAGAGGGAAAACGGATTCGAAGTCCGGACGCGCCTCGTCGTCGAGATGCGCCATCGGGGCGGTGACGAGTTCCACGATGGGGTTGCCGTCACTGTTACGGTCGAAGTGTGCCTCGACCATGCCCGGCACCCTGAACAGGTGTGTGGGGAAGTCCAGTGCCGTCTCTCCGAGCCCGAGGCCGAAGTTCGTCTCGATCTCGACCCCACCGGCTCCGCCCGGCAGAGAGTCGACGTTCTGCAGGTGGGGGAACAGCTCGAAGATCCGGGAGGTGAAAGCCCGCGTGAACGGCACGGCCTGGGCCCGGCCCCGGGACTCCAGGAACCTTGCGACCGTACGGATCACGGACTCGCTGACCATCCGCTGTCGTTGATCGGCCTCGCTCGTACCGATCGTCAGCGGGAACCTGAAGCCCTCGGCGTGAAGAAGCGCCACGGCGTCCCTCACCGCCCGGTCGGTCAGCCCCGGCAGAAGGGGGTCCGCCTCGAAGGCCTCGTCGGGCGGGGTGTCGGCCCCCTCGTCGACCTCGGAGTGCGTCGCCGTCGACGTGCTGCCCGCCGTCGGCCCATAGGTGTCGAGGGCCTGCTGGAGGTGCGCCCGCTGTTCGTCGGTGAGCGTGGCCTTGGACAGGTGCTCCGCGAGAACCCGCTTGTACGGGTCCTCGTCGACGCGGGCGGCCATGACCGTGATCTCCGTCTGCGCCGCCGACCGCGGCACGAGGGTGACCGGCGGGTCGTCGGTGAGCACGGCGACCACCGCGTCGCCCACCTGGACCGTGTTCTCGTCGATGACCACCATGTCCTGGTACGGCGCGACGACGGTGTCGGCGAGCAGCCCGTACCCGGGGGCCGGCCCCGCGGCGCCCGCCTCGCGGAAGCGTCGTTCGGCGGCTTCGGGCGTGGTGGACAGCTCCACGAACCTGGTCGTGCCCGCGTCGTCGTGCCGGGGGAAGTCCTCGGTGCCCGTCGGGTTCAGGGTGACCGGCTCACCCTGGTATCCCGTCCTCGGCTCCGGATCGGCCTGCCCCTGCACGTGGAACAGGGGCAGGCCCCCGTGGACGAACCTCGTGACGAGGTTGTCCACGGCCGGGCTGATCCCCTGGTCGCCGACCAGGGTGTCCCTGACGTAGACGGTTCCGCCCTCGAACGGGGCGACGAACCGGTAGAAGCCGCGTTCGTGAATCGTCTCCCGCGTCTCTCCGCCGATCGGTATCCGGCGGGCTCTCGGAGCGTCGGGCCTGGTGCTCTTGCCCAGGTCCGGATCAGGGTCCGTCTTGAACGGGGCCGCGCCGCGGGGCAGCAGGGTGGTGTGCGCGAGCGAGTTCTTCCGCGAGAAATTGCCCGCGTACGTGGGCGGGCGGTCGTCGGGGAAGAACGTGTTGACCTTCTCTCCGTTCTCGACGTCGCCGACGAGACCCTTGAAGATCGCCTTGCCCTCGTCGTCCTGGGGGCCCCAGTACATGAGGGCGCCGTGCACGACCGGACTGAACTGGTCCTGGATCTGCTGTGAACTCCGCTCGTAGGTTCCCGGCGAGAGGGACGACCCGTTGACCGGGGTGAAGAGGTCGAACAGGTCGATGTCGGCGGCCACCGGCCGGAGGCCGTCGCCCTCCTTGTGATGGACGATCCCGTCGACGACGGCGAACGAACTGTCCGGTCCCGTCAGCTTGTCCCCGTACTTCCCGAACTCGTTCTTGCGGCTCTCGTACCGCCGTCGGATCGCCTCCTGTTCCTGCTCGCCGTACGCCGAGAGGTCGGCGGGCAGCTCCGGGTCGAAGAGTGCCACCAGGCCGAGCTGCTCCTCCGAGAACCGGGAACCGCTGATGATCCGGTCGTGCGGGGTGAGCGACTTCGCCTTGATGCCCATCGGCTTGGGCATCGCCCCCTTCTCCAGCCAGGCCGCCGCGTACTCGTTCACGTCCCGGGTCACGATGACGAGGTTCAAGTCGCGGCTGAGCTTCCGCAGCCTCCCCGAGTTCTTCGCCGAGATGCCGCCGACGCCCTCGGCCGATTCGTCGAGGCCCGGCTTCCACCCACCCCAGTCGCCGCCGAACCCGGTGGCGGAGGCGGAGTAGTCACCTGGGCGGCGCGCGGCGGACGGGCCCGCCTCGGACGGGGCGGGCGACGGCGCGGTCTCGTGGGGCGCGATCAGGGCGTCCCATAGGTACGGCGCGGGAGCCGGAGGCGTGGGTTGCGCGGATGTCTGGTCGGCCGGTCCCTGCCCCAGCTCCGGCGTGGTTCGTCCGTCCGACTGCGGTCCGGTGAACATCCGCACGGTGACGTCCTCGGCGGTGGCTCCCGCGAGAGGGTGCTGCTTCGCATCGGAGGGCGCGACGGGGGCGTCCGTCTCACTGCTCGTGGTGGGGAGGCCGTCGATCCAGCGTGCGATGTCCTCCGGCGACCGGGGCAGGCGGCCGGCGCGGGCGAGCTTCTCCTCGTCGGTCGTCGGTTTCGTCTCGTCGGTGGACCCGGCGAGCGTGTCGCCGGAGTCCGACACCGTGTCGACGACCGTGATCGCGTCGTCGTCCGGGTCGACAGTCGAATCGTCCGGGGTCGTGAACGCGTCGCCGACCACGGCGATGTTCTCCGTCGTGGTGGCCGGCACGTCGTCGGTCCGGGACACGGTGGACACGGGCGCGGGGGCGGCTGCGTCCTCGTCCTGTGTGCCGGCTTCCTGCGGGGCGGCGGACGAGGAACCGGTGGACTGCGCATGCGTGTCGGTGGTCGGGTCCGTCCTCCGCTTGCGCTCCTTGCCTCCTGGAGCTCCGGGGGTGGTCACGAGGCCCGTCACGGCGGTGTCGGTCCGAGGGGCTTCGGGCGGTTCCGATTCCTCCGCGGCGGTGGTGTCCGTGACGCGGCTGTTCGTGTCGTCGGCAAGGCGGGGGGAGGCCCCCGGGGTCGAGACGGTCGCGAGGGAGCCGGTGACGGGCCGGTCGTCGTGCGGCGCTGCGGCCGGTTCCCCGGACGCGTCGGTGGTGTGCGCCGTGTCGGCCTGTTCGTCCACGGTGGTCGCGGTCGCGTGCGTCGAGGTCGGCGAGCCTCCGGGATTCGAAGCGGTCGCGTCGGTGTCCGCAGCACTGTCGCGCTCCGTGTCGCGGCCGTTGACGCCGTTCGTACTGTGGGCCTGACCCGTGCCGGTGCCCGTGCCTGTTCCTGCGCCTGTGCCGGAGGGGGTGGCCTGGCCGTGCGCGGACGGAGCAGGGGTCGTTCCCGAGCCGACGGCTGTCGCCGGACCGCTGACGGACGTGGGGCCGGCCTGGGTTCCTGGCGCATCCTCAGCGTCTTGGCCGACCTGGGCGTTCTCGGATTCTGGTCCGCTCCAGGCAGGTACCTCACCTCCGGTGTGGGCAGGCCTGGAACCGGGCGCGGTGTGAGGTGCGCCGGGCGAGGTGGTGCCGGTGGTACTGGGGGTGCCATGGCCCGACGCGGGAAGGGTGCCGTCCCCCGTCTGGGTCAAAGTCTCCGTGCCTGTCTCGTCGCCGCCGGGGAACTCGAAACCCGGGTCGGCGGTCTCGTACCCACCCGTGTTCCTCCCCTGCTGCCCCCCGCCGCCGGACACGGTCGCCGGGCCCGAAGACGACGTGGTGCCCCCGGTCACGGACGACGGGGCCGGGGCGTCGAGCTGCGAGGCGGTGGGTGTCGGCGTGGGCGCACCACCCACGAACTCGCCAGGGAGATCGGGGTCCGGGCCCCGCCCGTGCGAACCGGTGGTCGGGACCGGCCCGCCGGGCCCCGGCAGAGCTGGGCCCGGATCCGTGACGGCCAAGGGCTGCTTCGTGCCGGCGCCGGTGTCCGTGCTGGTCGTGGTACCCCCTGCCGACGTCTTCGAGGGGGCGTGCGGGACGGTGTTGAGGTTCTTCAGGAACGACGAGAGGTCCGGCGGCTTGAAGCCGAGTTTCTGTGCCCCCAGAACGGCCGCGGACATGGTCAGGGTGCTGACGGCACCACCCCAGAAGTCCATCGGGTTGAAGCCGGAGAGGACACCTCCGGTCAGGTACTCCGCCAGTCCCGCGCCCGCGGCGTCGACCGTCTGGTCGGCGGAGGTCGTCGCGATCTTCTGCCCGGTGGTCAGCGGCGGCGCCTTGCTCGGGGCCGGCGCCGTGAGCTGGTTCTTGTCGTTGAACTTCTTGTCGAAGCCGGGGCCGAGGTCGAGCTTGTCCTTGAAGAGCCCCTTCATGATGTTCTTGGCGCCGTGGAACAGCTGCTCGAAGACCGCGTTGAGCGCTCCCGCCGCGCCGCTGAGGAAAAGGTCCTTCACGTCGATGCCGTGCGGCTTGCGGCCGGGGGCCGCCGTCGCCATGAGGATCAGGCGGGACGCGAGCGCGGTGAACATCTCTTCGAGCGTCTCGTCGAGCGTCGGCAGGAGGTGAAAGCGCTTGATCAGCAGCGCCATCATGCCCAGGATCTTGTACCGGTAGGCGAGCTTGGCCGCTGTCGCGAGGCTCTCCGTTCCGCCGAAGACGAAGACCGCCAGGGAGTCCAGGGTGAACAGGAGGGACGCCAGGGCGGCGAGCTCGACGATGATGTTGACCTTGTTCTCGGCGATCTGGATGGACGTCTGCACGCGTCCTCCGGCGATGTCGTCGAGTTGCCTGGCGAACTCCAGGAGGTAGTTCGTGCCGCCGTCGGCAGTCACCATCCGCGTGGCGCGGACGTAGCGTTCGGCGATCTCGGGCGGGAGCGCTCCGCTCGACGCTCTGATCGACTCCTCAAGGAGTTCGTCCAGCTTGTACAGGTTTCCTGAGAACTCCTTGAACGACTCGTGGCTCTGGTAGGCGAGGTCCTCATCGGCCTGCGGCATGCGACTGCCGATGACGACGAGGAGCAGGGCGTTCGCCCACTCAGGAACCACGATCGCCATGACGGGTCAGTGCCTCCCGGACTTGCGCGACGCGTCGTCGATCGCTTCGTGGACGTCGTTCTGGGCGCCCTGGATGATGTCGCCGTTCACCTTGAGCGCCCTGGAGATGCCGGCGATGGCCTCCATCAGTGACGTCCCGGTCTTCGTGGTGTCCTCGCGCTCCTTCCGGTCGCGGGGACTCAGCTGCTCGAACATCTCGTCGTCCCGGCCGACCCAGTCGAGGCAGGTACGGGCCCCGTCCTCGAACCGGCCCACGGCGTCGCCCGTGATCGCCTCGATCTCGCGCATGAGGTCCGCGAACAGCTTGACCTTCGACACATCCGCCGAGAACACCTCACTCACGGCTACTCCTCCCTTTCCTCGTCGATCTCGTCCCGCAGTCGTGCGTTGGCCTTGTCCATGGCCGTCTCCGGGTCCTCCAGCACGCCCGGTCCGAAGAGCTCGGCCCAGTCGATGTCCATCCCCTCCATGGCCTGCGTCCCCGGCAGGGGCCGGGTGAAGGGGGACATGGTGGACATCACCTGACGGGACATCGAGTCCCTCGCCCGGGACACGGCCTCCAGCACCGAGGCGGCGAGCTCGGTGGAGCTCATGGTGCGGTACTTGTTGTCGAGGAACCGCAGGTCGAGGAGCTGTCCCTGGTGTCCGACCGTGGCCTCCACCGCCCGGTCCCGGGATCGCACCACGTGGGTGGCCCGGCTCAGTTCCGCCTTGGCCTTGGCCATGCCGGCGGTCACGGACTCCAGAGCGGAGAGCGTCTCGGCGAGTCGCGCGTTGATCGACTCCGTGAAGGGGTTCGCCGCCACACTGACGTCGGGCTCGTCCTGCCGAGCGCGTTCCGCTCCTGTGCCGTTCTCGGTCCGGCTCATCCGATCACCGCCGGCGCTCCGCCCTCCTCTGTTCCCCACACGTCCTCGTCCTCCTCCACCCAGTTCGTACGCTGCCGTTCACCGCTCTCCGTCGACTGGCCGCCCTGCATGCCGCCGCCCATCGGAGCACCGCCGCCCATGGGCGTACTCGTGGTCCGGGTTCCGTTCTGCCGGAAGGGCAGGGCCTCGCCGTTGTCGGCCGCCCCGATCGAGCCGTTGCGGCGCGACACGGACAGGTTGTTCGCGTCGCTCAGCACCGTACGCACACGTTCCCCGTTCGCCCCGCCCGCTCCCGCTCCTGCCCCGGCACCTGCGCCGAAACCCGGGTTGAGGGGTGTTCCCCCGGCAGGTGACTGCGAGGTGTCGGCACCGGAAGAATCGTAACCTCCCACGTTTCTCCCCAGAGCACCGCCCGTGAAAGGTGTGCTGTCGTAGTCCTCGTAGTCGAAGTCGGGGCTGTGGTTGAGGTTGCTCCTGCCATGGATGTGAGGCCCACCGTTCAGCGAGGTGCGTCCCCCGCTGTGCGGGACGTTGCTCCCGGTGCCCGGATGGTCGGGCAGGTCGATCGGCTTGTTCAGGTGGGTCGTGCTCGTGTGGCCGCCCGGCTTCGTGGTCTGGAGGGTGCCGTCCGAGGGGTCGAACACGGTCTTGGTGCCGTCCGGGAACTCCGTCGTGATCGTGCCGTCCGCGTTGAACCGCGTGTGGCTGCCGTCGGGGTTGGTGATGACGTCACCGGGCTTGTGCTGGGTCGTGGTCGTGTGGCCGTTCGGCGTGGTCGTGACGAGTTGGCCGGTGTGGGGGTTGAGCACCGTCTTGATGCCGCCCGGATACGTCTGGACCAGGTTCCCGTTCGCATCGAGGTGGGGGCCGGCGCCGGTGAGGGAGCCGTTGAGGTTGAGCGGGCGCGGGCCGCCCGTCGGCGAACCGCCCGTGAGGGAGCCGCCGTTCAGCAGGGAGGTGTTGAGCGGCAGGGGGGTGCCGGAGTTCAGGGGGTGGCTGTTCGCACGGGTGCCGCCGAGGTTGTCGAGCGCACCGTTCAGACCGCCGTTGAGCGCGGTCCTCATGGGGCCGCCGTCGAGGTTCAGGCCACCGCCGAGACCCTTGGGACCGCCGTTGAGGCTCTGGGTGAAACCGTCGGTCAGGTTGTTCAGGCCCTTGTTGAGGCTGCTGCCGAGCCCGTTCAGCCCGTTGTTGAGCTGCACCTGGTTGCTGTTGGCGTCCTTGAGGCCGTTGCTCAGGTTGTCGAACAGCTCCTTGTTGCCGCCGGCGGCGTCCGAGAGGTTCTTGTTGAGGCTCTCCCAGGTCTTCTTGCTGTCCTCCGCGGACTTCTTCGCCTCCTCCTTCGTCTTCTTCGCCTCCTGCTTCTCGTAGGTCTGGGTGAGGCTGTGGGGATTGCGGTCCATCACCTCCTTTCCGAGATCCGAGGTGGCCGTGTTCCAGCCCTTCCCGAGGTTGGACAGTGACCTCTTGGCGGCCTCGACGAGATAGCCTTCGACGTTTCTCTGCCAGCGCGCCACCGCCATCTCCCCGATGGCCTTCCAGGTGTTGATGTCGTCCAGGGCGCCGAATCCCGGATTGTCGCTGAAACCGGGGAACGTGTCGTAGGTATCGGAATCTGTCGTCCAGAGGTCTTCGACGGTGTCGGCGCTGTCCCCGTACGCGGTCGGAGCACCGGTGCGCTGGACGCTGACGAGCGGTACGTTGTTGATCATGATCCACCGGGTCAGCTCGTCCAGTTCTTCGAGCAGCGCCCGGTGCGGATCGTGTTCCCCCGAGTTGGCCCAGTTCAGCCAGGCGGCTTGCATCTCCCGTGCCTCCCAGTGGAGTTCCCACTGTGCCTGGCGCAGGCCGGCGGCGTAAGTGGACCTGGGCTGATAGCCGTCGAGCATGGTGAGGTCGGACTTGTACTCACGGCCCCCCATCTGGTCCGTGTAGCTTTCATAGCTCTTGTGCAGGGACTGGATGAGGCTCCGTACGACGTCGGCGGACTCGCCCTTCCAGGCGGCCTTGTCACCGCCCAGCGAGGTGTACCAGTCCTCCAGCGGATTCATCTGTTCCCGGAAGAACTGCGCCGCCCGGTCGAAGGCCGCCGCGGTCCGCTCGAAGGAGACCAGGTCGACGGCGTTGTCGTCCGGCACGCTCGTCCCGTTGTACGAGAAGTGCTTCGTCGTGTGGGTGTTCACCAGGGTGTCCAGGGCGAACTTCGGGGCGGAGACGTAGCGCCACAGGTCGGTGTCGTCCCACTCGTCCTTGTACTTGCCGCTGAACTTGCCGCCCTCGCGGGTGGCACCGGCGTCCGTCAGACGGCTCTTGCCGTGCTCGTCGGCCAGGACCCCGATGAAGACGATGTCGGCCGTGAACAGCCTGACGTCGTCCTTCCCGTGGTGCGTGTAGAAGGCCAGCCGGTAGTCCTCGCCGTGGGAGGCCTGCCAGCCACTGGAAGCGGAGTAGTCCTGCGGGTCGACGGCGCGCTTCAGGTGCTCGACCAGGTTGACCCGCATGAGCGGAATCCCCTCTTTGCTCTTCAGCTTGTCGAAGAGGGTCTTACGGCTCGGCAGCGAGTAGCCGGTGTAGAGACCGACGGCCTGAGCCCAGTAGTCGTCCGTGTCGAAATTGATTCCCATGTACGCGCTCCGCGTGATGAAGATGAGGCGAGGGCCGACGAAGGAGGGGCGCTCGGGCTACGCGTCGGTTTTCGATGTCTTGCCGGCCGGACCCATGTCGTTGTCGACGTCCTCGAACAGTTCGAGCATCTTTTCGGCGTTGATCTCGGTCAGGTTGTCGCTCTGCGCGGACCCCATGAGCTTCAGCGTCTGCCGGAAGTCCCGGTCGATGTCCCGGAAGAGACGCTGCTGCCTCTCCAGGATCTCGTCGATCGACTTGGCCGCTCCCTTCACCGCCTCGATCAGGCTCTTGCCGTGGGTGGTGTCGTCGCCGGCCATCGGCCCGAGGGCCAGGATCTGGTTCTGCCCGATCGTCTCGGTGGTGGTCTCCCCGTCGACCAGGCTCCTCAGGGCCCTGATCGGGTACGTGGTGTCCCCCGAGTCCTTGTCCCTCCGGATCTCTTCCGTCTTGGTCAGGAAGTCCTTGATGTCGTGGTCGACGAACGTCTGCAGCGACTGCCCGTCGAGATGCGAAAGGTTTCCCATGGGACCTCCAGAAGAAGCGGAAAGCACGGTTTCGGGTGCGGTACGCCGGACGGGGCCGGACCGCCCGGTCGAGCGGTCCGGCCCCGTGGACAGAAGGGTCAGGCCTGGACCTTCACGTCGGACCACAGCTGGGCGAGCGACTGCTCCGTGTACTTGTAGGTGTTCTGCGCGCCGTTGAGCACCTCGATGTACTTCGCCAGCAGGGCCTCCATGTCGGCCACCGCCCGGTTCCAGTTGGCCTGGCAGACGCCGTACGCGCTCTTGTCGTCACCCTCCCAGCCCTCCTTCAGGACGTTGAGCTCGGCGTCGAGGTTGGTGAGGGTCTGATCGATGGCCTTGGTCTGGTGGACCATGTTGTCGATCGCGTTGTCGATGTGGGCGTAGTCGACGTGGATGACGCCGTCTTCGAACGGACTGGACATGTCTGCCTCGTGATGTCTCGAAAGGGTCAGCGGCTCGGTCGTGGAGGGTGGGGGCACCGGGCCCCGGTCACCTGCCCATCAGCGTGTGGTACGTCGGGTTCCCATTGGCGCGGGCGTTCCTGATGGCCTCGTTCACCGCCTGCTGGTTCTTGTTGACCTCCTGGACGTTCGTCTGGAGATTCGCGATCATTTCGTCCAGGTTCACGAGGATCTTGTCGACCTGCCCCTCCCAGTCCTCGATGAGGTCGGAGTAGGCACGGCCGTCACTGCCCTTGTAACCCGTGTTCAGGCCGATCCGGGTGGCCTCGACGTCCGCACGGCACCTCCTCACGCCCGTGCGCGCGGATTCCAGGGCCATGATGCCGTTGGTCACGGCCTGTGCGTCTGAGATGCGAAGTGGGCTTTCGGCCATGGGCAGCCTCCCGATTGCTCCGTCGAGGAGTCGACACTCTCTCGACATGTGTGTCAGTGGCGTACGGTCCGCCGCGGTCGGTGACGGCCGAACCCGGCGCGGTGTCTACCGTACCCCGTCAAGGTGTGTCTTCCGCGAGAATACGTATGAGTCGCACACGAAGAGACGGACACAGGTTCTACCGCCCCTGCGGCGGACACTGCGTCTGCACCGTGGGCGGAACCGCTCCGGCCGCCGCGTCCGGGTCGAGGGCGGGTCCCGTCGGCAGCATGGAGAGCAACGGCGAGGGCAGGGCGACCGCCCGGCCCTCGCCGTACCCGAGGGCGCCGAGCGCCTTCGCCGTCGGGACGCGGAACTTCGTACCGGTGTCGTCGACCAGGTAGGTCGTGGTGCCCAGCGTGGAGCCGCCGGCACCCAGGGCGCGCACCAGCGCCGCCCGGCCCGGACGCACCACGACCGCGTCCACCCGCAGGCAGGCCGGTGCGGCGTCGGGCGACGGCTGGGCGGCGGGAGGCAGGGCGTCCGTCGGCACGAGCAGCGTGGTGACCAGCGTGCCGTCCTCACGCGGTTCCACCCTCGTGCAGGCGGACTGGTCTCCGGCGATGACGGCCGGCTTCGGCGGCTCGGTGGGCAGGCCCTCGGTGACCGGGGAGCGGCCCTCCGCGCCCGGCGCCAGGTGCTGCTTGAGCGCGTCGGCGCTCAGCGGCACCGTGAGCGGGGTCTTCCCGGCGTACGCCTTCTCCCGTGTCCGCGGATCGCCGAGTACGAGGGCGGCCTGTGTGGCGGTCAGGGGTGCCAGCCCCTCCTTGCGCAGGAGGTAGTACGGATGCTCGTCGGAGCCGGGCACCTCGGCCTGGAACACCTGGCCCGTGGTGCTCGCTCTGCCGTCGAGCGACGGTCCGGCGCCACCACGGCCCGGTACCTCGGGCGCCACCAGGTCCGGGCCGGTGACCAGGGCGTCGAGGAAGGCGGCGGAGACCGGCCGGGGCGTCACGGAGCCGTAGCCGAGGGACACGGCGGCGCCGAACTCCTTGTCCAGGCGCAGTCGACTTCCCTGCCAGACCAGGTAGGTCGTGTGGTCGGGGCCCTCGGTCACGAAGGCCTGCCCCGCGCCGAGTCCGGTGCCGTCGAGGGGGGATCCGACCACCAGCGTGGTGCGGGCGTCCGGGGTCCGGGCACCGGCGGTGGAGCAGACCAGCCACGCGCCCTGGTCCAGGTCGCCCGCCGGCGGCACCGACTCGGGGGCCCCGGGAATGCCGACGGGCTGCCCGACCGGGGTTCCCCGGAGGGAGGCGGTGGCCACCGTGGAGGTGCTGAGGCCGCCGCCGACGATCAGGCGCGCGGAGGCGTAGTTGCGCACGGGCCTGAGCCGCCCGTCGGCGTACAGGTAACGGGCGCCGGTCTCCTTGTTGACGACGAGGGCCCCGGGTGTCTTCCACGAGGTGTTGCCGCCGGGTGAGATCAGCCCGTACACCACGGCTCCGGCGGCTATCAGCACCGCGATGAGCACGCCGATGAACACCCCGCGGGTGGTCCGGCCCAGGGGGGTGTCCGGGGCGTCGGGTTCGGCGAGGAGCATGCCGGCCGTCAGCCGGCTCATGATGAAGCTGTGCGCCTGCACCTGGTCGCGTTTCGACTGCATGGTGGTGACCTACCTCGCGGGTTTCTTCGGAGTCGGCGTGGTCGGCGGTCAGCCCGTGATGGCGCGCAGTTGGCCGAACACGCCGACGGCCCAGAGCGTGACCGGCAGCAGGGCGACGGCCAGGGTCGACTGCAGCAGTTCGGCGGCGCGGCCCCAGTAGGGCAGCATCCGGCGTCCGGGGACGGACCAGGTGGTGATGGCGAGCGCGGCGGCCAGGCCCAACAGTCCGGCGACGAACACGGGCCGGTCGCCGGGGGCGAGGTGGGCGCCGGCGCCGACCAGGACCAGCCCGGCTCCCATGGCGCCGGGGACGACCAGGACGAGCCGCTGCCACACGTTGACCATGCCGCGGCCGTGCAGGAGCAGGATCACGGACAGGAGGACGGCGAACAGCGCCTCCGGGAGGCTGGGACGGTGCACCAGCGGGATCAGGCAGGTCGCGCAGACGAGGCCGATCGCGCCGTACAGGGCGATCATCCAGCCGCCGGCCAGCTCCGTACGGGTGGACACCTCGGGCACTTCGTACGGTTCGATGCCCTCCTGGAGCTGCCCGGGGTTGGTGGGCAGCGGCGGCATGCGCATGCCCGCCAGCTTGAACGCGAGGGCGGGCACGAAGCCGCCGACGACCACCAGGCAGGCGGCGACCACACAGGCGGCGTTGTCCACGGGGACGTCGAAGAAGCTCATCAAGGCCCCGGAGACGGCCGCGGACACGCAGACCGAAGCCGCGGACAGGAAGAGCGGGGCGTAGACGGCGACGGCCGCGAGCGCCAGGACGGCGGCACCCGCGCCGGCGGCGCCCGCGGCCAACAGCCGGGCACCCAGCACGTGGTGGGCGTGGGGACCCGCGATCTCGCCGTCGGGCAGCAGCCAGCCCGCGAGTCCCAGGGCCGGCACGGCCATGACACCGAGGGTGCCGCCCGTGGCGGCGTCGCCGACGGCGCGGGCTGCCGTGGCGGCTCCCGCCAGGATCAGCAGTCCGGCCACGCCGGCGGTGGCCACGCGGGGCACGACCGGGCCACCGGGCCAGGCCAGCAGGCCCAGTGCGATGGCCAGGACACAGACGAGGAAGGCGCGCAGGAGTTGCCGGCTGCGGTCCGCCGTCCAGGCGTGCAGCCGGTCCCGGGTGACGTTGGCGATGCCGTCGACCAGGTCGTCGAGACGGACCTCGGGCATCTCCTCGGTCCGAGGACGCAGATGGAGCACCTCGCCGTCGTGCAGATCGAGGGCCTCCAGGGTGGCTTCGTCGTCGAGGGCGGGGCCGCCCAGGCGCTGGAGCACCCAGCCGCCGTGGTCGAGGCCCTCCTCCTCCATCCCCTCGGCGCAGTACCTGAGCAGGGTGGGGAGGAGGTCGGCCACGGGCACGTCCACCGGGACGGCGAGGTCGATCGTCCTGGAGGGTGCCCGGACGGTGAGGCGGCACAGGCTGGCCACCGAGGTGTCGCTCATGGTCGGCACATTCGCTTTCGCGGAAGGTGATCAGGGCGGACGGATGTGGGAGCGAGAAACCGGTCGACACATAGGTGTGTGCTCCGGCGAGGTACGTATCCGTCTATCGTGTGCAGGGTACCTCTGTCCACCGGGCCGTCCCCGTCGCCCCGGGTTCTCCCCGACGGGCCAGGTGACACCTCACTGGCTGCCGTCCGAAGGAGCCGATGCCTTGAGTTCCGTGCTGTTTCGTCGTCCCGCGCGTCGTCGTGGACCGGACATGCCCCAGGGGGAGTTGAGCCTTCAGGAGCCGCCGGTGCTCGCGGAGTCGGTGCCGGACAACTCCGCGGTGTGGACGTACATGCCCATGGCGATGATGTCCGTCTCCATGATGCTGATCTTCCTGCGTCCGGGCGGGTCGAACGGCGTGTTCATCTACCTGTCGCTGGGTCTGATGCTCCTCGCGTCGGCCGCCATGGTCATCGGTCAGTTCATGAAGCGCAGCGGCGAGCGCAAGCAGCGGCTGCGGGGGGAGCGGCGGGACTACCTGAGGTATCTCGGGCAGATCCGCAAGCAGATCCGGCGCGCGGTGATCGAACAGCAGCTGGCGCTGGCCTGGCGCCATCCGGAACCGGCGGCGCTGCGCTCCCTGGTGCGCACCACGCGGCTGTGGGAACGCCGGGTGAAGGACGAGGACTTCGCCGAGGTCCGGATGGCGGTCGGCGATCAGCAGCTGGCCATGAAGCTGACACCGCTGTCCACCAAGCCGGTCGAGGACCTCGATCCGCTCGCGGCACATGCGCTGCGCCGCTTCATACGTGCCTACAGCACGGTGCCCGATCAGCCGGTCGCCGTGTACCTGCGTTCCTGGTCGCGGGTGTTGATGCGGGGTGACGACGCCGCACGGCGGAGTCTGGTCCGCGCGATGCTCGCGCAGCTCGCCGTCTTCCACGCGCCGGAGGACCTGTGGATCGTCGTGTGCGCCGCGGACGAGCACCGGGCCGAATGGGAGTGGCTGAAGTGGCTGCCGCACGGCCAGCATCCGCAGGAGAAGGACGGTGCGGGCCCGGCCCGGATGGTGACGTCCGCGTTCAACGACCTGGAGGACCTGCTCGGGGCCGAGTTCGGCGAGCGCCCCGGCTTCGATCCGGAGACGCCGCCCGGCCGTGAGGAGCCGTACACGGTCGTCGTCCTGGACGGGGTGGCCGCACCCTCGGGGCACCGCATGGACGGTCAGGGCTATCGCAACGCGGTCGTCATCGACCTGGCCGAGACCCTCCAGTGGCGGCCCGGGCGCAGCACGCTCCGTCTCGAAGTCCAGCCGGACGGACTCGCCCTGGTGCGCACCGACCGCACCCGCAAGGAGCAGACGACACGGCTGGGCCGGCCGGACCTCATGGGGCCGGTCGCGGCCGAGGCGCTGGCCCGGGTGATCGCGCCGTACCGCATGCGTCTCGCGGACTCCGTCGCCGAACCGCTGGACGCGAACACCGAACTGACGACGCTGCTCGGCATCGGCGACCTGCACCGGCACGAACCGCAGACCCTGTGGCAGCGGGCGAACGGCTCCTCGCGGCTGCGGGTGCCCGTCGCGGTCGGCAGCGACGGCCTCCCGGTCGAGCTGGACATCAAGGAGTCCGCGCAGGGCGGCATGGGGCCGCACGGGATGCTCATCGGCGCCACCGGTTCGGGCAAGAGCGAGCTGCTGCGGACGCTCGTGCTCGGCCTGGCCCTGACGAACTCCTCCGAGACCCTCAACTTCGTCCTCGTCGACTTCAAGGGCGGTGCCACCTTCCTGGGCCTGGACGAACTGCCGCACACCTCGGCGGTGATCACCAACCTCTCGGAGGAGGTCGCGCTGGTCGCGCGCATGCAGGACGCCCTGCACGGCGAACTGATCCGCCGGCAGGAGCTGCTGAGGGCCGCCGGCAACTACTCCTCGGCCCTGGAGTACGAGAAGGCGCGCGCCTCGGGCACGGACCTCGCCCCGCTGCCGAGCCTGTTCGTCGTCGTCGACGAGTTCAGCGAGCTTCTGTCCGCCCACCGGGAGTTCATGGAGCTCTTCGTCATGATCGGCCGGCTGGGGCGCTCCCTGGGCGTGCACCTTCTGCTGGCGTCGCAGCGCCTGGACGAGGGGCGGATGCACCAGCTGGAGAGCCATCTGTCGTACCGGATCGGTCTGCGTACCTTCTCGGCCATGGAGAGCCGGGGCGTACTGGGCGTGCCCGACGCCTACCAGCTGCCCCCACAGCCGGGCAGCGGGTACCTCAAGAGCGGTGTCGAGGCGCTGACGCGTTTCCGCGCGGCCTATGTGTCGGGCGAGTACCGCAGGCGGGGCGGGGCGGTCGCGCAGGCCCGGGTGGCCAGTCAGGTGGTGCCGTGGACGTCGGGGTACGTGGTGCCGCGCACGGTCCAGCCCGCCGAGGCGGAACCCGTCGCCGAGGAGGAGCGGGAGACGGGCGACACATTGATGTCGGTGGCTCTGGACCGGCTGCGGGACGCAGGGCCGGGGGCGCACCAGGTGTGGCTGCCGCCGCTCGGTCTGCCGTCCCCGCTGGACGAGCTGCTGCCGCCGCTCGCGGTCGATCCCGAGCGCGGGTTCACGGCGGCGTCGTGGGCCGGGTCCGGGCGGCTGAAGGTGCCGGTCGGCCTGGTCGACAAGCCCTTCGAGCAGCGCCGCGACCCGCTCGTGGTGGATCTGTCCGGCGCGGAGGGCCACGTCGGCATCGCAGGCGGCTCGCAGAGCGGCAAGTCCACCCTGCTGCGCGGCCTCATCGCCTCCCTGGCCCTCACCCACACGCCTCGCGAGGTGCAGTTCTACTGTCTGGACTTCGGCGGCGGCACGCTGTCCGGGCTGTCCGGGCTGCCGCACATGGGCGGCGTCGCCTCCCGGCTGGACAGCGAGCGCATCAGCCGGACCGTTTCCGAGGTCACGGCGGTGCTCAACCACCGCGAGCAGTTCTTCCTGGACCACAACATCGACTCGATGGCGACGTACCGGCGCCGCCGGGCGGCCGGTGAGTTCGCCGAGGAGGCGCACGGCGACGTCTTCCTCGTGGTGGACGGGTGGACGACCCTGCGCCAGGACTTCGACCACCTGGTGCCGACGTTCAACCAGTTCGCCGCGCGCGGTCTGAACTACGGCGTCCACCTGGTCGTCACGGCGTCCCGGTGGATGGAGATGACGACCCAGGTGCGCGACCAGATCGCCACGCGCCTTGAACTCAAGCTCGGCGACAACATGGACTCGGTGGTCAACGTGCGGCGGGCTGCGGAGGTGCCGCGCATCCCCGGGCGCGGTCTCACCGTCGAGGGGAAGCTGCACTTCCTGTCGGCGCTGCCCCGCGTCGACGGCAGCGGCTCCGTCGACGACCTCACCGAGGGCGTCGCGGATCTGGTCGAGCGGATCTCGGCGGGCTGGAGCGGTCCGGCCGCTCCCGCCGTCCGCATGCTGCCGCACCGGCTTCCCGCCGCCGAACTGCCCGCGCCCGAGGGCACCGGCGGGCTGCGGATGGCGCTCGGGCTCGACGAGGAGACGCTGTCCCCCGTCTGGCACGACTTCAGCCGTACCCCGCACCTGATGGCCGTCGGCGACACCGAGAGCGGCAAGTCCAACCTGCTGAAGCTGGTGACCTCCGCGATCACCGCCCGGTACACCCCTCAGGAGGCGCGGATCCTGGTGGTCGACTACCGGCGGGAGCTGGTGGAGGCCGTTCCGGAGGAGTACCGCCTGGGTCACGCCGTGTCCCTGAGCGCGTTGGAGGAGCTGACGGGCGGTTCCCAGCAGGCGCTGAAGACGCGGCTGCCGGGGCCGGACATCACCCCCGCCCGGATGCGGCAGGCGGACTGGTGGTCGGGGCCGCGCCTGTTCGTCCTGGTCGACGACTACGACATGGTGGGCGGCAGCAACGCCTTCGACCATCCTTTCGCGCCGCTCTTCGAGTTCCTGGCGCTCGGGCACGAGGTCGGCCTGCACTTCGTCATCGCACGGTCGGCCACCGGCGCCGGCCGCGGTCTGAACGACCAGTTGCTGCGGCGGCTCGGCGAGGTCAACACCCCCGGCCTGCTGCTGTCCTGCCCGCCGGCCGAGGGGTTCGTCTTCGGCAACGTCAAGCCGAAGAACCTGCCGCCGGGCCGGGCCCGGTACATCGCCCGGAACAAGGCGACGCTGTTGCAGACGGCGTTGGTCGAGACGCCTCCGGAGGCGGAGGAGCAGTAGGTCGGTACGGCCCAGGGGGCGGGGTGCGGCGCACCCCGCCCCCTGGGCCGTCTCAACGCCCTGTCAGCGTCCCGGCGGACGCCAACCGCGGGCCCGGCCCCGCGGGACGGCGAGCGCCGCCCAGCCGGCGAGGAGGAGCACCGTCAGACCGCCCCCGGCGACCAGCACAGCGGTCCTGGTGGCCTCCTCCCCCGGCGTGCGGTCGGGCATCCGTACGACGTCGGTGTCCGCGTCGCGATCGGCCCCGGCCCCCGTCGTGCCGTCCTGCGCCACCGAGGCGACCGCCGCGTAGGCGTCCAGCCTGGGTACGTAGTCGGGGTAGGCCGTGGAGACCAGGCGCCGGGCGACCTCCCCGGCCGAGAGGTGGGGGAAGGCCGACCGCACGAGGGCGGCGGCCCCCGCGGCGTACGCCGCCGCCAGCGAGGCCCCGCTGCCGATGAAGTGCCCGCCGCCGCGCGGGCCGATGCCGACGAGGCCGTCGCCGGGGGCCGCCAGGTCGGCGTGGACCGGGAGGAGTGCGTCGTCCTTGCGGACGCCCTTGACGTCCACGTCCAGCACGCTCAGTACGCCGGGGGAGGCCGCGGGCCAGTAGTCCCGGGGGGTCGGTGTGGCGGTCGTGGTGTTCCGCGGCGCGTCCGGTACGGCGGCCGCCACGATCAGGGTGTCGTGCTTCGCGGCGTAGGCCACCGCGGCGTCGAGCGCGGGCGACCGGGTCCCGAACGCCGCCGACACCTCGACGACTCGGGCACCGGCGTCCACGGCGGCGCGGATGCCCGCGGCGACGCGGGGCGCCGAGGGCGCTCCTTGCTCGGTGGTGGCGCGGACCGCGACGATGCTCGCCCGGGGTGCGACGCCGTGAAAGGCGACTCCCCCGGCGGGTGCGGCGGCGATCAGCCCGGCCACGAAGGTCCCGTGGCCCACGCAGTCGGCTCCGGCGCCGCCGAGGGCCTGGACCCGTCCGGCCAGGGCGGGGGCCTGGGCGGAGACGCCGGTGTCGACGACGCCGACCTTGACCCCCGCGCCCTGGGAGATGCGCGCGGCACGGCTCAGCTCCAGGCTCTGGTGCTCCCAGGGGGTGGCCGTCGCCCTGGTCGGGGACTCCTTGACGCAGCCGGCGTCGGCGGCTCGTACGGCGGTCAGGACGGGCAGCTTGACGGTCGGCGGGTTCTCGGTGGCGAGGGTGGCGGGCCCTGTGGTCAGCACGGCCGACGCCGCCAGGACGGGTGGCAGGAGGACCGACGCCCCTCGACGCAGCGCCGCCCTCCGGCCCGTACCCGGACCGGAGGCTCGCCTTCCCGACCGCCGGATCACGCGGACAGCCCCTGCCGCTGTGGTGCGTCCTGGGGCAGCAGCGACCGCAGGTCCTCCAGGCCGGGTGCCGTCATGCGGCTGATCCGTCCCGCCTGGCGCGTCATCATGCCTTCCAGGACCTGGCGGGCCAGGCGTGCGTTGCCGAAGGAGCGGTCGCGCGGCAGGGTCTCGAAGTGCTCCCGGAGCACCTGTCCGGTGCCGGGGCCGCACTCGTAGCCCGAGGCCGTCGCGTGGGCCCGCACGATCGTGACCAGTTCGTCGGAGGAGTAGTCGGCGAACTCGACGCGTCGGGAGAAGCGCGAGGTCAGACCCGGGTTGGAGGCCAGGAAGCCTTCCATCTCCTCGGTGTATCCGGCGACGATCACGACCACCTCGTTGCGGTGGTCCTCCATCAGTTTCAGCAGCGTGTCGACCGCCTCGCGGCCGAAGTCGGAGGCCGAGGAGCCGGCCGGGGTGAGGGTGTAGGCCTCGTCGATGAACAGCACTCCGCCGATGGCCTGCTGGAACACGTCGCGGGTGAGCTGCGCGGTGTGGCCGATGTACCGGCCCACCAGGTCGGCGCGGGAGACCTCGACGAGCTGGCCCCGGGGCAGCACGCCGAGCGAGGTGAGCAGTTCGCCGTACAGGCGGGCCACGGTCGTCTTGCCGGTGCCGGGCGGACCGGTGAAGACGAGGTGGTGGCTGATGCGCGGCGCGGGCAGGCCCGCCGCCTCGCGCTGACGCGCGGTGGACAGCAGGTTGACCAGGTCGGTGACGTCGCGCTTCACGCCCGCGAGGCCCACCAGGTCGCCCAGCCGTTCCAGCGGGTTGCCCTCGTCCGGCGTCGTCTCGCCCGAGACCGCCGCGGCCGCCTCGGCGCCCACGTCCTCGGGCAGCAGCAGTTGCAGGTCGCTCTCGGAGATCTCGGCGAGCCCGGCCAGCCGGGTCGCCTGGCGGTCCACCATCTCCTCGAACACCCGGCGCGCCTCGCGGCCGTTGCCGAACGTGGCGTCCTTGGGCATGCGGTCGAAGCGCACGGCCAGCGCCTGGTGGGTGGACTCGTCAAGGCGGTACTGGTGGCCGAGGCACATCTTCTCGACGATGGCGACGAGCTCCGGCACGGTGTAGTTCTCGAACTCGATGGTCCGGGAGAAGCGGGAGGCGAGGCCGGGGTTGGACGCGAGGAAGTCGTCCATCTGGGCGGAGTAGCCGGCGGCGACGACCACCACGTCGTCGCGGTGGTCCTCCATCAGCTTGAGCAGCGTGTCGACCGCCTCGCGGCCGAAGTTGGCGCCGGAGCCCTTGCCGTCGGACAGCAGGGTGTACGCCTCGTCGATGAACAGGACGCCGCCGAGTGCCTGGTTGAAGGCCTCGGTGGTCTTGATCGCGGTGCCGCCGACGATCTGGGCGACCAGGTCGGCCCGGGAGACCTCGACCAGGTGTCCCGAGCGGAGGGTGCCGAGCCCGGCGAGGACGTTGCCGTAGAGCCGGGCCACGGTGGTCTTGCCGGTGCCGGGGGGGCCGGCGAAGACCAGGTGCCGGCTCATCGGCGGCGCCGGCATGCCGAGTCGGGCGCGGCGCTGGGCGAGCTGGGTGAGGTTCACCAGCGTACGGACCTGCTGCTTGACGTTGTCCAGGCCGATCAGTGCGTCGAGCGCGGCCAGGGAGGCGTCGTCGCCCGAGCCGTCACCGTTCCCCCGCGTACCCGGGGAGGCGGCCGGGTCGGTGTCCTGGGCGTCGCCGACCCCCCACGCGTCCCGTTTGCCGTTGCCCGCGCTGGTCAGGCCCTCGACGGCCACCCGGTCGCCCGCCTTGGCCTGGATCAGGCCTCCGCCGGCGTTGTCGCGGACGGTGCAGTCGACCACGGAGACCGCGGAGTCGGACTCGATGCGCACGCCGTCCTTGCCGCTGCCGCTGGCCTCGCACGAGTTCAGGGCCGCCCGCCCGCCATCGGAGATCAGTACGCCGTGCTCGGTGCTCTCGTGGGCCGTCACACGCGTCGCGGTCAGATCGCCGTCGGCCTCGACCAGGACGCCGTGCCGCACCGCCTTGGTGATCGCGCAGTCCCGCACCGTCATGGTGCCGTCGGCCCCGACGGAGAGCCCGGCGCCCTGCGGGGTCTGCACCGCTCCCCCGCCGATGTAGACGTTGCCGTCGTCCTCGACGCGGACACCCGCGCCTCCGGGCCGCTCGATCAGGCAGTCCTCGAGGCGGCCCCGGCCGTCCTTGGCCACCTCCACGCCGTGCCCCGTCGGCGCGATGATCCGGGCCCGGCGGACCAGCGGATTGGCGCCGGTGCGCACCGAGATGCCGACGCCCTTGGCGTCCACGACCTCCAGCCGGTCCAGTTCGGCCGCGGACTCCTCCTCCAGGAGCAGCGCCGTACCGGCGCAGTCCCGTACCGTCAGGCCGACGAAGACCGGCGAGGACGATCCGGTCACCCGCACCGCCGGCGCCTCGCAGGAGTCCGCCCAGCAGTCCTCGAACGTGCCGCGGGAGCGATCGGCGACGAGTACCGCGTGCTCCTTGGCACGGGCCACGCGGCAGCGGCGCAGCAGCGGATCGCTGCCCTTGCCCACGGCGATGCCGACGCCGGAGGTGTTCGTCACCCGCACGTCCTCGAAGACGGTGCGCGACTCGCTGGTGATGTGCAGGCCGGTGGACGTGTCGTGCACGACGGTGCGCAGCACCGTGGTCGTGCTGCGGCCCTCCAGCGCCACGGCGGGCTGGTCCGTGGAGGAGATGTCGCAGTCCTCGACCGATCCCCGGGCCTCGCCGTTGGCCAGGACGCCGTTGCCGCGGGCGTCGCGGATCGTGCAGCCCCGCACGGTGACCCGTCCCTGTTCACCGATCACGACGCCCGTCGTACCGAGGTGTTCGAGGGTGGAGGACTCCACGGAGCTCTCCGCGGGCGACGTGACGACGACCCCGGCACCCGTGCCGTTGGTCACCCGGCAGTCGCGCAGGGCCAGCGATCCGCTGTTGCGGGCGAGCAGCGCGGTCCACGAGGAGGCCGCGATCTCGCACCCGTCCATCGCCACCTGCCCGCGGGGGGCGTCGACGACCGGAAGGTCCTCGTCGCGGCCGCGCAGGACGAGGTCGGTGAGCATGACGGCATCCGCCTTCAATGTCAGGGCGGTGCCCCGGCGCGGGGCGATCTCCACGGTGCCGCGTGCCTGGGCGGCGACGATGGTGACCGGTGTGGTGATCGTCAGATTCTCCGGGTAGATCCCGGGGAGGACGCTGAGAACCGCGCCGCTGCGCGCTCTGGCGAGCGCCTCCCCGATGGTTGACAGGCCGTCGGAGCTGTCCGGGCCGACGGTGAGTACCTGGCGAGACACGCGTGGATCCTCCTCAGACAAACACGGCTGCGGGCCGGATGGACACATGGGCAGCCGTGCGGCGGAAACCTCTCTTGTCATCGCTCCCGCCGGCACCCAACTCGACTGCCTCACTGACCTGACGACTGACCCCGCGTCCAGAGTAGTTGAGGTTCCTTCACCGGGTGGCCCCAACAGGTGTGTCACACCACCGCACACCAGCAGACAGATACGTGTTTACTCTCCGCACACATGCCGGTGATAGGGTGCGCGCCGGTTTCGTTTCAACGTCCCCCCGATGCACGCAGTCCGCCGCCCCCGTGTCGGGGCGTCTCGTTCGGAAGGACCCCATGCACCCTCCCTCCACGCCCGGGCCGGGCAGAGGTCTCCCCAAGCGCGTCCCTGGCAGCGGGAAGCAGGTCGGTTCTCCTTCCGCTTCCCCGCGGAGCAACGGAGCGTCCGGTGAATTCGGCCTGTCGGTTCCGGTGAGCAGGTCCGGGCCGGCCCGTGCCGAAGACCGGGTCGAATCCCTCGCCCGGCTCACCCGGCTCTCGTCACTGGGCTCCAGCGCTCACGGCGACCGCTCCCGCAGGGAACCCTCCCCGGCCGCGGACGCCTCGACGGATGGTTCCTCGAAGGGCGGGTCCAAGGGCTTCTTCGGACGTCGCGGGGGCGAGGCCCGGGGTGAAGGATCCCGAGGAGCGCTGGGCGTGGTGGGTGTGGTGGGTCTGCTGTCGGTGGGCGCCCTCGTGCTGACTCTCGCCCTGAGCGGCCAGGACGACGAAGGCAGCCGCGGCGGGGCATCGGTGGTCGTCGACTCCGGCTACGGCCCGGACGACGCCACGGGACTCGACGAGCCTGCGGACCCCTCCTCGAACACGTCCGGCAGCACGAAAGCCCCTCGCCCGGCGAAACCCACCACGTCCGCCTCCCCCGACAGCGGCCCGACAGGGCTCGTGCGAGTCGAACCCTCCGCGACTCCCGGCCCTCAGAAGACCGCCCCGGCCGCGAACAAGCCCCCGTCGGCCACGCCCACCCCGACGTCCGTACCGGGCATGCGCGTGTTCAGCCACGCGTCGCAGCGCTGCGTCGACGTCGTCGGCGGCAAGGCCGCACCGGGCGCGGCGCTGATGATCTGGGACTGCTCGGGCTCCGCCTCGCAGCGGTGGACGTTCCCCTCGGACGGGACGATGCGCGCACTGGGGCTGTGCGCGGAGGTCACGGGCGGCTCGACCGCCGACGGAGCGGATCTCCGGATGGCATCGTGCGACGGCGGCGCCGCACAGCGCATCACCCTCAACGTCCGTCACGACCTGGCCGCGAGCCAGGCCAACAAGTGCCTGGACGTACGGGACAACCTCACGTCGAACGGCACGAGGCTCCAGCTGTGGTCCTGCAACGGCCACGACAACCAGAAGTGGTCCTCGTCCTGATGCTCGACCGGGTGGTCGTGGCGGAGGTGCCGGTCCCGGACCCCGCCGGCGGGACAAGGCGGTGCTGTCTCAGCGATCCCCGCCGGTCCCGTCGGCCAACCGGTTGAGCCACTCGCGCAGCAGGCCGTGCTCGCCCGGGGTGAGCACCGCGGCGCCGTCCTGGTCGAGGGCCGCGAGCAGGCTCATGGAAGTCGCCGCGATACCGTCGGAGGCGGTGGTGTCCTCGCTCTGGTCCTCTGCCGGGAGGGTGATGGTCTTGACGACCATGTCCCGGACGGCATGCGAGGTCCGGATGTCGCGCACGTCCTCGGGGAGGGCGGTCAGCGTGAGGACAGTGCCCACACCGGCGGAATGCATGAGCTCGGTCGCCCGCTTCACGCTCATCCGCAGTCGGCCGACGGCGGCGACCATGGTCATCATGTGGGCCAGGTGGGCGGCGGCCATGCGTCCGGCCTGGGGCATGTATCCGGGCCGCACCTGGCCGTAGACCAGGGCGTAGTACGCCGGGTGCTCAAGGCCGAAGTCGATGTGCAGGTCCCAGCCGTCGCTCAGGGTCTGCACCGGGTCATCGGCGGTGAGGAGCAGGAGCTCGGCCTTCTCTCCGAGGTACCGCCCGAAGCCGTGCTGCGCCACCTGGTCGAGCAGGCCGTCCTTGTCACCGAACAGCCGGAAGATCGACGGCGCCGGCACACCGGCGCGGGCGGCGACGGCCCGCGTGGACAGCGCTTCCAGTCCCTCTTCTTCCAGCAGCGCCGCCGCGGCCAGGACGATCTTCTGCCGCAGCGTCGGGCTTGCTTGCTCCGGTTCCGTCTCCATAGCCATGAATCAACGGTATCAGTTTTGCGAACCATTGATTGTTCCGGTGATATCTTCCATCATGGATCGTTGATTCGCGACGAGGGGGACCCAGGCACATGAGCGGCAGAAGGTCAGGAGTTCAGACCCGCCGGAGCACCACGCACGACCCGCTCCATCTGGCCCTGAACATCGAGCGCGTGCTGGGCCTCACCGCCCGACAGGCCGTCAGGGCGGAGTTCCGGTTCGACCCGGACTCCCCCCTCACCGTGTGCGTGGAGTTCATCGTCGAAGGCGGCCCCCGTGCCCTGTGGCGGATCGGGCGGGATCTCCTCCAGCAGGGGCTGAGCTCGATGAGCGGCCTCGGCGACCTGCGGATGTGGCCGTCGAACCGGAAGGAACGGGCCACCGCATGGCTTCAGCTGGCGTCCCACGACACAGCGGCCCTGTTCGAGCTGCCCGTGCCGCCGCTGGCCACATGGCTGGAGTACACGTACAAGCTCGTCCCCGCCGGCTCCGAACTCACCGATGCCGACTGGGACATCGCCGCCACGGCGCTGCTCCGGGATCCCGGGGCGCGGGCCGACTGAGCGGGGCGCGGCTCGCTGCGGTGCACGCGATCCCGGGAGTCGGACGGCCTCCCGCCTCGCTCGGTTCGCGGCCGGACGGCCGTGCGTGAAAAGGACATCGTGTGGGCTGCGTACCGGGACTGTACGCAGCCCACACGGTCATTCATCGCTCTGGGCATCGCGGAGCCTCAAACCCTCCTGCCTCTCACACCTGCTTGTCCGCTCGCGGGTCGGCGGCCGTACCGATGCGGCGGATGAGCTCGGCGAAGCCGGTGTGCACGTGGAGGGGCGTGCCCGCATTGGCGCACACAGACACCGGGACCCTGTACTGCAGGCGCACGAAAGGACGCATACACAGACGGCGCACGGGTCATAGTCGATGCCGGGAGTGCAGATGCAGCAGCCGAGCAGGAGTGAGAAGGTGACAGGCACATGCCTCCTGGAGATGCCGACGGCCCGACACACATGTCAGTCGTTTGACCCAAGGCTCCAGGGAACGGAGACCTCGGTGGCCCCGCCCGCGTCGGACCGTCATCTGACTGATGTGTCCACCTTGGCCACACGCCAGAGTATGGGCGTCGGCCCGGTGTGAACCGGTCACTGGAAACGCGCGACGAAGGGTTTCACATGATCAACAGGCGTACATTCAGCAAGGCCGTCGGCCTGGGCACCGGTGCGGCGGCGGCCTCGCTGACCGGCCTGCAGGCCGCCGCGTCCGCCGCGTCCGCCGCGCACAGGCCGGGCGCCACACAGGTCCCCACGGTGCCGGACATCACCCCCGGCACCCACACCGGTTTCCGCACGATCAAGCAGGTCAGGGCGGGCGTCCTCGACATCGGCTACGCCGAACTCGGCCCCGCGCACGGCCCCGTCGTCCTCTGCCTGCACGGCTGGCCGTACGACATCCACAGCTACGTCGACGTCGCCCCGCTCCTCGCCGACCTGGGCTACCGCGTCATCGTTCCCTACCTGCGCGGCCACGGCAGCACCCGCTTCCTCTCCCGCCGCACCCCCCGCACCGCCGAGCAGTCCGCCATCGCGCTCGACGTCATCGCCCTGATGGACGCCCTGAAGATCGACAAGGCCGTCCTGGCCGGCTTCGACTGGGGCTCGCGCACCGCCGACATCATCGCCGCGTTGTGGCCCGAACGGGTCAAGGCGCTGGTCTCCACCAGCGGATACGTCATCACCGATCGCAAGATGCAGCTGGAGCCGGCCGCCCCGGCCGTCGAGCACAACTGGTGGTACCAGTGGTACTTCGCCACCGACCGCGGCAAGAAGACGATGGAGAACGAGGAACAGCGCATCGCGCTGTGCCGGTTCGTGTGGACGCTCGTCTCCCCCGACTGGAAGTTCGACGACGCCACCTACGCGCGCACCGCCGAGGCCTTCAAGAACCCCGACTACGCCGCCATCGTCCTGTTCAACTACCGCTGGCGCATCGGACTGATCGACGGGGAGGCCCGCTACGACCGCTACGAGAGGAAGCTGGCCGGCCAGCCTCCCGTCCAGGTGCCCACCGTCACCCTCGACGCCGCCCTCGACCCCTTCACCGCGCCGGGCGACGGCTCCTCCTACCGTGACCACTTCACCGGCCCCTACGCGCACCGCACCCTCGCGAACGTCGGCCACAACCTGCCGCAGGAGGCTCCCACCGCCTTCGCCCAGGCGGTGGTCGACGCCGATCACCTCTGACCCCGCGCCCGCCGCCGGCCTCGGTGCCCCGTGCCCGACACCGGCCGCTTCCTGAAGGAGTCCCCCTCCCATGAGCGAAGTCCAGTGGAACCGTCTGACCGCCACCGAGCTGCGAGCGCTCGCGGCACGGGACGCGGTGGTCCTCCTGCCGGTGGGGGCCACCGAGCAGCACGGCCCTCATCTGCCCACCGGCGTGGACGACTTCCTGGCCTCGGAGGTGTGCCGGCGCGCGGCGGCGCTGGCGTCCGAGCGCACAGGCGTGGTGGTGGCACCACCGATCCCGATCGGCTTGTCGGAGCACCACATGCCCTTCGGCGGCACCATCTCCCTCACCCTGCCCACCTTCCACGCCCTGCTGCGGGACATCTGCCGCTCCGTGGTGCGGGCCGGCTTCTCCCGCATCCTGATCGTCAACGGGCACGGCGGGAACATGACCGCCCTGCACGCCCTGACGACCGAGCTGACCGTGGAACTGGCGACGCCGATCGCCTTCGCCAGCTACTTCGGCGCCGGTCGGGACGTGGTGCGCGACACCCTGGAGGCCCAGGACGGCCTCATGCACGCCTGCGAGGGCGAGACGTCCATGATGATGGCCCTGTCGCCCGAGCTGATCCGCACCGAGCACCTGGGCGAAGCTCACGGGCCGCGGATCACGTTGCCGGCGGAGTCCACCGAACCCGTGTACATGGCCGTGACCTTCGACCGGATCACCGAGTCCGGTGTCGCCGGCGACGCCCGGGTGGCGAGCCCGGCAAAGGGCGAGCGGCTGCTGGCCGGCTGCGCGCGGGCACTGGCCGACGCCCTCGTACGAGACCCGTGGGCGAAGGAGGGCGCGGTGACGCGGTCCTCGCGGTGAGCATGCCCCACACCCTGCCGGGAGGAGCAGACTTCCTCCCGGCATCGCCGCGTTCAGGCATCCCGCGACCAGGTGAACCCGCAGGCTCCCCGCGCTCGTGCCCGTAGGGGAACCGTGACGAGAGGTGGCACATGCTCGCGTACGACATCCGGGGTCGCGGACCGGGACTGGTGCTTCTGCACGGCATGGGAAGCACCGCCGCCGGTACCTGGGGCACACTGGCCGACGCCCTCGCGGCCGAGCACACCGTCGTACTTCCCGACCTGCCGGGATCGGGGCGCAGCCCGCTCCCCGGCAGCCCGCCGGCACTGAACGACGTGGCCTGCCAGGTCGTGGCCGCCGGCGACGCGGCCGGCCTGGACGACTTCGTGATCGCCGGGGCCTCCCTCGGCGCGGCCGTCGCCATCAGGATCGCCGCGCTCCGTCCCGACCGGGTCCGCGGCCTGTTCACCCTCTCCGGCTTCGCCCGGCCCCGCACCACGCTCTGGCTCCAGCTGGAGAAGTGGTCGTCGTCGCTGGCCGGCCCCGACGCGGACCTGGACGCGTTCCTGACCTCGCTGACCTTCTCCGGAGCCGCCCGGCGGGAAGCGTCCGCTGCCGGAACCGCCGAACAGATCGCCCTTGCCCTGAGCCTCGACGTCCGCTGCGACCTCTCCGCGATCACCTCGCCGGCCCTGGTCGTCGCGGCCATGAGGGACCGGCTTGTCGACCCGGAGCACTCGGTGGAACTCGCCGAAGGCATACCCGACGCGCGGCTGGCCGCGATCGGAGCCGGACACACGGCGACCGCCGAGGAACCGGACCTCGTCGTGGAGCTCCTGACCGGGTTCCTCCAGAGGGTCGGCCGGCACGCCCCTCGTACTCCCCGTGCCGTCCCGCTCCCGAGCGGCGCCTGCTGACGGCTGTCCTCCGTCCCCACCGTCCCGGTGAACACCGGAATGGCAGAAGGCCGTCCTCGAGCGGAACGTTCGGCAGCGGATCTGTCCCGGCTGCTTCCGCAGCCCCCGTGCTGACCGCTGTTCACCGCCACCGGGGGCACGTTGCGGCACGGAGCAGGCGCCGCCGGATCCGTTTCCCCTCTCGCGGCCCTATGCGCCGCCGACCGCAGCGGGGTCGAGGGAGTCGACGTCCTCCATGAAGGACAGCATCCGGGCGTTGACCACGTCGGGGTGGTCGATCTGCGGGCCGTGTCCGGTCGCGGTGATGATCTCGGCGCGGGCTCCGGGAACGAGGCGCGGAACGCGTTCCAGCTGCCGCTTGGGGTGTACGAGCAGGCTGTGCTTGCCCATGATGACGTAGAGCGGGGTCCGGATGGATCGCAGCGCGTCCTCGGCCAGCGGCAGCGGTGCGGGGCGGCGGATCCGGTACGCGCGGGCGCCGAGCTGGATCCACGTGCGCATCTCGGGGACGGCTATGACCGGCTGGTCCAGCCACTTGGCGAGCCGGGGACGCAGTGCCTTCGGGGCGAAGGTGGCGAACAGGCTGATGAAGACCCAGGTGAAGAAGCGCAGGCCGACCTTCTCCAGGCCGCCGGGGTCGAGGGCGGTGACCGAGGCGAGCCGTCCGGGCCGCCGGTGGGCCTGGTTGAGCACCAGCCAGCCGCCGTAGGAGGAGCCGACGAGGTGGACCCGGTCGAGGCCGAGCGCGTCGAGGGCCTCGTCCATCCACTGCGCGGCGCGCTCGGGCTGCCACATCGGCTCGCGGTGGACGCTGCGGCCCGCGTCGCCCGGGGTGTCGAGGGCGTACACGGGGCGGTCGAGGCTGAGCCCGGGGGTGTTGGGGTACCACATCGCCGAGCTGTAGCCCGCGCCGTGGATCAGGACGATCGGCGTCCGGGAATCGGCGGCGGGGTCCGAGGGCCCGTACCGGTAGACGTGGGTGGTGCCGAAGCTGGTCTCCACGTCCGTCTCGGAGCGGACGGGTGCCCCCATCGCGTAGAGGACGTCGGCAGCGGCGAAGTAGCGGTCGCGCAGGGCGTCGTCGACGTAGCGGCCGACGTCGCGGCGTACGCGGGCGGTGTTCTCGGGCACGGCGGCACCTCCGGTGAAGATCCGTTCTTCGTGGTACGACCGTACCACCAATGTGGTACATCGGTATCATGAAGGGGTTCGGGCAGCGGAGCGCGAACCCACCATCGACAAGCGGGGACACGGGAACATGCCGAAGCGTGTGGATCACGAGGAGCGGCGCGCCCAGATCGCCGAGGCGCTCATCCGGGTCGCGGGGCGGCAGGGGCTGCATGCCGTCGGCATGCGCGACGTGGCCGCGGAGGCCGGTGTGTCGCTCCGGCTCGTGCAGTACTACTTCGAGACCAAGGAGAAGCTCCTCTTCTACGGCCTCCGGCACCTGACCGACCTCTTCACCGCGAGGGTGGGTGCCCGCTTGGCCGCTGCCGGCCCGGACCCGGGCCCGCGCGCCACGGTGGAGGCGCTGCTGTTGGCCTCGCTGCCGATCGACGAGGAGAGCCGTACGTTCCACCTGCTGTACAGCTCCTACGCGATCCTGTCGGTGACCGACGAGGCGCTGGCCGCGCAGCCCTTCATCGACAACCCCGACGCCGCGGAGAACGCCATGACCGGACTCCTCGAGCAGGCGCAGGGGTCCGGCCTGGCCGACCCGGACGCCGACGCGCGCACGGAGGCGATCAGCCTGCTCGCGATGGCGGCGACCATGGGCACCAGCATCCTCGTGGGTCAGCGGAGCCCGGAGGCCGCGATCGCGGTGCTCCACCACCACCTGGACCGGATCTTCACGGCTCCCGGGACGTCCGAGCCGCGAGCGGGAGCGAACTGACGTGTCACGAAGGCCCCGGGTCGTTGGCCTGGGGCTCTGTCATGGAGCGGATGACGGGAACCGAACCCGCGCCATGGGCTTGGGAATCACCCGGTACTTGGGCATGCGGATGGCCTCTGACCCGCAGAAATGGATGCCAAAGGCGCGGGTTGGGCTGCCGTGTCCGATCCCTTGCTGACCGTTGGTCACCGCCTCTGCCGGCACGTCGTGGCACGGCCGTCGACTCCACGGGGTCCCTGTCCGTCGGGAAGAATCCCCTGTGCCCGGCCCGCCGACTTCGACCGCGACCGCGCGGCCAGCACCGCCCGCCCGCCGAAAGCTCCTCAGGACTCGTGCTGCCGCCGCAGCGCGTCGGCGAGGGTCAGGAAGACGGGCAGGTTGGGGAAGCCGGGAGCCGCGAGCGTCATCCACGGTTTGCGGTCGCCGCGACGGCGGATCTCTACGCGGCCCTGCTTCACATCGATCCGTTCCACCTCCCGCCAGCCGATGCGGCGGCTGCCCTGCCCGATGCCGGAGATGTTGACGTCGACCACGCCGAAGTCGATCCGTTCACCGGCTTCCAGCCGGGCAGCGTCCCGCGGCACCCGCGCGCGGCTGAACGCGTCGACGAGGCCCTCGGCGAACGGCACCATCCCGCTGAACTCGTCCCCCACCACGATCGCGGCACCTTGCTCGGACTTGATGGTCAGCCGGTGCGTGGTGGCGCTGGTGACCCCGTTGGTCACCTTGATGTCCTGCCGGGTGACAGAGGCGATCTCGTCCCAGGTGTATGCCCGTGTCTCCCCGCGGTCGACGTGCCAGAGGGCGCCGTGCTCGTACCAGGCCACCCAGACCTGGGGCGGCCGGGGGCGGAACAGCCAGGCAAAGAGGAAGAACCCGACGAACCCCAGCGGGATCGCCGCGAGAATGAGCAGCGGAAGCGAGTAGTACCAGGCGCCCTGCTCCCGCTGGTCCTCGATCGCGTACGACAGGGCCAGCCACCCCAGGAACACGCCGAGCGCGCCCACTGGCAGCACACCACCCCACGGGAAGCGCTTCGGCTCGTTCTGCACCAGCCCCTTGCGGGCCCCCAGTCCGTGCTCCCGCGCTGCGGCACGTAACGCGCCCGGGACCCGTGCGGCACCACGCTCCGACGACATCCAAGCCTCCCCCACCCGGAAACCAGGGCCCCATTATGGAGCTGCGGCGTTCGCGTGCGGTAGAGCCGGTCGGGACGGAAGGCGTGCACGAGCGGGTGGAGCGCAGGGCGGCATCGGCGCCCGGCTCCGAGAGTCCGGACAACGACGAAGCCCCAGGTCGCTGACCCGGGGCTTCGCGGAAGAGCGGATGGCGGGAATCGAACCCGCGCCATGAACTTGGGAATCACCCGGCACTTGAGCCGGTACGTGGTGCTGACCTGGGAAACATACGGCGGCGGTGTTGTTCCGGCTCATCCGCCCGCTCCCTTGGTGACCGCTGTTCACCGGCCCTACTGGCGCGTTGCGGCACGCGCGGCCGCGGGCCGTGGAGCCCGGCGGGGCGGCCGGTCCCAGCCGTCGAGGGGTTTCGCGAGCGAGGCCTTCGGACTTCGGCTCGCGCGGGTTCGTCGGACGCCTCGGCCGCCTGCCGTCACACCATGATGTGCCGTCAGGCGGCCGAGTCTGATCGCGGCGGTCGCTCAGGCGCGCGGATCACTGTTTCCCGCCGCATGTTCGCGGGTCAGTCCAGAGGGGCGAGGGGGACGTCGAGGTAGGACTCGGTGCCCTGCGGGGAGGTGATGTCGAGGGTAGACACCGGGGTGGTGGTGTTCGGGTAGGTGAAGAACGGGTCGTGGGTGTCGATGACCAGCTGGAGCCGGCGGCCCTTGGGCAGGACGTAGTGGGCGGGCTGGAGGCGGAGGTCCACGGTGGTGGCCTGACCCGCCTGGTCAGCGGTGAAGGTGTAGGGGGCGTTGGTGATGATGCGCGCGCTGCCGGTGGCCGGGTCGGTCTCCAGCAGGTAGGCGACGATCATCGTGTCGGCCAGCTGGGGCTTCACGGTCACCCGCAGCCGCAGGTCGCCCTGGATGCGCATGGCCTGCTCCAGCGGCGCGGCGGTGAAGACCGCGGCGACGTCGCGGTTGATCTCGGCCGTCCTGTAGACGTGCGGCAGGCCGACTCGCTCGGCCAGGCCGGTCTGGACGAGCTTGGGGGCGACGACGATCCCGCTGTCCTGGCCGGTGGCCTTCACCGTGCGCGTCCAGCCGGTCGCCGGCTGCGTGACCAGCTGCCCGTCGCGCTCGCCGGCGGCCGCGTCGACGAGGTGGAAACGCAGGCTGGGCAGGGTGAAGTCCGCCCAGGTGGCGTGGCGGGCGTCGGAGAGCAGGTTGTGCATGTACTCCGTGCGGACGTCGAACCGCGGGGGCACGCCGTCGCCGGCGCTGCCGCCGAGGTGGTGGTCCAGCCAGCGGTAGGCCATCTCCGTGGGCTTGGCGAAGAGACCGGCCAGGCCGGGGAGTTCGGGGTTGCCGTGGTCGCCGATCTGGATGAGGAGCGACTTGGGGCCGGTCAGTTCGTCGTGGAAGTCGACGACGGCGGGCACGGAGAAGATCGTCTCGTGCCACGCGGAGGTCATGAGGATGGGCGTCCGGGTCTCGTTGTACTTGTCCAGGTAGGTGCGGGGCGAGCGTTCCTGGGCGAAGCGGCGGACCTCGTCGTCAATGGTGTTCGAGCGGATCTTCTGGATGACCTCCCGGAACTCCTTGGAGCACCGGTCCTCGCCGAACAGCTTCACCAGGGCCTCGAACGCGGCGAGGTGGCGGGTGCCGTTCTCGTACAGCGAGGTGAACAGGTCGCCCCAGGCGCTGGTGCCGGCCACGGCCTTGATCCGCGGGTCCTGCGCGGCCGCCAGCAGGCTCGTCCCGGCGCCGTAGGAGGAGCCGAAGAAACCGACCCGGTCCGGGTCGACGCCCTCGATCTGCATGAGCGCGTCGAGGATCTCGGTGGCGTCGGCGACGTCCTGCGGCCCGGCGACGTGGATCTCGCCCGTGGACTTGGCCAGGCCGCGCTGGCTGTAGGCCAGCACGACGTATCCGCCGAGGGCCAGGCGCGGGAACATGGGCAGGTAGGCGCGGTGCCCGATGTTGATCAGCGGGGCCGGCAGGACGACCGCGGGGCAGGTCTGCCCGGGCGCGAGGTTGCGCGGGACGCTCAGCGACACGTCCAGCATCGTTCCGTCCGCCATCGCGATCGACAGCTCGCGGTACTGGGCGATCTCGCCGTACGTCTCGTAGCTGTCGGCCAGGCCCCACCGGTCCAGGAAGCCGATCCGGCGCGGGGACGGGTCGAGCAGCGCCTCGCGGATCGCTTCCACCCGGGCGAGGTCCTCGGCGCCGAGCTCGAACGGGGTTTCGGCGGTTCCGTAAACAGACATGGCTGTGCACGCCTTTCATGGCCAGGATTCGGGAATGAGCGAGAAGGTCGCCCACATGCTCGCCCCGCAAAGATCGCCCGGGGGGAGACGTTCCGCGCCGATCACTCGAAGGGATGGCCGACGCCGATCAAACCCCCGAGCGGGCAACGGGCCAGAACGTGACCGAGAACCGCCGGGCCCACCTGGAGCCGCACACACGAGGCCGGAGTGGTCAATTGCCGGTGCCCGTCCTCCTGGCGACCCGTGTCGGGTGCTCTGGCGAGGCCCTTGCCGACCACTGCGTACCGTCTCCACCGGCACTGTGTGGCACGGCACCCGAGGGACGTGGGGCGAGACGGGTGCGCGCTGGGTTCCATCAGCCTCGTGGCATGCGTGTCTCCGCCCCCTCAGGCGTCAACCGGGAAGGCTTGACCTCGGGTGGGTCGAGGGCTTCGAGGGTGCCCAACCGGGTGGTGCCGCTGTATCCGCCGACGCCCAGCCGGACTATCCCACCTCTGAACTGCGGAAACACGATCTGGCGGGCAGGCTCATGGACACCCGCGGCGGCCGCACCACCGCCCTGTGTCCGCCGAGCCGCGCCGCGCTGCTGGCCGGCCGCGATCACCGCTCAGCAGAGGACCCTCACGCCGGGCCACTCCTTCTTCCGCTACTTCGCGCCGGGCGCCACGCCGAGTTCCCCGCCTGGGACGAGATCCCCTCCGTCCGCCCCCTGATGACCACTGTTCACCGCTGCTACCGGCACGTGGTGGCACGGCCTCCAGGCGGCGTCATGGCGTCTCCTTCCGTTCGGCGGCCTGGTGGGTCTGTTCTGTGAGTACTGTGCGGGCGCGCTCCAGGAGGTCGCACAGGGCGGTGTGCTCAGCGGGCGTGAAGGCTTGCGCGAGGGCGCGCTCCAGCACGATCACCTCCTGGTAGGCGCGGTCGAGCAGGTTTCCGCCGAGTTCGGTGAGAGAGGCGATGAGGACCTTCGCGTGCACCGGGGAGGTCTCCCGTTTGATCAGGTCCTTGTTCTGCAGTCCGGTGAGCACCGGGGCCATGGTCTGCTGGGTGACGCCACAGGCGCGTGCCAGTTGGGCCCCGGACAGGCCGTCGGGTTCCCGGGACAGGGTCAGCAGCACCGTGTACTGGGTCATGGTCAGGCCGTAGCCGCGCAGCACCGCCTCGTGGTGCGCCATCAACGCCTGCTCTGTGCGCCGGATGCGCGTGCAGAGGTATTCCTCCGCGGGGATCTCCGCCACGTCGCCCACTCCAAACTCAGCTACCTGTCTTGACTCAGGTACCTGATACTCATAGCGTCTTCGGTATCAGGATACTGATTCAACCCAGGGAGCGTATTGATGAAGGCCATCGTGCTCGGGTCCGACGACCGATTCGCCCTCGCCACCACCGAGACCCCTGCCCCGGGCCCCGGCGAGGTGCTCATCCGCGTCCAGTACGCGGGCCTGCAGTGGGGCGATGTCCTCGCCGCCCACGGCCATTTCCCCCTACCGCGCCCCTTCGTCCCCGGCTTCGAAGCCGCCGGGAACATCGTCGCCGTCGGCAAGGGCGTCGATGCCGCGCGCATCGGCCGGCCCGTCACCGCGCTCACCGCCTCCGGCGCCTTCGCCGAGTTCGTCACCGCCCCGGCCGTGCTCGCCTTCCCCGCCGAGGACCTCGATCCCCGCACCGCGGCAGCCTTCGGCTGGGCGACCCCGACCGCGTACGACCTGATCAACACCGTGACCCGCGTCCGCCCCGGAGACCGCGTGCTCATCCACGCGGCGCTCGGAGGCGTCGGCTCACTCGCCGCCCAATTCGCCAGAGGTGCCGGCGCCGCCCGCGTCGTCGGCGTAGGCGGCGGTGCCGAACAGGCCTGCAACGCGCCCGACTTCGGCTACGACCGCCTGATCTCCCGCGCCGACTTCCCCGATGCGCTCGCCGACGAGCAGTTCGACGTCATCCTCGACCCCGTCGGCGGTCCGGCCCGCCTGGCCAACCTCGACCGGCTGGCCCCGCACGGCCGCCTCGCCGTGTACGGCAACATGGCCACTTTCGAACCCGTGCAGATCAACGCCGACGACCTGCTCATGAACGGCACATCCGTCCTGGCCTACAACAGCAACCTGCTCAGCCGGACCCACCCCGAGCGCCTCGCCGCCGGCGCGGCCGAGGCCCTGCGGCTGCTGGCCGACCGGCAGATCCGCATCGACATCTCCGCCGAGTACGAACTCGCCGACGTTCCCGCCGCCGTCCAGCGCCTTGCCGCGGGAGGCACCCGAGGCAAGGCCGTCATCCGCATCGGCTGACACGGACCGCCCTGAAGCACACGCCTCAACTGCGATTTCTTCAGACGTCGCGGATGTCCCGGCCGACCGGCGCGAAGCCTCTCCCGAACAGGTCAAGCTCGCCTGGATGCCGGCCGGGTCACCGGTCGTCCTCGCGATCCCCGGCACTTCCTCGGTGGCCCACGTGGAGGACAACATCGCGGCGGCCGACCTGCACCTCCCACCGGAAGACCCGGCCGCACTGGACGCCGCCGGGGGGAGGCGGTCCGCCGCCCCTTCTTGCCTGCCGTTCACCGTTCCTACCGGCACGGAGTGGCACGTGCCGGACCCTGGTCGAGGGCCCTCTACCCTGCTATGTCCCGCTCAGGGTGCCCGGAATGAGGAGCCGCCGCAGGGACGTCGGTGTGTGGCCGAGGTAGTGGCGCATGGTCCGAGTGAGGTGGGACTGGTCGGAGAAGCCCAGGTCGGCGGCGAGGGTGGCGAGGCTTTCCTCGCCCGCGTCCAGACGGTCGAGGGCGCGGCCGACACGGACCCGGTTGCGGTAGCGGGTCAGGGAGACCCCCAGCACCTGGGTGAAGGCGCGGCTCAGACGGTACGGCGAGACGCCGAGGAGCTCCGCGAGCGGCAGCAGTCCCTCGGAGGCGGGGTGGGCCTCGCCGATCGCCCGCCGGGCCGCGGCGACGAGCGGCCCCTCGTCCCGGCCGGGGCGCACGCCGGTCGGGAGGGCTCCGTCGACGGCCTGTCCGACGGTGGCGGAGAGCAACCCGAGGAGTTCCTCGGTCACCGCGTGGTCCACATCGCCGGTGCGGGCGGACACGAGGACGCGGCGGTGGGCCAGGTCGAGGCGGGCGTCCACGTACACGCTCTGCCGAGCCGGGCGGACGTCCTCACCGGCCACGGCCCGCCACAGCGCGGGCGTCAGGCTGATCGAGGTGCACTCGTCGCCCCCGGCGCCCGGGTGCGCGAAACGCTCCTCCTCACCCGGCACGCCGAGATAGGCCGTCGTCGGGTCGACCTCGGCCGGGGCGCCGTCCACCTGCCTGCGGAACCGGCCGCGCCGCACGAACACCACCCGGTAGTCCTCGCGCACCTCCGTCTGCAACCAGCGGGTGTGGTCGTCCCGACAGCTCACCGCGGTGATGCCGAAGTCGGGCCGGGTGGCGAGGACGGTGGTGGTGAGCACCCTTCGACGCTACGCCGGGGGTCTGACATCGGCGCCGTCGCAAGAATCTTCAAGACCGGTGCGGGGCGCGGCGAGCAAGCTGAGCGACGTCGCACAACATCCCGTACCGCGTTCGAGGAGTCGCCGTCATGTCCGTTCTCGCGCAGATCAGCACTGTGGTCATCAACTGCGGTGACCCGGTTCGGCTCGCCGAGTTCTACAGCAAGGTCACCGGCTGGGAGATCACCGACAGCGGCGAGGACTACGCCGCCCTGGCCGTCGGGGAGCAGCCCGGCCTGGCATTCGTACGCATCGAGGGGTACGAGGCCCCCGGCTGGCCCGACGATGCCCAGCACGCCCACCTCGACCTCACGGTCACCGACCTGGAGGAGGCGGCCGGCCGGATCCTCGCCCTCGGGGCGTCGAGGCCGCAGTTCCAGCCCGGCAAGGACCAGTGGGTCGTCCTCACCGATCCCGAGGGGCATCCGTTCTGCCTCACCACCGGCGCCTGACGCGTACCCCGACAGGAGAAGGGCACATGGCACACATCAAGAAGGAATTCCTGATCGACAACTCCCCTGAGAACGTCTGGGAGGTCCTGCGTGACGTCGGAGCCGTGCACCAGCGCCTGGTGCCTGGCTTCGTCACGGACACCCGCATGGAGGCGGACACCAGGATCGTGACCTTCGCGAACGGCGTGGTCGTGCACGAGCTGATCGTCGACATCGACGACGCGGCCCGCCGGGTGGCCTACGCGGTGGTCGCCGGCTCGATGACGCCGAAGCACCATCACGCCTCGATGCAGGTCCTCGCCGACTCCGAAGGGCGCAGCCGCTTCGTCTGGACGATCGACGTAACGCCGGACGAACTCGCCTTCTCCATCGACGAGATGGCCGAGCAAGGCTCGCGCATCATGCGGGAGACGCTGAAGACCGCCCCGGGCCCGGCGGGCGGATAGGAATCTCGGGGCGGGTGGTACAGAGGCGGTGCAAGACGCTTGGACGAGTCTGGAGGACGACGAAGCCCC
Source organism: Streptomyces sp. NPDC002463 (assembly GCF_042889835.1). NCBI lineage: Bacteria > Bacillati > Actinomycetota > Actinomycetes > Kitasatosporales > Streptomycetaceae > Streptomyces > Streptomyces sp. NPDC002463. Next base: position 178,845 of record NZ_JBIARL010000012.1, read on the forward strand.
AGGTCGCCGGCGGATTCCAGGAGGCGAAGCAACCCGGTGATCAACTGGTTGCGGCCAGGAGCTTAGTCAAGCGCTCGGCTGGGGTTTCCCAGCCGAGCGTTTTGCGTGGGCGGCCGTTGGGCTCGGTGGCGACGGTGTCCAGGTGCGGCGGGAGCGACGTGACGGCCTCGACCAGGGCGTCCCGGGTGCCGGCCGCGCTGTGGTCCTCGGACGGCAGCGCGAGCATCACGTAGCGGGTGCTGCGTTCGACGGGCGTGGCGATCGCGGACTTGCCGTCCTTGCCGATGATCAGGTCGCCTTCCCCGTGGCCCGGGACGACCCGGTCGGCGGCCTCGGCGGGGCGCTCGCCGATCATCACCATGCCGGTGACGGCGTGGGCCTTGCGCTTGCAGGACTGCCGGTGCGGCCGGCGCATGGCCCGCCCGGTCCGCAGGGCCCCGGTTCTCTCTGGTCCTGAAGCCCATCGCACCCCTTGAGCCGGGGTGTTGCGACAGCCACTAGAACTCAAGTCTGACCTGGGGCTTCGTTCAAGAGCGGATGACGGGAATCGAACCCGCGCCATGAGCTCGGGAATCACCTTCACTCTGACCGCCGATACGGCCTCTGGCCTGCGGACAATCCCCTTCACTGGACCTTCCGAGAGCTTCCGCCCGCACCTGTGGTGACCGCTGTTCACCGCCGTGAAGGGCACGGATGGGGCACGTGCCCGGTCCCCTGCCGAAGTCCACAGTCGTCGAAGTCTCCAGCCGGGAGGACACTGCGCAAGGGCGACAACCGCCGCGCGAGCGGCGTTCAAGGGGAGAGCGAGTATGGGCTTCTTCGACAAGTCGTCGAGCAGCATCGGCGGTGGATCGGGGCGGTCGTGTCCCGACTGCGGGGAAGACTTGTGGGCCGACTCAGGAGAGCTTTCGGGCCGGTACGAATGCCACAACGACAGTTGTTCCGGGTGGCGGGTCTACTTCGATGAAGGCGGAACGCTCGTTGACCCGCCGAGCCGTGGCAAGAACGGCAGCGGTCGCACCTGTCGGTAGCGTCGGTCGGCGCTTCCGGGTGGAACGAGCCACCTCCCCCACGAAGACGGCAGTCAGGCGTCCTCCCACGGCTGTCATGTGCTCGGCTGTTCAGGTGTCGCCGGTTCTCCGTGGAGCCCGCCCGGTCGGCGGTTCCTGTGGCCGTCGGGGGCGTGCCCGGTCAGGGTTCCTCGCCGGTGCGACGACTGGACGCTCGCCAAAGCACCGGACAGCAGCGTGACCAACTCCTCGATGACCGGGAGGCGGGCGCCGGGTCTGCTCACGGCCAGGACCTCGCGGTGGAGCGGTGCGGCCCCGGGCGGAAGAACGACCGGTTCGACGCCGGACCGGTCGCTCTCCTCGCTGATCAGCGAGGCCGGGATCAGCCCCACCGCCAGACCTGCTCTGATCATGGCCAGCATGCTGTGCAGGTCCTCGGTTTCCAGCGTCACGTCGGGAGAGATCCCCAGGTCCGCCGCCCAGCGGTGCAGCAGCCGCCGGTCGGGGCTGTGGGCGTGGCCCGAGGTCCATTCCATCGTGAGGCATTCCGCCAGTTCCAACGGGCGACGGCCCGGCCGCGTACCCGAGACGAGGAGCAGTGGCTCGTGCCCGAGGGAGGTGACGGCCCACTCGCCCGAGACGGTCGGCGGGTCCTCGGGCAGGTATCGGTAGGCGATGAGCAGGTCCAGGTCTCCCGATCTGACCCTGGGCAGCCCTTCGCGCGTCTCCACGATGACGAGACGGATGCGGGGGCCGAGGCCACGGGACCGCAGAGCGGACAGGATCTCGGGGAACAGATGACTCATCGCGCTGGGGTAGGCCCCGACGCGCACGTCCGCGATGTCATGGTTGGAGATGCCTTTGGCGGCGTCCTGGAACCGGGCGGTGGCGTCGAAGAGCGTTTCGGCCGCCTGCGCGAGTGCGCGGCCGGCCGCGGTCAGGATGAGCCGGCTGCCGGGGCGGCGGACGATCAGTTCGATGCCCATGTCGCGTTCCAGCGCGGCGATGTGCTGGGACACCGCGGACGGCACGTAGCCGAGGGCCGTGGCGGCCTCGGCCATGGAACCTCGGTCCACCACGGCCATGAACGTGGACAGGAGCTTCAGGTCGGGCTGTGCATTCATGGATCGTGAACTCTCTCTTCTCGACCCATCGCTTTACGTGTCTTTCCGGCCGATGCCAGAGTTTAGGCATCCCGCCCGTAGGACGCGATCCGGCCGCACAGCGCCGACCGTCCACGCGAGCGCCCCCCGTCGCCAGAAAGCCGAGGCCATGGCCATCGACCTGACCGCCCTCCGGGCCCATTTCCCCTCCCTCGACCACGGCCTCGCCTTCTTCGACGGCCCCGGCGGAACCCAGACCCCCCGCCCCGTCGCCGACGCCATCACCGCGACACTGACCGGCCCCCTCTCCAACCGGGGGACGGTCAGCCCGTCCGAGCTCAACGCCGAACGCGCCGTCGCGGAGTTCCGGGCCGCCTACGCCGACCTGCTCCACATGCCCGCCCGCGGCATCATCCACGGGCGCAGCGCCACCCAGCTCACGTACGACTTCTCCCGCCACCTGGCCAAGGGCTGGGAGGAGGGCGACGAGATCGTCCTCAGCCGCCTGGACCACGACTGCAACGTCCGCCCATGGGTCCAGGCGGCAGGGCGCGCCGGAGTGACGGTCCGCTGGATCGAGATCGACCACGAGACGGCGGAGCTCGACCTCGATTCGTACGAGCGGGCGCTGTCCCCTCGCACGCGGCTGGTCGCGGTCACGGCGGCCTCGAACGTCCTGGGCACCAAGCCGCCCCTGCGCCGGATCGCCGACCGGGCGCACGAGGTAGGCGCCCTAGTGTACGCGGACGGCGTCCACTACGCCGCCCACCACCTGGTGGACGTCCCCGCGCTGGGCGCGGACCTGTTCGTCTGCTCGCCGTACAAATTCCTCGGACCGCACTGCGGAGTGCTCGCGGCAGCGCCCGAACTCCTCGAAACCCTCCACCCGGACAAGCTCCTGCCGTCCCCCGACACCGTGCCGGAGCGCTTCGAGTTCGGCACGCTCCCGTACGAGATCCTGGCCGGCGCCACCGCCGCCGTGGACTTCCTCGCCGCGATCGACCCCGGCGCGGGGGCCACGCGCAGGGAGCGCCTCGCGCATTCCCTGGGCTCCCTGCACGAGCACGAGCAGGCGCTGCGCACGCGGGTGGAGGAGGGCCTGCGCGCCCTGGGCGACGCCGTCACCGTGCACTCGAAGGCGGCCGACCGTACCCCGACCCTCCTGATGACCCTCCAGGGCCGCGACGCCCGCGAGGCCCAGGCGCATCTGGCCGCCCGCGGCGTCCTGGCCCCCGCGGGGTCGTTCTACGCGTACGAGCCCTTCGCCGCCCTGAAGCTGGAGGACCCCGCCCTGCGGGTGGGCCTGGCGCCGTACAACACCGCCGAGGACGTGGACAGGCTCCTCGACGGCCTCTCCTCCTTCCTCCGGGGCTGAACGTCCAGACCATGACGAAGCCCCAGGTCGCTGACCCGGGGCTTCGTTCAAGAGCGGATGACGGGAATCGAACCCGCGCCATGAGCTCGGGAAGCTCAAGAGCCGGGTGGACACCGGGGCGTAGGGCTCACGCCGTCTCCCGCCCCGCCCATGCGCGCCGACAGGCGGGGCCGTCCGCCAGCCGGTCAGTCGGCCAGTCGTTCCAGGGCCGCCGTCGCCAGGCGGAGCGCGGCGTGCAGTCCGCTCACCTCCGCGACGGTGGGGCGGACGACACCGGACCACTCGCCGCGCAGGCCCGGCCAGACCGCCAGAAGCACCTGGGCCCCCGCGAGGCCCAGGTGTGCCGTGACGTCCGTCCGGCCGGCGGGCGCGGGCGTCCAGGACAGCAGGACACGGCCCGGCGGAACACGGCACGGTCCGCCCGATGGCATCCAGGTGGCCATGAGCCGGCCGCCCACCTCGGTCACCGTCGCGCCCCGGACGCCGGCGGGCATGGGTTCGCGGGTCACCGCGGACAGCGCGACCGGGGACCGGAAGCCCTCGCCGGAGCCCCGGACCAGGGTGAGAACCGGCCCGTTGCCGTCGACGGCCCTGAGCCGCCGCCCGGACGACGAGGGCCTGGCCTGCGTACGGCCGCGGCACCACCGACCGCACCTGTAGTGTCTCGTCACGTCTCCCCCTCCGCCCTCCATGTGTGGGTGTCTCGAACCTCAGTCTTGCGGAGGCGGGGCCTCCACACATCCGTCATGTGACGGTCCTACGGAAAACACGTGTCTCACGGGACCCTCGCGCCGGCTCACCTTCACCACGGAGAAAGACCAGAGCATCGATGAGATCGGACGCACGCTCCAACCGACTGCGCATCCTCGAAGCGGCGACAGAGCTGCTGGCCTCCCCCGGAGCCCCCACCCTGCAGTCCATCGCGCGCCGGGCCGGTGTGGGCCAGGGGACGCTCTATCGCCACTTCCCCACTCGGGAGGCCCTGGTGCTCCAGGTGTACGGGGAGGAGGTGGAAGGGCTGGTCAGCGCGGTTCCGGTGCTGCTGGACGCGCTGCCCCCGGAGCGCGCGCTACGGGCGTGGCTGGAGCGTCTGTTGAACATCGGCAGGGGCATGCCCGGGTTCGCGGACGCGGTGGACGCCGCCACCTCCCTGGCGCCCGGGCTGCGCGGTGAGGCGTACGGGCCGTTGCTCGATGCCTTGTCGGCCCTGGTGAGCGCCAACGAGGCGGCCGGGACCATCGCGCCCGGGACCACGGCCGACGACGTACTTCTGCTGCTGAAGCCCTTGTGGCAGGTCCTTGCTCACAGTGAGGATCGCTCCCCGGAGCACCAACTGTTCGAGACGGTCACGCGAACGCTGTGGCCGGGGCAGCATGACGCCGTCAGTAGAAGTCGTCTCCCTCGTAGAGGGTGAACAGTCGCAGCGTCTCCACGTAGAGCCACACCAGGGTCAGGGTGAGTCCGAACGCGGCCAGCCAGGACTGGGCGCGGGAGGCGCCGTACGTGATGCCGTCCTCGACCTGCCGCAGGTGCAGCGGCAGGAAGGAGGCACCCAGGACGACGCCCACGAGGGCCATGAAGACGCCGAGGCCGAAGGGGCGCAGGCCCAGTGCGTCCGCGCCCATGAGGGGGAGCAGCAGCAGGTCGGCGAGCGCGAGCAGGGCCAGGCCGAGCAGCGCGGCGCCGACGAAGGCGTGACCCCGGTGGCTCGCCCGTATCCAGTGCAGTCCGGAGGCGATCAGCACTCCCGCGGAGGCCGCGATCGTCCCGAGCACGGTCTGGACGAAGAGGCCGGGCGACAGGTGGTGGGAGACAGTCGCGGAAAGTGTGCCGAGGAACAGGCCCTGGCACGCCGCGAAGAGCAGGGTGCGAGTCGGGGACGGCAGGTTCCGGCGGTACTGCGTCACCACCAGCACCGCGGTGAGGGCGGCCGCCGCGAGGACGATGCCGTACGACGCGAGCGTGCCGATCCGTTGGAGGGGCAGTACGGTCCACGTCAGCACGGCCGTGAGGGCCGTGACGCCGAGGGAGGCCGCGGCACGGGGCAGGACGGCTCCCATCGTCATCAGGTCACCGACGAAGAACGGCAGCGGAGCGGGCCCGTGGCCGGGGTCCGGGTCGTGGCCCGCCCCGAACCGGTCGCGTACGACGGCGACTCCGGTCCGCTGGTCCCCGGCCGCGGTCTTCTGCCCGCCTCGCCGCCTGAACTGGGGCCGGGAAAGGATCGGGTTGCTGCTCTTCAGCGTTCGCTGCTCGACGAAGGCCACGTCGGTTCCTCATCTCCGTGTCGGACGTGCCGGCGGTCGTGTGCGTCCCGGATGCTGACGGACCTGCCGGACGTGTCGGCCTGTCTCACCGTGCACCGGCGGACGGACCACGCACATCAGTCACTTGACGGTGGGATCCGGGGTGAACCACGGAACGACCGCCCACGTTGTCCGGGTGGAGGGTCTGTTCGCCCTCACACTGGTGCCTGCGGCGAACAGGCATGCCCGTGGGACGACTGGTCACGACGGTCTCGGCGGCGGACCCGCGGTCCGGAAGTACGGATCCTTCCGGACCGCGCCTCCTCGTCCGGCGGCCCGGTCAGTTCTTCAGCCGGTGCGGATGCGCGGGGTACGCCCCCAGGACGCGCACCTCGGAGGAGAAGAACCTCAGCTCGTCCAGGGCGAGGGCGACGCGCTCGTCGTCGGGGTGTCCCTCGATCTCGACGTAGAAGCGGCTGGCGCCGAGGCCCGCGCCGATCTGGTAGCTCTCGATCTTGGTGAGGTTGACCCCGCTGCTGGCGAATCCGCCGAGGGCCTTGTACAGCGCGCTGGGGATGTTGCGCACGCTGAAGAACAGGCTTGTCATCGACGGTTGTGCCGGGTCGGTGGCCGGGGCCGCCTCCCGGGACAGGACGACGAACCGTGTGGTGTTGTCCGGGTCGTCCTCGACTCCCGGGCGCAGCACCTCGAGGCCGTGGAGCTCGGCCGCGGCGGGCGGTGCGAGGGCCGCGTGCCGGGGGTCGCCCAGCTCGGCCACCTCACGCGCGGCTCCGGCGGTGTCGTCGCTGACGAGGGTGCGCCAGCCGCCCTCCCGCAGCACCTTCCGGCACTGTCCCAGGGCGTGCACGTGGCTGCGGACGCACTCCACCTGGTCCGGGGTGGTTCCGGGCACGCCCATCAGGTCGAAGCGGATGGCGAGGAAGTACTCGGCGACGATGAACAGTCCCGACTCCGGCAACAGGTGGTGCACGTCGGCGACGCGTCCGGCCGCGGAGTTGTCCACCGGGATCACGGCCACGTCGGCGTCGCCGAAGGTCACGGCGTCCAGGGCCTGCTCGAAGCCGGTGCAGGGCAGTCCGACGCTCTCGGGATACAGGGCGCGTGCGGCGGTCGCGGAGTTGGATCCGGGTTCACCCTGGTACGCGACGGTGGTCGCCATGTTCTGCCTTCCTGCGGGATGTTCTGTCGTGCGGCAGGAGCTCCGTTGCGTACCGCGCTTGCTGAAGTATGGGTGAGCCGGCCTCGATCACGGCCACGAGGGGGTGCCGGTCGCTGTTCCCGTCCAGCGCCAGTACGTGTTGGTACGCCGCCGCGAGAACGTGGTGAACGACGTTCGCGACCTGCCGGACCCGCGCGGCGATCCGCTCCTCGACGTCCGGGGGGAGGCCGTCGCGCGCGGTGGGGCACCCGATCAGGGTTGCCGCCAGGCTCAGCCGCTCGTCGTGCAGCAGGGCCGCCAGTTCCGCCTGCAGGACGGTGTGCGCGCCCGTCTCCCGCAGCGCGTTCCCGCTGGGTGTCCGGTAGGACAGGACGTCGGTCATCCGGCGGGCCGCCCCCAGCGCCATGGCGACGACCGCCGTCCAGAAGAAGGTCGCGTCCCCGGTCCGCAACGGCGTGCCCGTCGTGTACGTGGCGAATCCGATCGGCACGTACAGGTCGATCAGCCGGAACCCGGGCCCCGGCGACGCGTCGTGGTCGTGCCTGCCTCTGGCGCCGGGGAGGCTCTTCGTGGGCACCACGAAGAGATCCGGGTTGCCGGCCTCGGTGACGCCCCGCACGGGCTGCTGCCGACCGTCGGCGTTCGGCAGGGCTACCCACGGCTCCGTTTCCTCGGGCGAGGGCAGGTGCCACACCCCGGACAGCGCGAAGCCGCCGGAGGAGGGCTGTGTCACCGGAATCCTCGGCAGGCCGGCAGGGGGAAGGGCGGTGGTGAGGGGCGCGGCCCAGTTCCAGGTGCGGGTGAAGGCCCGCCACGCCTCTGCGGGATCGGCGTGGCCCTGCGCCTCGTAGGACGAGAGCACCTCCGTGAGGCCGGCCGTGGGTCCCGGCGGATTCGGTGGGTCGTCGTGCGCGAACATCGACATGCGTCTAGGCCGCCTGTTCGCCGATGTGGGTTCCTGGCGCCGTCAGGACGACGTCGTGCGACTCCTCGCAGCGGAACGCCTCGAGCCTGGCGGCGACAGCCGTGCCGGCCGCTCCGCAGCCGATGATCAGGACGCGTTCTCCGACCGGGAAGCGGACGTCACCGGGCAGTGCGGCCGAACCGTTCCGGCCCGCGTGGGAGAGCCCGGCGGGCAGGCCGGGAATCCGGTTCGGTGGATGGGGGAGCCAGACGGTCTCGCCGCCGTCCGTCATCGTGCATCAGCTTCTTCCCGCATCGGCCTCAACATGTTCAGGACCGCTTCGTTCGGCAACGTTCACTGGCCCCATTCATGATACGTGTGTGTATCAGGTGTGACCGATCGTGTGAGGATCGCCACTGCGAGGAGTGGACTCTTCAGGCAACCTGAGGTGCGTCGCGCAAGAGACACTTCGGCCATAACCAGTGACGGGAACCCCTGGAGGGATTTACTCTTTTGCCTCAAGCAGGGCGCAGAACGGTGATAAACGTGTCTCGGTCGCAGTGGAACCTCGCGTGTGGGGTCGCATGGCTCATTCCGTCACCTGTACTCGCGCCGTACGGCGGACGGTCCGGGATCAGCCGCGTGCCTCGGCCGCTGTGCCGGCGCGATATGTATGTCCGGGCATGATGGCGCCCCGTACCAGGCCGGGGAGCCATGAAGGGAGTGGGGGACGTTGAAGTCGATCACCGGGACTCTGGTCGGCCGTGAGCGTGAGCAGGAGGTGTTGGCCGAGTTCGTGTCGGCCGCGGGAGGGCGGTCTCTGGTACTGCGCGGTGACACCGGTGTGGGCAAGAGCGCCCTGCTGGATCATGTCGCCGGCCTCGCGGCGGACGAGACGCACAGAGTGATGCGGGCGGCGGGCGTCGAGGCCGAGTCGGGCCTCCCCTTCGCGGGCCTGCACCAGTTCCTGTACCCGCTGCTCCCGTACATCGACCGGCTGGACGACAGCCACCGGGAGGTCTTCGACGTCGTCTTCGGCAGGGCCCGGAGCGCACCTCCCTCGGTCATGACCCTCGGCATCGCGGTCCTCGATCTGTTCGCGCTCGCGGCGTCGCAGAAGCCCATCGTGCTGGTGCTCGACGACGGACAGTGGCTGGACGCCTCCAGCACCGAGGTGTTCGGCTTCGTCGGACGCCGGCTCACCGGCAGTTCGGTGAAGCTCGTCGTCGGGCTGCGCGCCGACGTGTCTTCGGGCTTCGACACGGCGGCGCTCCCCGCACTGCCCGTGACGACCCTGTCGGAGAAGGTCTCCGAGGAGCTCCTGGATCTGCACCATCCCGGACTGGATGCCCGGATCCGCCGTCTGGTCCTGGACGAGGCCCAGGGAAATCCGCTGGCCCTGCTGGAACTGCCGCCGTACGTACGGGGCGGCCGGGCAGGACGCGATCGCGGGGAACCGTTCGGCTACAGCGGTGTCCCACTGCCCCTGCGTCTCCAGCACGTCTACGGCTCACGCATCGAGGCGCTCGACCACACCGTACGCGCGGTGCTCCTCCAGGGTGCTCTGGACGGTGTGGGCGCCGGCACGGGAGCCGGCCGGACCCGGGCCACGCGCTACCGCATGCTGGACGCCGACCAGGCCGCGTCCTACGGCCTGGTGGACATCGACCCGCTCACCGGTGACTTCGTCTTCCGTCACCCCTTGGTGCGCTCGACCGTCGTCCAGATGGCGACCCCCAACGAGCGGCGCGCGGCGCACGCGGCCCTCGCACAGGTGCACATCGAGGATGTGGAACGGTACGCCTCGCACCTGGGCGCCTCGACGGTGGACCCCGACGAGGAGGCCGCCGCGGCGCTGGAGGCGGCCGCGGACTCCGCGACCCGACGAGGAGGCGCGATGGCCGCCGTCGCCTGGATGACGCGGGCCGCGGAGCTGAGCGAGAGCCCTGAGGCACGCTCCAGGCGGCTGGGCGACGCGGCGTTCATCGCCGGGCACACCGGCCAACTGGACCAGGCTCAGCGCCTGGTCCACTCCGACATCGCGTCCGGCACCGGCGAATCCCCGGCTTCCGTGGTGACGTCCGCGTACGTCGCGCTGTACGAGGACGGTGACGTGCGTTCCTCCCAGTTGCAGGTGACCGGGGCGATCGAGCACCTGCGTGCCGGCGGGGCGCTGGAACCGAGCGAGGTCCTCACGCGCCTGGTCAACCTGCTGCTGGCGATCAATCAGTACGCGAGCGACGCGGCCCAGTGGGAGCGAACCCACGAACTGCTCGGCTCCCTGGGCGACCTGGTCGCCCCCGCTTCGCGGATATACCAGGACGCGTGGAGCGACGTGGTGCGTCGTGGCACCGATGTGCATCGGCGGGTGGAGAGCGCCTTCGCCGACCTCCGTGGCCTGGAGCCGTGGGACCTCACCCGGCTGGGAGTCGCCGCCTATCACGTCGACGCCCTCAGCCGGTACCGCCCCCATCTGCAGCGCACGGTGGACCGCGAGGTGGAGACCGGGGCGGTGGCGGCCGCCATGACCATGCTGCACCTGATCATGCTGGACCAGATGGCGGTCGGCGAGTGGGCCGAGGCCGAGCGCACCGGACAACGGAATCTGGAACTGACGACCTCCCATCGGCACGCACTCTTCGCGCATCACACCCGGGCGTATCTGGGCCTGCTGGCCGCGATGCGGGGCGAGACCGACCGCGCCCGTGAACTGCAGGCCGCCGTCGACTCCTGGGCGCGCCCCCGCGGCGTCGGCTTCCTCACCCAGATCGCCGACTCCATCGGCACCACCGCGGCCCTCAGCGACGGCGACTACGAAGCCGCGTACCTCCACGCCATCGGCATCACGTCCCCGGGCACCTTCGAGCCGTACGCGCACCAGGCCAGCCGCACCCTCCTCGACCTCGTCGAGGCGGCGCTGCACACCGGCCGCTCCGAACAAGCCCGTCAGCACGCTCTCGCGGCCCGGGATGCCAACCTCCCGGACGTCTCGCCCCGCCTCGCCCTCATCACCTACGGCGTGCTGGCCATGACCGCCACCGACCCCGCCGAAGCCGACCATCTGTACAACCGGGCCAAGAACCACCCCGCCGCCTCCCGCTTCCCCTTCGAACACGCCCGCGTCTGCCTCTCCCACGGCATCCACCTCCGGCACACCCAGGGCAGGAAGGTCGCGCGGGTCTCCCTCACCCTGGCGGCCGAGACGTTCGAGCGTCTGGGCGCGGCCGGATGGGCCGAGCGAGCCCGAGCCGAACTGCGGGCGACCGGAGCTCCTTCCGCCCTCGTCTCCTCGCCGAATCTCGCGGCACTGACGTGGCAGGAACGCCGGATCGCCGCCCTCGCCGCCGGCGGTCTGACCAACAAGGAGATCGGCCAGCGCATGCATCTGTCCCCCCGTACCGTCAGCTCTCATCTGTACCGCGTCTTCCCCAAGCTCGGCATCACCACCCGCGCCGCGCTCCGCGACGCGCTGAGCAGACTTCCCGGAGATCAGAACGTGTGACTCCGCGTTCAGACCTCCGTGGCGCGGGCGTGTACGCCATGTGCGTCGAGCCAACCGAGGACATGGTCGGCGACGTCACGCCACCCTCTGTCGATGACCAGGGAGTGGCCGCGGTCCGCGAACTGCTTCAGGTCGGTCACCGCGGTGCTGTCGCCGTACTCCTTGTAGACGGCACGGGTGACGGAGTCGGGCACCAGTCGGTCCTCCTGCCCGGAGATCAGCAGGAGCGGGCCGCGACCGGCGTTGGCGGTGTCGGCCGCGGCCCGTGGGCTGCGGGCCGTGCCGGCACACCCCAGGTCGGTGAGAAGCCGGCGCGGCGCGGGCAGTACGTACCGCTCGAAGAGCCGGTGGGCCTCCGCTGCCTCTTCGGTGTTGGCGAAGAGGCGGTGGAACTGCTCGGCGGACAAGGCCACGAGGTGGTCGGTGCCCTCGTACTGTTCGGGGGTCCACGGCTGGGGTGGTCCCGCGGCCAGCGGAACGTCGTTGACCGGAGCGGGCGCGATGGCCACGGCGGCCCGGACGACGTTGAGGCCGACGAGATGCTGCGCGATGAGGCCTCCGACGGAATGGCCCACGATCACCGGCGGGACGTCGAACGAACGCGCCATCGCGGCGTAGTGATCGGTCAACGCGTCGAGTCCGATCCCGGCGAGCGTCTCGGGAGACGTGTGCGCGTCGGGCGCCGCGTCGGCCTGTCCCGGCCATCCGGGGGCGACGGCGTGGAATCCGCGACTGGCGAAGCGATCCACCCACAACTCCCAGGACAGCGCGTTCAGCCACGCTCCCTGGACGAAGACGACGGGAGTACGGTCCACGGTTGGCTCCTCCGACCACGACGACCACCCGGCACCAGAACGCGGGCGACGCTTCCAGAATCCTTCGGCCACGCCTCACGGGCGACAGTCGAATGACTTAATGTGGGCGGGCCTTGCCGAGCAGCGGGAAGCGTAGGTCGGTACGGCCCGGGAAGGGGCCCTGAGCAGCCGCGTCCCGGAGGACCGGGCGGGCCTGACAGGGCCATGTCCCTCTCAGGCCCGGTTCTCCGCCTGGAACATCCAGCTCTGCTTCTCCAACTCGGCCGTCAGGCCGATCAGCAGGTCCTGGGTCACGGCGTCCACCGGCCCCAGCTCGTCGACGCGCCCCCGCACCCGCTCGATGACGGCGGAGAACGTGTGCACCAGAGCATCGACGACGTCGGCGTCCTTCGTCCAGCCGGGCGGGAAGGCCGGCACGTTGCTGGTGTCGGCGATGGTGGCGGCCCGTCCGTCCGGGCTGACCCCCAGCGCCGCGGCGCGTTCGGCGACGGTGTCGGCGAAGGTGCGGGCGGCGGTGACGACCTCGTCGAGCTGGAGGTGGACGGAGCGGAAGCGCGGGCCGTACAGGTTCCAGTGCGCCTGCTTGGCCACCAGGGACAGGTCGAGCAGATCGACCAGGGTGGCCTGCAGGGCGGATCCGGCGACCTCGCGGTCCTTCTCCGGCAGCGGTCCGGTGATGACGGTCATGGAAGTGCGGTCCTCATCCGTGAGCGGGCGGTTCCGGCGCGGCTCGAAGGCGAGCCGGTGGGTTGGCGAAGGCGTGGGAGCCGGGTGTCCCCGGGGCACGCCGCGACGTTCACAGCGGTGGCGAAGAAGTCGGTGAGCGTGTCGACGGCGGGGTCGAGGTACTGCTCCGGACCACCGCCGCACATGCGGTGCGTTCCTCGTGCTCTCACTGTGCGCTGCGGCATCCGGTACGGGATCAGTCAAATGACGGTCACCTTGCGAACGTGTCGACATGAACACGTTCATTGCCGCTTCAGCACGTTTCTGAGATCGCGCCAGGTCGGAGCAGGTGGAGACGATGGGATTCCGCCTGGGAAAGATCCTGCCCCCTCACATGTGTGTCGCGACCGGGGCAGGCGGCGCGACACTGGAGGGCATGAACGCGGATACACATCTCCACGTCGGTGCATTCCTCAAGGCTCGTCGGGGGCAGTTGTCGCCCCAGGAATGCGGCCTGCCCGAAACCGACTCCACCCGCAGGGTCACCGGACTGCGTCGCGAAGAAGTCGCCCGCCTGGCCGCCATCAGCGTCGACTACTACACCCGTCTCGAACAGGGCCGCGTCCGCGCCTCCGCTCCCGTCCTCGCCACCCTCGCCCAAGCCCTCCGCCTCGACGAAGACCAACAACGCTACCTCTATCGACTCGCCGGCCGCACCGACCCGCAACCCCGCCGCCGCACCACCCAACGCGTCCGCCCCGCCATGCAGCGCCTCCTCGACCGACTCCCCCACACCCCCGCCCTCGTCCTCGGCAAACGCCTCGACATCCTCGCCTGGAACACCGCCGCCACCCGCCTCTACACCGACTTCGCCGCCCTCCCCCCGAGCCACCGCAACTACATCCACCTCCTCTTCACCGACCCCGACGTCAAGAACCTCCACCCCAACTGGCGACACGACGCCCGCGAAGCCGTCGCCGCGCTGCGCATGGAAGCCGCCACCAACCCCGACGACCCCCACCTCGCCCGCCTCGTCGGCGCCCTCTCCGTGACCGACAAGGACTTCCGCACCTGGTGGGCCCAACACCACGTCACCACCACCGCCCACGCCACCAAGCACTACCACCACCCCCTGGTCGGCGACCTGACCCTCGACTGCGACACCTGGAACAGCCCGGACGACTCCGGACAACGCCTCATGCTCCTCACCGCCCCGCCCCAGACCCCCTCCCACGACGCCCTCCACATCCTCACCACCTGGACCGACGAGCCATTCGCCACCGACCGGACGAAGGAGCTGCCCCGATGACCGCTTGGACGCAGGAGGAACTGGCCCTGTTCTCCGAGGCCTACGCCCTGGTCCTGACCGCCGGCGACAGCGGCGACCTCGGTGTGGAGGTCGGCATGGTCACCGCGGGCGGTCAGCTGTACGTCCGTGCCTACAGCGGAGTCCGCTCCCGCTGGTATCAGGCGGCGCAGCAGCACGGTCACGGGCGGATCCGGGTGGACGGCGTCACCCGAGAAGTCCTGCTCCGCACCGAGGGCATCGATCCCTCTGCCGAGATCGACGATGCCTTCCGCGCGAAGTACGGACAGGTGGCAAGCTTCCTCCTCGGCAACGCCGACGCGAGGGCCGCGACGATCCGGATCTCGCCGTCGCGCCGAGGGAACAGGCTCGCGGCAGACGGCTGATACCGGCCTCTGATTCTCGTCCTCACCCCCGCGGACGGCCCTGCACCACCCCGGACATGCTGCTGGCCGACAAGACGTACTCATCGCGCGCCATCCACCAAGAAGATGTGGCGTCCCCGCAACGCCCGCCGAGGCTGCCGCCTGTGCCTGATCGACTCCCCCATGCCAGGCGACAGCTGGATCATCACAACCTGATCAAGTCCCCACACAGGTTGTACACAATCCGGCAGGCTGACCCGATGCGCATCAAGACCACCACCCTTATCGCGGGCGCCACTCTCGTGCTCAGCCTCACCGCCTGCGAGGGGGGCAGCAAGTCCGGCTCGGACACACCGCGCCCCGCCCGGTCCACCGAACCGACCGCGGCCGCCACGACCGAGGCCCCCGAGGCCGACGCCGAGGTGGGCACCTTGCCCGACATGACGGGCAAGGGCCTCCAGTCCTCGCAGGACCAGGCACAGGCCGCCGGCTTCTACAACCTGCACTCCCACGACGCCCTCGGCCGTGGACGCGTGCAAGCCCTCGACAGGAACTGGAAGGTCTGCGGCCAGATCCCGGCCGCGGGCAAGCACCCCACCGACGTCAAGATCGACTTCGCGGCGGTCAAGCTCGAAGAGGACTGCCCGAACAACGACCAGGGCAGCACCGACCCCCAGGTCAGCACCACCATGCCCGACTTCACCGGGAAATCCGTCAAGGTCGCCCGGGAATCGCTCGACAGTTCCACCAGTCTCACCGTCACCGACGCCTCCCCCCAGGACCGCATGGTCATCGTCGAATCCAACTGGCAGGTCTGCACCCAGGAACCCGCCGCCGGCACCAAGCTCGACGGCCGGCCCGTCACCCTCACCGCCGTGAAGTTCGAAGAGAGCTGCTGACCCGATGCGAACGACGACCACCGGCCTCATCGCCGCCGCCACCCTCGCGCTCGCGCTGACCGCCTGTGGCACCACCCCCAAGCCCGACCGGCCCGCGGGCAAGCCCGAGAGCAAGCCCAGCGCCGCCGAGACCCCCCTGAGCCCCGAGGCCAGAGAGAGCATCCGCGCCGCCAACGGCATCCCGCCCGAGCCCTCTCCCGAAGACCGCGGCGCGTTCCTCGCCTTCCTCGACACGATCGACCCCGACATCGTCCACGGCAAGGAAGACAAGGCCATCAGCCGGGGTAAGGACACCTGCTCCACCTACAAGCGCTACCCCGGCGACACGGCCAAGCAGATCGACATGACCAACAAGCGGTGGACCAGCCCGACCCACCCGGAAGGCCACGGCCTCGCCACCGCCGCGAAGATCCTCGACGCATCCCACAAACACCTCTGCCCCGACTTCTGACCCGCCCTGGCCGCTGCGACGGGGAATTGCCCGGCGGAACATGCGACTGTCGGACTATTGGCTCGTTGCGCTCGGCACGGGGCGGGGTGCTCTGACGGATGCCGAGTGGATCCGGCTGGAGCCGCGCTTGCCGACGTCGGGGCAGCGTGGCGGTCGGTGGAACGACCATCGCAGGGTGATCAACGGGATCTTGTTCCGGGTCCGGACGGGCATACCGTGGCGGGATCTTCCCGAGCGTTTCGGCAGTTGGAGGACCGTTGTCGGCGTACACGTGAACGTGCTCAGCCAGGTGCGTGGGAACGTACCCAGCGTCCGCAAGACTCGGATTCCGGGCCCGGCCACCTGGACTCACGGGATGACGAGGACCTTGCCCCGGGTCCGGCCCACTTGGCTGAGACGGTGGACGTCGGCGAGGTCGGACAGGGGACGCGATGAGCTGATGTCGATGCAGACTGTGCCCGCGTCGACGAGGTCCACAAGCGCCCTCAGGTCCGCCACATCGTTGCGGGCGACCATGTGCATCGCGCTCACGCCGGCGTCGAGAGGAGGCTCGATCGGGGTTGCGATCGACACGATCCGCCCTCCCCGCCGCACGAGAGGAGCCAGAGCCGCGGCGTCCTGCGGGCTCAACGGCACCAGGTTGAGCAGGATGTCCACCGGGCCGTCAAGCGCGGTGCTCACCGGTCGAGCGGTGTAGTCCAGGACGTGGTCCGCCCCCTGTCGCAGGACCGCCTCGGTACTCCGGGGACCGGCCGTGGCGATCACCTCGGCCCCTGCGTACTTGGCAAGCTGGGTGACGAAGCCTCCGACGCCGCCGCCCGCACCGTTGACCAGCACCCGCTCGCCCGGGGCCGTCCTTCCGTGCTCGAACACCGCCTGCCACGCCGTCAGGCCGGCGACAGGAAGCGCTGCGGCGTGAGCGAGCGGGACGGACTTCGGTGCCGCGGTCAGCACGGCGGCGGGCGCCCGGACGTATTCGGCAGCCGCACCGCCGCCGTCGAGCCGTCCGATGACACGGTCGCCCACGGCGAACCCCTCCGCCCCTGCGCCGATCTCGGCCACGGTGCCGGCGACGTCCCAGCCGAGCGCGTAGGGCAAGTCCACGGGGAGGAACGCCTGCAGCAGTCCGGCACGCAACGCAGCCTCGGTGGGATTGAACGAGCTGGCGGCGACACGGATGAGCACTTCACCGGAGTCGGGGCGCGGACGCGGAACATCGTCGTAGTGGATCACGGAGGCATCGCCGAACTCGTGGATGCGTGCGGTCTTCATCGTCGCCATGCCGTGAATCTACGAGGGCGGATGAGGACAAGCCATGCGCAAAAACTTCCCCATTCATGCGCGATCGTCTCGCGCTCTACGCTCGGGGCATGGATGTACTGAGTGATGTGGTCGCGGTGACGCGGACCGGTCGGCCCCGGTCGGCGTATGTGCGATGGCATGCCCCGTGGGGACAGGAGTTCTCCTCCGTACCAGGGTCGGCGGGCTTCCAGGTGGTCCTGCAGGGCTCCTGCCCGCGGACACCGAACCCATCCACCTGGGCACGGGAGACGTGGTGTTCCTGCCGCACGGCAAAGGGCACATCCTGGCCGACAGCCCCGAGACCCCGGTGGCGATCCCTGCCTGCGACCCCGACGACCCGGAACCGTACGGCGCCTACGCATCGGACAGCGTCGACAGGAGCGGAGACGGCGGTCCGGTCACCGTATTGCTCTGCGGGGCCTATCAGCTCGATCCGTCCCGCGCCCACCCGCTGTTGCTGTCCCTCCCGGATCTGATCCACCTGCCCGCGCACCCGGGCCGCCGTGCCGAGTTGGGCTTGGCAGTGAAGCTGCTCGCCGCCGAGCTGGAGACCCCGAGCCTGGGCACGGACGCGGCCGTCCCCGCACTCCTGGACACACTGCTGCTCTACATCCTGCGCATCTGGTTCGACGAACGGCCCCTGAGAGGGGGCCACACCGCCGGATGGGCCGCCGCGCTGAACGACCCGCCGGTCACCGCCGCTCTCCACGCCATCCACCGCGACCCGGCGGCACCGTGGACAGTGGCGAAGCTCGCCGCGGAAGCCGGGCTCTCCAGGGCACCCTTCGCCAAGCGCTTCGCTCGGCTGGTAGGCCAGCCACCCCTGGCGTACCTGACCTGGTGGCGTATGACCACGGCAGCACGACTACTCCGGGCGTCGGACGCGCCGCTGAGATCGGTCGCCGCCCAAGTGGGCTACACGTCCGAGTACGCCTTCGGCCACACGTTCAAACGCGCGCACGGCACCCCGCCCGGAACCTACCGCCGGAAGGGCTGACCCGAAACGGCCACACCTGAGCACGTTCAGTCGTACGCGGCGGGGTACGTTCCCGTGTACACCGACAACCGTCTATGAACGGCACCGGTGCTGGTCGGCGGACGGTACGTGGGACCGGATCCTGTGTGCTGTCCAGGCCGACGCCGACCTCGGGGGCCGGATCGACTGGAGCATGGTCAGCATTGACTCGACGTCCTTCAGGGCCCACCGGCACGCGGCCGGGCCCGGAAGAAGAAGCCACGTGTTCCGAAAGAGGACAACACCCCGGTACCACCACCCCGACGAAGGACTCGGAAGGTCCCGGGACGGCCTGACCTGCAAGATCCACCTCGTGGGCAAAGGCCGCTGCCGCCCGCTGGCCTTCCTCCTCACTCCCGGCCAGTGGGGCAACGCACCGCAGATGGTTTGAGGTCCTCGAACGCAGAGGGCCTACGTCTTCCACGGCACCGTGACCACCGCCGCCATCCGCTTATGGCTCCGGCCGTGATCGCTCGACAGAGACTCGCCTTTGTCAGGGGTGAGCATGATGAAGGCTGGCCATCCCTCCACCCCGTACTTCAGCAGGATCTAGCGAGGAACCCCGGGCTTTCAGGCCCGGGAGGAATCGCTTCTCTGGACTGCTCTGACCCGCAGCCTAGAGCGGACGTTTCTGCTGCTCGATGTACTCCTTGATGATGCTGCGGGGTGCCCCGCCACAGGACGCGGCGAAGTAGGACGGGGACCAGAAGTGTGCGCCCCACAGGTACTTGCGGATGTGCTCGGGGAACTCCTGCCGGAGCCGGCGGGCGGATACGCCCTTGAGTGAGCCGACCAGCCGGGACAGGGCAACCTTCGGCGGGTAGTGCACCAGGAGGTGCACGTGATCGGTCTCGCCGTTGAATTCGACCAACTCGGTTTCGAAGTCGGCACACACGGCGCGCATGACTTCCTCGCAGCGTCGAAGGATCTCGTCCGTGAACGGTCCACGCCGGTATTTGGGCGTGAAGACCAAGCGGGCGTGGAGGGTGTATACGACGGATCTACCCCTGCGGATATGGGGATTTGGCTCCCAGCGTGGTGACATAGGCCAACGCTACGATCACGGTTGTGAAGATCGTGGTGCGGGTGAAGCTGATGCCGGAGGCCGGTCAGGCCGCCGCGCTGCGCTCCACCCTGCGTACGGTCAACGAGGCCGCGTGCTGGGTATCGGCGGTGGCGTTCGAGCGCGGTGTCCCGCGTGAGTACGAACTGCGCAGGCACACCTACGCCGAGTTGAAGGCGCGGGGGCTGGGGGCGCAGGCCGCGCAGCACGTCATCAAGAAGGTTCGTGACGCCTATAGCGCGCTGAAGGCGAACATCCGGGCCGGGAACCTGGGCAGGCCGGGGGCGAAGCGTCGGGTCAAGGCGGAGTCGAAGCCGGTCACGTTCCGGCCTCAGGCCGCGCAGCCGTATGACGACCGGTGCCTGTCCTGGCA
The DNA here is from genome assembly GCF_042889835.1 of Streptomyces sp. NPDC002463. Classification (NCBI taxonomy): domain Bacteria; kingdom Bacillati; phylum Actinomycetota; class Actinomycetes; order Kitasatosporales; family Streptomycetaceae; genus Streptomyces; species Streptomyces sp. NPDC002463. Next base: position 198,420 of record NZ_JBIARL010000012.1, read on the forward strand.
GTACGACGCCCGGACGGTGTCGATCTGGACGACGGCCGGGCGGCTGAAGAACGTCCGCTTCGTCTGTTCCCCGGACGCGCTGACGATGCTGCGCGAGCACCGCAGGGGTGAGTCCGACCTGATCGAACGCGACGGCGTGTTCTACCTGGTCGCCGTCTGCGACATCCCCGAGCCCGAGGTGTACGAGCCCGTCGGGTTCGTCGGCGTCGACCCGGGGATCGTCAACATCGCCACTGCCTCGACCGGCTACCGGGCTGCCGGGCGCGGCCTGAACCGGTACCGCAAACGCCAGCTCGCCCTGTGCAAGAAGCTGCAGGCCAAGGGCACCAAATCCGCCAGACGCCTGCTCAAGAAACGCGCCCGGAAGGAAGCCCGGCACACCGCCGGCGTCAACCACGTCATCTCGAAGAAGATCGTCACCACCGCTGAACGCACCGGCTGCGGTATCGCCCTGGAAGACCTCACGGGCATCCGCAGCCGGGTACGGCACCGCAAGGACCAGCGGACCTCCCTGCACTCGTGGAGCTTCCACCAGCTCGCCACCTTCGTGGAATACAAGGCGCGCCGGGCCGGGGTGCCACTGGTGTACGCCGACCCGGCGTACACCAGCCAACAATGCTCCCAGTGCGGCCATATCGACCGGAAGAACCGCGTCGATCAAGCGACGTTCGCCTGCCGGTCCTGCGGGGCCCTCATGCACGCGGACGACAACGCGTCCCACAACCTCGCCCGCAAGGGCGAGACCGTGTGGACCGCGGGGCGTGAGTCACGCGTCCCAGCCACCCCATAGGGGTGTCCGGACGGGGGAGCCCACCCGGCAGCCAGTCGGGCGCCACCTCCAAGCCCGGCCCTTCAAGGCCGGGCCAAGTTGACTTCACCTCGGCGGGTCCTCGCCCGTGAGGCCGTCGACGGATTCACGGATGAGGTCGGCGTGACCGGCATGGCGGGCGTACTCCTCGATGAGGTCAAGGAGGATGCGGCGGAGGTTGGGGCGTTCGCCGCTACGGGTGGTGTAGGCGCCGAGCTGGTCCAGCCCGCCCGTGCTGAGTGCCTCGCCGACGATGGCACGGGATCGGGCAACTGATTCCTGCCAGAGAGCGCGCAGTTGCTCAGGGGTGTCCTCCGCGGCGGAGCGGTAGTCCCAGTCGGGGGTGCTGTCCCAGTCGACGTTGTCCCAGGGAGCACCGACGGGAGAGCCGAGCCACAGCCGGGCGAAGTGGCTGTCTTCCACGTGCGCCAGGTGCTTGAGAAGGCCGCCCAGGGTGATGGTGGACGTGCCGAGTGTGGTGCGAAGGCCGGAGGCGTCCAGGCCGGAGCACTTCCAGGCCAGGGTAGCCCGCTGCCGTTCGAGGGCGCCGAGGATGGCTGCTGCCTCGGTGCCGGCGAGTGGAGGTTCCGGCCACGCTTCGGTTCTGCTCTCCGTCATGGCCGCAGACCTTAGCGAACGGATCTGACAGTGCAGCCGACGGGTGAACCGCAACGAACCGATCACCCAGAACCACAAGATCCTCCGGACAGGCCGTAGCGCTTGCGCGAGCGCGACAAGCATCGCTGGATCTCGCTCGCGAACCTGTCGAACCAACGATGCCCTTATGCCTGCGAGTTGAGAATGCGAGCGCCTCTCTCCACGGCACGGGAGCCTCGCGTGTTGCAGTCACATGGGTGACGAGGCGAGGCTCCTGGCCGTTGCGTTGGCGTTCTCTGCGCACCATGCATGGTCCGAGGAGCCTCGCTTTGTCCCGCCTCTTGCGGGCGGAGCAGCCCTTGTCGGCAACTACGCGTTCTTCCGCGTCTTCACCCCGCCGACGATGAGCGCCAGCCCCACGGCGACGATGCCGAGGTAGGCGGTGGACGGAAGGTCGACGAGCTTGTGCATCCAGCCCCACTCCGTGCCGAAGAAGGTCTGTGAGGCGAAGCTGACAAGCCCCTGGGCTCCTATGACGTAGCCGATGCTTTCGAGGGTGTATCCGATGGTTGTTCGCACGGATCGACCTTCTCGCGGCGGTGCCGCGAGATCGTCCTCCCCAAGGTCGAGAACGTAGTGGTCCAAAGGATGCAGTCGCGCGGAGAGCACCGCCAGAGCATTCCGCCTCGACACACGAGCGGTCGACACCGGACGGCTCGAAGATCCCGCCCTCGTACGCCCAGCGCAGCTGCAGGCGCAGTCCGCGAGGGAGAGTGCCGGCGATCCGATGCGCGTGGTGGTGGTCGGGTCACCGGCCGGGAGGTCCTCGTCTCGACCACGTGGAACGAGAACTCCCCCTCACCTGACGCCGGGGCCGTTGTCCAGCGGCAGGTGCTCCCACCTGAGGAACGATCCGGTCGCCCTCTCGGGTTCACCGGTATTTCGAGGAGTGACGTTCTCCCCGAGAGCGAAGGTACGGAAGCCGGTCCAGGTTGTCACCATCTTGACAGGTGCTCCACACACGTGGGAATCTCAGTCACCGGTTACAGAGGTTACTTCTTGGTGAGGGATGTTCCATGGCAGTCGTACGCTTCCACCTTGTCTCCACGCTCAGCCCGAAGGGCGTGCGGGAGGTGCTGACCGACTTCAGCCCGTCCCGCGCCGAGGCCTGGCCCACGATCGACACCGAGCACTTCCAGGTCCACGACCTCGGCGACACGTGGGCGGAGGTCACCGAGGGCACCGCCGCCGCCTGGGAGCGCGCACGTTACGAGTGGGAACCGGACGGTGACACGGTGACCATCACCACCCTCGACTCCAAGCTCTTCGGCACCGGCGGCGGCTGGGTCTTCAAGATGACCCCGGAGGGCGACGGCACGCGGGTCGACGTCGAGCTGACGCGCGAGCCGAGCACCGTCAAGGGCAAGATGCTCGCCTCGCTGCTGCCCCTGGTCGCTCCTTCGTCTCTGCGCAAGTCCTTCGCGGGCCCTCTCCAGGCCAAGTGACCCGTACAGGGGGCCAGTCGCGTGCACGTGCGGCCGGCCCCCTTCGGCGTGCTCGCCCCCGCCGCGCAGCGGACGGCAAATTGTCTTATGACGTGTCGTTCACCGTCCGTGCGGCACACATCGATGCCGTCAGGCGTGGATGTGCGCCTGGCTCCTTGACCGTCAACTGACCGATGCGCCGACTCCGTCCCCCGGTGAAAAGTGGGAGAAGCAGGCTTCGTCCCACGAAGGGGAACTCCGTCATGCACCGTGACCAGTCACCGTTGCGAGCACATCCGGCCCACGAGCTCTTGCCACCGCTGTACCTCGACCTCGACCAGATGCTCGACGAGTTCACCCGGCAGCGGGTTCGGGCGACGTTCCGTTTCGACCCGGGGATGGCTGCGGTGATCACGGTCGAGTTCATGGCGGAACGGGGGCCCGGTCTCGTCTGGCGCATAGGGCGTGAGCTCCTGCACCACGGCGTGACGTCCATGAGCGGGGTCGGCGACGTACGGATGTGGCCGACGCTGCCGACGCTCCCCGGAGCGCCGCCCTCGTCGTGGCTGCTGCTGGATTCCGGGGAGGTGGAGGCCCTGTTCGAGCTGCCCACCGAGCCGTTGACGAAGTGGCTGGACACCACCTACCGGTTGGTCGCGTCCGAGGCGGAGATGACGGGGCTGAACTGGGACGGCTTTCTCATGGACCTGGTCCGCGGGCCGGGAACAGCATCCGAATAGCCGGCTCGCCCCCACTTCGACACCGACAGAGCGGCGCCCCGGACGGGTCGCGCACATACGTGCGCCTCCGCAGAGATGCGCTGATGCCCGTCGACGAGGCCGACCTCGGCGGGTCCTTCGGCATCGCCGTGGGCGCCGTGTACCGAGGGTGCCTGAACTCCGCACCGGTCCGGGTTCCTTCCCCAGGCGACGACAGGACAGCGCCGACCGGACACCCGCTTGCCCCACAGAACCGCCAGACGGAAGAGAGATCCCATGAGCGCCGACGAGCAGTGTCCGTACCAGGGCGGCAGAGTGGACCTGGGGCCGGCCTTCAAAGCGGACGCGCCGGCGCAGTACGCCCGGTTGCGCGAGCTCGGGCCCATCCACCCGGCGCAGTTCCACTTCGGCCTGAAGGGTTGGGTGGTCGTCGGTCACGACCTGGCCCGGGAGGCCTTGACCCACCCCGCTCTGCTCAAGGACTCCGTGCCCGCCGCCGAGGCCCTCGCCGCCGCCGGCTACGTCCTCAACCAACCGTCGGTGGGACTGGGCGCGCAGATGCTGGAGGCCGATCCGCCCGAGCACGGCCGACTGCGCCGTCTGGCCTCGGCCGCCTTCACCCCGCGCCGGAGCGCCGAGCTGGCGCCGCGCATCGAGCAGATCGCCCACGCCCTGGTCGACGCCATGCCTCCGGCCGGCGAGATCGATCTCATCGAAGCGTTCCACGCGCCCCTGCCCGCTGCGGTGATCGCCGAGATGCTCGGCATCCCCGAGGAACACCACACCGACTTCCGCCGCTGGTCGAGCGATGCCCTCCAGGTCGCCTCGCCCGAGCACCGCCCGGCACTCGCCGGTCTGCACGCGCTCCTGGCGGGTCTGCTGCGGGACAAGCGGCGCGCCCCGCAGGACGACCTGCTCTCCGCCCTGGTGGCCGTACGCGACGAGCGGGACGGCCGGCTGTCGGAGGAGGAGCTGGTGGGCACCAGCATGATGCTGATCGTCGCGGGCCACGAGAGCACCGTGAACCTCCTGGGCAATGCCACGCTGGCCCTGCTGCAGCACCCCGGACAGCTGGCCGCTCTGCGCGAGCGCCCGGAGCTGATGCCCGGCGCGGTGGAGGAGTTCCTGCGCCACGACACCTCCGTCGAACGCACCACGAACCGTTACGCCGCCGAGGACCTCGAACTGGGCGGGGTACACATCCCTCGGGGCGGACTGGTCGTCGTCGCCCTCGGTTCGGCCGGGCACGACGCCCCGCAGACCGAAGGCACCGACCCGACCGTCCTCGACGTGACCCGCCCGAACGCCCGCCACCTGGCCTTCGGGCACGGCATCCACTACTGCCTGGGCGCCCCACTGGCCCGTCTGGAGACGACGATCGCCCTGCGCGTCCTCCTGGCCCGCGTTCCCGAACTGGAACTCGCCGCACCGGCCGGCTCCCTGGAATGGATCGGCTCCGGCATCATCCGCGGCGTACGCTCCCTGCCCGTGCGCTACCGCGTCGGATCCACGCAGCCCGGGGTGTGAAGACCGTTGATGGGGCTTCAAGGAGTTTCTGAAGCCCCATCACATGTTTCCTTCGGCAAGCCGCTACGGGGTGACCCCGGCACTGCAGGCCGTGTAAGTGGGAGCGAAGTAGCTGCACACCTGGAAACTACGGACGTCCTTGGGCAGGCCCACCGTTCCGGTTCCGCCGTACACCGGCCCCCAGGTGCCCGTCGTACCGTCGACGAACACGACGTGCGCGATGGTTCCGACGTAGTCGTCACTCTTGTAGTCCGCGAGCCAGAGCCAGCTCGGCGCCCCGTTGCCCGGATTGTTGTCCACCTCGGCTTCGTACCGCGCGCCGTTCCACCAGAGCGAGGCCTTGCGGGCGGTCTGGGTGGCGGCCGAGGCGGACTGCGGCGTGGCGAGGCTCGTGCCCACGGCCATGGCAGCCACGGCGGTGGCGACCGCGGCCGCCCGGACGAAACCTGTCAGAGTCATTTCTCTTCCCTTCTCGTGATACTGCCCGCGCCCCGAAAGGCGCGGGCAGAAAGGTGGTTCCCGGGAGGTCAGGCGGTCCGGGTGCGCAGCTGCCGGGACTTCCAGCCGAGCAGCAGGGCCTGGGCGATGAACCACACCCCGCCTCCGGTGGCGTACACCGGCAGGACGTCGAGCGAGGAGTTTCCGCCCGCGGCCTGGATGTTGTAGAAGATGCCGACGACGAAGGACAGCCCGCCCGAGATCAGCGTCGGCCACTGCTTGCCCAGTTCCGGGCCTCGGCGCCGTATCCCGACGATCACCTGGGCGGCACCGGAGATGACGGCCCAGGCGCCGAACACATGGAGCACCGGTGCCTCGCCGCCGGCGCCGGCGATGCCGACCGCGATGACGGCGAGTGTGCTGACCGCTCCGTTGAACGCGGTGATCCGGCGCTCGGAGCCCTCCGGGGTCGCCAGGTAGTCGATCAGCGAGGAGACCGCGTCGATCAGCGGGTAGGAGACCAGCAGCGCGATCGCCGTGGCGTCGATCTCCTCGTGGGAGACGGCGAACGCCAGGGCCCACGCCACGGCCAGGACTCCACGGGCGAGGTAGAGCCTCAGCAGGGAGGAGCGTTCGTCCGCAGAACCCCGTACTGACGAGGTCGGTGTCTGCGTGCTCATGAAGGTTCGGCCTTTCTCGGATCAGCGGGCGTCGGCACGGTCAGCGACGGTTCGGGGGTACGCACCGGAAGCTGGAGGCGGCGGCCGGGTCGCCGTGGCCCTTGTAGCGGGAGACCGCCGGGTAGCGGCACAGGTCTCGCTCGAACTTCTCGCCGGCGGCGTTGACCAGGGTGGCGGGCAGCGTCTTGGGGGCCTTGCCCCGCTCGACCCAGTCGACGAGGGCGGAGAGGCCGTCGGCCGATCCGTCCTGGCCGTTCAGACCGCAGTGGTCGGTGCCCGGGGCGAGGAAGAGACGGTAGAAGTCGTCGACCTTCTTGGTGCCGCCCATGAGCCGCTCGACCTGCTTGCGGTACAGCACGCTGCCCTGGGTGGGGATGAAGGGGTCGGCCTGGCCGTGCCAGGTCAGCAGCTTGCCGCCGGACTTGCGGAAGGCGGACAGGTTCGGGTCGTCCGTGCCGATGATCTCGTCGTACTCGGCCTGGGACTGCTTGAACAGCCGCGTGAACTGGCTGTAGGTGATGGTCGAGAGATCGAAGGACGGGTCCTTCTTCACCCAGAGCTGGACCCAGTAGGCGGGCACCGGGAAGGGCGTGCCCTTGAGGTTGCCGTCGGCGTCACGGATGGTGCCGGCCAGGCCCTTGAGGTCGGCCCCGACCGGAACTCCGGGCCACAGCTTCTCACCGGTGGCGGTGCGCGGGCCGTCCCAGATCTTGCGGACGACGGCCGCGTCGGCCGCCGTGATGGTCAGTTCCCTGCCCTCGCACAGCACCTTGGTGCCGATGAGCCGGCGCGGGTCGAAGTCGCAGCGGGATGCGTCGTTGACGAGGCCGTCCGCGAGGCCGTCACGCTTGTCGCAGGCCTTGACGGCGGCGTTGGTGAACGCGTCGAGCTCGCAGCCGGTCAGGTGGTTCTCCTCGTTGTTCATGACCACCTGCGGCCACAGGGTGGCGACCTCGTACTCGTCCCAGTTGGTCGCGGGCGCGTCGGCGAGGATGCCGTCGTAGTCGTCGGGGTGGCGCTGGGCCTCCATGTAGCCCTGTCGTCCGCCGGTGGAGCAGCCGGTGAAGTAGGCGTAGGCGGCGCGCTCGGCGTAGGCGGAGGCGACGACGGCCTTGCCGACGACGGCCGCCTCGTGCTGGGAGCGGGAGGCGAAGTTCTCCAGCGGCGCCCGGTTGACCTGGCCCTTGTCGTTCAGCGCCCAGCTCACGTCGAGTACGTCACCGACGCCGGCGTCCGTGGTGGTCGCGGCGTAGCCGTTCTTGACCGCGGTGCCGAGTCCGACGCCGTTGTCACCGGCGGAGTAGGCGCTGCCGCCGAGACCCTGGAACCGGCCGTTCCAGCCTGTCTCGGGCAGCCAGGTCTTCACCTTGACGTGGTCGCCGGCGCCCGGGTGGGTGAGGGTGACGGTCACCTCGCAGAAGGCCGGGACACCGGTGACGGTGCCCCCCAGTCTTCCGGTGCCGTTGATGGTGCCGCCGGCCTGCCGGACCGCGGTCACGGACTCGACCTCGCTGCCGGCGGGGGCCTTGACGGGTACGGTGCGGCAGTCGAGTGGCGTGAGGGCGGCGGAGTTCGGGGTCTCCGCCGACGCGGTCGGCAGATACACGGCCGCGGCCAGCGGTACACCGGCCGCGAGGGCGGTCAGAAGTCGTCGTCTCATGGGGTTCCATCCGTGAGGTAGGCGTGTACGGGGTCGAGCGGCAACACCTGTGGTGGGCGGAGAGCAGGACCTGCAGCCCGGAGCAACGGGCACACGATCCGTTGGGGAGGTCGGCGTCCTGCTGCCGCGTCGACAGCCGACTCTCACTCTGGATGCTCACCGGGCCTCGGAGAACAGTCAGTTGACGGTCCGCGTGCACACCGTCCGGGCCCGCGGGTGAGATACGTGTTAGGTCATTCGACGGGACGCGCCTTCCCTGCCGCGGCCGCTCACACCCGGCCGGCGGGCGTCTTCGCGGACGGGCTGCTAGGCTTGTGGACGGCATTGGTTGTCCAGTGAGGAGACACAGACGTGGTGGGTGAAGACGACATCTCCGGGTGAGATCCGGATTTGACGGCCACCGGCCGGCGCTCAGGAGTGCTGCCGAGGTGGTCCGTTTCGTCGTACCCCTTTCTTCCCCGTCTGCCCAGGGCAGAGGTCCAAGCTCTGCCCTCAGTTCCTCCGAGGTCTTTTCATGTCCGACGCCGCCATCGTGTGCTCGATCCTCTCTTTCACCTGGCCCGACGACACCCCCGTCTTCGACAACCTGTCCTTCAGCGTGCCCCCCGGCCGTACGGGCCTGGTCGCGCCCAACGGCTCCGGCAAGTCCACCCTGCTCAAGCTGATCGCCGGCGAACTCAAGCCGACCGCGGGCTCGGTGTCCGTCAGCGGCACGCTCGGCTACCTCCCGCAGAGCCTGCCCCTGACGGGGAACCTCACGGTCGCCGAGGTGCTCGGCATCGCCGAGGTGATCCGCGCCCTGGACGCCGTCGAGTCCGGCGATGTCGCCGAGGAGCACTTCACCACCATCGGCGACGACTGGGACATCGAGGAGCGCACCCGCGCCCAGCTCGACCGCCTCGGCCTGGCCGACCTCGCCCTGGACCGCAGTCTGAGCACGCTCAGCGGCGGCCAGGTGGTCTCCCTCGGTCTCGCCGCCCAGTTGCTCAGGCGTCCCGACGTCCTGCTTCTCGACGAACCCACCAACAACCTCGACCTGGAGGCCCGGCACAAGCTCTACGACGTGCTGTCGGACTTCAACGGCTGCCTGCTCCTGGTCAGCCACGACCGCGCCCTGCTCGACCGCATGGAACGCATCGCCGAACTCGGCAGCGACGAACTGCGCCTGTACGGGGGCAACTTCACCGAGTACGAGGAGGCCGTCCGCGCCGAGCAGGAGGTGGCCGAGAAGAACGTGCGCAACGCCGAGCAGGAGCTCAAGCGGGAGAAGCGGGAACTGCAGCAGGCCCGCGAGCGCGCCGACCGCCGGGCGAGCAATGCGGCCAAGAACCTCAAGAACGCCGGTCTGCCCCGTATCTTCGCGGGCAACATGAAGCGGGGCGCGCAGGAGTCCGCGGGCCGGGCCGGGCAGATGCACGCCTCCCGGGTCACCGAGGCCAAGGCGCGTCTGGACGAGGCCGGGCGCGCGCTGCGTGAGGAACAGCGCCTCACCCTGGAACTGCCCGACACCCGGGTGCCCGCCGGTCGGAACCTGTTCCTCGGCGAAGGAATGCAGGTGCGCCTGGGCGCCGAGGACGTGTTCGTCCCGGGTGGTGTCGACCTGGCCGTCCGGGGCCCGGAGCGCATCGCGCTGACCGGTCCCAACGGCGCGGGGAAGACGACCCTGATGCGGCTGATCACCGGCGACCTCGCCCCGGACAGCGGGGAGATCAAGCGCAACGACGGCCGGATCGCCTATCTGTCGCAGCGTCTGGACCTGCTGGACCTGGACCTCACGGTGGCGGAGAACTTCGCCGAGTTCGCCCCCGAGCGGCCGGAGGCGGAGCGGATGAACCTGCTCGCCCGCTTCCTCTTCCGGGGCCCCCGGGCCCACCTGCCGGTCGGTGTGCTCTCCGGTGGCGAGCGGCTGCGCGCCACGCTGGCCTGCGTGCTGTGCGCGGAGCCGGCTCCGCAGCTGCTGCTGCTCGACGAGCCGACCAACAACCTCGATCTGGTCAGCGCGGGCCAGCTGGAGAGCGCGCTCAACTCCTACCAGGGCGCCTTCATGGTGATCAGCCACGACGAGCGGTTCCTCGCCGAGATCGGGGTCAACCGCTGGCTGCGGCTGGCGGACGGGGTGCTCAAGGAGACGGGGGCGCCCTCGGTGTGATCCGCCGGTGTGTGCCATGGCCCGCGCCCGAGGCCGTACGCCCGGCGGGCCCACCACCGACCGCATCGGAGGGACATCCGTGCCCAAGACCGCTCTTCTCGCCCGTGACCTCGTCCGTGACCTGGGCGGCCGCCGGGTCCTCGACGGCGTCGGCCTGACCGCCTCCCCCGGCCATCGCATCGGCCTGATCGGGGAGAACGGCGTCGGCAAGTCCACCCTGCTGCGGGTGCTCGCCGGCGTGGACGAACCCGACTCCGGGAGCGTCACCCGCCCCGACGACCTCGGCTTCCTCCACCAGGAGATGCCGTTCGACGGCGACTCGACCGTCGCCACCGTGCTGGACGAGGCGCTTCGCGAGGCCCGTGAGGATCTCGCGGAGCTGGACCGGCTCGGCGCGGGACTCGCCCGGGTCCCGGAGGACGACCCGGGTCACCGGGAACTCCTCGACGCCTACGGCAGACGGCTCGAACAGGCCCAGGACCGGGAGTCCTGGGACGCCGACCGGCGCGCCGCCCTGGTCCTCGACGGCCTGGGCCTCGGCACGGTCGGACACGACCGCGCGCTCGGGTCGCTCTCCGGAGGGCAGCGCGGCCGGCTGGCCCTGGCCGCGCTGCTCGTACGACGGCCGTCGGCGCTGCTCCTCGACGAACCGACCAACCACCTCGACGACGACGCGGCCGCCTTCCTGGAGGAACAGGTCCGCGGCATGCCCGGCACCGTGGTGATCGCCAGCCACGACCGGGCGTTCCTCGACGCCGTCTGCACCGACCTGATCGACCTCGACCCGGCGGTGGACGGCCCGGTGCGCTACGGCGGCAACTACAGCACCTACCTGTCCGCGAAGCACGCCGAGCGGGAGCGCTGGGAGCGGCGGTACGCCGAGGAACAGCGGGAACTGGAGGAACTGCGCCAGGCGGCGGGCGTGACCGCGCACCGGCTGGCCCCGGACCGGGGCCGTACCGACAACGAGAAGATGGGTTACGGCCACCGCGCGGGCCGGGTGCAGAACCAGATCGCCCGCCGGGTGCGCAACGCCTCGCGGCGGCTGGAGGACCTGGAGCGCGCCCAGGTCGCCGCACCGCCGCTTCCCCTGCGGTTCGCCGCCGGGGACCTGGCGGCCCGGTCGTCCGAGGGGCCGCGGCCGTTGGTGGCCCTGCGCGACGTCCGGGTGCCGGGCCGGCTGGCGCTGGACGGCCTGGAGGTGGCGGCGACCGACCGGTTGCTGGTCACGGGCGGCAACGGGGCGGGCAAGTCGACGCTGCTCGCCGTGCTCGCCGGAGGTCTCGCGGCCGAGGGGGAGGTGCGCAGACGGCGCGAGCTGACGGTGGGGCTGCTCACCCAGGACACTGTTTTCGAACGGCCCGAGCGCTCGGTCCGCGACACGTACGCGCTGTCGCTGGGCGAGGTGCGGGCGGAGAAGGTGCCGCTGGAGTCGCTGGGCCTGATGCACGAGGCAGACCTGGACAAGCCGGTCGGCCGGTTGTCCGTGGGGCAGCGCCGTCGTCTGGCTCTGGCGCTCCTCGTGGCGCGTCCGCCGCAGCTGTTGCTGCTCGACGAACCGACCAACCACCTCTCCCCGCGCCTGTGCGACGAGCTGGAGGATGCGTTGGGCGGCGGGCCGGGTGCGATCGTGGTCGCCAGCCACGACCGCTGGCTACGGCGCCGTTGGCAGGGGCGCGAGCTCCGGTTGGAGCCGGGACGCGACCGAGGGCGGGAGGTGGCCTCGGTCGGGTCCTGACCCCGCTCCCGAAGAAGTGCGGCCTCCCCTACGCTCCGGCGAACGCCCGGTCCAGCAGGTCCAGGGCGGCCGCACTCGTCCCGGACGCCGCACCGCGCCGGCACACGGTGATCGACACGTCGACGGACCCGGCCGAGGACGAGCGGGCGCGGCCGTACCCGCTCGCGGCACTGTCCGCTCCCGCATCCGCGCACAGGTCGGCCGGATCGGCGTCGGTCATCCTGAGTGGAACATCTGTACCTGTCTGCGGCCGTGGCTCGTCGACGGGCCACAGAACGACGAGCACGGCTCCTTCGGCCAGCCGGGAGACTGGATTGCACGTGCGCAGCATCTGATACCTGGGCGCCACACAGCCGCCCGCCGCGGGCTGGGACATGGGCTGGGAGGAGACGAACGCCAGGGGTGAGTCGCGCGCGTCCCGCAGAGACACCGCATGCCAGCCCTTCGGCAGTTCGACCGTCACCGGCCGGTCCGGCCCGAGCAGACGTGCGGTGACCGGACCGGCCGCCGCCGTCACCACGGGTTCGTCGCGTTCGGCACCCGGTGCCCCCACGACGTAAGCCAGGGCCAGGGCGGCCGTCACCACGGAAGCGGCGGCAGCGGCCGCACGCCTGCGCCGCCGCCGTACCCGGCGCCTGATGCGGTCCATCCGGTCGGCCGGCACGGGAAGCGAGGGGACGGCGGCCTCCAGGAGACGGTGCACCGCCTGCTCCGCCTCGTCCGGCCTCTCCCACTCAGCCACCGTGCCCATGACGGACCCTCCCTGCCCATGCGCCGCCCTCGATCGCCAGCTCCGCCCGCAGCGCGGCCAGCGCCTTGGTCGCCTGGCTCTTCACGGTGCCCGGCCGACAGCCCATCACGTGCGCCGTCTCCTGGATGCTCAGCTGCTCGAAGTACCGCAGGACCACCACCGTCCGCTGGCGGGGCGGGAGGCGCCGTACGACGAGCGACAGCGACCGCTCCAGATCGACCGCGTCGAACGGATCCCCGGTCCCGGTGCTCCGGTCGGGAATGCGGTCGTGTTCATGCGGTATCTCACCGCGCCAGCGTCGCTGCCACCACGATGCGTGTGTGTTGACCAGCGCCTTGCGCACATACGCCTCCGGGTTCTCCGCGGCGATGCGGTGCCATTTCGGCCACACCTTCGCCAGCACCGTCTGCATGAGGTCCTCCGCCAGGTGTGCGTCTCCGGTGAGCAGCCATGCCACCCGGAGCAACCTGGGTCCGCGTGCCGCTACGAACTCCTCGAAGCTGGGGTGTTCCTCCCCCGCCGTCGTCATTCCGCTCCCGTTGCAGGTGGCTTCTCTTGTCCCTTACAACCGGGTGGGAGTCCCGAGCGGTTGCCTCGCGACACGCGAAACACACATCGAGAAACGTGAAGCACGTCACATTCGAAGGCGGGCGTACCTCCCTCCTCCCCCGCCGACCGGTTGGAGTGGCGGCGGGGCGATCCGTTCCCGCACACGACCACGGCTGACTGGTGGATCCACATGACTGTCCGACTCGGAACACTCACCACAGGAACCTTGATGGCGGCGATCAGCGTGATCGCGCTCTCGGGCTGCTCCGACGGTGGCGGCGTCGTCGCGATGCCCGACGCGTCGTCCCCCTCGGGCGCTCCTTCCACCGGCCCGTCGTCGGGCGGCGAACTGTCCGTCCCCGCCGATGCCGACGAGGAGACCAGGAAGCAGTACGTCGAGCAGAACGCCCTCGCCTCCTGCATGCGTGCCAAAGGCTTCGTCTACACCCCGCACGTGACGCGGAACGACCAGGACCCCCTCTCCGAGGGCGAGGGGCGGGACTACGCCGCGGCGAAGAAGTACCGGAAGAAGTACGGCTTCGGGATCTGGGCGGGAGCCGTCTACCGCAACGACCCGAACGTGTGGGGCAGTCAGGCCTACGACGACAAGGACACCAGCCCGAACGCCGCGTACCTCGCCGCGCTCTCCTCCGCCCAGCGAAAGGCCTATGACGAGGCCTTCGGCAAGACGGCCGCCAGGAACGGGAAGCGAGTCCAGGCGGGATGCCTGAAGGAGGCGGAGGAGAAGGCCTACGGGCCGGCGAAGTCCCAGGCCGAGATCGACAAGCAGAGCGCCGAGAACCGGCAGCGTTCCCTCGACGCCCAGCAGGCTCTCAACGGCGACCCGCAACTGGTGTCCCTGGCCCAGCAGTACGCGGCCTGCCTGACCAAGGAAGGCGTCGACGTCACCACCACACAGCCGACGTCCATCGGCGACATGGTGAAGTTCCAGGTGAGCTCCCAGACGCCGGAGGGCGGTGTGCTGAACGTCGACAAGTCGGAGGCCGTCTCCAGACTGACGCGGGAGATCGGCCTCGCCGGCAAGGACCTGACCTGTGGCAAGGCCTTCCGGGCGGCGTACTTCCCCAAGCTCGCCCAGCACCCCTTCGAGGACGTCACCGGATGAGCCGGCGGCTTCTGCGCGCGCCCTGGGGTCGCGGCAGGAAGGTCACGGTGATGGTCGCGGTGGTCGTCGCCTTCGGCGGGGGCGGCTGGGCCGCCGGGACGCGGATGCAGTCGCCCGCCGACGCCGCGGCCGCGCACCAGCCGCCGAAGGCTGGGCCGGTCACGGTCGCCGTGGAGCGCCGCAAGCTGACGGCGACCTTGGTGGCCCAGGGCACCGTGGAGTTCGGCGCGCCCCGGTCGGTCGCCCTGGCCGGAGCCGTCGCGTCCTCCGGTTCCGCGGCGGACGGGCCTGCCGCCCAGCTGGTGACGAAACTGCCGCAGCAGGGTGCCGTGCTGACCGAGGGAAGCGTCCTGATGCAGGTCAGCGGGCGGCCGGTGTTCGTGCTGCGGGGGCAGGTGCCCATGTACCGCACCCTCGGCCCCGGCGCCTCGGGGGACGACGTACGCCAGTTGCAGCTGGCGCTGCGCAGGATCGGGCAGGATCCCGGGGGCGCCGGCGGACACTACGGCCAGGGCACGGCGGGCGCTGTGACGCGGTGGTACGCGAGCAAGGGATACGAGGCGCAGGCACCCGGTCCCGAAGAGCAGAAGCAGCGCGGCGAGCTGGAACAGTCGGTGACGGACGCCCAGCTCGGCCTGCTTCAGGCCCAGGCAGGCCAGGGCGCGGCCGGCGGTCACGACGGCGGTGCCTCCTCCCCCGCGGCCTCCGACGCCACTCGTGCCCTTGAGCTGAAGTCGGCGAAGAACCGGCTCGACCAGGCGAACAAGACGCTCAGCCTGTTCCTGGCCGCCTACGGCACCAGGGTGCCGGCCGGTGAGGTGGTGTTCCTGCCGGACCTGCCGGTGCGGGTCGACAAGGTCAAGGTGCACCTCGGGGACACTCCTGACGGCGCCGTCGCGACGGTGACCAGTTCGGACGTCGTGGTGCAGGCCGTGGTGCCGGCCGCGGACGCCGCTCAGTTGCGCCAGGGCATGCCGGCGCGGATCGAGACGACGGACGGCCGACAGGTCACCGGTGTGGTCGCGAGGGTCGGCGGTGCGGTGGGAAGCGCCACCGGCGGCGGCACGGGCCGGGACGGAGGGGCGGCGGCAGGTGACGGCGCCGGTTCGGAGGCTCCGGTGCCGGTGGCCGTCTCGGTGCCCGAACCCGGCGTGCTCAAGAACCAGGCGGGGGCGGCCGTCAAGGCCACCGTCGACCTCGGTTCCTCGAAGGGTGCCGTCCTGGTGGTGCCCGTGGCGGCGGTCCACACGTCCGCCGACGGGCAGGCGCGGGTACGGGTGCTGCGCGGCGGGCGGATCGTCGACGTGCCCGTCACACCGGGGCTCTCCGCCGCCGGCCAGGTCGAGGTGACTCCGCGCGACGTACCGCTCGGCGAGGGCGACCAGGTGGTGGTCGGGCAGTGAGGCGCGGGACCGTGGGTCCGGCGCCCGGGGCACCGGACGCGGACGTCGTCATACGCCTGGAGTCGGTCGGCCGGGTCTTCGACTCCGAGCCCCCGGTGCGGGCCCTGCGCGAGGTGGATCTGACGGTCCGCCACGGGGAGCACGTGTCGGTGGTCGGCCCCTCCGGGTCCGGGAAGTCGACGCTGCTGAACATCCTGGGTCTCCTCGACCGGCCCACGTCGGGCGCGTACTGGCTGGACGGCGTGCTCACCCGCGACCTCGGCGACCTGGAGCGCACCGCGCTGCGCGGCAGCCGGATCGGTTTCGTCTTCCAGTCCTTCCACCTGCTGCCGTACCGGACCGTGGAGGAGAACGTGATGCTGGCGGAGACCTACCGGGCGCCGAGGCCCGGTCGTGGGCGCGGCACGCGGCGGGAGCGGGCCCGTGAAGCACTGGCCCGGGTCGGGCTCGACCACCGCGCCGGCTTCCTGCCCGGCCGGCTGTCCGGCGGTGAGCGGCAGCGGGTGGCCATCGCCCGTGCCCTGCTGGGCGAGCCCGCCCTGCTGCTGTGCGACGAGCCGACCGGCAACCTCGACGGAGAGAACACCGAGTCGGTGCTGGCGCTCTTCGACGTGCTCCAGGAGCAGGGCATGACCCTGCTGGTGATCACGCATGACGACGCGGTGAGCGCGCGTGCGGGCAGACGGGTGCACATCCACGACGGCCGGCTCGCTCAGGAGCCCGTATGAGGGGCCACCGCCACGACCGCCCGAGAATGGACCCCCGGGACCTGTGGTCCGAGGCGCTGGCCGGTGTGCTCGCCCGACCGGTGCGCTCGGCGCTGACCACGCTGGGCACGGTGCTCGGCATCGGCACCCTCGTGATCACGATCGGTGTCGCCTCGACGGCGGCGAACCAGATCGTCGGCCGCTTCGACGCCCTCACCGCCACCTCGGTGTCGGTGGTGGTGCCCGTCCGGGCTCCCGGCTCGACGGACCCCGCTCTGGTGCCGTGGTCGGGTGCCGACGCGGTGGCGCGCCTGGCGGGCGTCGAGTCGGCCGCCGCGCTGTCGGAGTCCGACGCGACCACGTCGGTCCGGGTCAGGACCAACGACGTGGTCGCGCCGGGCACGGTGACCGGCCAGACCCTCGCGGTCGTCTCGGCCACCACGACCCTGCCGGCCGCGGTGCACGGCACCATGGCCTCGGGCCGGTTCTTCGACGCCGGGGACGTCGCCCGGCACGACCGGGTGGCCGTTCTCGGCGACCAGGCCGCCCGGCTCCTCGGCATCGACGACGTGCGGCGGGCGCCCGCCGTCTTCCTCGCGGGGCAGTCGTTCACCGTGATCGGCGTGCTCGAAGGCATCCGGCGGGAGCCGCGGCTGTCCGCCTCCGTCATCCTGCCGCCGACCACGGGCGCGGACCGCATGGGGCTGAAGAACGTGTCCCGGGTGCTCGTGAACACGTCGCTGGGCGCGGCCCGGCAGGTGGCCCGGCAGGCACCCATAGCCCTGGCGCCCGGCCACGAGGAGGGCCTGACCGTCCTGGCCCCGCCGGACCTGTCCAAGGCCCGCACGGGTGTGCAGGGGGACGTCAACGGCCTGTTCCTCGTGCTCGGACTGGTCTCGCTCGTGGTCGGCGCCATCGGCATCGCCAACGTCACGCTCGTCACCGTCATGGAACGGGTCGGCGAGATCGGGCTGCGGCGGGCCCTCGGCGCGTCCCGGCGTCAGGTGGCGGGACAGTTCCTCGTCGAGTCCACCGCGATAGGGCTGCTCGGCGGTGTCGTGGGGGCGGCCGTCGGCGTGGCCGTCGTGGTGTCCGTGTCGGGTGTCCGACAGTGGACGCCCGTGCTCGACCCGCGGCTCGCTCTGGGCGCCCCAGTGGTGGGTGCGCTCGTGGGGCTGCTCGCGGGACTGTACCCGTCGCTGCGCGCCGCCAGACTGGAACCCGTGGACGCACTGCGCTCGCCGACCTGACCATCGGTGGCGTGCCGTGGGAGCGCGCCGGCGGTCCCTGAGTTGGGACTCGGACCGCCGGCGCGGGGGCGGTCTCCGGTCACGGGGATGGCAGAAGACACGTCCCGGTTCCGCCGCCCGCGTGTTGGCGGCGGAGCCCCCACCCGGACAACGGGACAGCTGGTCCAGAAGGTTCAGCGCATGACGGTACCCGGAGGACCGGAGGTGCGACCGACGCTGGTCGTGCGTACGGTGCGCCGCGGCCAGGCCCCGACGGCCGACTTCACCGAGACGTACCCGGTGGAACGGCCGCCGCACGAGGCCTGGCCACAGGAGGTGCGGGCCAGGCCGGCTCGGGCCGCACAGCCTCGCGCAGCTTGCGCAGGGCGTTGTGCTGGCGGCTCTTGACGGTGCCCGTCGGCACTCCGAGGATGCCGGCGGTCTCGTTGATGCTGCGGTCGCAGAGGTAGATGTGGACGAGCACGGCACGGTGTTCGGGAGACAGCCGGTGCAGCAATGGCCGGACCATCAGAGCGTCGTGCACCGCGTCGGTGCCGTCGGCACGCGAAACCGGGTCGCTGTAGGTGACCCCGATGGCCTCTCTGCGGGCGTGCGGCTTGCGCACCCAGTCGATGACCAGGTTCCGGGTGACGGTGAAGAGCCAGCCGCGGACGGATCCGTCCATTCCGCGCAGGCGGTCGATGTTCCGCCAGGCGCGGATGACGGTCTCCTGGACGATGTCCTCGGCAAGCCCGTGGTCGCCCAGCATCTTCTCGGCGTACGAGACGAGAGCGTCCCGGTGTTCCCTCATGATCGTGCCGAGCAGTTCGGACCGGGACGTATCCGTGAGGGGTGTAGCCATCGTGTTCTGAACCATCCTGGTTCTCTGTCCTGTATCCGGCCAGGGGCTGGATACAACCCCCGCGTGTGAACTGTGGGCACGGGCGGGTTTCGGAAAACCGACGCATTCGTGTCGCTGGGGTGCCGAGCTGCCGCCCGATTGACATGTGTGGGCGAGCAGGCCACCGGGGGAGCCGACGCAACTACTCTGAGCAGGCATTTTCCTGATCCGCTCGTCGAATCCGCCACCAGGGGAGGCGAGACGGGTACACCTTCCGATGTACATACTCGCAAACCTTCCCTGAGATACGTGTAAGCATCGGCCTACTTCTTGCGCACACGTGACACGATGGGGTGAAGTCACCGCGGTCCCGACGAGGGACGCGCGACAAGGAGAGGATCAGCGCCACCATGCCGAAGGTTCTGCGCGACGACGACATCGTCCATGTCGCGAGCGGTGTCTATTCGGTCTCCGGCAGCAACACCAACTGGGTGATCGTCAAGGACGGCGACAGCGGCACACTCATCGACACCGGCTACCCCGGAGATCGCGATGCCCTCCTGGCCTCGTTGGAGGCGGTCGGGCTGCGCCCCCGGTCCGTGGCCGCCGTCCTGGTCACCCACGCGCACAACGACCACATCGGCGCGGCCGAGTACCTGCGCACCGAGTACGGCGTCCCCGTCCTGATGCACCGGGAGGAGATGCCGCACGCACGCCGTGACTTCCTCGACCAGGTGTCCGTCGGACAGGTCCTCGCACGGGCCTGGCGACCCGGAGTGCTCCCCTGGGCCGTCCACGCCCTGCGCGCCGGAGGAACCACCCACGCCCCCGTCACGAAGCCTCAGGCCTTCCCTTCGGCCGGACCGCTCGACCTGCCCGGCAACCCCACACCCGTACACACACCGGGCCACACTCGTGGCCATTGCGCGTATGCACTCGCCGACACCGGCGTCCTGGTCACGGGCGACGCCCTGGTGACCGCGCACCCCACATCGCGTATCAGCGGGCCTCAGCTACTGCCCTCCATGTTCCACACCGACCGGTCCCGCGCCCTCGACTCCCTGGCCCTCATCGAAGCCGTGGACGCCGACGTGCTGCTCCCCGGCCACGGCCCCGTGCACCGCGGTGCGGCGAAGCGGGCCGCCGAGACGGCCCGCGAACACGCCCTGTCCACACCTGGCCTGTGAGCCACTGCCCGCAACCACCGAAGAAAGCTGCTGTCCGCTGCATACACCGGCACATCGGAGCCTATTCTGAAAGGTGAACATGCTTGTGCGCAGCTCTGGCATCGACACTTATCTACGCTGGAGCCCGGGCATGGGTACCATGCGCAGCAACATTCATATCGAGGGAGTGAAACGGTTGTGACCAACCAGTCATCCGCCGCCCTCCGATCGCGGCTGGTGGACCAAGCCGCGTCGGACCTGGAAGAGAACCGGCGTCGCCAGCAGAAGCTGACGGAACAGATCGCGGTGCTGAAGCAGGAGGAGGCCCTCCTGACGGACATCCTGAATCTCGCCCAGCGGTACGAGGGCTTCGCGGATCCGTCCCGGCTGCCCGAGCAGCTGCAGGACGAGCCCGTCGGTACGAAGGCGAAGCGGGCCTCGGCTGGTACCCCTGCGCGTCGCTCGGACTCTGCCAAGGCCCGGGCGGGTGACAGGGCGAAGGCCGGCGCGAAGGGGAAGTCGCGTCAGCCCCTGCTCGGTGACCTCCTGCTGGAGCTGCTCGGCAAGCACGACGGACCGCGCCTGGCGAAGGAGCTGCGGGACGAGTTGCTGGCGGAGCACCCTGACCGCAACCCGACGCCGCAGGTGGTGCGCAACACCCTTGAGTCCTTGGTCGCCAAGGGACGCATCGAGCGCCACAAGCAGCAGCGTTCCGTCATGTACACCGTCGTCGAGTCGGGCTCGACCGACTGACGCGTCCGCAGGTCCTGACCGCGGCCGAGCCCCGGGGGATGCAGCACGTGTGCCTTGTCCATCGGCGCCCCCGGTCCCGCCGGCCGAGGGACGTCGGTCCGAACGCGGGCTGCCCGCCCGGCCGACGGCGGGCAGCCCGCCTCCGGTTCGGCAACGAGCGAACGGTAGAGCGCGCGAGGTCGCGTCCCGACCTACGCTCGCCACATGTTGTCGAACGCTTCGGCCTCGACACCCCGGCGCAGCCGTACGGCCTCCAGCTCCGTCACCGCGTCCCCGACGGCGGCCAGCACAGTCGCCACGGAAGCGTCCCCGTCCACATCGCCGACCGTGCCCGGCTCGAAGTCGCCGATTCCCAGAAGAGCCGTCAGAGCGACGAGCACCGGATCGCCCGAGGTGAGGAGCCTCGCGCGGCTACGCTCGGCCGAGTCGGCCTTCAGGGGCCGTACAGCCCCCAGCCAGGGCCCGTGTCTCCGTGGTCGGCCGAGGCGACCGGTTCGTTCCAGGTCCCGGGCGTAGGTCTCGGCAAGGTCTTTGCCACGGCGCCACAGCCAGCTCTGGATCGTCTGCCACGACTGTTGCCGGACGACCGAGGCGAGGGCCTGGTCCAGCAGACGGTCGCCCGTTGCCCTGTCGGAGCGGGGCGCCATGCGGTCGCCGTCCAGGGCCAACGACCCGCCCTTCAGCAGGTCGACCGCCTCGGCCCCCGCCAGCGCGAGGGAGAGGTCTCCCGGCTCCACGGCGCGCTCGGGCGGCAGGTCCAGGACGAAGAGCGCGAGGTCGCGTGCGGTGGTCACGAGTCCCTCCTGGTCTCCAGCAGACGCAGCCACACCTCGCTGATCGTGGGGAACGCGGGCACCGCGTGCCAGAGTCGCTCGACGGGCACCTCCCCGGTGATGGCGACGGTGGCCGAGTACAGCAGTTCGCCGACACCGGGCCCGGCGAACGTCGCGCCGACGACGACCTGCCGGTCGCGGTCGATGAGGATGCGGGCCTTGCCCCGGTAGTCGGGGCGGTACTGGAGGGCGCCCGCGAGGAGGCCGATCTCGTAGTCCACGACTTCGACGTCCCGGCCGGTGCGCTCGGCCTCTCGGACGGTCAGTCCCACGGAGGCGATCTCCGGATCGGTGAAGACGACACCCGGAACGGCGTCCGTGTCGGCCGTACCGCTGTGCGGCGCCCAGCGCCCGGTCTGGAGCCGTTCGCCACGGGCGCGGGCGGCCATCACGGCACCGGCGATGCGGGCCTGGTACTTGCCCTGGTGGGTGAAGAGCGCCCTGCGGTTGACGTCTCCGACGGCGTACAGCCAGTCCCCGGGGACGGCGGTGACCGTCAGGCTGTCGTCGGTGGCCATCCAGTCGCCCGGGACGAGTCCCACGGTCTCGAGTCCGATGTCCTCCGAGCGCGGGGCGCGGCCGGTGGCGAAGAGGATCTCGTCGGCGACGACTTCATCGCCGTCCGAAAGGGTGATCCGGACCTCTCCGTCGCCTGCTCGTTCCGCGGCGACGACCGAGACGTCGAAGCGTATGTCCGCGCCGGCTTCTCGCAGCCGCTCGGTGACCAGTTCCCCCGCGAACGGCTCCATGCGCGGCAGCAGCCCCTCTTCGCGGAC
This sequence comes from Streptomyces sp. NPDC002463, assembly GCF_042889835.1. Taxonomy (NCBI): domain Bacteria; kingdom Bacillati; phylum Actinomycetota; class Actinomycetes; order Kitasatosporales; family Streptomycetaceae; genus Streptomyces; species Streptomyces sp. NPDC002463. Next base: position 220,354 of record NZ_JBIARL010000012.1, read on the forward strand.
CAGGAGGGTCACCTGGCTGCCCAGCGCCTGCCAGGCGGTGGCCATCTCGACACCCACCACGCCGGCGCCGACGACCGCCAGGCGCCGGGGCGCTTGGCGAGCGCTCGTCGCTTCCCGGCCGGTCCAGGGCTTCAGGGCCTCGATGCCCGGGAGCGGGGGCAGGTCGGCCCGGCTGCCGGTGCAGACGGCGACGGCGTGCCGCGCGCTCAGCCGGACGGTGTCGCCGTCCGGGGTCTCCACCGACACCTCGCGCTCGCCCGTCAATCGCCCGTGTCCGCGCAGTAGTTCGATGCCGGCCGACTTGACCCATTCGACCTGCCCGTCGTCGCTCCAGTCGGCGGACATGCGATCGCGGTGGGCCAGGACGGCTTCGACGTCCAGGGGGTTCTTGACGGAGGGGTCGATTCCCGGGACGTGCGCGGCGTCGGCACGCAGAAGGGCCGGGCGCAGAAGGGCCTTGCTGGGTTCGCAGGCCCAGTACGAGCAGTCTCCGCCGACCAGTTCGCTCTCCACGAGGACGGTGCTCAGACCGGCCGCGGTGGTGCGGTCCGCGACGTTCTCGCCGACCGGCCCTGCGCCGATCACGATGACGTCGTACGTACGGATGTTCTCGGTGGTCATGCGTCCTCCGGTGGTGGGATGGGGTCCGCGGGGCCGATGCTCGGGTGGGCGCCGGGGACGGAGCGGGACCCAGCGCGGCCGGGGGTGCGTTCTGTGATCTCCCTGGAGGAACCACTCGTCGCCGTCGAGGTCGGCCGACACGGGGAACGCGCGCCGGGCATGTGACCTGCCCCTCCGCGTCACGCTCCACTGTCGGCCGTCGGTGACGGGTCCGGCATCAGTCACCTGACGGTGGCGTTCCGCGTCGGTCAGCGGAGGTTGGAGGAATGCGGGCTGTAGCCGACGTAAGCCACGCTCAGCGCCCAGCTCCACAGCTGAGTGTCGGTGGACCACTGGATCTCCTCGCGCGGCGCTGCCCGGATCGCCCGGTCATGAGGGACGGCGGAGGCGCGGAGGGGCCGTCGGCGTCCGTCGGTGCGTGTACGCGTTCTGAAGATCATGTCCTGCCCTCGTTCTCAAGTGGGTGGGGTGGACGGAACAGAAAGGAGCGGGCCCCGCGCGGGGGACGCGGGACCCGCGGTCCGAGGGGGCGGCCGGTCAGGCCGCGGCGCTGGCGTTGATGACGACGGGGACGTTGTCACGCGTGGCCTTGGAGTAGGGGCAGATCTGGTGGGCGGCCTGCGCGAGTATCTGGGCGGTCTCCTGGTCCACACCGCCGAGGACGGGGTTGAGGACCGCCGAGAGGGAGAACGTGTCGTCGTCGCCGTGGGTGAGGGTGACCTCGGCCGTGATGCTGGTGCTGGTCAGCCGGATCTTGCGCAGGGTCGCGGCACGGCGCAGGGCTCCGAGGAAGCAGGCGGCCCAGCCGGCGGCCAGGAGCTGCTCGGGGTTGGTCGCGGTGCCGGCACCGCCCAGCTCCTTGGGGAGGCTGAGGCCGGTCTCCAGCAGACCGTCGGAGGAGCGGACGCGGCCGCCGTTGCGGCCCTCTCCGTCGACGCTGACCTGGGCGGTGTAGGTGGTTGCCATGGCTGATGCTCCCCATCTGGGTCAAGAGGTCGTGGGACACCTCCCGGTCCGGATTCGATTTCGTAACCGGTTGAGGAGGTGACGAAATCATGGCATCACATTCATCACCAGTCAAGACGGTTCATCTCCCCATGCTCATCACACATGTCTCCTCATGCCAACTGCCGCTCTCGCGACACCTTCTCGCAAGGGCCCGACTCATCCCAAGCCCGAAGCGCACACCTCATCCGGCCGTCGGGGCCGCGCGGAGACTCCGCAGCCGGACAGAGTCCTGCGGCACGGCAGGGTTGACGAAAGGGCCCCACACTACCGCTGACCTGCAGATATTGCCTTCTCGCGCCGGCCTTTCGACGAGAGGAGACACATGCGATGGGACATCACCGAGGAACCGACGAACGGAGAGAAACGTCATCCCGGCCGAAGAGATACATTTTTCAAGGATGAGCATTACACTCTCATCGCATCAGGGTCCCTTCAGTCCCTGACACGGACTGCTTCCCACGTCAGGTGTGTGCAGTATCCGGGCGGACAGAAGCGACAAGGACGATTCACGTGCCATGCGAACATGACAGCCGCGTGATCACGGTGGTCGCTCGCGACGCTCTCCACAAAGGACGTCCATGAGCAGCGAAGCCTCACTGTGCCTCGATCCGCAGACGGCCGTTCAGCAGATGCTCGATCTGGAGTATCCGGATCCGACGGCCGCTGGGCCTGCCTGGCAGACCTCCCAGGTGTCACCGCTGTTCCCTCCCTCCCTCTCGGACAGAGGGAACGCACAGCTCTTCGTACGACTCCATCGCAACCAGTTCCGCCATGTGGAGGGCCTCGGTTGGTTCTCCTGGGACGGCTACCGGTGGAGGCGCGGCGGAGGGGAGAAGGACGCGCTGTGGGCGGCCGGAGAGATGGCCGAGGAGATACCCTCCACGGACCCGCGAGGGATCCACAGCGACCACGAGCTCGCGCAGCACAAGCGGCGCAGCCTGTCGACGGCCGGGCTGAAGGCGCTCCTGTCGCAGGCCAAGGCCGCTCCCGACATGTCGGTGAGCCCCGACAGGCTGGACGCCGATCCGTACGCCCTGTGCACCCCCGCCGGCGTGGTCGACCTGCGCACCGGACGCCTCAGCCCGCCCGATCCCGCCCGTGACCTGCACTCCCGCGCCACCACCGTGAGCCCTCAGAGCACGGAGACGCCTCGATGGCACCGGTTCCTCGCCGATACCTTCGGGGACGACGACGAGGGCCGGGAGATGATCGACTTCCTGCACCTGCTGCTCGGCTACTCGATCACGGGCGACGTGGGGGCCCAAGTGCTGCCCTTCCTCCACGGCGAGGGCAAGAACGGCAAGTCCGTCCTGCTCGACATCATGATCCAGATACTCGGTGACTACGCGGACGCCGCTCCACCGGGCTTCCTGATGGACCGCGGTGCGGTCTCGGAGCACTCCACGGAGCTGACCGAACTGCACGGGCGCCGCCTGATCGTGTGCAGCGAGCTGAAGCCGAACGACAAGTTCGACGAGGCGCGCGTGCGGCTCCTGACGGGTGGGGACAGGATCAAGGCGCGGCGCATGCGGCAGGACTACTTCTCGTTCACGCCGACCCACCACCTGTGGCTGCTGGGCAACCACCACCCCGAGGTCTCCACGGGCGGTTTCGCGTTCTGGCGGCGCATTCGCCTGCTGCCCTTCACCCGCACCGTTGCGGCGCACCGCAGGATCGACAACCTCGCCTTCGAACTGGTCCGCGACGAAGGCCCGGGGATCCTGCACTGGCTCGTCGAGGGTGCGCAGCGCTATCTGCGCACCAGGGACCCGCTGGAGGGCCCGGCCAGGGTCCGGATCGCCACCACGGCCTACGCCGCCACGGAGGACCACATCGGCCGCTTCCTGGCCGAACGCTGCACGCGTGACGGCGACCGCGGCAAGGACCTGCGGGCGGAACAAGGGCTGCTCTACACGGAGTACAGCTCCTGGTGCCACACCGGGGAAGGGATTCGGCCCGAGACCGCGCGGGCCTTCGCCAACCGTGTCCGCCAGGAAGTGGGGGTGGCCTCCCCCACCGACATGGTCAAGTCGAACGGCCGGAAGTACTACCCGGGCATCGCGTTGCTGGAGGTGCCGTGACGACCGTCGTACCTCTGCTCTTCCCATGACGTGGGCCTGCACCGCCGTTGTCGCGCCCTCTACGATGGCCGGCAGACGCCGCAGGCGGTGTCCCCGGCAGAACGACCTCCCGCCCAGCGGCAGGCGGGCCGAAGCACGGACGGATACCCCGCCGATTCCCACGGCTGGGACGGGGCCGACGAAGGAGAGACTGCAGCCATGAGTTCGCTGTTGACCGAGAGCGACCTCATCCACGAGGCCGAGGTGGTGTGGCTGGAGGACCTCGACGGACTCGACTACGTCCGTCAGGCCCTGGACAAGACGAAGCGACGCAACACCAAGCCTCCCTACGCGCGCGACGGACGCATGGTGGGATACGCCCTCCTGGACGACGGCGCCTCGCCGGACCCGGACAGCGGCCTCTACAAACGCCGGGTGTTCTTCCTTCTGCCGCACGACCGTGACAGCCTCCCCGACGGCCTCTACCGCGAGGGTGCTCCGGGGGAGGCCGTCGACCCCCTCACCATCGCCCCGAAGCAGCCGGGAGCGAAGACGCCCAGGTCTCAGAACGGCTCCACGGCCGTCGCGGCATCGACCCCCTGAAGGGCAAAGCGCGCGGGGGTCACCTTCGCTCCACCCTCGTACGTGACCCCCGGCCGTTCTCCTACGCTGCCGCGTCCTGCGGGACGGCGGTCTCCAGGACGAAGCGGCGGACCGCCTCAGCAAACACCTCGGGTTCCTCCACGTGCCCCAGGTGGCCGCTGTTCTCCAGGATCAGCAGGCGTGCGTCGGGGATCAGCTCGTCCAGTTCGCGTCCCCAGCGCACACCGCAGATGACGTCGTGCCGGCCCACGATCACCAGGGCCGGTACCGCCAGCGTCTTGAGAGCGGCGCGGTCGTCGACGAGGTCGGGTACGAGTCCCTCGTCCAGGCCCGAGATGTACGTGGCGCGGATCGCGTCCCTGAGCGGGGCGTACCGCTCCTCGTTGCCCCAGTAGTCCGCGAAGTACGACGGCAGCACGCCCTTGGCCACCGCCTCCGTCTGCTCGTCGCTGGAGATGCGCGACATCTCCCCGAACGCGGCCAGCACATCGGGCAGCCCCGGGTGGCCCGCATGCTTCTCCGCGAAGCGTTCCACCCTGCGTCCCGCCTCCTCGCCGTGCTCCGGGCCGGTGACGGGAGCGCCCTCGTACAGCACGACTCCCGCCACCTGCTCGGAGCGGTTCAGAGCGTGGTGGGCGGCGACGAAAGCGCCATGCGAGTGCCCCAGCAGATGCACCTTCGGGACGCCGAGCCGGTTGATGAGCGCTTCCAGGAAGTGGCTGTAGCGATCGCGCGTGTACCCGTGCGGGTGCGAGGGCAGGCGGTTGTCCTCCGAGGTGCCGATGGGCTCGACGTACACCATGGTGAGGTGCTCTTCGAGAGCCGGCATGCGCATGTACTCCCAGAAGATCCCGGGACCGCCGGAGTGGGCCACGCACACCGGGCCCTTGCCGTGGACGTGATAGCGCAGGGCAAGGCCGGCCAGTAGGAACGTGTGTGTGCCCGGAGAGGGGGGGTCGGTGTGCGCGATCGACGAATTCATCGGAACCTCCGCGTGGTGTGTGGATCTCTGACACCGACACGATGCTGGGCAGGCCAGAAGGTTCACGTTCCCCAATGTGACGTGACTCACGCGCACCCCTTCGCGGCGAGGTCTCACACTGCGGAGGAAAAGGGTGAGCCAGTCCGGTCGCTGTCCCACCGAGCCGAGTCAGCTCTGCTTGCTTGTTGGCGCCGAGCTCGATCGGCACGTCGACGAGGGAGCCGCACTCGGTCCAGGAGCCGTCGCAGTTCTTGACGTCCGGGACCTCGAGCAGCCCGTACAGGACGAGCATGCGGCGGTACGCGATGGTGTCCTCCGCCAAGTCGACCTGCTCGTCCTCGCAGAAGGCCTGACCTCGTCGTCCGCCTCGGCGACGAGGTCACGGGAGGGGCGGCCGTGTTCATTCGGGGAACGCGTGTCCGGCCTCCCGTGGTTCACCACACAACCAGAAACATGTGCAGGATTCATTTTCATCACCGTCTTGACGGGTGACGAGTGGCGATGCATGCTGGCAGCAGTCGCCCAAAGCGACAAACAGGACGCGATCCACGGTCGACGAAGTGGAGCATGGTCATGAACGATGAAGTCGCCAAGGACACCTTTACCGCCGCTCGGCACGAGCGCTTCGGAAAGCTCCCCGGACGGATCCCGTTCGAGGACATGACCACCGAGGTGGATGTCGATCCCGGCGGCAGGGGCGCCGCCGGCTACAACCCCGAGAACTCGTGGAGCTTCTACTCGTGCGTGGCCCTCGACCTGGGTCTGTAGATCCTTCGTGGACCATGGCAGGCCGTGCCTGCGTCGGGGAGACGAGAGGCCACTCCGCTGCGTGACCCCCGTGGGGCTCCACGGCGCCGAGGACGTCCTGGCGGACGCTTACCGCCACGGTGGCTGCGTGGGAACCGGCAGGACTACGGGACGGAACCGGCGGAGGGCGTCGCCGCCTTCTTCCGGCCCGGGTACGAAGCGACCCTCGTTCAGGAGTGGCCGCCCCGCCAGGGAAGGCATCGAGGCAAACTCCGGTAAGGCGCGTCAGTCGCCGACGTCGGGTGCGGCTACGGCCACTCCCCCGCCCTCATGGCCAAGGCGTTCCCGCGGCCCCCGCTTCCACGGCTTCGACTTCCACGGGCCCTCCGCCAAGGTGGGTCCCGGGAGCTGGCGGCTCGCTGTCGAGGGCTGGCCCATCGCCTCTACGACGTGCGGCGCCAGGCACCCGGCCGGACGCTGTCAGCCTTTCAGAGCGAAGAAGTGCATCGGCGAGTTCGGCCGGAATCCGATGCGCGGGTACACGGGCGCACCGGCGACGGTGGCGTGCAGGGTGGCACGGGTCAGGCCGGTGGCGCGGGCCCCTTCGTACAGCGCCTTCCGCGTCACGGCCTCGCCGTATCCGCGGCGCTCCCACTCCGGGTCCGTGGCGACGAGTACGACGAAGAGCCGGCCGTCCGCTTCCACCGTCGCCGCGCAGGTCACGGGCACTCCGTCGCGCAGGCCCAGGTAGGCGTGCACCTGGTCCTTCCAGAGGGTGGAGCCGGCGAGGCCGTCCCGGCCTTCCTCCAGGGAGAAGCCGTACGCACGGGAGTTGAGGTCGGCGTACGCCGTCAGGTGTTCGTCGGTCGACACGCGTACGAACGTCAGGTCCGGATGGGCGGGCTCCGGCAGGGGCAGCAGATCCCCTGCCATGCCCGTGCCGGGGAAGGCGTGCACCAGGCCCGCACGCTCGGCCGCCGCTTCCAGGCCGGCGCGCGCGTCGTCCTCGATCAGGTCCTCGAAGACCCACAGGAAGCCCGGTTGCTTCTTCGAGCGCATGATGTCGGCCGCTTCGCGCAGGCGCTGCTCCAGGAGAGCGTCGTCCGCGCCGACATCGGTCAGGGTGACGCAGTTCCAGAAGGCGAACCGGCAGTCGGCCCAGCGAACGGCGATGCCCGGGAGGTCACGGACGTCCGCGGCACCGTCCCGGTCGAGCACCATGGCCCGCCAGACCACGGCCAGTTGCTCCATCGATTCGACCGAGTCACCGAGAACTGTCAACGGAATCCCTCACTTTGTCGAGGTGTGTGGTTTGTTCGACGAGTGAACCACCTTTTCCCGATGTGTCCCAGGGGACGTGGGCACCGCGGCGCGGGTGTCGGGCGCGCGGCCACTGTTCGCCACGGACGTGGTGACCAACCCGGTGGACTCCGTCTGCGGCTTCGCCCCGCCCGGAGGCATCCATGAGGTGCGCAGCTCCGGGGCTACACCGCGCTCACCCTCGCGGTACTGCTCGGGATCTCCGCCGCCCACCTGCCCGGAACCAGGGCGGTCACCACCGCGCAGACAGCCCGGACGGCCGTCGTCCTCCGCAAGCGCTGCGACGGCCAGGACGACGCGAGCGACAAGCGCCCTCCGGCCCTCCCCCTCTTCGTGGCCGGATTCCTGGCGATGACCCTGCCGCGCGGTACGGGACTGCTCGGCGCCACGGTGCTCGAGCGGGCCGGCGCGGTAGAGCACCTCGTACTGGCCGCGACTCTCATTCCTGGACGGCAACAAGCGTCACCACCTGAGGGAACCCGTTGCGGGGACGCTCCATGGCGCTGGTGTCCGGGTGCCGGGCTCAGTCACTTGACTGCACAGGACTCCCGGATCTCCTTGCCCCGGCCGCACCAAGAGCCAGAACGGGCACGTGGGGAGGGTGGTACCGAGGCGCCCGTTTTTGAGTCATTCGACGGTTACGCGGGAGCCTCTCCTGCCACGAATCTGGACTCGCGAGCCGAACACGACGGCAGCACCTCGCCGTCCCGTGACCCACCGCCGGTCCGGCATTGCGCACCTGCCGAAATCACCCCGTCCGAGAGGGACCAAGCATGCCGTTCATCACCGTCGGCCAGGAGAACACCACCGACATCGAGCTGTACTACGAGGACCACGGGACCGGACAGCCGGTCGTCCTCATTCACGGCTTCCCTCTCGACGGGCACTCGTGGGAGAAGCAGTCGGCCGCGCTGCTGGCTGCCGGCTATCGCGTCATCACCTACGACCGCCGCGGCTTCGGCCAGTCGAGCCAGCCCACGGTCGGCTACGACTACGACACCTTCGCCGCGGACCTCGACCGCCTGCTGGAGACCCTGGACCTGAACGAGGCCGTCCTCGTCGGCTTCTCCATGGGCAGCGGGGAGGTCGCACGCTACCTGGGCACGTACGGCTCCTCGCGCATCGCCAAGGCCGCCTTCCTCGGCTCGCTGGAGCCGATGCTGCTCAAGACCGACGACAACCCGCAGGGCGCGGCGACCGCGGAGTTCTTCCAGGGCGTCTCCGACGCGGTGAAGGCCGACCGGTTCGCGTACTACACCGACTTCTACCAGGACTTCTACAACCTGGACGAGAACCTGGGCTCGCGCATCAGCGAGGCGGCCGTCCACAACAGCTGGAACGTGGCCGCGGGCGGCGGTGCGCACGCGGCGACCGCCGCGCCGCTGACCTGGGGCACCGACTTCCGCGAGGACATCCCCAAGATCGACGTGCCGTCGCTCATCCTGCACGGCACGCGCGACCGCATCCTGCCGGTCGAGTCCACGGCCCGCCTGTTCCACCAGGCCCTTCCCTCCGCCGAGTACGTGGAGATCGAGGGCGCACCTCACGGGCTGCTGTGGACCCACGCGGACGAGGTCAACGAGGCGCTGCTGGAGTTCCTGGCCAAGTAGTGCCCCGGCGTCGTGCCCCTCCCCGCGGGCGGGGGCACAGGCCCTCATCTCCGGCGCAGGGGCGGTGTCGGCCGACTGCCGCGACCTCCGCCTCCAGTTGCGCGCTTGTCCGACAGCGCATCGGGCACCGGTGTCTCGTCCCGGATCCCGGGTTCCTGCCGTCCTCAGGCATGGTCGTTGGTCTGTTGTGCGGGGATCTGTCGGACACCGGCGGACGGGCCGACCGCGATCAGATCTCGCAGCCGACGGGCGACGATCGCGCCGGCCGTGGTGCGTACCGGCTGCGGCAGCGGCTTGGATAGCAACACGTGCCGGATCTCCTGAGCGGTGAAGCCGCTCTCCAGCATCCCGGTGACCACCATGCCCTGGTCCCGCAGCGAGTCGGCATGCGTGATCGTCCACTCCGGCGCCTCGGCGACCGCCCTCAGCACCTCCACGCCCGGTATCGCGCACACCGGCTGTACGACCCGCTTGGAGCGGGGCCTGGCGCTCCTGTCGCTGCTGCCGTACTCCGTCGAGGCACCCCGCGTAGCGGGCGCTTGCTCCTGGTCCTCGATGACGCCGCTGCCCGCGTCCGTCTCCCCGTCCGGGGTTGTCACCTGTGCGTCCCCTACCTCCGCGTAGGGATGAACGGAAGGCACGGTGGGTTCTCGACAGGGCTATAGACCTTGGGTGTCACCGGTGACGCCACCCCCTCGGCAGGAGCAGCGCCGCTCTTCTTCCGGCACCCCCCTTGGGCGTGATCCCGACCTTGCGCTTCTCCTCCACGCGCTGCGCAACGACGGCAGCTGCGACCTCGGCCGCCGAGTACCCCGGAGGCAGCGCAAGCACCGACCGGACTGAGGGCCCGAGTGTGGCCGCCGGATTACGTACCGGCATCACCACAGAAACCAGGGGGCACAGCGGTGCTCCTTGCCCAGATTGGAGTCCTCATGGACGTTCTCGTCGCCGGCCAAGGCTTTGTGGGGCTGCCGCTCGCTGTGCGCGCCGCCAAGGTGAGCCACCGCTTGGTTACTACGTGGACCTGGACGGCATCCAGTGGCTCACCTCCAGTCGCCCGTACCTGGAGGACGCGGCCTCCTTGCGGCTCCGTCCGGCAGGAACGCCAGCGCCGCTTCCCCAGCACGAAACCCCCGCCCCGGAGCGGATCCGGACCAGCAAGCGCTACGTCGTCTCAGATCACCGGCGGCCTGCCCAACCTGGTCATCCTCCACACGGTCCGCCACCGCATCGGACGCCGCGGCGGACACGGCACGCGCACTCCTTCGAAGAATCCTGCCCACCACTCCTTGAGCCCGGCCAGCGGTGGACGTTGCACCAGGGTGTACGCGGCCCATGTCACGAGGTAGACGGGCACCAGGACGGCGGGCAGGTGGCGCTTGGCCAGCCAGACGCGGTTGCGGCCGGTGTTGCGGTAGTAGACGGCGTGGCGGGACGCTGCGGTGCGCGGGTGCCGCAGGACGATGTCGGCCCGGTAGTCGATCTCCCATCCGGCGTCCAGCGCGCGCCACGCGAAGTCGGTCTCTTCGTGCGCGTAGAAGAACTGCGCCGGGAAGTCACCGACCTGGTCGATCACGCTCATGCGGATGGCGTGTGCGCCGCCCGGGAACGTGGTGACCGGGCCGGACAGATGCGGATCAGCACCGCCGAGGCGCGGGACGTGCCTTCGCTGGCTGGTCCCCTCCTCGTCCACGATCCGGAAGCTCACGATTCCCAGGCGCGGATTCTCTTCGAACGCTTCCCGGACGAGGCAGAGGGTGTCGGTGCGGGGCAGCACCCCGTCGTCGTCCAGGACCACGACCACGTCCACGTCACCGTGTTCGCGGAGCGCCTGCACGCCGACGTTCCGGCCGCCGGGGATGCCGAGGTTCTCCGGCAGTTCAACGGCCGAGACGTCTTCCGGGAGCCGGGGAAGTTTCACGCCCTGGCCCAGCACGACGACCGTCGCGGGTTCGCCTTCCTGCTTCGCCACCGAGTCAAGGAGCGTCAGGAGTTCCTGGGGTCGGTCGCCCATCGTCAGCACCACCACGCCCACGTTCATGGCGTCCACTCCCTGTTCACTTGTTCTCGGGCCGCAGCAGCTCGGCCGCTTTCTGTTCCAGGCTTCTGGCGCCGGCCACACCGCGCTTGCGGTACCCGGCCGCCCTTGAACAGATGGTCTTGATCTCCTGTCTGTTGCGGTCGGAGACGACGCCGTCCATGAAGTCCAGGGACCGGTTCCACAGACCCACGGCCTCCTCGTGGCGATGCTGGGCGGCAACCGACTTCCCCAGGTTGACCATGGTCAGGCCGTGCACTCGCTGATAGGTGTCCGGCGTGCGGTCCGCCAACGCGGCGCGGTAGTGCCGCTCGGCCGCCACGTAGTCCTTCATCGCGGTCAACGTCTTGCCCGTGTGCGAGGCGACCGTAGCCGTCACGGGCCCGGAGGCGGCGGCGAACGACAGCACCGGTTCCCGCACGTCCATGACCGCGTCCTCGGCCGCCAGCAGCGCCCGCGCCGCCTTCCCGCTCTCCTTGCTGGTCCCGTACGCCCTGGCGCAGGTCACCAGCAGCAACGCCTCGGTCCGCCGGTCGACCTTCCCCGAGGCCCGGCGCAGGGCCTCCTCCGCCAGCTCCACGCACGCGTCGGGATGACCGAGGTCGAGCGCCTGGTGGGTCATGGCCCGCATCATCCAGGCCGCGTGACCGTTCGGATCGGCCTCGCAGGCGAACTGATAGCCGAGCAGGTAGTACTGCTGCGCGACGCCCTCGCGGCCGAGGTCGTGGTGCTTCCAGCCGACCAGCGTCGCCAACTGTGCGGCAGCTCCGAACGCCTGCCGGCGCACGGCGTCGGACGGAAAGCGTGCCGCGAGCATGGGGGTGACGGTGTCGGTCAGGTACGCGGTGACCGCGGTCAGCCCGTGGCCACCGCCCAGCTTCTCGTCCGAGCTTCTGAACGTCTCGGTGAGCATCCGGACCGTCGCGACCTCCTCGGCGCCGACGCCTCCGCCGGTCTCAGCGGCCTTGAGCGTGGCGGCGACAGCTTCGTGGTCGTAGCCGAGAGGAAGAGCGACAGCAGCGGCGGCGAAAGCGGAGTTCAGGAAATCCCTGCGTCGAAGCATCACGAATCTCCCGAGGTCGGCAGCGGTGGCCAACGGATCGGCGCCCAGGGCCTCCCCGCTGGCTGCGCAGCCTAGACCGATCTCGGCAACCGTCACCTTCCGCTTCATCCTTCGGGTGAGAGCCTCGGCAATGAAGAACGGCGTCTGTCCGGATGGTGTACCGCCGGCGACCCAATACGCGATCGCCGACGGCCCGGTGCTCAACTTCACCCCGGCCTCGGCCGCCGCGGTGCGGATCTCCCTGGCCGGCGCGTAGTACGTCACCCCGGCCTCGTCGATGACTTCCGCCAATCGGCCGTTCGGTGTGCGACTCACCGCCACTTCCTGCTCCTTGAAAGCGATCTTGAACGGATTGAACGAGTTCGCGACAGGTCAACGGTACTCACTTTCCGTGCAGGAGAGTTCACTGTTCACACGCCCCCGGAGGTGAAAGGACCCTCCGGGCGCCTCCCCATAAGCAGCAGGCCGCGCCGCGTCCCGAACCCCGCGACCCCCTGCTGCCCCGTACGAGAGGAGCGACCCCGTGACGACCTCCGGACTGCCCCGTAGGCCCCCCGGCGCGAGCGGCCGGACGTGCACGCCGACAGAGCCCCAGCCGAGTGCGCCGAGCCGAGCCCTGCGTCTGCGGGCGGCCGACGGCTGGGAGAGATTCATGCGCCGCGTCGAGGCCCGGCCGGAGGCGAGGACGTGAACCCGGTTGATCCGGACGGGTACGAACAACACCCGCTCCTGGACGAGAACGTCCGCGACATCGCCTCGGGTGGTGAGGGCGTCCTCGTCGCCGTCACGCACGAGCTCCACAGCCACGGCACCGTGCGGCTCGCACACATTCGGCCCAGGGGCGGGATCGAGTGGACGACGGCCGCAGACAACATCCAGCTCATCCCCTGACCTATCAGGCCCCCCGCATGGCTGATGCCGTCCACCCCTTCGGCATTCGGCCTCCCACGGAAGTGGAGGAAGAGGTCATGGAACAGCCGCACCCCATCCCCCTCGGCGCAACGATCGCGTTCAGCGGTCCGGACAACGTCGGCAAGACCAAGCAGATCGGGATTCTCGCCCGCCGGCTCGGACCGCAGGCCCAGCACGGCGGGCCCCTGGACGACTTCGACCCGCGCTGGGCCCGCATCAAGAACGACGGCACGGGCGTCTGGTGGTTCGAGACGGGCCCGATCGAAGAAGTCGCCGACGTTCTCGCCAGCTCGTACATCACCAGGGCGAAGCAGAAGGTCACGGCACAGGTCCGGCTCCTGGACCGGGGCATCCCGATGCTGGAAGCCTCGCTCGCGGCCACGGTCGGGGTGCGCGAGCACCTCGACGTGGACCACGCGGCCGACCGGGTCCGCGAACTGTTATCGCCCTTTCAGAACGACCTCGCCGTCTTCGAGGCTGCCGAGGAGGGGGTCCTGCTCATCCACGACCCGGACCCCGTGATCGGCGCGCAGCGCAGTCTCTCGCACGAGAAGAGCGTCACCCCCACGTACGTCGACTACCAGGGCCACCTCCACGCCCACATCAACCGCCTGGTCGACGAGGGCCGCTTCCGCGTGAAGATCGCCGTCGGGGACCGTCCGGTTGTCGCGGTCCAGGACGCGATCCGCCGGAGCCTCCACCGCGTCCACCCGGTTCTGCCCGCGCGGGCGCTGCCAGGGGTTCAAGTCATCGCGCTGGGTGGTCTGTCCGAAAGCGGGAAGAGCACGGCCGGCGAGTACCTGCGTCTGCGGCACGGATTCGGACGGCTCAAGATCGGTCACCTCCTCGCCGATTCCGCACTGCACGCGGGCATCGACGACCCCTACGAACTCGCCCCGGTCGTTCAAGCCGAGCTGATCGTGGACGGCCTCGACTGCTACTGCGCGGCACATCACTTCCTCGACCGGGTCAGCATCGAGTCCCTGCACGACTCCGAATCCACGGCCGAGCTGCGGCGGATGCTGGGTGATCAGCTGCGCGTCCTCTACATGGACGCTGCCCAGCACATCCGACACCAACGCGGAACCAGCGGGCCGACGGACGTGATCGAGCGCGACAAGGTGAAGGAAGAGCGCGGGGCCGCGCGAATCGCCGATCCGGCCGACGACACCGTCAACAACGACGGGACCCGTCTGGCGCTCGAACGCCGCCTCGACCGGATTGCGCTCTCGCAGCGCTGGCCGCTTCGCCACCCCGTCACCGCGCCGGTCGACTCCCTCGGTCTGCCCGTCCGACTGGAGGCGTACCCGTCGTCGCTGCTCGACCGTGTCGCCCAGGAACCCGGCCTGATCGACTTGCTTGTGGTCACCGGTAGCGGCGCCCGCGGCAAGTATCAGCACGGCTGGAGCGACCTCGATGTGTTCGTGGTCGCCGAGCACCGGAACCTGCCCGCCTTCCGGAAGATCCTCGCGGGCCTGGAGGAGGATCTCGGCGGGGTGAAGCTGGGGCTGACGGTCCTCAGCCAGGACGAGTGCCGAACCGGTGCCGTCACCTCGCGGCTCCTGCACGTCCTCGCGCTCATCGGCTCCGGGTCTCTGACCCCCCTGTGGTGCAGCCCCGATCTCGACCTCCCCGCGCCTGATGTCACGCACGACGTGGACGCGAGCGTGGAGGCCGGGGTCCAGGCGGCCATGGAGATCCGGCGTCAGATCCTTCGGGGCGCGCCCGATCTCCGCTCGCTGTTCAAGGTAACCGCGCTCCTCGCGAAGATCATGCTGCGCTTCGAGGGCGCGGAGTGCCCCTCGGACGACGATGCCTTGGCTCTCTTCCTCCAGCGCGAGCCGGGCGACCAGGGCGAGGTTCGCCGCGGGGCACGCACCCAGCCGGCCAAGGCCGAGGCGCTCGCCCACATGATCCTGCGGCACTGGCTGAGCACCTTCTCCTCTCCCCCTGCCGACGCATGAGCGCGCCGGGCAACGTGTTCCGGAAGGAGCTCCGGCCGGGTGCGGTCGTTGCGGAGGCGCGCGGGTGGGAGGCGGTCTCTTCCCACCTGCGCGTTCCGCGTCTCCTCAGCGTCGATGAGGCCGCGCACGGGGTGGTGTACGAGGACGTCTTCGCGGCCGGCCGGTGCTCGCTGCTGCTCGGCGACGTCATCGGCATGGCGGACCTCGATCCGACGGAAACCGGCCGTGTAACCACCATGATCGACGCGGTCTGCGACGATCTTCGAGCCGCCGGCGACGCTACGGGCTGCTGGAGCACGCTCGCCACCTGTGTCCCGGCGCTCTACCCGGAGCGACTCCGGCCCGGCGGGCGGATCGGAAGCTGGTATCTCCGCAACCCTCCGATGATCTCCCTCGGAAAGAACCGCACCCTCTCCGTGCGCGACCTGGTCACGTACGAGTTCGTCGTCAACGGCGTGCCCGTGCGGCTGGATCTTCCGGTCATCGTGAAGGACGCACGGGAACTCCTCTGCGGGGACGGTCGGTGGATCACGGCTGTCACGCAAGGAGATCCGACGGAGCCGAACATCGCCGAGCCCATGTGCTGGCTGGACTTCGAGTACGCCGGGCGCAACACGTTGGTCGGGGAGATCGCCAACCTGCTGTGGTATCTCCTCGCCATGGGCGGCTGGCTCGTCCCCGTCTTCCAGCCCGCCGTCTACGCCCGTACGCTCCGGCTCGCCCTGCCACCTATTGTCGCTCCCCGCATCGAGCAGTACGACCTCTCAACGACCGACCGGCGACTGGAGATCACCTACGCCTGGAACGTCGGGCACGGTCGCCGCGCCGCTCTGCACCGCCTCATCGAGCGCATCCACATCGATCTCGCCGCTGCCGCCGGCATCGAGCCTGACAACTTCCTGCGTCAGATCCGTGGCTTCCTCACGGCCCGTATCCTCGGCGTCTTCGACCCCACCACGCTCTCCGGCAACGCCCTGCTCCTCGTCCTGGCCAAACTCGCCGAGTCCCAGTCCCGCGCGGTCACGCTCGACCAGTTCGCCCGTACCTCGATCACCAGCGAAAGGGGCCGACGATGACCCTGTCCGTCCTTGAACTCCCCATCCTGGCCCAGCCCCTCCAGGGCCGGGTGGCCCTCGTGACCGGCGGCGCGACCGGCATCGGGGCCGCCATCAGCCGCGCCTTGGGAGCGGCCGGCGCCTCCGTAGCGGTCAACCACCTCGCCCAGCTCCACGACGCGTGCAGCGTGATCAGCGACGTTCGCCGCGAGGGCCGCTCGGCCATCGAGATCAACTCGGACCTGACGGACCCGAACGCCGTCACCCGGATGGAGGACCAGGTGCGCGCCGAGCTCGGCGGCATCGACATCCTCGTGAACAACGCCGGGGCCTATCCTCGGGTCGAATGGCAGGAGACCGGCGAAGCCCAGTGGGCGCAGGCCCTGGAGGTCAACCTGACGATCCACTACCGCGTCAGCCAGGCCGTCACACGTGGCATGATCCGCAACCAGTGGGGCCGCATCATCAACATCGGCAGCGTCAACGCCCGTGTCGGGCGCCGCGGCCTCACCGCCTACAGCGCCGCCAAGGCCGGACTGCTCGGCTTCACACGCTCCCCAGCCCGCGAACTCGGCCCCGACGGCATCTGCGTGAACACCGTGCTCCCCGGAGCCATCCAGGTCGACAACCAGGACGTCTCCAACGACCGGTACAGCACCGCTCCTAGCGACCAGGTCCGCCGCCAGTGCGTGCCCCGCCGAGGTCGCCCCGAGGACGTCGCCGCCGCGGTGGCGTTCCTCGCCGCGCCCTCCGCATCGTTCATCACCGGCCAGTCGTTGCACGTCGACGGTGGCTGGCACCTCCACTGATCCGACACGTACAGGAAGAAGCACCGCCGTGACCGAACGCGTCCGCGCCATCCTCACCACCCCGTCCCGCACCCTCCTGCTGATCAAGCGCGTCAAGCCGGACGTCCCCGTCTACTGGGTCGTCCCGGGCGGCAAGGTCGAGACGTCCGACGCCACTCTCGAAGACGCCCTGCGCCGCGAGATCAGGGAGGAGATCGCCGGCGAGGTCGAGCACCTGCGGCTGCTGCACGTCCTGGAGGACGGTGAGGACCGCCAGCACTTCTACCTCGCCCCGATCAGCACGTGGTCGTTCGAGGACCGCACCGGCCCCGAATTCAGCCAGGAAGGCCGCGGCGAGTACCTGCTCGAAGAGATCCCCCTGACCCCCGAGGCCCTGCGGGAGATCAACCTCAAGCCGGACGCGATCACCGAGGTGATCATCAACGCCCTGCACAGCGGCATGATCCCGGCGGGGGTCTGACCCAGCACTCCGACGCCCCGCTCACGCCACGCCCAGCGTCTGAGCGGGGCGTCGTCATGACCTGCCCGCCTCGTGTCAGAAGATGCCGGCTCTCACGTACGCCACTCGCATCACAGCAGGTCAGAGGGTTTGAGACCGCCTCATCACACCCTCGGGTGATCAACGCTCCGAACGGTTCCCCGTGCGCGCTCACCCCCGTACGCTCACGCGCTCCACCACAACTCGACACGAGGAGCTGATGCGTTGTCCAGCGACACAGACACCGACAAACCCGTCGAGGAGCTGAGGTTCCAGTCCTCCACGGTGGCCGTCTTCCAGAGGCACTCGGTGACCACCTGGTCCATGGCCCGGCGCCTTCCCCAGCTCGTACGCCGGGCCCTTCACCTCGCATGGCGCGTGAATCCCCGTTCCGTGATCGTCCTGCTCACCTGCCAAGCTCTCTCGGCCGCCCTGGAGGCGTTCGCGCTCGTCGCCACCACGAGCACCATCACCGCACTGATCGCCTCCGGGCACATCCAGGACCGCCTCGTCGAGGCATTACCCGCGGTCAGCGTCCTCGCCGGCGCGGCCGGTGCACGCGCTCTGCTCGCCATCGTGATCGTCAATGTCTCCACCCGCCTCTCCCCTCGTATCTCGCGCGAGGCCGAGCTGGAGATGCTCGACGCGGCCGTCCACGCCGAACTCGCCGCCTACGACCACCCCGGTTTCAACGACAAGTGGGAAAACGCCGACCGGGGCGCCGACGTCGCACGGGATCTGATCACCGAATCCCAGCAGTTCATGGCCTGCCTCGCGTCGATCATCGCGGCGGCCGGCGTCGTCACCGTCCTGCACCCCGTGCTGCTGCCGCTCCTCGTCCTGGCTGTGCTCCCTCAGGGAATCGCCAGCATGAAGGGCGCGCGCATCCACTACGAGTCCTCACGCGCCATGGCCGCCGAGCGGCGCACCCTCAGCCACCTGCGGTGGTTCATCGTGGACAAGGACACCGCCGACCAGGTCCGTTCCGGCACCATGGCCGACTTCCTCCTCGGCCGCTACCGCGCCATCGGATCCCGTGTCGACGCCGTCACCGACAAGGCCGTCAATCAAGGCGCCCGCTACGCGCTCATCGGCGCCGTCACCGGCGGCATCGCGTCCGCCGCTGTGTGGATCGCCCTCGGCATGCTGCTCGCCACCGGCCACATGTCCGTCGCGTCTGCCGGAACCGCCGTCTTCGCGATGCGCACCGTCGGCTCCTCCCTGCGCGGCATGGTCGGCTACGGCACGCAGCTCTTCCGCACCGGCCTCTACTTCGACGACTGGGTGGAGTTCATCGAAGAGGCGGGCGGCCACCGCCTCAACCGGGGCACCGTGATTCCCGGATCGCCGAGCGTCGTCAAGGCCGACAGCCTCACGTACTACTACCCCGGAGCGGACCGGCCCGCGTTGGACAAGGTCACCCTGGAAGTCCGCCGCGGTGAAGTCCTGGCCCTGGTCGGCGAGAACGGCTCCGGCAAGACGACCCTCTCCAAGCTCCTGTCCGGTCTGTACCTGCCCACCGACGGCACCGTCACCTGGGACGACCACCACACGACCGACCTCGATCCCCACGCCCTGTGGGAGAACACCGCCGTCGTGCCCCAGTCGTTCGCCCGCTGGCCCCTCACGGCCCGCGAGAACATCACCCTGGGCCAGCCCCACGGAGGCGAGGACAACGTCCGCGCGGCCGCCGAGAAGGCCGGCGCCCATGAAGTCGTCGACGACCTCCGCAGCGGCCTGGACACGCTTCTGGCCCGCGAGTGGTTCGGCGGGGTCCAACTGTCGGGCGGTCAGTGGCAGCGCATCGCCATCGCCCGCGCCTTCCACCGCCCCGCCGGCCTCCTGGTCATGGACGAACCCACCAGCGCCCTCGACGCCCGCGCCGAGCACCGCATCTTCTCCGGCCTTCGCGAAGTCGCTCAGGACCGTGCCGTCGTCCTGGTCACGCACCGGCTCGCGAACGTCGCCGTCGCGGACCGCATTGTCGTTCTCGACCACGGCCGCGTCATTCAGGACGGCACCTTCGGCGAGCTGGTGAAGGCGCCGGGTCTCTTCAAGGAACTGTGGGACTTGCAGAACGACCGGGGCGTCCCTGCCCAACGCAACAACTCCGAGGAGACCGCCATGTGATCGAGAAGAGCACGCCATGACGGATCGACTCACACCCTCTCAGGGTGTCTATCTGATCCCCCGCCGGGAGATGGGGATGATGCTTCGCGACGTGGGCGGAACGCACTGCCGGCCCGGGTGCGGGACGGTGCTTGACGGGAAGCCGCGCTCTGGCAAGACCGCACTGGAGACCGCACGAGCGCGTAGCTACCTGCATAGCTGCCCGTGCCGCCTGGTCTCCTTCTACGCAGTCAGCCAGAAACAGGACATCGGCAGGGGCGCAGGCGCCCACCGGTGCCCCTTGCCCTTCAGGCGCTGCGGTTGACGAGCCGTTCGTAGATCTCTTCGGCCTGGGGTTCGGGGCTGACGTCGAGCCGTCGGTTGATGGTGAGGATGGTCTCGTACGCGGTGCAGACTCCGTTGTGGTTTCCGACCTGGTCCTCGATGAGCATCCAGTCCCGGTAGAGAGGCTCGGCGCTCGGAGGGAGCTTGCAGATGCCGCGTACTACAGCGACCAGGGGCGGCCCGTCGAGACGGCTGACACCCTCGTGCCTGCTGCCCTGTGCGGGATCGGCTATGAGCCTCCCCTCAGTCGATGATGGGAGGCTGTGATCCACTCGGGAGGGGTGCGAATGGCGGATGATCTCCAGTTCAGCTGGGAACTGGGCGGCTCGGGGTGGGCCACGTACCGTATCGCCGACGGAGCTTCGGAGCAGAAGGGCATCGTCGGCTACTGCACGGACGCCTTGGCCGATCTGCTGTATGCCGTGGCGGGTCTCTATGGGGACTCACCTGTCCAGCGCGTCTCGTTCGATCTCGAACCCGCCGAACTGAGGTGGCGACTCCGGCGCCGGGGAGCAGACGTGGCCATCGCCATCTACCGGTTCCCGGACATGTCGACGAGCTGGGACTCGCCCGACGATGCGGGCACTCTTTCCTGGAGCTCAACGCAGCCCCGCAGTGTGCTGGGCCACGTGGTGTTGGAAGCCGCCGAGACAGTGCAGCGGGTTCACGGCGAGGCGGGGTATCGGGAGAAGTGGGTGCTGCATCCGTTCCCTGTCGCCGCTCTGCAAGACCTTCGGCGGCTGCACCGGCGAGGCGCCGACTGCCGGCACGGGCAGTGCCGGGACAGTCCTGAGGACTGACATCGGCCAGCGGCATGGACGAGGACAAAGGTGACGTAGGGAGTGCACCTTGAGCGGCTCGACGAGCGGCTGTCCGATGAGGAACTGAACGACGGCGGTCGATCACGACTGGGGCCGGCTCCTCAGCAGCCGGTCCGTGTGACTCACGGCTTCCCCATGCGTTCGGTCCGAGCGGGTGTTCACGGCAGGGTCTGCTCTTGGGTGGCGATCCGCCGCTCGTCAGGCGCCGACGTGTTCCACCAGACAGACGTATGCCGGTGGTATCGCGGCGTCGAGACGGCTGTAGTCGAGGATCGCCGGGTAAGTCAGACGTGTCCCAGGGTAGGAGGGCGTGCACTCCTGGGGGGAGTCATAGAACACAACCGACTCGCCATCCAGATGCACAGCTTGTCCGTCGACGGCACCTACGAGAGTGGCGCCGCACTGATAGCCAGGGGCATTCAAGAGAAGCGCGCCATCGCGGTCGGTTCCCGTTCCTTCGCCAGTCCAAGCGATACAGAACGCCGTCCCGGGATCGCCGCCGGTTTCCGGCTGGGAAACGAGGCGGACAACCCGGGTGGAAGGGCGCTCGCCACACAGGGTGTTGATATCGGTGACGTACCACGGCGCACCGTCTGTGCAGATGTCTTCCTTGGATTCACAGCTCGACTCGCCGTCGGGAACTTGTAGGTGACGGGTAGGCATGTGGCCGAGGTCTTGGCAGTCGGCAGAGTGCTGGTTGACGACGGCATCGAAGCCGGGGCCGACCGGTCGCCGCTGCGCATCGTCGTGGGCGACGCCGGGGCGACCGGGTGTTGCCCGCGGATCGCGTAGGTAACTCCCAGAGCCACGGCGAATGCCATCACGCCGGCGGTGGCGAGGAGTCCGGCGCGGCGTCGGAGGGGACGTCGTCGGGCAAGCGTCCATGCGGGGTCGTCCTGAGTGGGTATGTCCCAGTGGGCGGCCACGAGGTCCCCGATGACGGTGGGCGTGTCAGCGTTCGGGGACAGGACGCTGGTGGTCTGGGCGGCGAGCAGAGCGGTGCATTTCTCCGCCAGAATGGCGGGTGTGGGCCGGTCGCCAGGTTCTTTGGCCAATGATGACGTCACCACCGCGAGCAAGTCATCAGGCACGCCGGCGATATCGGGTTCGCCGGACATCACGCGGAAAGCCACCACGTCCGGGGCTCCCGTGCCGAAGGGCAGACGTCCTGTCGCGGCGTACGCGATCAGAGCTCCCCAGGCGAATACATCGCCGGCGGCGCCGGCTGTGCCGGTTCGGTAGCACTCGGGACCGATCCAGCCGGCGGTGCCTGTCATCACACCCGTGTGGGTCACAGAGGTGCCGTCCAGAGCGTGGGCGATACCGAAATCGAGCACCCGTGGGCCGGATGGCGCCAGGATCACGTTGGCCGGTTTGATGTCACGGTGAACCACCCCTGCCTCGTGGATGGCCGCCAGTGCCGCCGCGGTGCCCGCCGCCAGGGTGTACAACTGGGCCCCGGTCAGCGGACCGTCCGCAGCGACGCGCTGACCAAGCGTGGGCCCGGGGACGTACTCGGTGGCCAGCCAGGGGTGGCTGGCATCGGTGTCGGCGTCGAGCACCTCCACCAGACAAGGACCGGAGACCCGCCGAGACAGCGCGACTTCCCGCTTGAACCGCGCACGGAACTCGCCGTCGTCGGCCTGTGCCGGATGAATGAGCTTGAGCGCGACTCGGCGCCCCGCGGAGTCCAGAGCAGCATGGACAGTTCCCATTCCGCCGGCACCCAGACGGCCGAGTATCCGGTAGGGGCCAACGCGGCCGGGATCGCCAGGACGGGCAGGCTGGACACGCGTGGGCAACGAACCTCCAAAGGCTAAAGCGAGGACGAGCCAGCACCGTAACGTCCTGGCCGACGTTCCGGACGCCTCGCGTGTTTTCGCAGCCCAACTGTTGTGCGTTCCGGCAGGCCGAAGTTCCGCAGACCCGGTCGCGGCCCGCCGGAGCTGCCGCCGGGAAGCAACGGTTCGACTCAGCCCCGCAGGTGCGGCCACCCGTCCCTGTTGGAGTAGCTCTCGAAGCAGCACACTGGGTCGATCGATCCCATTCCTCGCCGGTGGCCAGTTCGTACGCCTTGTCCGGTACATACAGCAGGTCGCTGCTGCCCCAGGTCCGCCGCACCTACGCGCCTCGATGGCCGCGGCCCTCGGGTATCACGCCGCCGACCCCGACCGCGGTCCACGGTTGTGCTTCCACCTCAAGCCCGGCAGCTACGGCACCACCGCTCTCATCGAGGTCCTCAAACAGCTCATGGTGTTCTACCGCGGGGAACGGGTCGTGGTGGTCCGGACGGACTGTCCGCCCACTGGAGCCGGGCCATGCGCGCCTGGGCCGCCTAGCAGGACTGGCTCACCCTGGAGCGATTACCCGCCTATGCACCCGAGCTCAACCCGGTGGAGCTGCTGTGGTCCTCGCTCAAGAAACGTGAACTTGCCAACCTCGCCGGCGACCATCTCGCCGACGTCGCCGAACAGGGCATCCACCGCATCGACCAGAACGACCAGATCACCTGGTCCTTCCTCACCCACACCGGCCTGACCATCCACCCACCACACTCACAGAACTTACGAAAAGATCAGCAGTCTGGGAGGACGCGCAGCGGATCAACGGGATGGACCCCGACTTCCACCGCCGTGACCTCTTCGATGCCATCGAATCCGGGGCGTACCCACAGTGGGAGCTCGGCATCCAGGTCTTCCCGTCGGCATCACAGCCGACGACCCGGGTACCGCTCTGGATGAGGACTGTACGGCCGTCGTAGAGACCGTTGCCGCAGCGCCGGCCGAGCACCGGGCCTGGGACAGGTTCCCGCCGGCTGTCTGAGGGACCAGGCGGGAACAACGAGAACGGGTCCCCGTGACCTCTGCGGTGAGCCCGTTCCCGCCCGCCGCCCCCTTTTCCCGGCGGGTTACGGCCTCCTCATCCGTGGTCCGAAGATCGCCGGAACGCTGCATGAGGTCGCCCACCCTGGGCAGCCGCCGTATGACGTCCAAGTAGGGGCCTTACGGGCGCCACGATCCCCGGAGGTACGTGATGTCCGGTACGGCTCTCAGCTTGGGCACTCTCACCGGTGGCCTGGTCGCCCTGCCGAATGTCTACCGCCCGCAGGCGGACACCCACCTGCTCGCCGAGGCACTTGCCCGCGAGGAGCTGGGGCCCCGCACCAGCGTCCTCGAAATCGGCACCGGAACCGGCGCGCTCGCTCTGCACGCCGCTCGCAGAGGTGCCGCGGTCACGGCGGTCGACGTCTCCTGGCAGGCCGTCGCATCAGCGCGTGTGAACGCCCTGCTCCATCGGCTTCCCCTGCGCGTCCTGCACGGAGACTTCAGGGCCCGTACCGTCGGCCTGCGATTCGACCTCATCGTGGCCAACCCGCCGTACGTACCCGCTCCGGGCGTGACATTGCCTTCGCGGGGGCCGCAGCGCGCTTGGGACGCCGGCCAGGACGGGCGCCTCGTGATCAACCGGATCTGTGCGACCGCTTCCACTCTGCTACGCCCCGGCGGCGCTCTGCTGATGGTGCATTCCGGCATGTGCGGGGCAGAGGAGACCGTGGACCGGCTGGCCGGGGCAGGACTGTCCGCGCAGGTCACAGCGAAGGCATCCGTGCCCTGGGGCCCGGTCCTGCGCTCGCGGCGGATCTGGCTGGAGCGGCAGGGCTTGGCGAGCGAGGCTGAGGAATGGGAAGAGTTGGTGGTCATCCGTGCCCAGCACCTCTGACGAGAGTCCGTGCCCGGCCGACGGAGTGAAGCCCGCCCGCCGCGTGTCCGTGGACCCACAGGAGCCCGTCCTGATCGAGGGCCCGGTCGAAATCGTCCTGGGCGACGGGACGACCACCCGCTCCGACCGGTTCGTTGTTGCCGTCTGCAGGTCGAAGCTGATCATCGCCGTGCCGGCGCTGCGGCCAAGCCGTTGTTTCCGGCCGCGGTGATCGTCCGGTTCTTCAGGTGGCCGGGGTCGCCGTCGCCGAGAACATAGAACTGGTTCTCCGCTACAGAGAACCGGTAGGGACCTTTCGCTTTCGTCCGCTCCAGGGAAAGCTCGACAGTCGGGAACCCCTCGTGGACCGGTTGCCCCCGGACCACGACCTCGAGCCGGCAGCCACGAGGGCTGTCGGCTCGACGCGCATCAGCCCCGGACGACCGGGCCCGCGTACGAGCTGGATCCTCCCGTACCCCTACTGTGGCAACCGGCGTTGGGAAGAGCATGGACCACGGCAATGCCACGCCGGTCACCGGAACCTACCCCGACGAGCCCCGCCTCGCTCTGCTCACCGCCGCCGAGGCCCGCGAGACGATCGGGCACCTGACGCTCCTGGAGCGCCTCGATCCCGGCGGGCGCGGCCAGGCGGCCGGGCAGCTCGCCGCCGAGGTCGCACAGAGTCTTCGAAGTCCCTTCGCCGGCGATCGGCCAGGTGGCTGTGTTCACGAGAACGAGGTTCTGGCACAACTTCTGTGGTGTCGGGCAGAATCTCGATGTCCGAGGCCGGAGCGCGCCGGGAATCAGCAGTTCAGCGGCTTGACCTGAGGCAGACACCAACCCGGGTGGTGTGGCTCCACATAAGTTGTGCCAGAGCCCGTTCTCGTAAACAGGGCCGAGTGCCCATCCCGGCAGCGGCGACAGCGTCGACGTTGGTCTGGGCCTCGAGAGAGGCATCCCAACCGAACAGGGCGGCGAACTCCAGGACGATCGCGACAAGCGATAGCCAGACGGTCGGCTCACAGCTGAGGAGGAAAGAGGTACGCATGCGGGACTCCTTCAGTGAGAGGACGGAGGGGTGGTACGTCCACGGATCGCACGGCCCACGAGCACGGCGAGCGGGGTCACGACCACGACGTACGCGGCGCAGGCCACTGCGGCCACGAAGCTGCCGGTGAATGCGAGGACGAGTCCCCCCAGGACGAGGGTCACGGCGAGGGTCCAGAAGAACAGGCGCATGAGACGTCCAACGACTAGTCTTCTGAGTCAGGAATTCTGTTCAGATATGAGGCGAGGCGTTCGAGGATCTCGTCCGCGGTCCTGGTCCAGACGTAAGGCCCGGGTTCGGTGTTCCAGGCTGCGATCCAGGTCCGGATGTCGTTCTCCAGGGCCTGGACGGTCTTGTGGACGCCTCGCCGTATCTGTTTGTTCGTCAGCTCGGCGAACCATCGCTCCACCAGGTTGAGCCAGGACGACCCGGTCGGTGTGAAGTGCAGGTGGAACCGGGGGTGGGCCAGTAGCCAGGTCTTGATGGCCGGGGTCTTGTGGGTGGCGCAGTTGTCCAGCACCAGGTGGACCTCGAGACCGTCCGGCACTTCCCGGTCGAGCTTGACGAGGAACTTCTTGAACTCCTCGGCGCGGTGGCGGCGGTGCAGGGAACCGATGACCTTGCCGGTGGCGACCTCGAGTGCGGCGAACAGGGTGGTGGTGCCGGCGCGGACGTAGTCGTGCGTGACGCGTTGCGGCACTCCGGGCATCATCGGCAGCACCGGCTGCGAGCGGTCCAGGGCCTGGATCTGCGACTTCTCGTCCACGCAGAAGACCAGGGCCCGCTCGGGCGGGTCCAGATAGAGGCCGACGACGTCGTGGACCTTGTCGACGAAGTACGGATCCGTGGACAGCTTGAAGGTCTCCGAGCGGTGCGGCTGCAGACCGAACGCCCGCCAGACCCGTGACACCGTCGACTGCGACAGACCCGTCTGCTTCGCCATCGACCGTGTCGACCAGTGCGTCGCGTTCTTCGGTGCGGACTCCAGGGTCCTGGCGACCAGCGCGGCCACCTGCTCGTCGGTGACCGACCTGGGACCGCCCGAGCGGGGCATGTCCCCCAGGCCGGCGATCCGGTGCTCGACGAACCTCGCCCGCCACCGGCCCACCGCATGCGCGGTCGAGCCGAGCCGGGCTGCCACGTCCTTGTTGGAAGCCCCCTCCGCGCAGGCCAGGATGATGCGGCAGCGAAGAGCCCACGCCTGCGGCGTGGAACGGCGCCGCACCCATCCCTCGAGCGCGGCCCGTTCCTCATCCGACAGAACCAACTCGGCCTTCGGCCGCCCAGTACGCGCCACAGGCCAAGCCTATACATCTGAACAGAATTCCTGACTCAGAAGACTAGTGCTGCTCCGCACCCGTCGGCGCCGGCTTGGCGGCCGTCCACCAGACCGGTGGACGAGGCGACGTCACGCAGGGACGCCGAGCGGCGGGTGCTCGAGCACGCGAGGCTTGTACTCGACCAGCTGGATGCTGTTGTCGAAGGTGCGGTGCGCGGTCATCTCAAGGGCAACATCCGGATAGCCGTCGTAGATGCGTTCTTCGCCCGTGGCCCCGGTGATCACGGGGAACATCACGACCCGGAAGCGGTCGACGAGTCCGGCACGCAGCAGGGACCGGCACAGACTGAGGCTGCCGATCGTGCTGAGGATCCCCGAGCCGCTCGACTTCATGGCGCGGACCGCCTCGACGGCGTCGTCTCGGACGAGCCTGGAGTTGGCCCACGTCAGCGGCTCCTCGAGTGAGGAGGAGAACACCACCTTGGAGGCTTGCGTGAGTTCGTCGACGGACGCCTCCTCCTCGGGCCTGAACTCGTCCTGACCGTTCGGGACCTCGCCTGCGGCGAAGCCCGACATCAGGCGGTAGGTGTTCGCTCCCATCAAGTAGGTGACCTCGGGCTGCTCGCCGAGCCATGCGAGGTACTCCGGGCCCTCGAGGCCCCAGAACCCGGGCCATCCCTGTCCCGATGCGTAGCCGTCGAGGGAGGTGATGAAGTCGACGAGAAGCTCCGACATGGCGGTGTCCTTCCTTGGGTGTCACGAGTGTGGACCGGGCGGGAGCCACAAACTCATCGGCCGCGCCGTGAGGTAGCGAGAAAACCCAACCGACCTGGCCTCTCTCGCTACTGGCCGTTCCGATCCTCCCGGAGGCGGTGGACCGCTTCTTCGGCATGGCCGTGCCGCGGGCATCCGCGCGCCTGGCGCACAGTCCACCGCAGGGCACACCGCTGACACGGGGGCAGCGGTGTGCCCTGCGCCGGCCGCAGCCGCGAATGTGTCCGCCAGACCGTCGCCTGACCCACCGCAACCACACACGGGAAGCGCCCGTCCTCGACCCGAGGGACGGGCGCTTCCCACGAGGGGGGTGGCTTTGTTCAAGCAGAAACACGCAGGACAACTGCCACTGACTCCGAGACCATCAGCCGATGACCACAGAACCGCATCTGCTGTCCCTCCGTATCGTCGTGCCACCGCTGGGAAGCCGACACGGCGCCGTGGAATGTCGACCGATCATCAACGGACGAGACCTCCTGGCCGACGTGTTCGACGAGGGGCCGGCAGATGACCCTCGGTATCTGTTGGGGCAGCATGCGCCGCTTCACGCGACAGACACGCCTCGCGAGGTTCGGCTTGCCGAGGCCGAGTGCACGGAAGGATGCTGCGGCGCTGTCTACGTGACCATCAGGCGCGAAGGGCAGCACGTGGTCTGGAGCGACTGGCGCAACCCTGATGAGGACGATGTCGACCTCGCAGAGCTTCGATTCGACGTCAATCAGTACGACGCGGAGGTCCGCCGGGCCTCGACCGACCACAGCTGGGAGTGGCCGGCCCGAACAGTCGCCAGGCTTCTGGAAGAACGGCTCCGGGAGCGGGTGGGCTGGCTGACGACCTGGGAATGCGAACTGGGAGCCGTCTCAGCTTGGCACTGGGAACCTGACCAGATCAGCGTCTTCCTGTTCCATCCCGGCCGTTCCGCGATCAGAGAAGACCGTCCCTGGCTTCAGTTCAGGATGCCCCTTCCGGTCTCCGGAGACGACCCGGGTGACCAAGCAGAGCGCCTTGAGGCGCGTCTCACGGCCGGAGACCCCCGCGAGGTCGCCGAGGTTTGCGGCGGTTCGAAGGAGTTTGCCGATCAGCTCGGCTACGCCTGGCCAGGTGCCCGACGTCGAGCATGAAGCGCGGTCCTCAAGGACACGCTGGAGACGCTCCGGGAGCAGGGCGGTCACACCGGGGGTGACCTCGGAAGACGGTTACGGCGTGGCCGACAGCAGTGGCCTCGCGCAAGCGCCCGGTCCCGGACCGCAGCGGTCCATCACACGCCGGCGTACGCGATCGCCAGGACCGTCAGCGTGCTCGTCGCCGCCCCGACCATGATCACCGCCGTCACGTGCCCGCGGGCCACCGTCCGGATGATGCCGTCGTCCTCGCCGTACGGCTCCGAGTGCGCCAGGGAATCCTCCTGCGCGTCGACGAGACAGACCGCGAGGTCCCGGCGCGCACGATCGGGGAGTTGCTTGTACGTGTCGAAAACATCGGCCGGAAAGCTGAGCCGGTAGGTCACGCGGCGCCCTCACGGTCACCACGGTGACCGGCATCGCGCAGGACATCGGCAGTGTGATCGACAAGACCCTCGCCACCCGCACCGAGCTGTCGCGCACGCGCGGCGGCGATCCGCCCGGCAGCGGACTCGAGTACCTCAGCCGCGGCCGCCCACCGGTCGAGCACCGCCGGCAGCTCGGCCACCGGCGTCAGGTGGACGTCCGCCAAGAGCTGCTGCCGAGAAGCCGAGTGCGGCAGAGCATGGTGGAGCCGGTCCACCGTCCACGTCCGAGCGACCGTTCCTGTCGCTGCCAGCGTACGCCGCCTCGCACAGCCAGGTCGGGCACTCCGCCAGTCCCCGCCGCCTCCGGGGACGGCATCCCCACCGACGTATGAACGCCCAAGGTCCGTAAGCCTCCGTTGCCGGCGCCGCAAGCGACTACGGGGCCGGCCGGGCTGAGAAGACGGCAGCAGCGGGAGGCAGAGGGGCCGCTGGGCCCGGAGCGGCGCCCCCCTCGCACTGGGCGCGGACCGTACCCCTGCCGTCACACCACCAGATCGTAAGGCGACCGCACCGCTGCCGAGGGCTGAGGAGGAGCAGCGGCTGCCGCGATGTGGCCGAGGCCGAATAGCTGATCCCAGCCCGGCGGGCCGCCCCTGGCCGAGCGTCCGGTCACTCGCCCACCCGGCCCGAGGCACAGACACGCGGGGCTGTGACTGAGCGATTCAGCGGACGGGGACTCGCCAGGTGTGGCGCTCAGGAGGCCGGGGAGCAGGTGCGATCGCCAGCGTCGCCGAGCGCGAGCGGGGCCTTGGACGTCGTGCCGCCGTGGCTCAGTGACAGCTCGATGCTGCCTTTCGTGTAGTCGGGGAACCATGCTGCGTAGAGCGTCCGGGCCCCGCCCGCCACGGTTCCGACCTTGCGGATTTCCAGGGGTGTGCCGCCGCAGGTCGCGGAGGTCACCTGCTGATGGTCGGCACCGAAGAGACGAACCCAGCCGTCGGTGAAGAGGGTGAAGATCGGATGTAGTCCGCTGGGGGACGTGACGGGCGGGTCCAGGCGACGGGTGGCGCAGGACTTTTCCCGGACCATGGTCGCGGTGACCGTGGCCGAGCAGAGCCTCTGGTCGCGGGTCTCCCAGGCGTAGGCGGCGCCGGCCGGCCACACCTCAACCAGCATCAGCCCCTGCGGGCCTGGGGCGTCGGGGCTCTGTGTCACCGACTTCGTGAGGGTTTCGTGGGTCTTGTCGGTCACTTCGGTCAGGTCTTGAGGCGAGGCAGACGGCCCAGCGGTCGAGGCGGAGGTGCGGGAGAGGGACGGCACCGCAGAACTCCCCTCTCCACCCGAGCAGCCTGTCGAGGTTGTGACCAGCAGTACCGCTGCCCCGAAGACAGTACGAAGTTCGCGTCGCATGAGCATTCCTCCCCCGTGCGCGCCCCGAGACTTGGGCGCACACAGAGGATTACAGCAGCCAGAGCGGACGGCTGCCCTGCCGCCAACCCCGCCAAGTCGACGGCTCGGTCGCCAGGTGAAGCGCTCAGTCACAGGGGCTCCGCCCCACACCCCGGCCACCACGGCCTCAGGGAGCATCGGCACAGCGGTTGGCTGAGAACTTCGACGGAACGCTGCGTGCGGGCGCGGCTGAGGCGGGATTCGAGCTGCCAACACCCCGCTCAGTACCGAACCTCTTTCACCGCCTCCTGACCGAACCGGGCGCCCGGATCTGCGTGCCGGAGTCGAGGATGACGGGTTCGAAGGCCTGATGGAGTGCTGGGAGGCGACGTGGCCGGAGGGCCAGGAGACGTTCGACCGTGTGCGCGCCGCTCACCGTGAGGCCGCGCTTGCCGGCGTCGACCTGATGGCACAGTCGCCCATGGCGACCGGGCTGATCGGCCTGACGCGAGCCGTCGCTGGTTCAGAGCGCGGGTCAAGTCCCGGTTGGCGGCTCGGGCGGCGTCTAGTTCGGCCTACCGTTCCTCCAACGCTCGGGACAACTCGACGTTTCGCTGTTCGAGCCGGGTGAGGCGGCTGCTCAGATCGGCGACGTCGGCAGGTGCCCCGAGCCCGGAGGTCCACCGGCTCTCTTCGCTGAGCGCTTTCGACAGGTGATCTTCGAGCTGGTGGACGCACTCGGCCAAGCGGACGCTGCGGGCATCCGTGTTGACTGGGTCGGCTTGCAGCGAAGCCCGTGTGACGGCCGGCCCGGTCCCGGCCGGGCTGACGGGTTCGTGGGCGGCGGTGTGGAGGGCGTCGTGGAGGTCGCGGTGGCGGTGGAGGAAGCTGCGGTCGATACGGGCGGCCCGGGCGAGGGCCTTGCTGACTACCGGAGGATCTCGGATCATGCGTGTCCATGGCAGACGTAACGGCGGTGCTTGGGCTGGTCGGCGGGTTAGGTGCAGCAGCTATCGGTGCGATGGGCGGCATCCTCCTGCAGCGATCTAAGCGCCGTGAGGACAGCGCCGCAGTCGCCGTGCAGCGCGCGGATGCTGCGGACGAGCGACGGCGACTCATGAACGAACTGACGCTGGAGATCATCACTTCCGCACGGACTGTCAACCGTGCGCTGTTGGCGTCACTCGAACGATTCGTGCAGGACGCTGAAGCTGGTCGGTCGGTCGACGCCAACCGCTTTGATGAGCAGGTCGGCACGTTGGAGGCTGATCTGGCTGGATCGCTCCACCGCCTGGCGGCGAGCGAGACTGCGATCGTGCCGACGGAATCCCTTACCGGTGAGCACAGACCCTTCGCCGAAGTCGTGGCTGAGATGACCGCCTCCATACGGAAGCACCTCCTAGAAGTGGCCTCTGGCTCTTCCTTGGACTGCCTGGAGACTGACCTCCGCTTGGCACGTGCCACGTCCGCCGACCTCGACACGTTCCTCCGCGCCCAGACCGAGGCTGTCGTGGGACGGCCACTCGGCTTCAGGCTGGCGATGGACGAGGTCTGATCTGGGCGGCGATCGCTGCGGAGGACGTCAATGGGTCTGCCGCGGCTGGACCCGGCTCGCGGTGGCTGCGGTCGAACGCGCCGTGCCGTGGCGCCCATCTCCAGCACCGCAACGAACATCGTGACCGACGCCGGCTCGCAGGCCAGTGGCGGCCCGGCGGGATGCCGGTCCTGCCGTGTGGCGGCAAGCCCCACCCCCAGCACCTGCCGGGTGAGTCAAGTGGCTGGTCTTGGGTGACACTGCGGGTGGCGTACAGTTGGACCTTCCGACGCGGGGTGGAGCAGCTCGGTAGCTCGCTGGGCTCATAACCCAGAGGTCGCAGGTTCAAATCCTGTCCCCGCTACTGAAGTCGTTTGAGGCCCGGATCCTGTGGATCCGGGCCTCAAACGTGCACGTGAGCGTGAAGCCGTCCCGCCTGTTCCCGTCGACCGGGCCGACGAGGGATGCCAGCCTGCTCCTCGACGCGCCCGACCACACCTGATCTGCCCCGATCACCACGCTGAGCGCTCCAGAGCGGTGGACACTTCTGGCCGATTTCCGACTTCAGTGGCGGGGCTCTTGCCGACGGGTGTATTCCTCGGCCGGCTTGAAGCGCGGGCGATGCGGTCTGCCAGGCGTGAGGCACCAAGCTCCGGCACCTGGCCGCAGACGGGGCAGCCCACGTCGTACACCTGCCACACGGGCCGGGCCTCCCTCTGCCGCGCTTCCCGCTCATCGATGATCAGCTGCAAGCGCTCGTCATGCGGCACCTGCCGCACCTGACCGGCACGGCCTCCGCCCAAGACAACGCACCTCTGGCCACGACCCACCTCGCAACGCGGACACGCCTTCTTGGTCCAGTACGCCCGGCCGACCTGGTTGTGCAGCGGCGCACGTTCTCGTGGCCTGAGCGGCGCGAGTGTCTGGGACGAGAAGGGCATGGACCGGGCCCTTTCGCTCCACAGCTCAATCTGGGTCTGCCGATGCGCCCCAACCTTGCCGACCTCGTTGGATTCCCGGCACAGTTACTTGACCTTGGACCCTGGTCTTCTGTCCGGCCACGCCCTGGTTCAGCCGGGCACACAGATCCTGGCGCGTCTCGGTTTCCTTCTCCATCCAGAGGGAAGCGTTTCGCAGGGCGACGTCCAGCTGGCCCTGGAGCTGCGGGCTCACGTCAGTCAGCTCGCCGATCTCGTGGCACACCGATTGCGCCAGGTTTGTGGACTCGACCCGGCGGGCGTAGAGCAGCCGGCGCAGCAGCTCCTGCGCATGCACGTCCTGCGCCGGTTCCTCCTGCTTCTTGCCCGGAGTCCACCGGGTGGAAGGGGGCCCGCTCCAGGCTTGGACGATCCGCTCGACCGCCGGGGTGGACAGGCCCCGCTCGGTGATCTCGCATTCGTCCAGGGCGAACCACTCGGTGGGCCGGGCGAACGCCTCGGTCCCGATCCGCACCCGGCGGGCGGTGCCGTCGCTGTCGAGGCGGATGCGGTGCACGCACCAATGTCGGATCAGGGTGTCCGGGTCCACCGGGACGGACACCCCGAGTACCGGTTCGTGCTCTGCGTCCCAGTCCGGTGCCACCTCCTGGTCCAGGTGCACGCGCAGCCTCTTGTGCGGGAGCTGGATGTCGACGACCGAACCGATCGGCGCCCCGTCCGGCTGGACGAAATCGAAGCCGGCCTGTGTACCGCGAGCGCGCAGCCAGATGTCGGCCGCGGCCTTCACGTACAGATGGTCTGCGCTCGCCACCCCACGAGCACGGCGTCCGCGCAGATGAGGAGGCCCGTCGGGGCCGGGATGGTGGGCGAAGTGGCAGACCCGGTCGGTATACACCTTGGTGGTCAGCTGCAGGCCACAGCCTCCGAGCAGTAGCCCGCACCAGAGCGTGTCGTGTTCGTGCCGCCGGCGGAAGGCGTCCAGCTTGATCGCTTCCAGCGGCAGCATCAACGGCTCCTCCGAGTCCGCGCTGCCCAGTACCGCCGTCTGAATCTGCCGCCTGTCACCCCGCACGCACCCCCACCTTCCCCTCCAATTCGGCGTGCCATCACACCCACTGGCTCCGCAGCCGATCATCGTGTCCACCCCGCTGCACGTGAAGGAGGGCAACGTGACGGTCGTACTCGGTGCTCTTCTGCAGCGCGGGAGATGATGGGGAGGGAATGATGGAACGCGAGGTCAGGAGCCTCCATGGCGAAGCAGGTTCACCAACCGCGTGAGGACGCGGAGTTCGACTTCATCCTCGGGATGAGCGGAGTCCCGGTCCTCGCGTACTTCATCGGGACATGGCCCAAGGCGATCGAACCCTGCCGGGCGATGGACCTCGTCGTGGGCGCCATCGCCGAGGAGTACACGGGCCGCCTGACGGTCGTCCGCACCGACATCACGCGCTGTCCGGTCGCCACCGAACGATACGGGGTCACCGGAGCCCCGTCCTACGTACTGCTGAGAGAGGGAGCGGCTGTGGCGCACGGCACGGGGCTCATGACCATTGCCGAGGTACGGGAGTTCCTGGGCGGCCGTCTCTGATCTGCTGCGGCCGCAAGGCCCGTCACGCAACCCGTGGGCGTGCCGTCTCGGCTCCAACACGGCCGGCGCCGTTCCGCCCGGCGGCGCGCTCGGCTCGGGCCCGCAGGATCGCGGCCGCGCGGACGGCTTCGACGGCCTGGCGTTGCTTGACACGGACGTCCTCGAGCGACGCCGGCGCCTCGTCCTCCTGGTCCTGGTCGATGTCGGGGAAGACGCGTTCGGCGAGCTCGCGGCGGGCCTGTTCCTGCCGTACGACGGCGGCGGCGAGTGCCGGGTCCTCCTGGCGGGGCGGGGCGACCACGCGGTGGGCGGCGAGTGCACGGTGGTAGCCGGCCGATGTGGTCTCCCGGGTCTTCACCGGTCCGGGCCGGGACGACCTGTCGCGGGGCTGGTTTCTTGGCGGCCGCCAAGGACGTTGCCGTGATGGCGGCGCGGAAGGCGGATGCCAGGACGTGCACGGCTTGGACGTTCGCTTCGGGCACCGTCTTGTTGGCGGCCTCGATGAGCTTCGGCGCGATCCAGCGGATCTTCGTGCCGTATGCGAGGGCGTCGGGGACAACGTCCACGCAGTTGGTCGTCTCCGCCGCTGACCTCGACCCGGATGGCGAAAGGTTCCCTGCCGGAGCTCCCGCGGCCTTCTCCCCTCAGGGAGGACCTGTTTCGGGCCTGTCTTCCGGTTCTGTGCCTGTCGCCGAAATCGTCGACGGCGTCAGGTGGAGACTGCTGTTCTTCGGTGGTGCTGTGATGTGGAAAGCCCCGAACCCGCCCTCGCCGCCTCGGATCTGCACGTGGTGATGTGCTGTGCGATGTGCACCATTACCTGTACACGGTGCTGAGCTGCACTGTTGATGGGGAGTCGAACCCCCGCGTTGCTCTTCACGCGCCAGGAGTGGGCTGGAAAACCGCCGGCCCTCGGTGTGTGCACGCCTCCGAAGCTGCTACCTGCTCCACAAAGCCCAGCCTGCCGGACTTCTCAGTCCAGCAGATCGACCTCCCAGTTCGTGCGCTGGATCCGCACATCGACCTCGCGGATCTCCCGAGCCAGTGCATCTGCCTGACCGCGCAGCTCCGCGACAGGAAGGGCGGAAAGCATCATCAGCTCGGACCGAAGCTGCCGGCCGTATCCCCGCTCGCCGCTACCCGCCGCGGCATCCGCTGCCGCGGTGACCACAGAGTGACGCAAACGCAGGACATCACGGCGTGCGAGGGCATCGGTGAGCGTGCCGTCTGGACCCATTTCCACGGTGGCATTGGTCCGGTTGATCCGCCGGATCAACGTTTCCAGGGAGTCCAGCACCTCGCCGACCTCAGCCAGCAGCTGGGCTGCATCCTCGGCAGGTGTCTCGCCTTCCTGGTACCGAGCACTGCCGACAACGCGTGCTCGCAGCTGTTCTACACGGCGCGTGGCCTCCGCGCGTTCTGCCAGTGCCTCAGCAAGCTTCACTGTCTCCACCTCCCCCTCCATGAGCTTGCACGAGTATACGAGTGCGAACGAGCGCGGCCGCTTCGCAGACGGCACCGGCAAGATCCTCCTGTTCGTACGGCACCGGCCTCGCTCCGGGCGGCAGAGCCGTCACGGAGCGAGGCAGCATCGGCTCGACGGGCGGTGAGAGGTGCACTCTCCACTCCTACGCCTTTCGTGCCCCGCCCGCTCGCCTGCACGCGCCGCGCTGGGCTCCCGAGGCGACGCCGTATGGCATGGGGCCTTGCTCACGTTGCCGGCCTGTCAGAGTCCGCGCCTAGGCTGTCGCAGAGATTCGATCAAGGAGCAGGGCAGTGCGAATAGAGCGTCACCAGGTGGGCCGGGCCGCCGTTTCGACAGCGCGCGAGGACTTCACGAACCGCATCGGGCGTCAGGTGCACTCCATGTCGAGGGCCGGCCGCATGGCCACGTACGAATGGCAGTCGGTCGCGGACGAGTTCCTCGACTACCTCGGCGCTCTCTCCGTCGAAACACCCGACCTCGACAGCCCAGAGGCCAAGGCCGCCCTCAAGGACGCCTCCGAGGCCGCGGTCGGCGCCGTCGCCTACGCCGCGTACCACCCCCACTGCACCTTCAACGTCTTCCTGGAGTACGTCAACTTCGGCATGAGCTACGACCCGGGTGACGAGGCCCCCGAGGAAACGGTCACACCCGGCGAGTGGATCGACGCGCTGTGTCTGTCGGTGCTCCGGGACAAGGCGAAGTGGCACGGTGAGGAATTCACCTTTGCCCGGCGGAAGTTCGCCGAGCAGGCGAAGGGAACGCCTGGCGGTGAGCTCGCCACGGGGTTGACGGCCGTGGTCCTGGACGACGCCGGCGACGGGGAGTACCCGCCGAGCGCGCGGGCCAAGCTGGCTGCCCTCGACGCTGCTCTGGACCGGATCCGTGCCTGCGCCGAACAGACCGGCGAGCCCCTCCTGGACCGGCCCGACAGCCTGGCGCTGCGCACACTGCGCGCACTGACGACAGAGGACCGGGAGGCCTTCGATGCCGCACTCGCCGACCTCCTGACCAGGCACGCCGCCCTGCACGGCCCAACAGCCACACCAAGCACTCTCCTCCCCCTGGTCCCCATCGCACTCGCCGCGCTCGCGTACCGGACGCTGGGCTGGGCACCTGCCGTCCACACGGACTACCTGCCGCACGCGCTGGTCACCGGCTTCGAGACGCAGGGACCGCGGGTCGCAGGGTTCGGCCGGAGCCGGCGGCCGGACGCTGTCGCCGCGCTCGCCACGGGCCCGCTTGTCGTGGAACGGCCGGCCTGCGAGCGGGATGGGGATGGGATCCAGCGGATCGAGGCCATGTACGAGGAACACCTCCACGAAGCGTTCACTCCCGTCGACGGCAAGCCTCTTGCTGTCTCGCATCTGGCCCACGTGCTGGAGGACCAGAGGCGCCTGTTCCAGTGGCGGGCGGGAAACCCCGGCGACCTCGCGGACGCCCAGCTCGCCACTCTTCGGCTGGCCTCTCAGATGGGCGCGGCCCTGTTCCGCGTCGCGCTGGCGGAGCCGGACACCGAGGTCGAGGTGTCCATCGGCGGGCGCACCCTGCGCTACCCCGCCAAGCGGGGTAGGGAAGCCGGTGCCGGGTACTGGCAGATGGCCGTCGCCTTCGCCCTGATCACCGGTGTGCGTGAGGACCTCGCCCCGCTGGTCCTCACCGGCCCCACCTTTGCCGGCCCGGACGGATCCGCGTTCACCGCGTACCGCGAAGCGCTCTACGCCTACCTGGCGGGCGCCGAACCCGAAGCGGCCGCACAGCGGGCGCTGCAGGAGGCCGAGAAGGCCAAGGACTGGGGCTTCGCGATGCCGCCGGCCGTGCTGCTGTCGCAGCTCGTGGAGGGCAACGAGGAGAGCTTCAACCTCGCCCTGGCCGACGCGCTCGAAGCCCATCGCGCCTACTACCAGGTCGCCGACCGCGCCGACGGCCCCGAAGTCTCCGTCAACCTCGACGTCCTGGCCCTGGCCTGCCACGGCCGCCGCCGGGGCTGGGCCATCCGCGTGGAGTCCTCCTACCTGCCGCAGTACCTCCTGCGGGCCGCTGAACCCTTTTGACATCCTCTCCGCCCTAAAGGACGGAGATTCCCGCCTGCCGCGCCGTTGACCGGCGCGGCTTCGGGTGGGTTCCTGTTTCTTCGCGCTGTGCCGGGACGAGTCCCGGTCTCACCCGCGCTCCGCAGGCTGATACCGCCAGTCCGGCGGCCTTGGCGACGTTGACCGCCGCGTTGATGTCCCGGTCCAGGACAGCCCCGCAGGCCCCGCAGGTCCACATACGGATGTGCAGGGGTTGGGGGCCGTCCTTGCTCCCGCAGGCCGAGCAGACCTGCGAGGTCGGCTCGAACCGGCCGATGCGGTGGAAGACACGCCCGTACAGGGCGGCCTTGTACTCCAGCATCGAAACGAACGCCGACCATCCGGCGTCGTGCACGGACTTCGCGAGGCGGGTGCGGGCAAGCCCCTTGACCGCCAGGTCTTCCACCGCCACCGCTTGGTTCTCGCGGATGACCTTCGTGGAGAGCTGGTGGTGGAACTCGCGCCGCGCATCGGCGGTCCGTGCGTGGGCGCGGGCGACCTTGATGCGGGCCTTGGCCCGGTTGCTGCTGCCCTTGGCCTTGCGGGACAGATCCCGCTGGGCCTTCTTCAGCTTCTTCTCGGCCCGGCGCAGGAAGCGGGGGCTGTCGATCTTCGTGCCGTCGGACAGGATCGCGAAGTGGGTCAGACCGAGATCGATGCCGACCACGGCGTCCGTGGCGGGCAGCACCTCGGGGGCGGTCTCGACCACGAACGAGGCGAAGTACCGGCCCGCACTGTCCATGACCACCGTCACCGTGGACGGCACCGACGGCAGGGTGCGGGACCACTTCACGGCGATGTCACCGACCTTTGGGAAGCCGGAGCTTTCCCCCAGCCGTGATCTTCCACCCGGCGTTCGCGGTGAACCGGACCGACTGCCGCGTGTCCTTGCGGGACTTGAACCGGGGCGCACCCATGCGCGGGCGCTTGCCCTTGAGGCCGTCGAAGAAGTTCTTGTAGGCGGCGTCCAGATCCCGCAGGGACTGCTGCAGGACGACCGATGACACCTCGGCGAGCCACGCCCGCTCGGGAGTCTTCTTCGAGGCGGTGAGCTGCTTGGACAGCTCACCCGACGGGATGAACGGCAGCCCGGCGGCCCGGGCGGTCTCACGGACGCGCAGCGCGTCGTTGAAGACGACCCGAGCACACCCGAACGCCCTCGCCAGCGACTTGCGCTGACCGGCGCTCGGGTACACGCGGAAGCTGTACCGAAGCTGCATGACGACCACCATATTCTTTGGTCTACGGCGTATCGGCCCGGATGCTGCGCAAGGAGTACGACGCTCACGTGCGCCGGTACCTGTGGGGCGGACACTTCTGGTCCGGCTCCTCCTTTGCCAGGAGCTGCGGCGGCGCACCGCTGACCGCGGTCAAGCAGTACACCGAGAACCGGAAGCGACCCGTCTGACCGCCACCCCGCAGGCACAGCGAACCCCGGCGATCCGCGCCTCCGGGCCAACAATGCGCTTCACCCCCGCCCTGAAGGGGCGGAGCACTGCGCAAGATCAGAGATAGAAGCCCCACGGCCTTTCGTCAGCACGCCCATCAACCCGTTGCGCGTACGGCCCACGGCTACCCCAC
The DNA here is from genome assembly GCF_042889835.1 of Streptomyces sp. NPDC002463. Lineage (NCBI taxonomy): Bacteria > Bacillati > Actinomycetota > Actinomycetes > Kitasatosporales > Streptomycetaceae > Streptomyces > Streptomyces sp. NPDC002463. The sequence goes on from NZ_JBIARL010000012.1 coordinate 259,773, forward strand.
CCTCACAAGCGGATTCCCACGGAGCGTAGTGGCCCACCGGGTGGTGGGTCCGGGATCAAAGCCGTGATCAAGACGGTGTCAGTGAGCCTTTTCCAACCTCGTATCTGTGCTGGTCAAGGGCACGTGGACAGCTGGCTACGCCAGTCGGCGACAGGCCCCTGGCCAGCAGATCCACAGCTGGCCACCATGTCCCGAACTCTCAACCGGACGTAGCCAGCCCTGCTGACAGGCAGGTTGGAAAAGGCTCATAGGAATCAGTGGACATGCCGCCGCCCTGTCGTCAAACGATCGTTTGCCGACACAGGTCTTGCTTCTGGCGATGCCCGCGGGGGCCTGCAACAGCGTTCGCTCAGGCCTCGGGCCTGGGGGCGAGGGTGATGAGGGCGGTGGCAATCTGGTCGAGGCGAGCGGGGGCGAGGGCGTAGAGAACGTAGTAGCCCTCGCGCTGGGTGGTGGTGAGTCCTGCCTGGGTGAGCTGATGGAGGTGGCGGGAGGTCACGGAGGGGGACAGGCCGAGGAGGGTGGCGAGTTCCTGTGTGGTGCGGCTCTGGGCGGCGAGGTGGGTGACGATCTGCAGGCGTGGGGCGGCGGCCAGGGCCCGGAGCACGGTGAGGGTGTCTTTCTGACTGGTGGGGCGGGCGGTCGAGGCGGGCGCGAGGGGCAGCGCGGGGTAGGTGATCCGCATGGGCCAGGGGGCGTCGCAGGTGACGCGGACGTGGGGCCAGACGTAGTGGCTGGCGGTGAACGTCACGGGGTGTTCATGGGTGACGGTGACGTCGTGGTCGTGCGGACGGTCGAGCCGCAGGGTCCGCCGGCCGGGGTCCACGCGGATCTGGGGAGCGAGGGTGCGGAGCATCGGGAACAGGCCCTGGTGGGCGATCCGGGCGCCCGAGCGGGCGATCGACTCGTACAAGGAGGGCTCGATGCGCTCCCACTCCTGGGCGAAGCCGGCGTCCCAGTAGTCCTCGAGCACGGTGAGCGCGTCGTCGAGGACGGGTCGGGGATCGGTGAGGATGCCCTCCAGCCGTGCCGCCCGGCCGGGGTCGCTGTCCCGGTACTCGGTGAGTACCGCGTCGCGGGCGGCGGGGTCGTCGACGAGGTCGTCTCCTGTGTGGCGGGTGGTGTCGACGAGCGTTCTGGCGAGTTCGGCGGCCAGCAGAGCGGGCGGCAGGTCCCGTACGGCCGCGAGCTGGTCCGCGAAGTCGGCGTCGTGATCACCGGTGCGGCTTTCGAAGAGGGCGGGGATGTGGTCGGCCACGACGAAGTCGTGCTCGCGCATGCGCCGGCGCAGGGCGGCGGGCAGGCGGCGGCACTGCCGGACCCAGGGGACGTGCAGGGCGTGGTGGCCGGGGTCGGTGAGGACGTGCCAGGAGTGGACGGCTTCGAGTAGGGGTGAGACGGAGAAGGCGATGTCCTCCTCGGCCGTCTCGGCGAAGCGCAGGGTGATCACGATTGCAGGATTTCACAATCAGTTGATCGGAACCCGCTGCGTCGATCAGGCTCAGGAGCAGACCGCGCGCCGTCCGGCCGCAGGTCGACTCCCGTCCGTTTCGAGCCGAAGGCTGCAGGTGTCCCTCCATGAGTACGCCCGAAGCGCCCTGGCAAGCCGTGCTGGACGCGGATGGCTGCCCGTACACCGTCCACCAGCATGCCTCCGCGCACAGTGTCGCCGAGCGCCAGGCCTTGCCTTTCCCCTGGTCGCAGGCGGTGAAGACGCTCGCCTTCACCACTCCGGACGTCCCGCTGTTGCTCGTGGCGCTGCGGGCGGAGGACCGGGTGGACTTCGCCCGTCTGGCGGCCGTCCTGGGCACCAGCCGTTCCCGGCTGCGCACGGCGGACGCCGGCCTGCTCGCCTCGGAGGGCCTGGTGCCCGGGGGCGTGCCGCCGGTCAGCCACCGGCCCGGGGTGCCGTGCCTGATCGATGCCACGGTCGCCGAACCGGACCGGCCCGTCTACTGCGGCGCCGGATCAGCCGACCGCACCCTCCAGATCGACTCCGCCGTCCTGGCCCGCCTCCCCCGCGCCCAGGTGGCCGCCCTCTCCCGGTAGCCATCCCGCCTGCGCGCCGGGCCCGCCCCCTCGTCACAGCTCGCACCTCGCGCAGCCCTTCACCGGCTGCGCGGCACAGATCAGGAAGTCCCGGCACATGGTGAGTACCGAAAGCCTTCTGGCGTTTGCCGCGATGTCCCTCGTTGTGATCGCGATTCCCGGCCCGAGCGTCCTGTTCATCGTCGGCCGCGCCCTCGCCCACGGCCGCGGCACCGCGCTCGCCACCGTCCTGGGCAACCTCCTGGGCTCCTACGCCCTCGTCCTCGCCGTCGCCCTCGGCGTCGGCGCCCTTGTCCAGAGCTCGACCACCGTGTTCACCGCCGTAAAGCTGGCCGGCGCCGTCTACCTCGTCTACCTTGGCGTCCAGGCGTACCGCCAGCGTGGTCGGCTGCGCGCCGACCTGACGACCGGGGAGGGCGAACGGCGCGGTGATCTGCGCACCGTCCTGGACGGCCTGCTGGTGGGCGCCACGAACCCCAAGGGCCTGGTCTTCTTCGCCGCGGTCCTGCCGCAGTTCGTGAACCACGACGCGGGGAACATCCCGCTGCAGATGATGGTCCTTGGCCTGATCCCGGCCGGGATCGGCCTGGTCTGCGACACCGTCTGGGGCCTGGGCGCCTCGGTGGCCCGAACCTGGTTCGCCGGCTCCGACCGGCGCCTGTCGATGATCGGCGGCGCGGGCGGCATCGCGCTGATCGGCCTCGGGCTCATCGTCGCCACCACCCGCCGCTGACCCCTCCCGAACCAGCGCAGCCGTGGGCCGCGCGGGGCTTGCTCGCTAGCCCGCATCAACGAGATCGACCCCTACGGCTGCCTCGGCGGACGCCTGAGCTGACTCCCACTGCAACGCCCATCCAGCGCGTCCGGCGGGGCGGGCGCGCTGGCACCGCCACAGCCGCCTGTCAGTCTCCGGTGCCGTCGTCTTCGTCCAGCTCAGGCGCGTCCGGGTCGCGCAGCGGGCGCAGGGCGCCGACGGCTGGGACCCTAGCAATGAAGCTGTATCGGCCGAGCAGGTTCAGGTTCTTGTGCTTGAGCGGGGAGAGCCGGGCGATGTCCTCGTCGCGGATCTCCTGGCCCTCGACCTTCAGCTGGTCGACGGCGGCGTCGATGTAGCGGGCGGTCCACAGCACGATGGCGTTGAGAACCAGGCCGAGCGCGCCGAGCTGGTCCTCCATCCCGTCGCGGTACGCCTGATGGATGGTGCCGCGCTTGCCGTGACAGACATCCCGCGCGAGCTTGTGGCGGGATTCCTGCACGGTGAGCTGCCGGTTCATCTGCCGCCGGTAGGTGTCGTCGACCGGGTCGACCACGCGCAGCAGGTGCTCGGTCTTGGCGATCCGCCCGTACTCCGCGAACGCTGCGCCCAGCGAAGTGGGGCGGCCCTCGCGGCCGAACATACGGAGCAGGTCGTAGGCGCGGACCTGGTTGGTGACCAGGGAACCGGCGACCTTCAGCATGTCCGGCCACTGCGTGATCACCTTGTTCAGGTTCACGCGGTTGCGGACCAGGTCTTCCACCGCGCCGTACGTTCCGGTTTCGACGCCGGGCATCGTGGCCCGCCAGAACCGCTGGTCGTCCAGGTCGCGGAACCGCGGGCTGAAGTTGTAGCCGAGGATCTTGAACAGGCCGGACACCATGTCGGAGTAACGAGTTGGTGCGTGATAGCGGGTGGGACATGTCTGCCCTGTTCAGTGCCGTCTTCAGTCGGTGATGTTGCGGTCGGAGACGAGGGCGGCGATGGCTTGGTAGGTGGCGGGAAGGTTCTCTCTGCGGTGGGTCCAGCGCGTCAGTTGTTTCCAGCGTTTGTGGTCGGCGAGGGCGTGTTCGACGGTGATCCGCTGTGAGGAGTGCTCGTGTCGCTGGCGTTCGTTGTGTTCGAGGAAGGGAAGCGTTGCGCCCGGCCGTAGCTTGCGCGGCTGGGTGAGAGCCTTGCCTCGATGGTCTCTGCTCAGGCCGAGGTAGCCGTCGTCGAGGAGGACCTGGACCAGGTCGAAGGCATGGAAGCATCTGGCGATGCCGGCCGTGCGGGCGGCGGTGGCGTCGTGCATGCGGCCTGGCCGCAGGGCGTCGGTCCACAGGGTACGGCCGTGGTGGTCGGCGATGACGGTGGCCTTCATCGTGTTCTGCTTCTTCTTGCCCGACACGAACGCCTGCCGACCGCCCCGGCCCGCGGTGGGCCTGCGGACCTGGACCTCGGTGGCGTCCAGCCGCAACCGGACCCCTTCGGCCTGGGCGTAGGCGAAGACGTCCTCCAGGGTCCGCAGTCGCAGCCCGGGCCGCTCCGGGACGGCAAACCCTCTCCCGGCCAACAGACGGCGCACCTCACCGACCGCCCGGGTCATGGTGGAACGGTCCACTTCGTAAAGGAGGGCCAGGACCGCGTGCGGGAGGTCGTGACGCAGGGGGATGAGCGTGGCGACAAGCCGGTCCACGAACACCAGCCGATGGCGGGCACCCGCTCCCGGCGCCCGCTTCCTGGCCCCGCCTCGAGCCTGGTGCCGGCGGCCTTCGACCCCGGCCACCCACGGCCGTGCCAACTCCGCGACCAGCGAAGACAGATGACTCCTCGAGACACCTGTGAACAACGGATGCGCCAGGACCGAACGATCCACCATGCCTTTCACCAGCAGAGCATGCCCACTCGCTATCGCGCACCAACTCGTTAGGGCCGGGTCAAGTTGACGCGCAGTTCCTGGGGCACCTTGCCGATCTTCCGGCAGGCCACGGCCGCAGCTTCGACATGCCGGACCGTCTACTCGAGGACTGGCGCGGCACCCCGAAGGTCAGCGGACAGTTGACTCTTGATGTCTTCCTGTACCCATGTGGCAGAGGAGTTCGTCGCGAAGATGATGACTCCCAGGAGCCGGAGCACCGGGTTCAGGGCGACCGCATGAGCAAACCGTCTTGCGACCGTACGCAGGCCCTTCCGGGACGACAGGTCGGATTTCGTCGGGATCAGGACGCGATGCCCCGCGACGAGGACCTGGAATTGGAGTGGTTCGCACCCGGGTGCGACGTCGAGGATGATGACGTCGTAGTCGTCGGCGACAGCATCGATGACGGCCGCGTACATCGCTGTCCATGCGGCCTGGTCGTCGAGGTTGTCTGTGTGCCGCACCGCGCGGCGCTGGCACTACAGCTCCTCGACGATTTCTTCGAGCGCGGACCGCCGGGGAGTACGAACAGATTCGGGCGCGCTTCGCCGGTTGGAATGAGTGGCTTGCCGTCGAGAATGGCTGCGGCCTGCGCACGTCCCCCATCGTCGAGGGGACCTCCCGTGAAGCCGAGGTCTTCCGCTACGTACGCGTCCCGCTCCTCGGTGAACTCGCCCGGTCTCAGCCTGTACAGCTCCTCGGCGAGCTGCTCGGCATCCACGCCCCCACTGTGCGCCGTACGCACCTAGACGACACGGCCACGTCGACAGCGGCTCCGCCAGATGCCCCGGCCAGGTCACCCGCCCGGTCTGAAAAACATCTCTCTGCGGGCTCTCCGGCCCACCGGGACGTACGGTCGGAGGACGGCATCCGGCAACGGATTCCGAAGGACCGGCCGCCCGCAGCCCCGAGCGCGGGCGGCCGGCCACTCACCAGGGTCCACGACCGTTGAGCGCGCGAACGAGTAACCCGCTCTGCAAGGTGGCGCTGATCGAGGCCGCCCCCGACAGCACGAACGAGTTCCTCGCCAGCGCCCCGCCGTTCGCCGCGGGGCTACCCGATCGGACTCGTCCTGGCCGTGCGTGAAGCCGCCAGCCGACTCGCCACCGCGCTGCGCCCGTGCCCTGCAGCTCGATGGCACCGGCCGGTTCACCAGCAGCTTGCGGACCCGCCTCTCACCCCGGCCCGTCTCGCACAGCCCGTCATCAATCAGCTTCGGCGGAACGAGCTGGGGCAATCGCCAAGACGGCCGGTGGCGAAGACACTTCGAACGGACACGGTAGGAGCCGGCATGCCAGGCTGGACGGACAACAAGGCTCCCGTGGTACGGCGTCTTGGTCGCCTTCCGTCCTACGCGGAGCCCCGGCCGGCGTCAGGCCGGGGAGACCAGGCGGTTCTCGTGGGCGAAGACCACGGCCTGGATCCGGTCGCGGAGTTCCAGTTTGAGCAGGATCCGCCCCAGATGGGACTTCACGGTCGCCTCCGCGAGGCACAAGGCGGCCGCGATCTCGGCGTTGGACAGGCCGCGACCGACCTCGACGAGCACCTCACGCTCCCGGGCGCTGAGCCGCTCCAGCCGCTCGTCGCGGGCGGCGGTGCCCCCGTCGGCCAGGTGCGGACGGAAGTCCTCCAGCAGGCGCCGGGTGATCCGCGGGGAGAGCACCGCGTCACCCGCCGCGACGTTGCGGATCGCGGTGAGCAGCTCCTCGGGCCGGGTGTTCTTCAGCAGGAAGCCCGAGGCCCCGGCGCCGAGCGCGGCGAAGGCGTACGCGTCCAGGTCGAAGGTGGTCAGGATCAGCACCCTGCTCCCCGGGGAGACCTCGACGACCTGCCGGGTCGCCTCGATCCCGTCCGTCCCGGGCATCCGGACGTCCATCAGGACGACGTCGGGCCGCAGCTCCCGGGCGAGGCGGACGGCCTGGGCGCCGTCCGCGGCCTCGCCGACCGGCACCATGTCGGGCTGGGCCTCCAGCACCGTGCCGAAGGCCATCCGGAGCAGCGCCTCGTCGTCGGCGATCACGATACGGATCGTCATACGATGCCCGTCCCACCGCTGTTGAGCAGGAGCCGGGTCCGCACGCCCCAGCCGCCGCCCGGAAGCGGTCCGGCCCGCAGCGTCCCTCCGTAGGCGGCCGCGCGCTCGCGCATGCCGGGGATGCCGTGGCCGGGCGGTGCGGCGGCGGGAAGCGCCGGCCGGGGGCCGTTGTCGGTGACCTCCACGCCGACGCTCCCGGCCGAGCACTCGACCAGGACCGTCGCGCGGGTGCCGACGGGGGTGTGCTTGAGGGTGTTGGTCAAGGCTTCCTGCACCAGGCGGTAGACGGTGAGTTGCGCGGTGGCCGGCAGGTGGGCGTGGCCGCCGCGGATCTCCAGGCCGGTCGGCAGCCCGGCGGCGGTCATCTGGTCGGCGAGCGCCTCCAGCTGGGTGATGCCGGGCAGCGGGTGGCGCTCGGCGTCCGGCTCGTCGGCCCGCAGGACGCCCAGCGAGCGCCGCATGTCGGTGAGGGCCTGCCGGCCCGTCTCGGAGATCTGCAGCATCGCGGCGGTGGCCCGGTCCGGGGACCTGTGCTGCGCGTAGACGGCGGCGTCGGTGAGCGCGACCATGACGGACAGGTTGTGGGTGACGATGTCGTGCATCTCGCGGGTGATCCGGGCCCGCTCCTCGGCGACGGCCAGCCGAGCCTGCTGCTCCTGGTGCAGCGCCTGCCGTTCGGCCCGCTCCTGCACGGCGGCGAGGTAGGCCCGGCCGGTCCGCACGTTCACCCCGAGGACGGCGGCGGCGACCACCGTCGCGGAGAGCGCGACGAACGGGGTCAGGAACGCGCCGTCGGGTGTCCAGCGCAGGCAGGCCAGCGCGGCCCCGCCCTCCACGACGCCGGCGGCGAGCAGCGTGCCGCGCCGGCCCGTGTGCGCGGCCGCGGTGTACAGGGCCACCAGCAGGGCGGCATCCGCGGGCAGTTGGACATCCGCCAGCCACTGGAGGAAGGCCGCGGCCACCACGGTGGTGAACACCGCGAGCGGGGCGCGGCGCCGCCACACCAGGGGCAGCCCCAGGGCGGCCGTGAGCGCCGCCGCCACCGGCAGCTCCCGCGCCGGGTACGTGGTCACGACGTTGAGGAGGAGCAGCGCCGGCAGCACCGAGTCCCACACCAGGGGCGGTACCCGGTCCCGGTGGCGCACCGTCACACCTCTCCGCCGCTCGGTTGTCGTGGCTGCCCGGTCGGGGCCGCCACCACGTACAGCCGCAGCCTAGGCCGCGGGCCCGCGCCGCACATGAGCCCAGCGTCGGAGCGCACCGGGCAGGGGTACGACCACAGGAGGAGACCCGCCACCTCCCGCAGTCGCAGGCCTGCCGCCGGTCCGGGGCGCCCGGTTGCCACTCCGGTCGCACCGCGGCCCGCCCCCGGTTGCGACGCCGGTCGCAGTCGGCAGCGACCCGGGGCCGATGCGGCGGCCCGGACCCGGCGCCGAGCATGACCGGGTGACCGAAACCATCCCGGGGCTGTTCCTGTCCCTTCCGGAAGTCCTCGTCCTGCTGGGCACCGTCGCGCTGCTGGTGGCGCGCTGGCTCCCCCCGGCCACCCGCCGGCCCGTCACCGTCGCGGCGGGGACGGTCCTCGTACCGTCGGCGATCGTGCTGGGCACCGTGGGAATCCGCTGGCAGATGCTGCCGGTCCTGGCCGGCGCCGCCGCCGCCTCGGCGTTCGCCCTCCCGCCCCTGCTGCGGCGCCGTCCCGGCCGACCGGCGCGGCGGGCCCGCTGGTGGCTGGCCCTGCCGGGATCGCTGGCCTGCGTCGGCCTGATCGCCACCGGCCCGGTGGCCGCCTGGGCCTTCCCCGTGCCCGTCTTCCCCGAGCCGACGGGCGCCTTCGCGGTCGGCACCCGGGTGGTGCAGTGGACCGACTCTCTCCGCCCCGAGAGCTTCACCGCCGATCCGGACGACCGGCGCACGGTCGTGGTCCAGCTCTGGTACCCGGCGCAGAAGAGCCCCGCGGGCGTCCCCCGGGCCCAGTACCTGGGACGTACAGAGGACGAAGCGCGGACCGTCTCCGAGGCCCTCGCCCACGGGGTCGGCCTGCCCGGCTTCCTGGTCGACGGCGTCCCGAGGGCCCGCAGCCACGCGGTCGTCGACGCCCCGGTGACCGGCGGAGGAGAGCGGTTCCCGGTCGTCCTGTTCTCCCCCGGGTCGGGCGGGGTGCGGACCCAGAACACCACCTGGGCGGAGGAGCTGGCCAGCCACGGCTACCTGGTCGCCGCCCTCGACCACCCGTACGACTCCACTGTCGTCGTCCTCGCCGACGGCCGCACGATACGCGCCACCACCGCCTCCTCCGGGGACCGCGACAGGGACGAGGCGCTGGCCGCCGACTGGACCGCCGTCCGGGCCGCCGACCTCGGCTTCGTCCTCACCCAACTGGAGCGACTGGACCGCGGTGAGACCGCCGACCCGCTGACCGGGCGCCTGGACACCGGCCGCGCCGCGGTGGCCGGCCACTCCCTGGGCGGAGCCGCCGCCCTGCAGGCGGCCCGGCAGGACCGCCGGTTCGACGCCGCCGTCGACCTGGACGGCTACCCCCACGGCCCCACCACGCCCGCCCTCAAGCAGCCCGCGCTCGCGCTCACCCAGGAGATCACCGCCGGCACCGACCCGCGCTACCTGCCCCGGCTCACCGAAGCCCTCGATCACAGCACCGCGACGAGCTATCGGCTCACCGTCCCCGGCGCCGGGCACCTCACCTTCATGGACGGCCCGCTCTACCTGCCGCCGGTGCCCTCGATCGTGGGCACCCTGGGCCGCACCGCGAGCCCGCGCGTCGTCGCGGCGGCCACCCTCGCCTTCCTGGACGCCACCCTCCGAGGCCGCCCCGGCGACCCGGCCGACACCCTCCGGGCCTACGGCCACCTGACCGTCCACCAGGGGTAACCAGGGGCTTGGGGAACTGCGAGGCCGACCACGTGATGGGCCGAACCCACGCGTAAGGCCGACCACGGGTCGGCCTCGCAGTTCCCCGAGCCCTGAAGACGATGCCCTACGCCTCACCGTGCCGCGAAAGCTCCCGCCAGGACCAGCGTGCCGCCGGCGAGTCAGGGCTCGCAGAGAATCAACATGCTGACAAGTAATGCTCTGACCTGCTGTGTCAAGGTACAGAACCTGCAGGTTGATTCTCTGCGCGCCCTTATGCACGTGTCGTAGGCGTGCACCTCGTCGATGACGACGACCTTTCCCGCGACCGCCAAGTGCCTCAGCGCCAGGTGCTTGCTCTTGAGCCCGGCGAACAGCAGCTGGTCCACGGTCCCGGTCACGAAGAACGACAGCATCGCCTTCTTCCGCCCCCACAACCAGATGTGAGCCACCAGGTACGCCGCAGCAGCGCGAACACTCGCGGACGGGTTCTGCGCCACTCTCCCGGCGTCCGGCTCGACGGCCGCGACCTTCCCGACCTCCATGAGATCGGTGAACTCGTCGTTCAGCGCGGCCTTGGAGCGAGCGAGAAGCACTGAATGGCGCTGCCCTTCCAAGGAAGGCAGTCTCTCCAGCCGCTTCAGCAGCCGGGGAAACATCGCATTGCCGGTGGCCATGGTCGGCAGGGCGAAGAACACTCCCCCGGTCCCGGACCGGGCGGCGAAGATCTCCGCCACGGCCAGCGCGGCCTCGGTCTTCCCCTCCCCCATCGGCGCCTCGATCACCATCAGCCCGGGCGCCGTCATGGACCTGGCCAGCTCGACCGCCGCCGCCTGGACAGGACGCGCCTTCGTTCTCTCCGGGAGCGCGAACCTGGAAGCGAACAGCTCGCTGACGTCCACGGGCGGCTCCGCGGGCCGCCACGGTCCCGGCAGGTTGAGCCCCCGCCACGCGGCTGCCGCACGCTCGGCGCTGCTGCGCGAGATGTCCTGCGGGTAGTAGAGGAACAGCTCCAAGTTGCTCGCGATCCAGTCGGCGACGATCACCAGCGCCGTCAGCAGCACCTGCACGGGCTGCGGCAGCTTCACCGCAGACCACTCCCCCAGCCGGTCCAGCGCGCCGAACTCGTCGGCACGCTTCCAGCAGCTCCCTCTGCACCTGACGCCATAAGCTCCGACTCGCGCCCGTCGACCACAGCAGGTGCCCACGATTGTCCAGCGCGCTGATCTGCCTGTACTCGGACGGCACCCCGTGGTGTCTCCCACGACCGCCGAGAACTGATCGCACTGCCCCGGCGCCCATCCGCAGCACTCCTCCAGCCGCTCCCCCAGCAGCAGCACCTGACAGGCGAACGCGGGCGTGGCCTTGCCGATGTCGTGCACAACGGCCAGCCACATGACCAGCCGACGCCCGTCGGCCTCGCCCCCGGGCAGCGCCTCACCGATCAGCCGTCGAATCTGCGTGGGAATCCACTCGTCCCAGAGCAGCCCGCCACAGCCGCGCTGTCATCCATGTGCTGCCACAACGGCAGCCACCCATCAGGAGTCCCCGTCGTACTTGCCCCACAGCGCGAGCACCGGTCCCTCAAGCCTGCTGCGAAGGCCTGAACGGCCCTCCCCCTCACGTGCCATGGAAGATGCATACACGGCGCCGACGGGGGTGGAGACCCGATCAAGACAAGATCCGGAGATCTCCATCGACTTCCGCAGCACTTACACACAGCAGGCAACCGGACGCGTAGTGTAAGCACTTTTTCACTCGATACGGCGCCTTCCCGACTGCAGACAGCAACATCCCGGAGCACCACGAAGCCCCTGCCCTTCCGTGCGGAAGAACAGGGGCTTCACGTCTTCTGGCTACGCCTCGCGTACGAGCCCGGCACCAACCTGCTGCAGGATCGCCCCGAGTGAGACACGGGCATGGGACGCGAGATCCCCCCGCATGTCCGCGATCACGGCCTCGACGCCACTGCTGCGCCGGAAGTAGCGCTGGATGAACGCGCTTCGCTGGACCGGGTCGAGCCTGTCGAAGGCCATGTCCATCAGAGCGACGCCGTCGTGCCAGGGCGCGGCTGACACCGGCTCGGCCGGAACGGCCGCAGTGCTCCGCGGTTCCGGAACGGCGACTGCCGGCTCGGCCAGATCGGCGACCTCGGTGGCCACCCCTCCCCCACTGGGCTCGGACGCCTCCGCCCCGGACTTCAAAACCGGGTTTTGAACCGGCGGCATCGTCGGCTCCGGAACGCCGGGCTTCAAAACCGGGTTTTGAACCGCCGGGATCGGCGTCTCCGGAACAGCGGCCCGCTTACGCGGTGCCTTCGGCTCCTGCGACTTCCGGATCTCCTCGGCCGCGACAGCCTTCTGCTGCTCCGGATCCTGGATCTTGGCGATCTTCTCCGCCGTCTTCACCTTGATCTGCTTGGTGTCGACGACCTCACGCAGTTCAGGCGTGAGGTTGAGCAGCGCCAGCCGGTTGGAGACGTACATCTGCGACTTGCCGATGCGCTCCGCGACCTTCTCCTGGGAGCCGTGCCTCTCGACCATCCGCTGCAGGAACTCCGCCTCCTTGTAGGGAGGGATGTTCTTGCGGTGGATGTTCTCGATGACGACGGCTTCGTCGACCTTGTCGTCGCCCTCGTTGCCGAGGCGGTCGCGCACCCGGATCTCGAACTTCGTCCAGCCGAGCTGCTTGGCCGCGTGAAAGCGCCGGTTGCCGAGGATGACGACCCACTCGGCATCACCAATACGAGAACCCTGCTCCGGCTTGAGGCGGAGATACGCCTCGCGGGACAAGGCAACGGCCGGCTGCAGCTGCCCGACCGACTTCATCGACGCCTTGAGCTCACGGAAGTCGGAGTCCTCGTCGGTGTAGTCGAGATCGGTCCGCGGGTTCTCGGGGTTGCCGATGAGCGTGTGCATGTACACGGTCGTCGGCGGCGCCTCCTCCTTGGCGGGCGCATCCGCGGAAGCCCGCTTACTGCCGGGCTTGCCAGGACCGTCGAGCAGATCGGTCCAGGGCTTCTTCGCCGCCATCAGCGCGAGCCCTTCTTGCCGGCACCGAGCTCAAGGGCGAGCTGGTAGAAGTCCTCGCGCGCCTCCATGGCGACGCGGTTCTTCTTGTACTGGGTGACGACGGTGCCTTCGAGGGCGGCCCGGGTGTGCACCTTGTAGTGGCGGATCACGGTGTTGGCCAGGTTCCAGCCCTGGGCCCGCACGAAGTCCTTGGTCTGGTCGAGGTCGGCTTCGCCGTCGCGCGGGTCCCAGTTGTTGATCACGACGAGGTAGGGGATGCCGAGGGGCTTCACCACTTCCTCGATGGTGTCGCGGGTCGGCATGAAACCGAGCGGCTCCGGCTCGACGGGGACGATGATGTCGTCGGCATTGGTCAGCACGGCGCGCATGGCATCAGCGGCCGTACTCTTGCCGAACGGGTCGCCGGCCTCTTCCTTCTCGTCCTCGGGAAGGTCCATCCAACCCGGGGTGTCGATGAAGGCGTGCTTGATCTTGCGGGACTTCTTCAGGTGGGAGAAGAGCTCCAGGTCGTCCTTCGAGTTGATCTGCTCGAAGGAGAAGGGGAGGTCGTGCCCCACTCGCTCCGACCACCAGGTGGTCGATCCCTGAGGGTCGGCGGAGACGGCGGCGACGAAGTGCGGGTCGCCTTCGGGGGCTGCGCCCAGGACGTGGGCGGTGATGGCGGCCGTGTTGACGGTCAGAGTCGACTTGCCGACGCCGCCCTTGCGGTTGATGAGCGCGGTAATCCGTGCCATGGGTGGTACTCCTGATGCTCCGTATGCTTCCCAGCCAGGTCGGCTGGTACTAGCGGACGTGGACAGGATGCCACGTATCCCCTCGTTCATAGGCACTCCGGCACGGCGGTTTCAAAACCGGGTTTTGAACTTGCCACCCCGCCCGGGCCCCGATCACCTCCCCGACTCCCCCAGGCGTCCGGTCTCTCTCAGCCCCACAGCTCATCAGCGAACCAATCGTCTGGTCTTCTGGCTCAGCGACTCCCGTCGTGCCGATGGAGGTGCTGGCAATGCTGAAGCGTGTCCCCCAGTTCGTAGCCTCCGTCAAGCAGTACCCGTGGATATATGGCGGTTGATCCGACATTGAGCCCAGGGGCGGGTTGAACGATGAGGGCTGGGGCGGATCTGGCGGCTGCTGCCACCAGATCCGCCCCGTGGTGGTCGATGGCGGGACCATCGGGTGCTCATCGACGCGGTGGCATGGAAGTACCGGGGCAACAACGCTTGGCGAGACCTGCCCGAGCGGCTCGCTCCCTGGCAGACGGTCTTCAATCGCTTCCGGCGTTGGGCGAAGGACGGCACCTGGCAGCGAAGCCCGACCGAGCTCCAGGCTCAGGCCGACGCAGCCGGAGACATCGAATGGCTGGCGAGACGGTGCGCGCTCATCAGCACACCGCCGGCGCCCACAGAAACGGGCTTCAGCAGGAGAACCGGACGACCACGCTCTCGGACGGTCCCGCGGCGGGCTCACGTCCAAAGTCCATGGCATCGGCAGCCCCAGGACAAGACCTGACAGCGAGAGCACTGATCGCGTGTACTCCTCCCGCACGATCCGCACCCATCTGCGCCGTCGCGGCATCACTGCGGTAATCCCGGAACCGGCCGGCCAGATCGCCAACCGCAAGCGGCGCGGCTCGCGCGGCGGCCGCCCACCCCACTCCGACCGCCGGGCATACAAGCACCGCAACACTGTCGAGCGATGCATCAACCAGCTGAAGCAGTGGCGCGGTATCGCCATGCGCACCGACAAGCTCGCCGTGCACCACCTCGCGGCACTTCAGGTCGAGGCGCTCTTCCTCTGGTCCCGAACCTGACGGTAAGGCCCTTCACCTCTGCCAGGAGAGAACTTCAACCGATGCGATGTCACCCGCCGCCAGCAGTCCGAAGAGTCGGAGAATCTCCTCGCGGGCGACATCGCGCATCTCCCCGGGGGCCACCGAGTCCTCGTCCGGGTTCTCCCAGACCAGCAGGCCGTCGCCGAAGGCGCTGAGGCACCACCCGCTCTCATGGGTGAGCGAGACATCGGGGTGCTCGTCATCGGCCTGCGACAGACCGTCGAGCACTCCCCTCATGGTCTCCGGATCAGGCTCGTCGACAGTCCCGCCCATGACGTCGTACATGAAGTAGCTCATTGATCAATTACCTCACGCGGTGATCCACAGGACACTGCCAAGTCGCGTACTACACGCCCCGACCCCGAGACTGACATTTGCATGCACCGAACATGTTGAATGTCCACTGGGCTGCACTGCCAGAGAAAACCCTCGATCCAAGAGCGGTGGACCGGCGCGCAGCCGTTACGGCCCCACGGCGGCCAGCGTCCAGGAGCGCCGACACGTCCGCCCCCGCCACGGCGTCAGCCGCGCAGACGGACAACCGCCTCAGGACCATCGCCCCTCTGGCAGCACCCTCTTCTCACAGCCGCCCGCATGGCTGCTAAGCCCGATCACCCACGAGCACACGCACTTCTGCAGCTCGTGAGCGGTCGGCATCATCGAGTCAGGCATCAGGAACAGGGGGAGACGCCGACACCAAGCCCGCCCCCCATGAGCCACCATCCCGCGAGCGTTTCAAAACCCGGTTTTGAAACGAGGCTCCGCGGGAGGCAACTCACTCTGGCCGACCGACGACCACCCTCGGCCACGGGCGCACGTGAGCGTCACCCACAGCCGCACGGCTTCCGAATCGACAGGGCTGGCACGGCCGGACACTGCTGTCCGTCACCTGTTTTGGTCGCGCATGGTGTTGATAGCCGCCTGAAGTTGCAGCCAGGTCGGATCCGTTCCGGATGCTGTGGTGACGGTTGCCGAGTCGTCCGATTCCCAGCTGCGGTCTCCATCGGTCGTCACCAGGTGGGTCCAAAGGGCGCCTTCGGCCGGAACCTCCGGGACCGCTTCCAAGAACGCTGCGACTGCAGCCTGCGGTGCGTCCCCGCCGGTGCCACCGACCTCGGAGGAGTCGGCCCTCACGGACAAGAGCACGAGATCGCCTCCACCGCCGGCGATGACGAGCTCGCCTGTCGACGTGCAGCCCAACGCAGACACCGGGGTACCGGCAAGCACGTCATGGCCGACCACGCGTAGCGCCTCGACGTCGACCTCCAGGAGGGCCCCGGTGGGGGTTCCCACCCAGAGCACACCGGGCCGGGCTCCGAAGGCGATGTTGTGGCGTGACCAGGCGCGCATCTGGTCGAGCCACTCTTGCGGGTACGGGTACCCGGGGTCGGGTTCGCCGAGAGTCGTCGCCAGAACGCGGCGGAGCGTGGGGAACTCGAAGACTTCCAGCGAGTTCTCGTACGCGTTGCCGCGGATCGCGAGATGACGTCCGTCCGCACTGAAGATCGGCGTCTCGTAGCCGTCGGCATCCAGGACCAGTGCGCGGCGCAGCACGCGCATCACCGCGGGCGTGGTCTCAGGATCGATCCGCGCGAAGAGGCCGAGCGTCGCTCCCTGATCGCTCGCGAGAGTGGCGATCAGACCACCGCCAGGATGCTCCGTGACGCCTGTGTCCCAACGGGGGCCGGTGCTGACGACGTACGAAGCGAGATCAAGGACGTCAGAACGTTCCCATGCGTCGTCCTCATCACCCGATGACGGCGAAGCCCACAACGTCTGACCATCCGGGCTGAACGCCAGGCTCCTGTAGCGGGCGGCGCATGCCAGACCCTTCAGCTCGGACAGCCCGGAGGGAGTCCACTGCACCACTCCGCTCTCGCCGGCGACGGCGAGCAGCGGCTGGTGGGGATGCCATGCCACAGCGGTGGCACCAGGCTCTGCGTCCACCGAACCGCAGTCGCGCAGCTGCCCCGCGTCACAGGCCCAGATGTGGACCGCTGGACGTTCCGAGTCCAGACCGGCGACCAGGGGAAGCCGCGGATGGCACACCAGCCGCTCGACCGTCTGCCCGCCACTGACCTGCGTACGTGCCACGACATCGATTGCAGTCATCCGAGCACCGTAGTTCTCGGCAAGTCCGGCACGGAATCCGGGCTGGGGGAGCGGGCAAGTGCGGAGATCGGTCCTGCTCGGCGCGGAACCAAACGCCCGGCAGAACTGAGACTGCCCAGCTCTGCCGAGACTGGACAGCCGGCAGGGGAGTGGCTTCTTCGACGCCCTCACGACTCATGGCTTCAAAACCCGGTTTTGAAGAACGAGCGCGGGGCGGATGGAACACACACCGCTACCACTCGATCCGTATCCCGTCCTGCTGACTCCGTGCACGAACGTTGGGCCAGGATCTCGTGCAGTCCCAGAGGTGTTGTCAGACGGGCTTCGTAGTACCCCAAGACATCGACCACTGCAGCCCGGGAGAGCACCTGTGACCAGTGCCGACGGTATCGAGATCCACCATGCTTGGAGCCGCTTGGTGCAGTGGTTGAACGGCAACGCCCCCGTGAACGCCGCGGCGCTACGCCCTCCGGCGGCAGTCCAGGAGATCGTGGCGGCAGAGCAGACGATCGGTGTTCCGTTCCCGGTTGAGCTCCGTACCTGGCTGACGCTCAACAACGGCGTACGGCTCGCGGACAGCCGCCTGGATCGGGCCCCTGTACACGACGACGGTGTTTCCTCCCGGGCGGCCAGCACCCCCTGTCCACCGCCCTGATCCCCCACGCTTACCAGCAACTGATGCCTGCCCCAGAGGAAGCGAACCCTGACGGGCCGTGGTGGAACCCGCGATGGCTCCCCTTCGCTGCGGACGACGACTGGACGTGCGGCTTCTTCATCGACACCGGAGACCACACAGTGGGGGAGTGGGGAGACTACGGGCACCTCGCCACCGATGTGTTCCCTTCCCTGGCCGCCTTCTTCGAGTACGCCCTCACGGACCTGCGCACCAGCACCACGTGGACCCTGCTCGACGACAGGCTCATCTACGAGTGACCCTTCGCCGGCCGCTCATGCGCGAGTCCATCCGCTGCACCATTCGTGGCATGGCCGACGAGACGCGGGAGCAAAGCATCCTCTGCTCCGGCGGTGGTCGGCTGCCGAGCATCGACCCGGTCGACGACTGCAAACGCCACGTGGCCGAGCACGTGATCAACCGTCGGACCCGGCACCGTGCCGTCGCCACGCAACACGCCTCATCGCAGCCCTCGACCCACGGCTGTGACCGCGGCCGTCACGCCACAGAATCCACGTTCCACGCCTCGGGCAACTCACTGCCGCAGAAGACACAGACGAAGTCGTCCTCGCGCACGATGTTGCACTCCTGACAGCCAGGGCATCGCCGGAACACCACCTCATGGGTGAAGCCGGACGGCCGCCCCAGCCCTGCCTCGTCCAGAGCCCGGGCAACTGCCGACCAGGAGCTGACGTCCGGGCAGTACCCGGTGGAGTGGTTACCGACCTCGCCGACGGCCCACCGGCGTGCCTCACGGACGAAACTGAGCTCACCGGCGCCCAGAACCATGCCTCCGCCGGCGCAGGCGACGTGCTCGCTACGACGCGGCGCCAGCCGAAGCACACCGTCCGTGCCCACCACGAAAGTGAACGGTTCGGCCAGCTCCGCTGCTGATCTCTCCGCGACCCAGCTTCCGAAATCAGCCGCCGAGCCGATCCTGTACCCACCGCTGTCGGGCCGGACCGCAGCCTTCAGCTCCGCCGGTCCGACATATCGGTAACTCCGCCCCCGCACACTCATCCAAGCCTCGCCAGTCGCTGTACTTCGCGGACGGACGAACCCGCTGCGCGCCGGTCCGGACCTTCCGGGCGATCGCATCGATCACTTCACGATCATCTCTCCACCGGCCTGCACGTTCCGACGTCCGGTCCGGGAACAACGGCTCGACCCGCGCCCCCTACCCATCAGGCAACGGCACACCCGAACCGACGTGGCAAGCGGCCCGGCTGTCGTGCCTAGTCCCACCAGAACGACCAGGAAGTCCGTCCTACGAGATCCGTGGCGTACTCGGGGAACGGTGTGGGCGGATCATCGACAGAGGCAGCGGTGCCTCCGCTGACCATCCGACCGATGCCAGAGCATCGCTGCTACGGCGGGCAGGGACGAGCACGAGTCTGCATTCGTCCAGCCCGAAAAGTCCCGTCTCGACGAACCAAGCCAGCAGGCTTGCCGCCACCTCCTCGGGCGTAGGACCTGCGGGCCTAGCCGGCATCTGCGGTGCCAGGCCCGGCCACTGCTCGAAGGGCGGTCCGGGGTCGTGGGGCCACGGCTCGATTCCTTCAGGTACCGGGGCTGGTGTCGGGTCCATCCAGAAGGGCAGCCTCCGGCGCCGGTACTCGGCGAAGTCCGCGGCCAGCACCTCCTCCAGGCGGACGGCATCGACGTGGTCCAGGCCGAGCGGGCTTCCCATGGCATCGGGCCGGCACAGGAGCGGAACCAGGCCACAGGCTCTCTGCTCGCTCAGCAGCCGAGGCCACAGTTGATCAACGTCTTGAGGGAATCCGTCAGAGACCCATACGCATACAGATCCGGAAGACAGGAACCTGCCGGGAGGCAGACCATCGGACAGGGCAAACGACATGGTCGCACCGTAGACCGCGATACCGACAGCACGGCGGCTTCCCGCAGGGGCCAAGGACGCTTCCGTCATCAGTGATCCGGACGAAGCCCCCTGGCCATGCGCTCATGGTTGCTCGCCGCCTTGTCTGTCGTGGTCCTGATCCGTCTTCCCTCCTCTTCTCCACCCCAGGGACAAGGCCCAAGTGATCGTCACAGTGCCGGGGTGGGTCACGATCCTGCCGATGCTGCTCCTGCTGACCGCTACCGTGATCTCCTCCTGGGCAGCTGCGCCTGTGACCGTAGTGGCCACCGCCACCGTCACCACCGAGCACCGACACTGGACCTGGCCGCGTTCGTGGCGGAGCGGGCCGAGAACACCTACGCCGACCTGTCTGCCCCGGCCCAGCATGCCGCTCTCGAACTGCCGCTCCGGCTGGTCGTTCCGGGCGGTGCCGAGGACGGTTCCCAGGACAGCGTGCGGACCGCGCCCCGCAGCAAGCTCTTCGACGGCCGTCCCGCGTCCGAGCAACAGGCCATGGCCCTGGCCGTCGACAACCTCACCACCACGGGCCTGCCTTCGAGGTAGTGACTCAGCCGCTCCCGTATACCTGTGTCACGCAGGCGGCTAGGTCGTCTCTTTCGGGTCTTGCATGATGATCGGCATGAACACGGAAACCTGCGACCCGGCCGAGTTGGCCACCCTCCGCGGGATCTTCGCGCCCCGTCCCGAGGCGGCGCCGCCGGCCGACTGGGAGGCGGTGCGGTCCTTCGAGGCGGAGCACGGCATCGTGCTGCCGGAGCCGTACCGCACGTTCGTGGCGGAGGTCTGCGACGGCCTGCGGGCCGGGCCGCCCTACTACGGTCTGTTGCCCTTCGCGCAAACGCCCTCGGACTGGGGCTCCGACCGCCCCGAGCGCCTGCTTGCCGAGCCGTTTCCCCTCACGGCGACATGGATGTGGGAGAACGACGAGAAGGACGAGGAGGCGCTGTCGGAGCAGGAGCTCGAGGCCCGGATGGATGCCGCGTTCGACCACGGCTCCCTGTTGCTGGGCACCGACGGCTGCGGCATGTACTGGCACCTGGTCGTCACCGGCCCGCAACGCGGTCACGTCTGGCTGATCGACGAATACGGCGCGATGCCCTTCGGTACCTCGCCGATGCCGGGCACCCCTGGTTTCACCGGATGGGTGACCCACTGGGCCCAGGGCCGCTCCTGGTTCGCCGGTGCTCCAGAAGAAACGGCCTAATCGCCAGAGAAGGCAATGCGCAGGTCTCTGTCCGTGCGGCAGCGCAGACCCCAGGCCAGTAGCGTCGAGACGGCCTGGCTCTCGGCACCTCCCAGCCGAGCAAGATCAGAACCTTCTAGCTCCCGCACCATGTGGTCCACTGCCTCACCCCGCAGCACCGTCTCCCCATAAGGATCGATGTGAGCCAGGGTGGGCAGCCGGTATCGGCCCAGCGTCTCAAGGGCTGCCCAAAACTCGCCATCGACGACTATCCGCTCAAGTGGCCCTGCTGCGGGACGCGGTCCTGACTTCCGTCCGGCCCGAGCGGTTGAGACCCCGCGCCGCAGCTCGATGACAAGCGTCATCACACCCCCCTCGTTCGCCCCTCAGGCCCTCGAGCTTATCGACCAACAGCTCACCTTCATGATCCGAAAGAAACGGCCTAGGGGAGTGGCACCAAGGAAACGGTCCTGAACCGAGGGGGAGCGGCTCAGGACCAGACGCTGGAACACCGCCCCGCCCCGCCGATGATCGGAGACCACGCACCCATGTCCTTCTCTCAGTCGCTTCGGTCGCTTCGGTCGCTCCCTCTTCGGTCGCTCCCCGGCTTCAGTCGCTGCCTCCAGCTACCCAGCGACTGAAGCGCAGCTACCGTCGCTGTCTTCAGTCGCTGGCATAAAACCGCAGGTCAGAGCCATAGTGACTCCCACATCAGCGACTGAAGCGACTGAAGCTCCACTTATCAGCCGTACAGATCGCGCGTGTGTGCCTGATATATAGGAGTCTTGAGTCGCTTCAGTCGCTGTTTTGGGTAGCATCACCCTTCTGACCTGCACTTTTATTCAGCGACTGAAGACAGCGACTGAGAGCGACTGAGTCGCTGCCCCGATCGTTCAGTCGCTGGGTCGCTTTTCTCGGTACGACGCGCCCGCCTTCAACATGGCTTGGCCGAACGAGTGTTTTCGCTAGGCTGTCTCCGTACTTGAGTCGCTTCGGTCGCTATTGGGGGAACCAGATGCCTGCTGAGCTGCGGGTTTCCTATAGCGACTCATCAGTCGCCGGCCTCGTTCCCGGAGCTCCGGACCCACTCGTGCTCGCTCGCTGGTGCGCAAGCCACGGCTGGCCCGTCCATCCGCTGGCTCCTGGCAAGAAGACCCCCGCCGCGAACTGTGCGGCCTGCCGCGAGCACGGACACGACCCCAGGACCTGCGCATGCCGGGCTGAGGGCCGGTGGTGTCACGGCTTCCACGCCGCCACGTTGGACAACAGCCGTATCCAGCAGTGGTGGGGCCCCCGCCGCCAGATGGGCGTAGCCGTCGCCTGTGGGCCTGCGAACCTCGTCGTCATAGACATCGACGCCCACCCCGCCCCGCCGCCCTCCAGGGACCGGCTCCTGCCCGGCATCGACATCGCCGAGGGAATCGACGTATCCGCGATGACCACCGGCTTCCACACCCTGGCCGTCCTGGCGGCTCTCCGTGGGCAGGACAGTCCTGCCGACGACACCACCACGCTGCGGGTACGCACCCCGTCCGGGGGCCTGCACGTCTGGTACCGCACCACCGACACCCGCCGCTGGCAGTGCTCCACGGGATCGGGCAAGACCCGGGCGCTCGCCTGGCAGGTCGACGTCCGGGCCGACGGCGGCTACATCATCGCTCCCGGCACTGCCACGGAAGCCGGCATGTACCAGCCGCTGGATACCGTACGCACCCCGGCTCCGCTCCCGGGCTGGCTCGCCCAGGAACTGCAGCGCACCCACCACCTGCCCGCGGCCCACGTACCGGCCTCCCGTCCCGTCCCGTCCAGGGCCCGTCAGGCGGTCTCTGCGGCCCGCGGGGGAGGGAACCCGATCCTCGCCACGCTCACCAGGGTCCTGTCCGAAGTCTCCGAATGCGCCGGAGTCACCGAAGGCGCGGGATTCTCCGAGAAGCTCAACCGAGCCGCCTACACGCTCGGCGGACTCGTCGCCGCCGAGCACCTCACGGCCCAGGCCGCGGAGGAGGCGCTCAAAGAGGCCGCCCGCCACGCCCGTCCCGGACAGGAGCGCCGCGCCGAGGCGATCATCCGCAGTGGCATGACCGCAGGCGCCCGTCGCCCGCTTCACCCCGGGAGCCGCCCGTGACCTCCCCGAGCGGAGACCCGAACACGCTCTTCGACTTCGACCCCCACGACCTGGCGGCCCAGATCATCGCCAAGTCGGCCCCCGTCCTGCCCCCGCAGAGCAGCGCGGTCTGGACACCGGGGGAGGCGACCGCCCACGGCCTGGTCCCGGACTCCCTCACCGACCGAGGCAACGCCAAGCTGTTCATCAAGCTCTACCAGACCGACTTCCGGCACGTCCCGGGCCTGGGCTGGTACCGCTGGGACACCACGCGCTGGCAGGTCGACGAGGACGACTCGGTGTTCTGGGCCGCGGGGGAGATCGGCGAACACCTCGCCACCCACGACCCGACCGGAGAGCACGCCGTCGAGGCCCTGCGCAAGCACCGCCGCCGCGCGCTGAGCACCTCGGGGATCAATGCCATGCTCATCCAGGCGAAGTCGGCCCCCGGCATGGTCCTCAAGGCCGAACACCTCGACGCCGACCCCTACGCCCTGTGCACCCCCTCGGGCCTCGTCGACCTCCACACAGGACTTGTGCGCAAGCCCGATCCGAACAAGGACTTCCACTCCCGCTCGACCACGGTCGGCCCCGCCCCGATGCCGATCCCGAGGTTTCTGCGCTTCCTGGACGACACGTTCGGCGACGACGCCGAAGGCGTCGAGATGAACCGCTTTCTGCAGCTGCTCCTCGGCTACTCGATCACCGGCGACGTCGGTGGCCAGGTCATGCCGTTCCTCTTCGGCGCAGGCAAGAACGGCAAGTCCGTCCTCCTCGATGTCCTGATGAAGCTCCTGGGTGACTATGCCGACGCTGCCCCACCCGGCTTCCTCATGGCCCGTCCGTACGAAGGCCACCCCACCGACCTCGCCGAGCTCCACGGCCGGCGCGTCGTCGTCTGCTCCGAAGTCAAGCCCGGTGACAAGTTCGACGAGGCCCGCGTCAAGCTCCTGACCGGCGGCGACCGCATCAAGGCCCGCCGCATGCGGCAGGACTTCTTCTCCTTCAACCCCACCCACAAGCTCTGGCTCCTGGGCAACCACCGCCCTGAGGTCGGCACCGGCGGCTTCGCCTTCTGGCGCCGCATGCGACTGATCCCCTTCGAACGCACTGTCTCCGACGACCGCAGGATCGACAACCTCGCGGACATCCTCGTAGCGGAGGAGGGCCCCGGCATCCTGAACTGGCTCATCGACGGAGCCCGCCGCTACCTCAGCGGAGAGAAGGACCTCACCGGCCCCGACAAGGTCCGCATCGCCACTACGGCCTACGCCGAGACCGAGGACCACACGGGCCGCTTCTTCGACGAGGCCTGCATCCTGGGACCCGACTGCCGGACCGAGCAGAAGACCCTCTACGACGCATATCGCTCGTGGTGCAGCAGCGAGGGCTGCCTCGCCATGAGCAGCCGTACTTTCGCCGCCCGGGCCCGCGAGCTCCTCGGGCTGTCCTCCCCGAAAGAGATGATCTTGTCGAATTCGAGGAAGTACTACCCTGGTATCGGACTACTCGCCCACGAGGAGACGTCATGAGTTCCCTGATCAGCGAGAACGATCTCAAGTACGAGACCGAGCTGGTCTGGCTCGAGGACGTCTCCCGCCTCGACTACGTCCGCCAGAGCCTCGACCGCCTGCCCACCCGCTCGGGCAAGCCTGCCTACCACCGCGACGGCCGGATGGTCGGTTACGCCGTCCTCGGCAGCGACGCCAAGGCCTCCCGAGCCTCGGGTACCTTCCGCCGCCGTGTCTTCTGGCTCCTCCCGCACGACCGCGACAGCGAACCCGAAGGCCTCTACGCCGGCTCCGCCCCTGCCGAGGCCATTGACCCCAGCACCCTCCGGCCCACCGTCAAGGGCCGCAAGACCGAACGCAGCGAAGGCGGCCCCCCGTCCGCAGCGATGCAGGAACTGGGCATAGGTCTCCCGCTGTAGCGCTCAAACAAAGCGACCGAAGCGACTGAAGCGACTGAACTTCGGACACAAGCGAACGTTTTCCGGGGTCCCGGCCACGCCCCCGCACGGGACCCCGCCACAAACGCAGACCCACGTACCCCAAACCCACCCCGGGACCGGGTTCAGCCAGACCGGTACCAGCGCCAGAATCTGAGCGATACCGTAGAAGCCCTTCACTTCCGCGTCTCAGGGAGCCCTCCGATGAGCGACCAGCCGGCCCCCCGCCTGCAACTGGATCAGGCAACCGCAGACTCGGTGCGCGCCTACGCGGCCCGCACCCGGGCCAGCGCCGACCGGTTCGCCGCCGTCCTGGAGGACATCGCCACCAACGGCCTGCCCTCCGTGGAGGACAGCACGCCCTGGGAAGACCTGCGCGAACGCCAGCTCGCGCGCCTCGCCGCACAGCGCCCGGCCGTCGCCTGATGCCGAACCAGCACAGCCCCCGCCGCGCCCGGATCGCCTTCTCGGACTCGGCCGCCAAGCAGGTCGAAGAGATCACCGACGAGGCCGAACTCCACGCCCTGGACCGCACCCTGGTCGTCATCTCGGTCAACCCCGACATCGGCGAACCGATCCCCGGCGACACGACCGGCCCCCGACTGCGCCAGTACGCCGACGAGGTCGAACAGGTCCGGGTCCTGTACTTCGTGACAGCGCTGCGTACGGTCGTGGTCGTCGCCTACATCGAGGTCTGAACTCAGCAGGGCACCCGTCCTGCCTCAGCCAACTAGGATCGCCGCTGACAAGACAGCCCCAAGTACACATCGCGCAGTCAGCGACCGAAGCGACCGAAGCGACTGAGAATCGCTATTTGATGTGACGCGCGGCAGCCGGGCCACGCATCCACGCAGAGATCGGCTCACGTCCTCCTCCGCGCAGACACATCCTGTGTTCAGGCTGCGCCGGGGAAGACGTAAGTCTCGGAGGTAGGTACCGATGATGGGTTCCCCGGACCTGTGGTCTCGCTGGGGACAGTGGCGAAAGTCGGACGCCGACGGGATGAAGGGCGGCGAGGCCCTTGTCCTGGAGCTGAACCGAATCGTCCACTCCTCCGGAATCGCCTCGCCTGTCACCTCCCGCCGAGGACTGGCCGCCCGGCTGCGCTACCTCGACAGTCCCGCCGGCCGCGCTGAGCTACAGGCACAGGGCGTCTCATCGCGCACGATCCGCACGTGGATGAAGGACAAGGGAAAGATCTCCCCGACCTCAGTCAGCCGCGAGCGGATCGATGCCGCGTACTGGCATCGCCGTCGGGAGAACCTGATCCGTTCTGGCTGGCTGACCCGTCACCTGGACAATGACGGTCGCGGACGCCGTATGGAGATCTATCCCGTGGACCAGACCCGCGTCGAGGCGAAGTACCGCAGGGACCTGAACACCCGCTCCATCACCGTCCGCTACATCTGGGGCGACCTGGTCGATGCCTGGGCCGCTCGTGACGCGAACCTCGTGGACGAGATCTGGGACGACGTCATCTCTGATCTCGACTCCGACTACAACGCGTACGCGTACGTCTCCTCAGTCGGTATCAGCGCGTGACCACCGCCCGAGAGGTTCAGACCCACACGGCCAGAGTTCTGTTCCCCGCATCTGGGGGAGCGGGATGCAGGTGACTTCCAGAAGCCGGGTTCGCCTGGTCTGCTTCGTACCTGTGTGATGCAGCCCGGCTGGGAACCCCGCACGAGCGGGGTCCGTCCGTCTGGAGTGTCAGAGCCGTGGGGCATGCTCGTGGGTATGAACGAGGACGCCTTCTGGCAGTTGATCGAGGAGTGCAGGCCTTCGGGTCCGGACCCTGATGCCGAGCTGCTTGTGGCTGGGATGACCGAGCGTCTTGCCCGGTCCCCGTTGTCGTTGGTGATCGGCTTTGCCGAGCAGCTGTCCTGGGCGCTGTACCGTTTGGACCGCAAGGAGTACGGACACGATCTCTCCGCGGACGCGTTCCTTTACACACGCGCCGGGGTCGTTGCCGCCGGCCGCGCTGTGTTCGACAGCGTCCTTCAGAATCCTGCGGTCTTCGCCCCCTATGCGGCCGACTCTGTCTGGGCGGAGGGCCTGCTCTACGCACCAGACCGTG
This sequence comes from Streptomyces sp. NPDC002463, assembly GCF_042889835.1. Taxonomy (NCBI): domain Bacteria; kingdom Bacillati; phylum Actinomycetota; class Actinomycetes; order Kitasatosporales; family Streptomycetaceae; genus Streptomyces; species Streptomyces sp. NPDC002463. Next base: position 286,218 of record NZ_JBIARL010000012.1, read on the forward strand.
CTTATGAACGTATGACCGGCGAGGAGTGGGACCGCGCCACGCGCTACTCGTACGAGTCGTACTCGAACACCGAGGGTTGGGCTGCTTGAACGCCTTCACCGGCACCTGGTACCGGACTCGGGTGCGCTGAGCGCTGCCACGGCCGGCGCGTTGGAGCCGACTCGTACACAAAGCCCGAACACCCGGTTTGCCGGCTTCGGTGAAAGAGGTTCAGAAGTTGGCACTTGTGCAGCTGAGTTGGCACCTTGGCCCCTGACCTTGCGCATGTGGCCTGAGCAACGGAGCAGATCCGGGCCGGTCGGACGTAGGAGTGGGTGGATGGGTGCAGATGTGGAGCGGGAGTGCTGGGAGATACGCCCCGGAGCCGGTGTGGGGCCGTTGCACTTCGGGACGTCTCCAGCCGAGGTAGCCGAGGCACTGCTGGTTGCTGGACCGCAGGAGCGGGTTGGCGGTCCGTATGCGCAGGAGGACTTCCCGGATGGGGTGAAGGCGTTCTACGAGGCGGGCCGGCTCGCCTGCGTCGCACTTGATGCGGTCACCGGTCCGCAAGTCTTCCTGTCCGGCTTCGCGCTGGCAGGGAGCGATCCAGAGCAGGGCCATCAGTTCCTGCTGGACCACGCTGCGGAGCATGGAAACTGGGTGCTTTACACGCCTGACGACTCGGTTTCCCTGACTGATCTCGGGCTTCTTCTGCGTTCGCAGCAGGTCGGGGAAGCCTGCCTTACGCGCCCGCTCTTCGTGAAGGAGGAGTGGCTGGATTCGCAGTACTTCCGAGATCACCTCCCGCTGCAGGCTGTACAAGGCTGATCGCGAGATGAGCTGCGGGTCTCGTGCTCGACGATCTCGGCCAGCAGGGTGTCCAAGGTGCGTACTGATCTTGTTCCGGATGACCTGTGGGAGTGGGTGGCCCCGCTTCTGCCGCCCACTCCCGAACGGCGCCGTCGCCACCCCGGGCGGCTACGCGTTCCCGACCGCATGGCCCTCGCCGGCGTCATGTACGTGCTGCGGACCGGTGTCGCGTGGCGCGATGTCCCTGCCGAGACGGTGGGCTGCTCCGGTGTGACGGCCTGGCGCCGGTTGCGGGTGGCGGATGAGTGCTCTGGTTGGCGGAGCTGAGCATCGTTGCGAGAGGGTGAGCGTGGATGGCGTGGGTGGTGATGGAACTCGTCCTCGAAGATGAGGTGCCTGCAGGATGCTCCGCGGCGGCCGCGGAGCAAGCAGTTCCCGTCGCGGCTGGTGGTCTCCGGTAGTCGTGCGGCCGCGCGTGAACGTGCGGTCGGCTCCGCCCTGTCGGATGGTTATCGGTGATATGTCGGAGGCCAGTGGCAGCGTGGGCGCCAGGTGGCTCCGCCGGGAGCAGCCGCCGCACCCCACGGGAGTTCTCGCCATGTCTCAGATCCCTTCCGCCGCTGACCGCGTGTATCTGGTCACTGGCGGCAACGCAGGTATCGGGTACTTCACCGCCGAGCAGCTGGCCGGTACCGGCGCCACGGTGGTGCTGGGCAGCCGGAGCGCCGCGAGGGCCGAGGCCGCCATGGACGCGATCCGGGCGCGGGTGCCCGGTGCGCGGGTGCGTTCGGTGGGCCTGGACCTCGCCGACCTCGGCTCGCTGCGGAGAACCGCGGATTCCTTGGAGGTGGAGCGCCTCGACGCGGTGGTCCACAACGCCGGCGTCCTCCTCGAAGGGCTGGAGCGGAGGGAGACACGGGACGGCAATGAGTTGCATTTCGGAACGAACCACCTCGGGCACTTCGCGCTCACCCACTGGCTGCTGCCGCTGCTGGAGGCCGCGCCGAGCGCCCGCATCGTGACCGTCGGCAGCTTCGCAGCCAAGTCCGAACGGCTCGACCTGGACGATCTGCAGTCCCGGGCTGGCTATCGGGCCAAGCGCACCTACGGTCGGTCGAAGTTGGCCCAGATGTACTTCGGCCTGGAACTCGACCGCCGACTGCGGGCCGCGGGCAGCACGGTGTCGAGCGTGGTGGTCCACCCTGGCGGTGCGCTGGACTCGCTCACCCCGTCGCGGCCGCCGGTCCATGTACGGAAGGCCAGGGTGGCACTGTGCGGGGCGGCCGCCGCACTTGTTCTCCAGGGCAAGCACGCGGGTGCCCGGCCCGCGGTCCGGGCGGTACTCGACCCCCAGATCGCGGGGGGCGAGCTGTGGGGCCCGCACGTCTTCGGACTGCGGGGTCGGCCGCACCGCGAGCGGCTGTGGGCCCAGCTGGAGGACGCCGAAACGGCATGTCGGCTGTGGGAGGCGAGCACAGCGCTGACCGGCGTCGCGCCTGCCGCCGCCATCTGAAGCACTCAACTCGCCATCTGAAGCATTCAGCCACAGCTACCTGGTCAGAGCCGTATTCGGAGTCAAGAACCGAACCTGCCGCCCGCAAAAAGCCGCGTGCGGCCTCCTGGCGTCCTTTCAGATGCCTGAAGACCACCTCATGCCAGATGCTTCGTGAACGGCGCTCCAGCACCCCATTCTGCGGGTCGCATTTCTCTAGAGATGCACGATTTCTTCGGTTCGTGAGGCTGGGAGGGCGCCTCGCTGGCCTAACGGACCCGGCACTCTCCCAGCCCCTCCCCCCGGCAGGTCAGTCGGTCATCCTGCTGCGCTCGCGCTTCAGGGCCGGCGGGAACACGTGCAAGGCCTCGTTGACGAAGTCGGAACGGCTCGGGAACGCCCATGAGTCGGCGAGCCCGTCGGTCACTTCGAGTTCGTGGGCGGAGGGACGGAAAGACAGCTGCTCACGGTTCTTGACCCTCCCTCGCGCCGGCCGCTGACCGGGTTCCGGTGTCCCGAACAAGCCGTCCGGGTCGTCGTCCTCGTCACCCGCTTCGGCTTGGCGGGCTGCCATCATGCTCAGATGGCCCACGACATAGTGTTCTTCCTCGCCCCTGACGACGAGACCGCCGTTGCGGCGCGCCTGCGGGGACCTGGTGAGGCCTTTGAGTCAGTGACCTGCCGTTTCATTGAGCCGGACAGTGCCATCGCCGAGTGGGACATGTACTTCGAGGAGCCTTCGGCCGAGGCCCCGCTGCTTGAACAGCTCTATGCGTGGCGGCCATGGCCGGAGTGGGTCACTGCCCCGTTGAACGATGGCGTTGAGGTGTTCGCCCTGCCGAAGCGACTGACCCGAGCGCTGGCCAACGCGAGCTCCGCCGAACTTGAAGAGCTGGCAGGCCGCTGGACCGCGCGGCTGTGGTCCGAGGACGGAGACGACATGACCGAAGATGATCTATTGGCGGTCCTGCAGGGAGTTGCCCGGCTCGCGGTGTCTGCGGTGAACACGGGTGGCGGCCTCTACAGCTGGAGCTTCTGACTGCCCGCCTTTGAACGTTCCTCGCGGTTGAGGCCGCTGCACGCCAAGAGCTCGGTCCCGGTGGCGTTGAGCTTCGCTCGAAATGAGCGGCCCGTGAACGCTCTGTGGTCCTCAGCTGTCGCTGTCCTTGACGCCTCCTCGCAGGCCCCACTCATCCAGGCCGGAGTAGATGAACGCGGTGCGGCCCCGCGGAAAGGACAGGGCCTTGGCCTCACCTGTATAGACCGCCACCAGCGAGTCGGCTCCTCGCCACCAGGTGTCGGCCAGTCCCATCACTTCGCGCACCGGCTCGAACCCGTCCAGCACGATGCCATCGACATCGTCGCCGGTGACCTTGATGATCTGCTCCGCCCACATGGACGCGTGGTGGGTCAGCGCGAGCGACTCCACCCAGCCCTCGACGGTGGCATGGAGAGGCACCCACTGACCTGAGTGAATGCCGAACTCGCCAGAAGGCCCGATCATGAACCCGTACGGGACCGCGCTCCTCTGCATCCCAGCCTCGAACCACCAACCTTCAGATTCAGAGCCTTCAGGGGAGTCCGCTTCGAGATACCTCGGGCCGCCGTCGTACTGAGATGCGGGTGGCAGGAGCAGACCGCCCCAGCGCTCCTCATAAGCTGTCATCCGGTCGATGACCGACGCCGGGATGTCTCGCTCAAGCCACCACTGTCTGTGGTCCTCGACGTGCCTGACGTCGACTTTGACTCCGTGCACTTGGACGAACGATCGAGCTCGTCGAGTCAGGCCGTCGGGCACGTCGTTGAAGAGGTTGAGATTCACCAGAAGGACGCTACCCAGTAGCCCAGGGACAGCAGGCTCCGGCCCCCTGTGCCTCCTGCGGCACCGTGTCCCGGTCGAGCTGGAGGCATGGGCCGCATTGCCCTATTCCGCACGCCCGGAAATCGGGACCTGCCGACACTCGCCGGCCGGTTCGGCAAGCGTGGCTACATCGACCACTGCACCGCCGTCCGTGTCGGCCAGGGCGGCAAGATCACGACCGAGCTCTCCGGGCCGGATACCGCGTTGCTGGAGCTCGACGCGGCTCTCCACCGGGCGATCGGCATCAGCGCATCCGAACCTCCGCCGGGATCGCCCAGCTTGCCTTCCGGCAGATCGAGGACGAGCCGGCCCAGCCCGGATACCCGCGGCAGGTCCTGATGTCGCTGTCACGAAGGACTGACGAAGGAGTGAAAGTGATCTCTGTCCGTGAGGCCGAGGTTCTGGCCGGCGATGCGCATGCAGGGCAGACCGACAGGATCGGGGTGTCGTACATCGAGCATGTCCGAGCCGTAGCCGCCGGGCTCAGCCCGTTCGGCGACGAACTCGTCATGGCGGGCCTGCTGCACGACCTCCTGGAAGACACCGATTGGACGGCCCAGCGTCTGCGGGATGCGGGGGTGCCGGACCGGGTCGTCGAGATCGTCGAGGCGGTGACCAACCAGGCGGGGATGTCATACGAGGAGAAGATCCGCCGTATCACCGCGGACCCCGAAGCAACACTCGTGAAGATCGCGGACAACGCCCACAACTCGCACCCGGACCGAGCCTCGCAGCTTCCCGCCGACAAGCGTGAGCGCCTGGCGGCGAAGTACCACTCGGCGCGCGCCGAACTGTGGCCGGCCGCGAAGCGGGCCGACGTCGAGACCATCATCCGCATCGTCAACCCGTCGCTGCTCGGGGAGTTGGACGCCCACTACTGACCGCCCCGGCTCCGCGGGCCGGGGCGAAGCCAGCAAGGCTATGCATTCTCCGGTGATGCGTGATGGATGTGCGGTACCCCGGGACGGCCGCCAGGTCGCCAAACTCAGCCAGCCGCCCCGGGCCTCCCACCCGCTCCCTGTGAAAGCAAAGGGGCCAGCGGCATCGTCCCCCACCACGCAAGGAGCGCAAAGTGACCCTCCGATCCTACTCCGCGATAGCCGGAGGAAGAGGACTGCTTCCTTCAGGGCCGGGCCGGCCTTCACCACCCAGGTCCACCCCATCCCAGACCAGCATGGACTGGACCGGACGAACTGCCTAGAATCTCCGCCCCCGGTCGCTTGAGCACTTCCAATACACCCCTGGCGTCCGGTGGTGTCCCTCATGAGAGACACCACCGGCCAGGCCCCGGCCCGGGGTTCGGGGAGAATCGGCTGGTGAGTACCGTACGACGCCAGCCCCTCGGCCCCGGCCCTGAGATCCCCGAGCCGACCGCCCGCGACCCGCGCGCCCTGACCGCCGCCGAGCGCGCCGCCGCGGGCGAGTGGACCGCCGCCCCCGCTCCCGTGCCGCCGACGGAGCCTCGGCCCGCCCGGCGCCGTCTTGGCGGCAGTCTGGCCGACCCCGGCACCGCGCCAGCTCTGTAGGGCCGGGCGGCAGTCCGCACCCGGCGGCTCCTCCGCCACCTCGCTCAGACACGCGCGAGCGCTCCCCGAAGAGGGTCTGATCCCGGGCGGCACGAGCCCCCGCACGAGTGGTACGGCCGGGTCTTCCCCCTCCCGATGGCGATTCCTGGAAACGGATCTGACCGGAGTTCCGTGAACCCCCAGGCCGATCGCTCGCCGTCTCGCGGCGCGATAGCGTGCGCCTGTGATAAAGCTCGTCCTGGACACTCAGGTCCTCGTGAACTTCCGGCACACGACTTCACAGGCCACGGACAGCACGGCTACCACTGGGTCGACGTGAAGTCCTTCCGGTTCCTCCAGGGCATCCAGGACAGTGACCTGCTGGCGGCGCTCGTTGCGCACGAGCAGTTCCGCGATGACTACGCGGGCGGCGGCGTCGATCCTGAGGGGATGCGCCACGGCCCGTACTGGCTCAAGCACGTCACGGCGCATGCCTACCAGCCGGTTGCCAACACAGAGGCACTCCGCACCCTCCGCAGCTGGGCCGGCCAACACGGTTCCATCCCGGAGTCCCTGGAAGAGACCCTCTCCTCGACCGTGCATGCCCCGATCGACTCGGCCACAAGCTGCTACCACCCCCAGGACCTGGGACACCACAAGTTCCACGACTGGGGCGGCGTGCACACCGACTTCCACGAATACCTCGTCATCGATCAGGACCGGGGTCTGCTGACGCTCCTGGTCGCAGCCGACGACTGAACCCGAGATCGTTCACGAAACTGCGGACAGACCCCTGGAAAGGCTCAGCCCCCTTCGGCGTGGAGGTCCCGCCTCTACGATGGCGTCCGTGGGGGACCTGATAGCGATTTGGCTGGTCATCATCGTCAGCGTCGCCGGTTGTGTAACCGGGGTAGTGCTGATCCGGTCCGATATCGGACTGAAGCGCCGAGGCATACGCGTGGACGCCGAGGTCGTTGGAGTGCGGGAGCACGAAGACGGTGATGGCGACGTGCACTTCTACCCGATCCTTCGTTTCACGCCCCCGGGCGGTGAAACGGTCCGGGGCGAGTCGTACGCCCGTATCAACGAGTACGCGGCCCCGGACACGATCAGCGTGGTGTACGACCCCCGTCACCCCGAAACGTTCAATGAGAGCCCCGGCAGTGGGATCGCCGGCGGCGTTATCGCACTGGCCTTCTGCGGCCCCTGTCTCGGCGCCGGCCTGTGGTGGCTCTTCCACTGACCCGCACGTCCTGTACGTGCGAGGCCCTGCTCAGACGCCGACACCAGGAGCGAGCCGTCAGCGGCAGACAGGGATCGCGCTCAGGAGGCGGTGCTGGCGACGCGGCGCCGGGCGGCCTGCAGCCGGTCACACTCGCGCTGTGACCGGCTGCCCGGAACCGCAGCGAGAGCTCACGGTCACCGGTCACCGCTTCCGGCCGCCTCGTGCAGCCCGTCGGCCGTGACCGATCGTCGCGTGACCGATCCCGTGACCGATGGCCGAAGCCGCCGGTGGCCGATGCCGGACTGAATGACCGGTGACCGATCCAGGGCTCATCGGTCACCGGCCATGACCGGTCCGCGGCAATCGGTCACCCACTCGTCGTGCCCGCACACCCGGTCTCCCGGGCAAGCCGCCGCCGCTGAATCAGGGCAAGCCCCCCCGGGGGGCTTGCCCGGAGTTGCATGGATCGGTCACGAGGGGACTTGCCCACCCCCAGGGGAGGCTTGTCCCATCGGTCACGGACGGCTTGCCCAGGTAGAGGGCAAGCTGCCCGTCTGCACCTTTAGAGGACATCTGATGGATCATGGCGGAGGCGAGTGATGATGGCGGTTCCCGGGTGGCACCTTGATGCGATGCGACCTGGAACCGACGCCACCGAGAACGACCTGCGGCATCTGCTCAATGAGCGGGATCTGATCGGCGTCGCCGACGACGTGCAAGACGAGTACGACTGCATGCTCGCCCCTCTGCTCCAGCGCCTCCGGGGTGGCGCGGACCAGGCGGATGTTGGTGCGTTTCTGCGGCAAGAACTGGAGGATCACTTCGGTCTCGACCCTGTGGGCCTGCGACCGGACGCGATGGCAGTCCGAGTGATCGACTGGTGGGCAACTGTCGGCAGGGCTGATGGCACCAGCTGCGTGTAGCAGCCCCTTCCTCTTCAGACTGTCCACGGGGTGCGGAGGGCGGGAGAGGGGGAGATCAGGTGCCCGACCCTCCGCACCTGTCCGGCCGGTGTCAGCCGGAGATCTGCTTGCGGCCGGAGCCGACGCCGATGGAGATCTTGCGGGGCTTGGCGCGCTCGGCGATCGGGATGCGCAGGGTGAGCACGCCCGCGTCGTAGTCGGCCTGGATGTGCTCGGTGTCGAGGGTGTCGGCGAGCACGATCTGGCGGGAGAAGACGCCCAGCGGCCGCTCGGACAGTTCCATCTGCACGTCGTCGGCCTTCGCCACCGGCCGGCGCTCGGCCTTGACGGTGAGCATGTTCCGCTCGACGTCGATGTCGATCGCGTCCGCGGTGACGCCGGGCAGGTCGAAGGCCACCACGTATTCGTCGCCCTCGCGGTAGGCGTCCATCGGCATCGCCGACGGCTTGGACCAGGTGCCCGGGCCCATCAGCTGCTGTGCCAGCCGGTCCAGCTCACGGAAGGGGTCAGTGCGCATCAACATCGTGAAACACCTCCAGCGGGTTGTAGGTAGTTGCTGCCAATGCGCTGCACTGACACCGTTGTAACATGTCATCCAATGGATGACAAACACTATGTCGTCGACATGATGACGATCCGAGGGAGGTGCCCGTGACCGCAGCAGACCAGCCGTCCACAACCAGCACCGACGCCCACAGCCCGGCGTCCTTTCTCGCCGCCGCGGCGGCCCTTGCCGCCATAGACGACGCCCTGCGCGATGCCCAGCACGAGACCCCCGACACCGTCGGCCCCGGTCCCGAGCAGGCGCTGGCCTCCCTGATGCTGCTGCGGCAGGTGCGCGAGCAGCTCGCCGGATGGGAGACCGGACTGATCGAAACCGCCCGCGACGCGGGCGCCAGCTGGGCCGACCTCGCCTCCCCTCTCGGCGTCGCCAGCCGCCAGGCCGCCGAACGCCGATATCTGCGCGGCCGCCCCGGACCCGCCGGGACCACCGGCGAGCAGCGTGTGACGGCCACCCGCCAGGCTCGGGCCACGAGGCGCACCACCGCCACCTGGGCTCGCGCCAACGCCGCCGATCTGCGCGGCCTCGCCGGCCAGATCACCGCCCTCACCGACCTGCCAGCAGCCGCCCGCCGCCCCCTCGACGAGCTCCACGCGGCCCTCGCCCACGACGATCCCGCCGACCTCGTCACCCCCCTGACCGCCACCCGCCCCTACCTGGCCGCTGGCCACCCCGACCTCGCCGCCCGGCTCGACACCCTCACACCCCCCTGACCCCACCCGTTGTCGCAAGGCATGAACCGTTCCGACTTTCCTGCCGGTGGTTTGCTGACCGGTTGCGATCTCTCGATTTCGTGTCAGCGGGGTGAGCGGCAGCGGTGGTCCTGCTTCGTGCTGAGCTCGGGTACTGGCCAGGGTGGTGTTCTACCGGTCGTGTTCACTGTCACGGAGGGGAGGGAGCAGGGCCTGTCCGCTGTCAGCCGGTGAGAGATGGGCAGGTTGCGCACTGACACGAAAGCGAGAGATCGCACCGTGGGTACTCGGGCGTGTCGCGTGCCGTTGTGCCGTGCTTGTTCACCTGTGACAAGGCGCTCGGGAGCAGGTGACAATCCAGCGCATGGATGACGCGTTCACGCTCCTTCGGCAGGCGGTCGACCTTCTGCCCCCGGGTGCCGTAGCAGAGAACGGCCAGACGGTCGCAGACGTTCGCAGGGACATCCAGCTCCAGGAGTGGGAGACGGCGCTCGATGTGCTCATCGAGATCGCGGACGTCCATCCGGCATCCATCGCCTTGTGGGAGAAGCTTGCCGAAGCCGCTCGGCAGATGATGCTCGACCGCAGCCGCCGTTGGTGCGAGTGGCGGGGCTGGGAGGTCGAGCACGGCACGATCCGTGCGAGTTTGACCCTGCTGGGAGCTGATGAGGGCGGGCGCCAGAGTGCCTTCTCAGGGGACGGCCGGCTCAGGCCTCTGTGGGACATCGGGCGCCGCACCGCAGCTGGACAGCAAGATCTGAACATTGCGATGGTTTGGGTGGAGTTCGCACCGCAGCTCGGCCCGGGAGGGACCGCCGACGTTCGCCTGGCTCCTCTGCAGCCCGAGCAATGGCAGCACCTGAAGCCCGGTGACGTGATCACCATGCACGAGGCCCAACCCGCCGCCGGCATCGCCGAAATCGTCGAGGCCCTGCCGCCTCGCGCCTGAGGCCACCGGCTTTGTTCGCCGAGCAGGCTGACTGGAGTCCCCACGCTGGTCCGCAGCCGACGTGGCGGCGGACCAGCCAAGCCCCATGACCGGCGTCGTTCCCCGAGCGTGAACGACGCTCGTTCTTGCCACTTCGTGCCGTCGTGCACGATGAGTTCCACCGACGAGACGTGAGAGGTGAAGGAGAGTCTGCCTGCCAGGTCGGCCTCGATGTCTTTCAGGGCGGCATCTTCCTGACCTTGAGCGATAGTCAGGTGCACCCAGCGGGCCTGCTTCCCGCGCCTGTGGGGTCCGGCGTGGAGGAGGGGTGTCCGGTTTGCCGGTTTCGGTGAAAGTGGTTCGGATAGTGTTGTTCGTGGGATAGAACCGCAGGTCACGGAGTGTGCTCCCCGCCTCCGCGGGGGATGGTCCGACCGCCGCCTGGCTCCCCGCCTACTCCAACGTCGTGCTCCCCGCGCCCGCGGGGATGGTCTCTTCAAGCTGTCGTCACTGTGGTCGTTGCCCGGGCTGCTTCCCGCTTGTGTGGGGGTGGGCTCTGGCGGGTGGTTTGTGGTTGTTCAGTTCTGGTGGGTGTCGTGGGTGATGTGGTTGGTGATGGCTGTGGCTTGTTCGGGGCATGCGTTCAGCCCTGTGTGGAGGTGGTTTTGTACGGCCTGGGCGAGGCTGGCGCGTACTGCGGCGCCGGCCAGCATGCCGCGCGTGGAGCCGGAGAACTCGGGTCGGTCCAGTTTCACCGGTATGACCGCCGCCAGACCGCCGGTGATCTGGGCGGCGCTGAGATCGGGCGCTGCCTCCGGCAGGAGTCGCCGCCCCGCAGGTGCGTGTTGACCGGGGCCGCCACGCCGTCGGGGAACCCTGTCATGTGCGTGCTGTCGTGGGGTGTGGGCTCGCTGTTGGCGTAGCTGTGGAGCCTTTCCTCGTGGAAGCGGCGCCACCACAGGGCGATCTCGAACGTTCCTGCGATCTGGGGGGCCTCCTGCTGGAAGCCGATGATGTCCGGGCGGACGGGCGCTCCTGCGTGCGTGTCGGGAAACGCTGCTTTCGACCTGGACAGAGCCATCACCGGGCGCCGGCATCACCAGGCGCCGCGGAAGGGCGGCGCCGCGGGCGCCGGGCCGAGCGTGGTCGTGCCCGGCATCGCCTGATGGCCGAGGCCGGTGCGATATACGTCGAGCGCGGCCTCCGTGCGGCCCGTACGCCGCAGCAGATCGCCCAGCAGCCTGCATATATCTGCCAGATCGCCCGCCGCTCCGCTGCGCTCCAGCAGGGCCAGGGCCAGCATGTAGTGTTCCTCGGCGCGCTCGTCCGCGCCCTCCTCCTCGGCGATCAACCCCAACAGCCGACGGGCGCCCGCGGCGTGGACGGCGCCGCGTCCGTCGCCGAGGCCCGCACCGAGCTCCAGCAGCCGGGACAGCAGGGCCACCGCCTCCTCACGTTTCCCCCGTCGACGCAGCACATCGGCCAGTTCGACCTCGACCTGCGCGGCGTACAGGGCGGCACGGCGGGCGGCGAGCATCTCGCGGGCGGTGCGCAGCTCGCGCTCGGCGCCCTCCAGGTCCCCGTTCTGGGCGTGCACATAGCCGCGCATCCAGTGGCAGTGGGCCAGCTCGGTGCGGGTCTGCAGCTGCTGGTAGAGGTCCTGCGCCTTGGCGAGTGAGGCGTCGGCCTCGGCGACCCGTCCCTCGGCGAGCAGGGTGCGCGCCACGCTGCGGTGCATGCCGGCGACCAGGCCCGGGTCGGAGACCTGCGGAGTCAGGGCCAGGGCGAGTTCGGCGGCCTGGGCGGCCCGGGCGTGCGCGCCCATGTCCATGTACGGGCCGATGGAGGACGCGTACAGCAGCATCAGGGCATCCGGGTCGTGCAGGCCCTGGGCGTTCAGTTCGTCGAGCGCGGTCTCCAGGACGTAACAGGCGTACCGCAGTTCACCGGCGAGCAGGTGCGCGACGGCCCGACCGCGCAGGGCGCGGACCCGGCGGGGGAGCGGCGCGCCGACCGATGCGAGGAGTCGCTCCGCCGACTCGAAGTGCTCTCGGGCGGAGTTCAGTTCGCCGCTCTCCAGGGCGCATTCGCCGAGCCCGGTGAGCGCGTCGGCCCGCTCGGGTTCCAGGGCGAGTTCCTCGGCCTCGGCGAGCAGTTCCCGGTAGCGGGCGGCCGCCTCGCCGAGGGTGCCGGTGGCGAGCAGGCGGCGGGCGTCGGTGAGGGCGAGGCGCAGCTCGGTGGCGAGCCGGGCGGGGCGGCCGGTGGTCAGCTCCTCGTAGGTGGTGTCGAGCCGCTCGGCCAGGAAGCGCAGAGCGGTCTCGGAGGGGCGTACCCTGCCGGATTCCAATGTGGAGATGTACGCGGCCGTGTAGGCGGGCTCGGCCAGTTGCCGCTGCGTCAGGCCTCGTTCGGCGCGCAGGCGCTGTACGCGCTGTCCGATGACTGCCGGTTCGTCCATGGTGCGTTCCTCTTCTGCGGTTTCACATCCGCAAGAGCATTGTGCGGCACTGGCAGAGAGCCCTATGTTAAGCGTCCTGTTAAACACATTGATACATGCACTTAAGATGCTTGTCCTGGGGAGAGATTGTTGCGCCCGTCGTCCATACGCAGATCAATGGCGGCGGCCACGATGGCCGCCGCCGTCATGACCGCCCTCGCCGTCACCCCCGGCTCCGCTTCCGCGGGCGCCGGACCGGAGACGACCGGGCGGGTCAAGGTCGAGATACCCGGCCACGAACACGTCGAAAGCGGTCAGCACGGGCACCACGAGGCCGGCTCCGGCTACACCTGGGTGCCATCCGCCCGCAAAGCCCCTACCACCGCCCCGCTCTCTGAGGCCGAGACCCGGGCCGACAGCGATGTCACCAAGGTCGTCGACAACGGCCCCACCGCCGACCGCCTCGACGTGGTCATCGTCGGCGACGGCTACACCGCCGCCGAACTGGACCAGTTCCACGTCGATGCCAAGGAGAAGTGGGCCGAGGTGACGGCCGTCGAGCCCTACACCACCTACCAGAACCTCTTCAACGTCTGGACCGTCGACGCCGTCTCGAACGACTCCGGAGTCTCCGGCGACCCGGGCCGGGACGTCGTCAAGGACACCGCCCTCGGCTCGTACTTCTGGTGCGACGGCATCGAGCGGCTGCTCTGCATCGACGAGCAGAAGGTCGACTCGTACGTGGCCAAGGCTCCCGAGGCCGACCTCGTCATCGTCCTGTCCAACAGCACCAAGTACGGCGGCGCCGGCTACAACACGCCCAGCAAGAAGCTCGGTTACGAGGGCATCTCCACCGCCTCCGCCCGCAACGACCGGTCCGGCCAGGTCGCCATCCACGAGACCGGCCACTCGCTCGGCAAGCTCGCCGACGAGTACTTCTACCCCGGCTACCCCGGATACGAGCAGTACACCGGCGCGGAGCCCGCAGAATCCAACATCTCCACCCTGAGCGCGGACGCCATCGGCGTCCAGCGGACCAAGTGGTACCGCTGGCTCGGCGAGACCTCTCCCGACGGCGGCACGGTCGGCGCGCACCAGGGCGGCGGCTACTACGTGACCGGCCTCAACCGGCCCACCGACGCCTCGATCATGCGGGTGCTCGGCAAGCCCTTCAACCTCCCCGGCCGCGAAGCGATGATCGCCGGCTTCTACCGCCACGCCTCCGTCGCGACCCCCCTTACCCCCACCGACCGCACGCTGCGCCAGCTCGACACCGCGCGCGTCAAGGTGCCGCGGCTGGCGGGCGAGCAGCAGCAGCTCGACGTCCAGTGGTACCTCGACGGCAAGCCGCTGACCGCTCAGGCGGGCCGGACCGCCGTGCCCGTCGCCGCGCTCCACCTGGACTCGCGGGACCTCCGCAGCCACAGCCTCACCGTCATCGTCACCGACCGCACCGACGCCGTGCGCGACCCGGCGATCGCCGCGACCGTCCAGGACCAGCAGTCCTGGACGGTCCGACACTGACCCCAGGGCCACCAGGATGTGGAGGCCGCCTTGCGGGCGGCCTCCACAACCACCGTCAGCCCGTCACCGGCGTGCAGGCGCCGGAACGCATTGAGCTCTACCGCCTCCAGCGGCAAGACCACCGGGGACTAGGACACTGCGTCACCGATCACGGCCGTCTGCACACGCCGCTTGTCCAACACCATGCAACCTCCCGGGGACCACTGGGCGGTTCCGCCCCACCTGGTCGGCAGCTCGTGCTGTCGACTGCCACCGGGGGCGACTGCTCCGCGCTCCCGCGGGGATGGTCCCGGGGGCTCGGGGCATGTGGGGGTGCGTCGTTTGCTGGTCCCTGCTTGTATGCCGGTGGCCCGATGGGGCGTGTCCGGAAGCGGCGTGCCACCAGATGAGGACACCGCCGCCGATGCTCTGTGCGCGTTCAGCGGCTGTTTCGATGTTCTGCAGGCGCTGCGAGATCTGCCTTACGTACTCCGCATGCGATGTGGATGGATCGGTGCTCGGCGCTACGGCTTCGAGGTTGTTCCGGATTACGGCGCATTCGGCCAGGAGACCGACCACATGGTCTGGGAAGACGGTCAGGTCCTCATTCGCCAGGACGGGAAAGAAGCTCGCTCCGAGTGAGCGGACGGCCTCGGATCCCCACACGGAGGTACGCCAGCTTTCGAAGCCCGCGAGGTCCGAACAACCCTCAGGAACATCCAGCACGTCGATCTTCCCGTTGCCGCCGACGACGAATACATCTACAGACAGGCTCATGACCTCAGCCGATCACGACCGCGGAACGGCGGTCCATCAGGTATCACTTCCGGTCAGGCAAGGGTGTCTGGTCTGTCGGTTTCGGCGAATGTGGTTCGGATGATGTTGTGTGTGGGGGATAGAACTGCAGGCTGCTCCCTGCTCGCGCAGGCATGGTCCCGGGCCGGCCATCGCGAGGTCGAGGCCAGGAGCTGCTCCCCGTTGGCGCGGGGATGGTCCCACCACCCAATCCGGCTGGGTCACCCTCGGCATCTGCTCCCTGCCTGCGCGGGATGGTCCCCACGGTCATGTCCGGCATGGTCAACAGGTTTGCTACTCCCCGCTCGTGCGGGGCTGGTTTCAGCGATCGCCCCCTCGCCTTGGTCCGGGAGGCTCTCAGGCTGTTGTCCCAGGTGCGTGGGGATGGTCCCTCCGCGGCGCCGTCCCGGCTGGTGTGCTGGTCTGCTTCGTCTTCGCCCGACGCCCGTGGTCGCTGCTCTCTGATCGCGGGAATAGCTAGCCGCTGGCTGACCGCGCGAACTGCTCCCGTTTACGCGGGGGAGTTGTTGGTGGGCCGGCTTGTCAATTCCAACCATCGATGCAGATCCGGACCACCGCCGACCGCCTCCCGCCGGCTCTCACCGCCCAAGCAGCCGAGTGCCGAGCGACAGGCCTCCACGCATCAACAACTGTCTCTTTTCATCCGTACGCGGGTAGGGACGTTCACGCATACGCCGACACCAGGTCAGCCTCCGCCAGCCCGCCGCCGTGATCGAGGCGTCCACGTGCACGGTACGCGCCGACTGGCGGCCAGCGCTGTGCGTGGACACCACGGGCACCAGGTCAGTGAGCTCTTTCAGAGTGACCACCGATCGGGTGACGGGCCAGCGTTCCGCAACGCATGAGGTTCCCGTGCCGTTGAGAGAGGCGTTCAACATCTCAACTCATCAGCACAGGATCCTCATTGATTACCCGCCCTGCCGCACTCGACCTGCCGCACGCCCTGGTCGAGTGGGTATCCATGCTGATCGTCACCCGTGAGGGTGACCGCCGCTGCAAGCTGCCGCCCCACCAGCGCGCCCTCGTCGGCCTGGTCTACCTGCGCCGCCACGACACGCTTGCGCAGATCGCCGCCGGCTTCGGCATATCCGTCGGCACCGCCCACGCCTACGTCACGGCTGTCGTCAATCACCTGTCCCGACGGGCGCCCGGCCTGCTGCGTGTCCTACGCGAGACTGATCCTGATCACGTCTTACTCGACGGGACGCTCGCCGAGTGCGACCGGGTCGGAGACAGCCGGAGCGACTTCTCGCAGAAGCACCGTCGCCACGGCGTGAACGTGCAGGTCATCGCCGACCCCGCAGGCAAACTGCTGTGGATCTCACCTGCGCTGCCCGGCCGCACCCACGACCTGACTGCGGCCCGCACCCACCGCATCATCCGGATCTGCGAACGCCAGGGCGTCCCCGTCCTCGCCGACCGCGCCTATATCGGGGCCGGCCCCTGGGTGACCACACCCATCAGACGGCTCCCGAACCGGGACCTCACCATGACCCAGCGAACGATCAACCGGGCCCTGTCGGCGGCACGGGCACCGGTCGAACGAAGCATCGCAAGGCTGAAGTCCTGGCAGATCTTCCGCCGGGCCCGCTGCAGCCCCAATCGCATGACCGTCATCGCCGCAGCCATCCTCACCCTGGAACGTCAATGCTGATGACTCTCATTGTCGTTCCAGGGTGAGGACGGATGGGCAACGGCCGTCGTCCAGTCGGAAACCGCCTCACGACCAGACAAGCCGACCTTCGGAGAACGGACTGACCTGGGAGCTTCCACCGGCGATCCTCGTCAGTGTCTCCGCCACAGAGTCGAAATACTGGGCCATCGATTCGTACTCGCCTGTGACCGTGGGGTCACCCACGAACCAGCGCCCGACACGCCCGTCCCGCACATCGATGAACTTTCCCCTCCAGCCGTCCTGGTCCGACAGGAACGGGATCCACTCGTTGCGCCAGAACGGATAGTCCGGCTGGTCCGGCGGGTCGAATCCGCAGGGCGTGGAGCGGTTCGCGTAGAGCCTCTCCATCGCCCGGATGCCCAGGAAGAAGATTCCCTCGTCGGGGAACCCCTCGAAGCCGCAACATTGCACGTCGTCGTCGAAATCTTCTTCCGGCAGATCCAGATTGTTCTGCAACAGCCAGGTCCGCAGGTCCCCGTGCAGGGTGATCCCCATCCGTTTTTCGGCGGCCGCGAGCATCTGCTCCGTAGCGGGCCCGGGCAGATCCGCGTGATCGGCCGGCGCGTGCTCCCGAAGAAGACTCATCACACGCGACCAACTCTCAGCCACACTCATCGCCCTCTGTCCTCTCTCCAGGGATGCCTCCGTCCGACGACGCCACTGCGGAGGTCGGGAAGTACCGGCCGGAGAACCTTGCAGGGATGGTACTTCGAGCGTGCGTTCTATTCCTCCCCGCGATCGTCTTCCTCTCCGAAGCGCGGAGCCAGCTCCTCAGCGAAGTGACCGCCTGCGGCCTTTCACAGACAACCCACCGTGCCCGGCGGGCCCAGCCGAGCAGCTTCCAGGGCTCAAGCGAGGACCATGGCGTCACCCTGAAGTGGCGAAGCTGAAAATGCTCAGTCTTTCGCTTCGTTGGGCATCACTTTGGTGACCTTGCCCGTGGGATCGGCTTCGATGCGGCCGCCCTGGCTGTAGGCGTTCGAGACGTAGACCGACATGTGCTTCGGGTCGCCGAAGGTCGGGTCGTCGCCCGTGACAAGCAGATACCGCGTCGAGATGTCCTTGACGTTCAATTCCTTGTCCGCCCGTTTCAACAGGGCGGGAAGAACGTCCCAGTTGAACTCGTCCATGCTGAACGGGCTGTCCATGGGGCCAACGCTGCCGCTGATGATCCCCTTTTCGGCGCCGCTCCCGGGACGGTAGGTCCAGTTGTCGTAGCGGCTCTTGCTGCCCTTGACCATGACCTGGGCCGAGACGTATTCCGGGTAGACCGTGAGGTCGCACACCTGGTTTGTGCCCGTGGCCTCTTTCAGCGCCTTCAGCGCCGTGCGGATGCCATCCGGGGTCAGCAGGTTCTGCGCCGCCGGCTCCCCGATGTCGTCACCTGTGTTCTCAGGCGCATCTGCCGTTCTCGAGGCGCTGGGTGCACCAGTGCGGGAGCCGGACGTGGTCGGGCCGGGGGACTGGGCGCCCTGCTCCTTGGAACCGCCGAAGCCGGGGACGAGAGTCCAGGCGAGGAGGCCTGCAAGCACCGTCGCGGCGACGGAGGAGCCGATGGCGATCCCACGGACACGACGCCGGGCCTGTTCGGCGTGCCCTCGCTCGTGCGACCCGCGCGGAGCGATCCGCGGCACGCCGTCCCACGGGTCCCGGCCCGGCGTGGGATGGGCGGTGGGACCGACCGGATAGGGCGTCGGCCTGGCGGAGGGGTGGGGCGTCCCGTCGGACGGCCACGGCGTCGCCGGGCCGAAGCCAGGCACGGGCGGGGTCGCCGATGCAGGTGCGGTGGCCGTCGCGGGCGGGGCGAGGTGGTACGAGGTGGACCTGGCGGCGCCCGGGACCGTGCCGGGGGACGTGTCTTTGGCGGCTGCGGCGAGGAGCGCGTCCAGACCGGCGGCGTCGGGCCGCGCCGTCGGGTCCTTGACGAGAACGGCGGACAGCGCTGTTGCGAGCACTCCTGCCCGGCGCGGCGGCGGCAGTGGCTCGCTGAGGACCGCTGCCAGTGTGGCCAGCGTGGATCCCCTGCGCAGCGGGTGCGCGCCTTCCACGGCGACGTACAGCAGCATCGCGAGTGACCACAGGTCGGACGCGGGGCCGCCCTCGTCACCAGAGATGCGCTCAGGCGCCATGTAGTCGGGGGTTCCGATGATGGATCCGGTCGCGGTCAGTGCGGTCGACTCCCGGATGGCGGCGATGCCGAAGTCGGTGAGCACGGGACGGCCGTCAGGCCGCAGCAGCACGTTGGCTGGCTTCACGTCCCGGTGCTGGATGCCGACGTCGTGCGCGGCCCGCAGTGCGGCAAGCAGTTCGCGTCCGAGTCTGGCCGCGGCGACGGGTTCCATCGGCCCGATTGCCAACTGGTCCGCGAGCGAGCCGCCGGTCACCAGTTCCATGACGAGCCAGGGGTAGGTGTCTTCGCCGGCGTCCACGATGTGGTGGATGGTCACGACACCGGGGTGTTCGACCCGAGCGAGCGCCTGCGCCTCGCGTAGCACCCGGTCGCGCAGCATGCGAGCCGCCTGCGGGTCGTAATCGGCGAGCCCCGGGTCGGGTGGGCGCACCTCCTTGAGGGCCACGGCCCGGTCGAGCACGATGTCCCTCGCACGCCACACCGTGCCCATCCCACCGCCGCCGAGCCGCGTCTGGAGCTCGAAACGGCCGTCGATCACCCGTCTGCCGGGCTCCCCGTCGTTCATGGGCGGGAGCCTACGCGGCGTCGGTGACATGCCGCAGAGCGGACGGCGGATTGTGCCCCCACTTCTCTCCTTGGCGACCCTTGACGATGGGCCGGTCATCGGGGTGTGTTGGTCGCGTCACTACGGGTGTGATCCGCACTGGCCTTGACCAGCAGCGACAAGTCCCGGCGATTTCTCACAGTGGAGCGAAGGCCCGTCCGGTACAGACGACTGCCGTCGAGCAGGCCAGGGCAATGACGGCGCTGGGGCTGATGGTGGTCGAGGCTCCGATGGGGGGACCGGTTGAGGTTAGGCCTTGGAGAGGCCGATGCCGGTGATGAAGGCGTGGGCGAGGGCGATGGGGCCGGTGACGCGGAGGTGGCCTTCGTAGGTGGCGGTGTCGATGCTGACTTTGGTGGCGCCGGTCTTGATGCCTGCTTCGATGGTGAGGTCTTTGGTGAAGACGTGCTTGTTCGGGCGGGCGATGCGGATGCCGGGGATGGGCGTGGTGGCTGGTTCGGCGTCGGTGAAGGGGAAGATCCCGGGTGCCGGGTTGGCGGTGTCGGGGATGGGCAGGGGTTCGAAGCCGTGCTTGGAGGCTCGGCTGGTCGAAGTCCTCACCTGGCCGCTGACCGGCACGCCGCCCACCCCTCTACGTGCCGTGCCCGCGCCACGTCATGCCCGACGCGGCCCCGTGCCCGCAAGCCCGGAGCTGCCTCCAGGCGACCGACAGCGATTCTTCGCCCGGATGCGCGATACGTTCGAGCATGCCCGGGACCCGCAGCTTTTCCTGCTGCGCCAGCAAGCCCTCAGATCTACCCAATCACCAGGTCATTGTGAAGAGAGCCCTTAGCCGGGCACGTTCGTCCGTACCTGGCTGAGCACGTTCATGGCTCTGGCAAGAATTTCGTAGCCGAAGATCATCTCGATGACACGGTCAGCCGGTCCGCGTAGCGGGCAGCCTGTCGTTGTGCTCTGTTGAACTGGCGAGACTGCTGCCACAGTTGCTCGATGTGCTGGTCGTCTCGGTTGATGTCTCTGACACTGGTGTGGCGGTTTACGCCCGTACGAGGTCCGGTGTTCCGGGGGAATGTACGGGATGCGGTCGACTCAGCCAGTGGTGCCACAGCCGCTACGTACGGCACCTCGCCGACGTCACTCTCGCCGGCCGGCCTGTGCGCATCGACTTGTCCGTACGCCGTCTGTACTGCGAGAACGTGATGTGTCTGAAGAAGACCTTCGCTGAACAGGTGACGGTGCTGACCGTGCGCTATCAACGGCGGACACCGCAGTTGCAGCGCCTGGTGGAGGACGTCGGCGTGGTGCTGGCGGGCCGGGGCGGCGCCCGGGTGCTGCGGATCTTGAACATCCGGCTCTCGCGGTGCACCGTCCTGTCCCAGCTGATGCGGGTGCCTCTTCCGCCGCTGGTGACGCCCCGGGTGCTGGGGGTGGACGACTTCGCACTCTACGGCGACACCTACGGCACCCTCCTGGTCGACGCCACCACCCGTCTCCCGCTCACCCTCTGGGAAGGACGCGACGCCGAACAGCTCAGCCGGTGGCTCCGCGAGCACCCCGGTGTCGAGGTCGCCTGCCGCGACGGCTCCCTCACCTACCGGCAGGGCATCGCGGGCGGCGCCCCCGGTGCGGTGCAGGTCAGCGACCGTTTCCATCTCTGGCAGGGCCTTTCCCGCCGCGTCCAGGACATCGCCTCCGCCCACCGCGGTTGTCTGGCCGCAGCACTTCCCCCGGTCGGCGAGAGCGGTCCCGCACCAGCCGAGGAGGCCGCCGAGAACACCGCGGCCGACACCCGGGCCGCACGGCACGCCCGAAGACTGTTCGGGGCTGTTCAAACCCTGACCCGCACCGGCCGGAGCCACAGCTCCGTGGCCCGCGAGCTCGGCCTGGACCGTCGTACGGTCGGCAAGTACGCCCGGGCCCGCACCTGGCAGGAGGTGATGCGCCGACCGCCCCGCAAGCCCTCCACCCTGGACCCCTACCTCGACTACCTGCAACAACGCTGGGACGAAGGCCAGCACAGCGCGAAAATCCTGCACGAGGAACTCCAGACCAAGGGCTACCTCGGCCACTGCCAGCGCGTGAAGATGGCCGTCGCACCTCTCAGGCGGGGCCTACCCCTGGACGAACCACGCGAACGGCCGCCATCCCCACGCGAAGCCGCCCGCTGGATCACCACCCACCCGCACCGACGAAACCTCCACATCAATGACCGCCTGCCCCGGCTCCTCGACCACTGCCCGGAACTGAGGCAGACTCACGACCTGGTCCGACAGTTCGCCGCCATGCTCGGCAACCGCGACTCGGCGCCCCTCCCGGGCTGGCTGAACGACCTCGCAGACAGCGGCCTGGCCCCTCTCGTCGGCCTCGCCGGAGCCCTTCGCGAAGACCAGCACGCCGTCGCACAGGGAATCACCACCCCATACAACTCCGGCGTCAACGAAGGCCGCATCACCGACGTCAAGCTGCAGAAACGCCTGATGGCCGGTCGCTCCGGCGTCCCTCTCCTCCGTCACCGCGTCGTTCTGATCGCCCACATCCGCCGCCGCTACGCGGACCGGCTGACCGTGTCACCGAGGTGATCTTCGACTACGAAATTCTTGCCAGAGCCACTTCAACGAGTACGCCGACAAGTGGGGTCGGAAATACCCGGCGATCGTGCGGCTTTGGGAGAACGCCTGTGCCGAGTTCGTGCCCTTCCTCCAGTTCGACACCGAGATACGGCGGATCGTCTGCACTACCAACGCGATCGAGTCCGTGAACGCGCGGATCCGCAAGGCCGTCCGTGCCCGCGGACATTTTCCGAACGAGCAGGCCGCCCTGAAGTGTGTCTACATGGCCATCATGAGCTTGGACCCCACCGGCCAGGGACGCAAACGCTGGACCCAGCGATGGAAGGCCCGCACTCAACGCCTTCGATATCACCTTCGACGGCCGCCTCTCAGCCGCCCGCCGCTGAATCCCCAACAACTCCAGAACCACCGTTCACTGGACAGACCCTCACCCGGCGGCATGGTCCCTGGCATGCGCAAGGGCTTCCTGTCGGGGCGGGGGTGGGTCTTGCGACGTCTACGAGGCGTCGCGGCGGTCTGTTCCCTGCGCTTGTGTGGGGATGGTTGGTGTTCTGGTCGCTTGGGTCGCTGTGTGGTGTGGGTGTGGTGAGTGTCGGCCGGTCTGGGGAGCGTGCCTGCGGTCTGCTTGCCGCCGGGCTTGTCACCGGGCTTGCCACGGCTGCCCCCGCCCGTTACGGGGACGGTCCGGTGGTCCTGTGGTCCTGTGGTCTTGTGGTGGGACCATGCCGCGGGCCGCTGTTCCCCGCTCTTGGGGGATGGCCGCACGGTTCACCGTATCGGTGGTAGTTCCTGCTTGCTTCCGGTGCCTGTGGGGATGCCCCTTGTGGGCGCCCTTGCCTGTGGAGGTACCCCGCTGGCCTGTGTGGGCGGCCTGGTCTCGTGCCGTACCGCTTGTCTTGTCCAGCAGCCCCACACCGACTGCTCGCTGTCGGTGTGGGGCTGTGTGGGATGGGGTGGGTGGGTGATGCGGTTTCCGTATGCGGGGTGGTGTATGGCGTATGCGTTTTCTGTATGCGGGGTGGGGTCAGGCGGGGCCCCGGGGCTGTTGTGCGGCAGGCGGGTGTGTGACTGCCTGTCGTGTCCTGGGCCGGCGGGGGAGAGCCGCAGGCTCTCGTTCCTCTGTTGCCGCCGGCTTTCCCGCGCCCAGGGCGGCCTGTTCTGCGGCTTGCTGCCCGGCCCCGTCTGATCGGCGGTGCGATGGCGTCCCCCTCGCTGCGCCCTGCGCCCCTGTTGTCTGATGTTTCTGACCCTCCTGCAGGACCTGTGGGGCCCGGTGCCGGAGAAACTGTCTTGCCCGTGTTCCTGGGGTGTGGTGAGCGTGGTCCTGAGAGCCTCTCAGGCTGTTTTCCCAGGTGGATGGGTGGGCTGGGAGCTGTGAGGGATGGACTGACCATGGCTCTTGCACAGGGGCGGCTGTGATGTCGAGGGGGCAGACCATCCCCGGTCCGGCGGCGAGTCGTATGACGTGCGGATGCCCGGCCGGCAGTGGTCCCTGTTGCTGCGCCTTGCCCTTGTGGAGCGTGGGCGGTTTCGGTGTCTGTGGCGACCGTGATCCTGCGTTGGGTCCGGTGGTGCGGGTGGGGCTGGCGTCTCTCCTCGGGCCCGGTGGGTGTGGGGGAGGGGGTGTGTGGTGGTTCGTCTGATGCGCTTTCTGTATGGGGTGTTGGTGTGGCGTCAGGAGAGGTCCCCTGTCGGTGTTTTGCGTTTTCGTCATATAAGGGAAGTTTTTTGGCAGTTGATGGTGTCTGTTGGTGTTTGCGGTTTTCGCATGTCCGGTTCGGCGCCGAGGTCGTCCCGTAGTCGATCATGAAGCGGTCTAGACAACTTGGTTTCGGCGGATTCTCTACGCATCACGCAGGGTGATGCCTTTCCGTCGTCCTTATAGACCCTGGAAGACCACTCCACTGGTGTGCGCCGCGACCGCCCGCATATGGCCGACATGCTTCCGCCGGCCCCGCAGGGGCCCTAACCCACTCACCGCACCCTGCCCACTGACACCCAATCAACTACCAAGCAAACAAACCAACTTACCAGCACCACGCCCCGCCGCAGGCGGGTGCTCCACCACGAACAACCCCCCACCCCACACCCGCACCCCTCAACCCAACCTCACCACTCCGCAGTCACCGCAGGTGGCTGCCCCTCAGCCAGCCCAGCCCAGCGCCGCGCAGCGGCGCAGCGCCCTTGGAGTGACGCAGTCACTCCGCGTCGTGTCTCCGCAGGAGACCGCGCGC